>JAGFZX010000025.1 GCA_017889585.1 Bacillota bacterium
GTAACCTTGTACTCGTAACCTATCAATAATAATACCAATCGCTTCTGGAGTAGGCAATGGATATTGCCCCTCATGGAGCAGCACAATACTACCAGGCTGAACATTGTTCATAACGCTGTCCACAACATGCTTCACACTAGGGCGACGCCAGTCACCAGTATCTATGGACCATAGAATTGTGGTATAACCACGTCTACCAGCTTCTGCAGTTACAGTATCATTATATGCGCCACCTGGTGGGCGAAATAGTGTGGGTTTTGGAGCTACCACAGTGATAGCTTTTTCTGCCTTATCCAGTTCTTCTCCTACTTCCGTCTTGCTCATCTTATTAAGGGGATTATGACTATAAGCATGAGTAGCAATTTCATGACCATCTGCTACCGCCTGTGCCAAAATTTCGGGATGCTTTCCAGCATTTTCACCTAAAATAAACAATGTCAATTTCACATTTTTATCTCTAAGGACTGCCAACATTTGAGGGGTAGTTTTGTAATGGGGCCCATCGTCAATTGTCAGTGCCACTACCTTATGGGTAGTTGGTACTTTTTTTATTACCTTGCCATTATCCGCTAGCAGCCCCTGCACAACTGCAACAGTAGCTAGTAACACGCCAAATACCACTCCAAAAAACTTAGGGCGCAATATTATCATGTTCTTACCTCCTATCACTACCTCTTTGGATATTACGCAATAAGGAGTAAAGATATGACTGACAACACGAATGATTATGCACTACTTAAAATATACTATAATAATGTTGCGGAGGAGGATTGCCATGTCTTTATCAGTTAAGCTAAAAAGTCTCTTCATACTATGCCTTTTGCTCTGGCTACCTACCCAGATAGCTACCAGTGCACCACCGAAGATTAGTGCAGAATCAGCTATCTTGATTGATGCCAAGACAGGCACGATATTGTATGAAAAAAATAGCCGTACCCGCAGGGCACCAGCTAGCACCACCAAAGTACTAACAGCCATCATCGCCATTGAAAGTGGCCATCTTGACGATGAGGTAACAGTCAGCCTGCGAGCTGCTGGCACAGCTGGTTCGTCAATGCATTTAAACCCTGGGCAAAGGATCTTGCTACGAGAATTGGTAACTGGTCTCTTACTACGCTCAGGCAATGATGCTGCAGTGGCTATTGCCGAACATCTAGCCGGATCTGTTGAAAATTTTGTTAGCATTATGAACCATAAAGCTGCGTTATTAGGCGCCTTGGAGAGCCACTTCGCCAATCCTCACGGCCTCACGGCCCCCTTGCATTATTCCACTGCTTTCGACTTGGCCTGGATTACCAAATATGCATTAACGAGTCCCATCTTTGCTACTATTGTTAATACACGAGAAACCAATATTGACTGGCTGGACCGTCGGGGCAAAGAACATGACCAAAATTTAAGAAATACTAATAAATTATTGTGGTTACTTGAAGAAGTAGATGGCGTCAAGACAGGCACCACCAACCAAGCTGGCCCCTGTCTCATCTCCAGTGCCACCCGAGGTAATCAGCAACTAATTTCCGTAGTTCTACATGATCATTCGCGTTGGAATGACTCTATGCAACTATTAAACTTCGGTTTTGCCACCTACGAATTATATGAGTATGCCAATAAAGATGACATCATATGTGCCATCCCTATAGAAAAAGGCCTTAGTTCAATGGTAGATGCAGTTGTCGACAGCCAGGCCAGCCTAGTCGTAAAAGCTGATGATTATCAGTATATTACGGTCGCTGTTGACTTGCCTGAAAAAATAAAAGCCCCTGTCTATCAGGGGCAAAAAATTGGGGAAATTGTTTTCTTTGTGCGCGAACTACCTGTAAAAACAGTAAACATCAACGCTAGCCAAACAATTGATGAGCATACCAATACCAGAACATTCCTGCACTATTTACTACGCACCTTCCATCGACTAGCCAACTGGGGAGTCTTATAAAAAACTGTTTTATAATGGTTTGCGATAGAAGAATGGCAAATAACTAACAAAACCAATATCACGGAAATTCAATATGGCTTCCGTACCACCAACAAACATTACGCCACCTGGTTTAAGAGCACTTAAAAAGCGACGATATAAACCATCTTTAGCTTCTTCTGTAAAGTAAATTACGACATTGCGACATAATATCAAGTCAAATCCAGTTTCAAACTTGTCTAATAATAGATTGTGTTTTTTAAATTCAATACGAGACTTAATGTCATCATCAATGATATAGGTACCATTCATCTGTTTAAAATATTTGGAAGCCCGATTGTTTGAAATATTTTTAAACTCAGTGTTTGTATACACACCACCTTTGGCTTTTGCTAACATTTCCACATCAAGATCAGTAGCCAAAATACGATGTTTCACAGTTGGTGTCATATCTTTCAAAATCATTGCCAAGGAATAAGGCTCTGCACCAACAGAGCAACCTGCGCTCCAAATGTTAAGTTTAGGACTTTTGGTTAATAGTTCTGGCAGTACTTTGGCTTCCAGTTCCGAAAATTTTTCTGGTGTACGGAAAAACTCGGTAACGTTAATCGTCATATAATCAATAAATTCTTTATACATTCTAGCGTCTTTATCTAGCAAGTTAAAAAAATCTACATATGTACGCACCCCATAACGACTCATCAAATTACTGATCCGTCGTTGCATCTGTGCCGGTTTATAATCATTAAGATCAATGCTCGCTTTATTCTTAAATTTTTGTTTAAAAAGTTCCCAATCTTTTTCATCCATCATAATAATGCCTCCGGCTATAAAAAATTATTACTTACTATCCTTATCTTTTGTTTGTTGATATTTTACAATTAACATATCCAGCTTTGTACTTAATTTGCCAACTTCAGGATCAATCATATTCCCTACTTTAGCCGTGACTAATTCATGAAGCCGAGCACGCATACGTTCAATTTCTATCTCTTGCTCCTCCCTTGTGGGCATTGTTATATACTCCTTGTTTTCTTCATTCGTATCTGTTCTTTCAACCAATCATACCATTCAGGCAAACCTATCCCTGACAGACATGAAGCTTGTACCAATACAGTATCAGGATTAATACTGGTAATATCTGCAATTGCAGACTGCATATCAAAATTTGTATATGGTAGCAAATCAACTTTATTTAAAATAACAACACTGGCTTGTTTAAAAATAAGAGGATATTTCAAAGGTTTATCTTCACCTTCCGTAATACTAAGTACTGTTACTTTAACGTCCTCACCGATATTAAATTCAGCAGGGCATACTAGATTCCCCACATTTTCAATGACAATCAAATCAAGACCTTCGAGATCAAGGGAATCCAGAACGCTGCTCACCATATTCGCATCAAGATGGCAGCCACCACCTGTATTTATCTGCACCACAGGCACACCATACTGCTCAATACGCTCAGCGTCTTTAGTTGTAAACAAATCCCCTTCAATCACAGCCATTGAAATTTCATTTTTCAGTCCAACAATGGTGTTTTCTAATAATGAAGTTTTACCACACCCAGGTGATCCCATAAGGTTTATAACAAAAATACCTGCTGCTGATAACCGTTTATGTACCTCAGCAGCAATTTGGTCATTCCTATCTAAAATATTAGTCATCACTTGTATTTGCATGTTACTCAACCTCCAGATAATCTACAGCCAGTTCCCGCCCGGATACTAGGGTCACGCTGGCGGAGCTACAATTTGGACATAAAAAACAATATCTTTCAACAGAAAATTCTTGTCTGCAACTATTACATTGCCCAACAAGAGGCACAATCGTTATGTCAATATTAGCCCCATCAGCGATAGAGCCAATCGACAGGGCTGCAAACCCAAATTTAAGGGATTCCGGCTCAACTTGTGTCATCTGTCCGATGAGCAACTTAATGCCAGTCACTTTCGCTACTTGATTCTCAGCTGCAGTTTTAAGTACAATGTCCAGTATTCCCTGAGCAATGGCCATCTCATGCATATATATCACTCCCATTGCAATTCTTAAATCTTACTCCAAAACACTCATATGCAGCTTTGTTAAACATACTCTATTATAACTCTTAATTCGTCACCAAAACACTAATTCCTGTCATAATGTCATAATGGCTGGAAGTAGCTAGTGAGCTAGGTATTGCTGATCAGGTCCGTTCTCAAGGTTGGTCAACTATGACTTCTGCTGACTGCGGACGCGTCGGTGGTCACATGGTACGCAGAATGATTGAACAGTACGAATCCGGTATGGGCGCTACTGGTAGCACTGCAACATCCGGAACAATGACTGCTCAATATGATGCCAACCAAAAACCTTAATACAGCAACCACGGGCGGCAATAGCCGCCCTTTTTTTATTAAGCATACTATCTTGCTTCAAAATGTACAGTAATTTCAGTACCTGGTTCCACAATCGTATTCTCTGCTATATTCTGTCTAGTAGCTGCCCCTGTACCTGTAGGCACCATGGCAAGCCCTAATTTATTTAGACTTTCCCCAGCTTGTCGTATGCTCATGCCTAAAACATTGGGTACAACTACCTTACCTGGCGGCGCCTGGACTTGCGGCTTTATACCTAGTATTACAGGCTGTTGATGGGGTGTAGGCACCAAGGATTCATTGACAATCTGAGGACAAATGTTAAGATGACGCATAATCTGTGTCAAAATATCACCAGCTACAGGTGCAGCAATTTGTCCGCCATAATATACCCCCTTGGGATCATCAAGAACGACTAATATAACCACCTGCGGATCTTCTATGGGTCCAAAACCCACAAAGGAAGCAACATATCGTCCTGCAGCATAACCACTTCCGCCATCTTTAAGTTTTTCGGCCGTACCTGTTTTACCAGCAAAATGATAACCCTTTACTTCTGCCTTTTTGCCCCCCCCTTCTGATACTACCTTTTCCATCATCCCTGTAAGTATCTGCGCCGTCTCAGGACTAATGGCCTGCCGTACCGACTGGGCCCCTATCTCACGATCAAGAGATCCGTCCATATTACGGATTTCTTTAATAATATGGGGCTTGAGCAGCACCCCTTTATTGGCAATAGCTCCGACAGCTGTCACTAATTGCAGTGGCGTAACAGCAATACTTTGACCGATAGACATGGTGGCTGTATCAGAATCACGCATATCCTTCGGTTCAAATAGCAATCCATTTTCCTCACCAGGCAATTCAATGCCTGTCGCCTTACCAAAACCAAAGGCCTGGGCATACTCCGTCAATTTATAAGCTCCTAGCCGCATACCAATTTGTACAAAGCCTGTATTTATTGACTCTTTTATAATATCGATAAAAGAAATATTCCCATAACTATCGCCGCTCCAATTTTTAATACGCCTGCCAGATACCTCTACATACCCTTTATCAATAAATCTTTCTTCTGGGTATACCTTACCTTCTTGTAGTGCTGCAGCTGCCACAATACTTTTAAAAGTAGAACCTGGTTCATAATTATAAGCTACTGCCCGATTTTTCCACTCATTGTCACCATATTTGTAAAACTGATTGGGATTGTATGTTGGCCGATTGGCCATCGCCAGTATCTCGCCCGTATTAGGGTTCATCACAATCACTGTAGCACCCTGAGCACCAGTACTCGTCATCGCCTTATCTAGGCTTTGTTCTACAATAAACTGAATACCACTGTCTAATGTAAGATATACATTTTTACCTTGTTTCGTGGGTGCAAAGGTAAAAATCGATTTAAAAATTGGAATGCTATGACTATCTGTATCAATCATTTGCTCAAATAATTTAGCTTTAATTGTTTTATCAAGGGCCATTTCCATGCCATCTAGCCCATTATCATCTGTACCGACAAACCCCAAAACTTGTGCCGCTAACGAGTCATTAGGATAATAGCGCTTACTTTCTTCAAGAAAGCCCATGCCCTTAATTTCATATTCTTTGATTACTGCCTGTACCCTTTGAGCCACTGCCGGCTCTATCATACGTTTGATCCATATAAACTGACCACCTACGGCCAGTTTTTTCTTGATATCCTCAGGCTTCATTTCCAATAAATTTGCCAATACCCCAGCTACTTGATCTGCCTCTTTAATTTCCGACGGATTGGCATACAAGGATTTAGTCATGCTACTGACCGCCAGCTCCCGTCCGTACCTGTCATAAATAGTACCTCTTGGCGAATGAAGAACCTTACTCTCTCGTAATTGCATCTCTATTTTGGCCGTCATACGTTTACCATCAATAAACTGTATCCACCCAATACGCCCTACCAAAATAAGGATTGTCACTAACAATATACTGAGGAACAAGGCAATACGCTGCTTAAGTTTAATAGCCGTTTTTTTTATCATATCTATAATCAGCCCTTCTTGAATATCACAATACCATAGAAGGTTACTATTCGTCTTTCTTCTATGGTTTCCCTGCCAAAAAAAAAAACTTGCCATCAGCTTACAAGGATGCTCAGTTGCTAACACATCGAAAAAACCATCATATCGTCTGAAGCGTCGCGTACCTACTTTTTTTCTGTTATACTAATAACATTATCTCTAACCAAAAGAAGGATCACTATGTTTAAATTACCTGAATGGAAGAAAAATCTAGCAGCCATGTGGTTTGCCCAGCTTAACGGCATGGCTGCCATTACTGGCGTTATCGCCTTTCTCCCTTTATATTTGCCAGAACTTGGTATAACCACACTAGAAGAAGTTGAAATATGGTCAGGCATCCTCATGGCTGTTGCTTCATTATGTGCCGCTATTTCAGGTCCTCACTGGGGCGTACTTGCTGACCGGCATGGAAGAAAACCCATGGTTGAGCGAGTCATGTTTATTTTTTTCATCCTCATGATGGCTATGGCCTTTGTAACAAATGTATACCAACTGCTCGTGTTACGCATTCTACAAGGACTCTTCGGCGGTTTTACATCTGCAGCCCTGGCCTTAGTGACCAGCCTTACCCCACCTGAAGAAATAGGCTTTACAATGGGGTTCTACCAGACAGCCATGATTACTGGTGGTGCCTTTGGTCCCCTGCTTGGTGGGTTTATCGCCGATCATTTCGGTTATCGCCAAGCATTTGCTGCCTTTGGTATCATGTGCATTATTTCACTGTTTATTATCCATTTGGCAGTTACCGAACACTTTGTTCCTGCGCCACAAACAGTAAAGCCTTCTGTCAACAAACAAATCAAACATGTACTATCCACCCCCGGACTTAAAAGTATGCTACTCATCCAATTCGCTATTCAATTTGCCGTCCAAGCCATTGCCCCTATTTTGCCACTCTATATCCAAGGATTAGCTCCTGATTCAACTCACATTGCCAGCACCTGCGGCTCTATTATTGCCATCACTGGGCTAACAAGTGCCCTAGCCTCAGCTTCTATGGGCATAATTAGCAAACATACAAAACCAACTGCCATTTTGTTTTTCTCTGCTAGTCTAGCTGCACTATCTTTCGCTGGGCAAGCCATAGCTACAAGCGTTATTATCCTAGGCATGGCCCGAGGCGTTAGCGGATTATTTCTTGGTGCAATGCTGCCAACGATTAATGCTATTGTATACCTATTAATCCCACCAGAAAAACGCGGTGTAGCCTATGGAGTTACCAGCTCTGCCTCTCTCATGGGCAATGTGCTGGGTCCGCTCCTAGGTAGCCTTTTTGCACTATACTTAGGTACCCATTCCGTCTTTTGGCTAACTGCAGGGCTGTTTGCCTTTGTGGCAATATGGTCCTTAAAAGCAGTACCATGAAGTAAAAAAATACACCCACCTATAAAACGTGAGTGTATTATTATTAACTATTATTCTCCAACATACAACCTGGGCACTCGCTTGCCTACCATACAGACAATTTCATAATTGATTGTCTCCATATGCCCTGCTACTTCTTCCACCGGTAAATCATCTCCGCCAAATAGCAGCGCTTCATCACCAGGAACTACCCCGGGAATATGGGTAACATCAATCATACATTGATCCATGCACACTCGTCCCACTAATGGCGCCCTTTGTCCCCTGATGGATACAGAGGCTTTGTTAGCGAGCAAACGTGACCAACCATCAGCATAGCCTACAGGTAAAGTAGCAATACGACTGCGCCGCTCCGTAAAATAAGTCCGACCGTAACTTATCGTTGCATTAGCAGGCATATCTTTAGTAAAACCCACTTGAGCCTTAAATTTCATGGCTGGCCTTAATTCTATGGTTTGAATCACTTCATCAGAAGGCCATAAACCATACAAAATAATGCCTGGCCTTACCATATCTAAATGCATGTGTGGTAAATCCAAAATAGCCGCACTATTGGCAATATGGCGAATGGGGATAGTAATACCCTTTGCCTTAATATACTCTAGCCCTTCAGTAAACTGCTTATATTGCTCATAAGTAAAGCTTTTGTCACGGCTATCAGAAGTGGCAAAATGGGAAAATACACCTTCAATTCTAATCCCAGGTAGAATAGCTACAGCCGCGGCAAACGCTCCCGCATCTTCAGGACGAATACCAATTCTGCCCATACCTGTATCAATTTTTATATGAACATTCACAATTTTACCTGCCGCTACAGCGGCTCCTGATAAGGCCTGAGCCGAATCTAGGTCGAATATGGTCTGAGTAATATCTTGATCTACCACGATAGCTGCCTGACATGCTGGTGTATACCCGAGAATCAGTATTGGCACTCTAAACCCAGCCCGTCTAAGTTCTAATGCCTCATTCAGAATCGCCACTGCCAACCGATCGGCCCCAGCCTGTAGCACCGTTTTGGCTACAGCCACCGCCCCATGTCCATAGGCATCGGCTTTCACCACAGCACAAATTTGAGCATTACTTGCTGTCACTTTTCTAATTTGTCCTACATTATGAGCAATTGCTCCTAAGTCAATTTCCGTCCATACTGATCGTTCAAACATGTTGAGTTCCCCCTGTCCACCTTTAGGCAAAGTACGCTATCAACAAGTTCCTACTACTAAGACCTTCTTGATGAAGCCCTCCCTTTTTTATACTCCTTAAAGATGCTACTTGTCAACAGAGGCTCTTACCCCTACGTCATCTTTATGTAGGCCAAACCCATAATATGAAGCAGTGATAAGTCCAAACCAGATTGGCGCAATATACAAGGCAACGCGAGTATCTGCATCAAAATACATGACAACCACAACAAATACTAAGAAAAGTAGACTGACCCAATTCGATACAGGAGAATGAGGCATAGGATACTTAATTTCTTTAATCTCTTCAGCAGTCAAGCCTTCCCGATATTTCAATTGAATCATCAAAATGACTCCCCATATCCAGAGTGCACCAAAAGTAGCTACACTAGTTACATAGGTAAACACTTGTGCAGGAACCAGATAATTAAGAATCACACCGATCAACAAGAATACAGATGAAACTAAGATACCATTTGTCGGTACACTCCGATCATTTAATTTACTAAATATGGCCGGTGCCTTATCTTGCAGTGACAAATTATAAAGCATACGTCCTGTACTAAATAGCCCGCTATTACAAGAAGACAATGCGGCTGTTAGCACCACGAAATTGATAATTCCAGCTGCTGCTCTTATCCCTAGCTTATTGAAAGTTAACACAAAAGGGCTACCAATTGTACCGATTTGGTTCCATGGATATAAAGACATAATAACAAATAACGCGCCAACATAGAAAATTAAAATCCGCCAAAAGACTTTATCAATTGCCGCCGGCAAGGATTTTTCAGGATTTTTAGCTTCACCTGCAGTAACACCAACCAATTCAATGCCTAAATAGGCGAACATAACCATAACAACAGCCATACACATGCCTTGGAATCCATGAGGAAAAAAGCCACCATATGACCACAGATTGTCAATCCCAATTGCTATACCACCATTGCCAATACCGAATATAATCATAGCTGAGCCAGCAACAATCATGGCAATAATTGTTACAACTTTAATCAAGGCAAACCAAAACTCAAATTCACCAAAAAGACGAACACTAATTAAATTAACACATGTCATGATAACAAGAGCTAATAAAGCAGGAATCCATTGAGGTACTTCAGGCAGCCAATACGTGACATAAACCCCCACTGCAGTAATTTCTGCCATACAAGTAACAACCCACATAAACCAGTATGTCCAACCAGTAATATAACCATTAAGTGGTCCCAAGAAAATATTTGCATGTGCGCTAAAAGTACCAGAAACCGGATAAGCAACCGCTACTTCGCCCAGTGCCCGCATAATATAAAACATAATGATTCCTGCCAAGAAATAAACAAGCATTAGTGATGGGCCCGCAGTTTTGATCGCTGCACCAGACCCAAGGAATAACCCTACACCTATAGCCCCCCCCAGTGCAATCAACTGAATATGCCGTTCTTCTAAGCCTCGATGCAGCTCTTCATGCAAAGCATTATTTTTCTCCATAAAGTTACGCTCCTCTACATTCTTTTTGTTTAGCGACATCCCTTCATTGCTCCCCTCCTTTTATTGTTCTCCTCCCTTCAAACAACCTTGACATTCAACATACTTAAAAACTTCAACGGCCTATGTTTGATTATTCCACATTTTCAGATAATTACCTTTATTTTCAAATTATTTTTTGTAGAACCTCAAAACCTAAAGTAAACGCACTAAAGATTCTCCCCTGACTATCATGAAAAACGTAAATTTAGTGCTCAAATTACACGTTCATCATTCCCGACAGGTGCTAATCTCTAGTGCGTTATATATTTTTCATATTATAAGTTAGAGTAACGATGTCTTGACACAAGCCAATTTTTCTTTATCTCTAATTTTATGCCAGAATTTCTGCTACTGAAGTATAAGGTAGATTTTGATCATCAGCTACAGCCTTAAAGGTTACCTGGCCGTTATATACATTAAGTCCTTTTGCAAGACCTGCATCATCCTTCAGAGCTTGCTTCCATCCCTTATTAGCGATTTGCAAGGCATAAGGCAATGTGGCATTCGTTAACGCCAAAGTAGAAGTACGAGCCACTGCACCAGGCATGTTGGCTACTGAATAATGTACTACGCCATATTTGGTATAGGTAGGATCACTATGAGTTGTCACACGATCAATGGTCTCTATAGAACCACCTTGATCAATGGCAACATCCACAATAACAGAACCGGCTTCCATGGTTTTAACCATTTCCTCACTCACAAGTTTAGGAGCTTTAGCACCAGGAACGAGTACTGCCCCAATCAATAGATCGGCTTTAGCAACCCACTTGGCAATATTATAACTGTTAGACATTACAGTCGTAACTCTGCCACCAAAAATATCATCCAGATAAGCAAGACGATCGCCTGATTTATCGATAATCGTAACCCGAGCGCCCATACCAACAGCCATCTTAGCTGCATTAGTACCGACAATACCGCCACCAATAATAACAACTTGCCCTGATTCTACGCCAGGTACGCCACTGAGGAGAATACCTTTACCACCCCAAGGTTTTTCTAGCATTTGTGCACCGATTTGTACTGACATACGGCCTGCAACTTCACTCATAGGTGAAAGAAGCGGCAATGTATTATTACGTCCAACAATGGTTTCATAAGCAATACCAATTACTTTTTTGTCCAGCATTGCTTGAGTAAGCTCAGGCTCTGGAGCTAAATGCAAATATGTAAATAAAATTTGGCCTTCATGGAACAAATCATATTCTGCAGCCAAAGGCTCTTTTACTTTAATAATCATTTCAGAGCGATCAAACAATGCTTTCTTATCAGCAATAATGCTAGCTCCAACTTTAACATAACTTTCATCGGAAAAACCGCTACCGAAACCAGCACCCTGTTCCAGGAGTACAGTATGACCTGCTTTGCACAAATCTGCTGCGCCTGCAGGAGTCAGTCCTACACGGTTTTCATTGTTTTTAATTTCCTTTACTACACCAATAATCATGATGAATCCCCCTTATTATTCTTTTAATCTATAATTTGTGCTACTTTGAAAATCTACTTTATCTTTCTGCTCTGCTAAGAATGCAAGAAGCGTGCCAATCATATAATGCCCATTTTTCACGAATTCACTATTCCCCTTTGTAAACTTTTGTTTCCACAAACCATTCCACTGTTACGAAAAAATTCCAAAAAAAAAAAAATACAAGTATAATCCGGAAAACATGGATTATACTTGTATTTTTCATTATAATGACAACTCATATTTGTGCATTTTTTTTAGCACTGCTGTATGTGATAGTCCCAGTACTGCCCCCATACGTCTAGAAGAACGGAAGCGGCGAAAGGTTTCTTGTAAAATAATTCGTTCGAGCTCCCCTAAACGCTCGTCTAATGTCTGATATGTTTCAAACTGGACTAAGGTTGGTAATGCCGGTGAGCCAGACAATCTTCCTAAAAAAATGTGTTCTGACTGCACTTCGATACCGTCAACTAGATTTACTGCCCGTTCAATAACGTTTTTCAATTCTCGCACATTACCTGGCCAATTATAACTCTCCAAACGCTGTAATGCCAAAGGAGAAAATCCTGTAACCGAACGCTGTAATTTATCCGCAAATTGTTTTAAAAATAATTCACTGAGCAGTCTAATATCTTCAAAACGTTCCCGAAGGGGTGGTAATACCAAGGGAATAACATTAAGCCTATAATACAAGTCTTCCCTAAAAATCTTATCTGCCACCATATCTTCCAAATTACGATTAGTCGCAGCAATAATCCGTACATCAATAGCTACTTCCTTATTGCTACCTACCCGCCTTACACGTTGTTCCTGAAGTACACGTAACATTTTAACTTGGATATGAGCAGATACCTCTCCCACCTCATCAAGAAACAATGTGCCACCATTAGCTAATTCGAATAACCCTGGCTTTCCTCCTTTGACCGCCCCAGTGAATGCTCCCTCTACATACCCAAATAGCTCACTTTCTAACAAGGTATCTGGAATGGCAGCACAGTTAATGGGTACAAAGGCAGCATTTCCTCTGGCCGAAGCACTATGCAGGGCCCTGGCAATAAGTTCTTTACCTGTGCCTGTCTCCCCTCGAATAAGTATCGTAGAGTCACTTGCCGCATAACGATGGGCCTCTGTCAGCACCTGCTCCATAACTGGACTGGCAAAAGGAACGTCAGCAAATGTCATAGGCAATGAAGTTGTCATACTACGCATCAAGTTTCTTACATCCTGGGTATTCCTAATTAATGCAATTACACCAACTACATCACCACTATTATTCCTTAACGGTATTGTACTAACAACACAATATCCCTGATCTGATGCAATAAATACTTCTCGATTGTGATAATGACAACCGGTTTCTAAGGTTTCCTGTATCAGTAAATTTTTAAAGAGAATAGATCCTAAGGGTTGTCCTTGTACCTGCTGAGATGGCAATCTAAGCATACGGACTGCTGCAGGATTGCATTGCGTAATAATACCATGATGATTCACAGCCAGAATACCATCATGTACAGAAGTTAAAATAGCATGAAGTTGTTCAGCCCGTTCTTTTGATGGCATAAAGGATATTTCCTCCACCTTATGCACACCTCTTATACTAGCTAGCTCTTCAACAAATGCCTGTTGTTGGTCTCGGTGCACTGTTTGGCATTCCAAAAATACCTTTCCTTCCTCCACTTCCATTGATATGATATTAATTTCCCGCTTTGTTAGGATCAAAGTAACATCATGGACAATGCCAATACGATCAATATATGATATGCAGAAATACACCGTTCTCACTCTCCCTTACTATCCCCTCACCCCATGATTCTCTTTTTCATTTTATATAAAAAATCAGTTTACGCCAAGTCTTATTTTCCTTTACTGCTAATGAGGTAAAAAAATAACAGCTCCTAATAATACCTCCGTAGTTTAATAGTTGACAATTTATATCGCTATCTTTTCCATCCATTTTCTAATAATTCAATGGCGTCCTCCTGGGGTACTGGGCAGCTGAAAAAATATCCTTGAATACAGTCACAATTATTTTCCCCTAGGTAATCTAATTGTTGTTGTTGTTCAACCCCCTCAGCAACCACCGTCATTTTCAAAATATGAGCCATATCGATGATCGACCCTATAATGGCCGGTTGACTCGCCCCTACCATAATCATATCAATAAAGCTCTTATCAATTTTTAGAGTATTAACAGGAAGGCGTTGAAGATAAGTCAATGATGAATAGCCAGTACCAAAATCATCAAGGGACAAGCGTACTCCCATTTTTTGTAGTAATTCTAATTTATATATAACCTCTCCCAATGACACTAGAAGAACATTTTCAGTAATTTCTAATTCCAGTTGGCTTGCTTTTATACCACTTTCATTTAAAACTTGACCAATGACATTAACAAAATCCACATCAGCAAGTTGACGCGGCGATACATTCACCGCAATATAAATATCGCCATATCCCATTTCATCCAACTTCCTAGCAAAAAGGCAAGCCTCTTGAAGCACCCACTGTCCAAGAGATCGAATGAGACCACTTTGCTCCGCTAATGGTATAAAACGTGACGGAGAGATTGTACCCCCTTCTCCACTATCCCATCGCAGAAGGGCTTCAAATCCAAGAATCTTACCACTCCCTACCTCAACCTGTGGCTGATAATGTAATGATAACTCTCCATATTCAGCAGCATGGCGCAAACGATTTGTTAGAATAACATTTTCATATGTCTGGCTTTGCATACTTTCTTCATAAAACGACCAGCTATTTTTCCCAGATTTTTTAACCACATAGAGGGCATTCACCGCGTTCTTAAGAATTGCTTCTACTGTCCTCCCGTCCTTAGGATACAGAGCAACACCAGCACTAACAGAAGTACGAATAGCTACTCCAGCCACTTGATGATCAGCATTTAACGCCATAATTATGCTATCAGCCATCTTCGTAATGCGATCTCGATTAGTTTCACCAGGTAAAATTACAATAAACTCATCCCCAATATTACGCGCTACAAACGCTCCTTCTCCTACAGTTTTCACCAGCATTTTACTGATAATAGTAATAATTTGATCTCCATAGGAATGGCTGAAACTATCATTGATCATACGCAAATCATCTACATTAATAATAAAAATTGATCCCCCTAATTGGTGACGATCTGCCTTTTCCATTTCCTCATCAAGGTATTCATCCAAATAGACTCGATTGGGTAAACCAGTTAAAAGGTCTGAATAGGCTATATTCTGTAGGGCAATTGTTTTCTGACGTAACTCTTCCTCCATTTTTTTCCCTTGGCTAATATCCCATCCTTCTACAATAAGAAAAATCATCTGTCCTTGCTCATTTAAAATAGGTTTTACTGAAAAATCATGAATTTGTTCCTCACCTGTAGAAGAAAAGCATTTCATCTCACAGCGAATAAATTTACCACTGGCAGCTTCAATCACTGCATTCCGCACAAGATGTTGTTCCCTTTCCCCCTTTGACCACCAAGGAGTTTCCCAAAGCAAGTGTCCGATAACCATTTCCTCAGAATGATCAATAAGTTCTAAAGCCCTCTTATTCACATGCTGTAATCTGCCATCTAAGGTTAATAAACAAACAAATAAAAAAGAATGATTCAATAATGCCTTAAGTTTTGCTTCATTCTTTTGCAGAGCTCTATCCATCTTCTCTCGTTCATCAAGTTCCTCCATTAATGAACAGCAAATCATCGTCGTAATGGGATAAATCAAGATGACTGGCAATGCAATATTAATCAGCACCTGCCAACGAATAGAAGCAGGCAGCGCGAGAATACAGCAGAGCATCACCAAATGAACAATAATCCCAAATATATAAAAGTGGATTGCCTTCTTGATCAATGGATATCGCATCCGAATATAGCGGTATAAAACCCCTATAAGAGCTGAAGAAACAATTGTTCCAAGCCCCATCCATATGCCTATTCCACCCTGCCCAATCCTCAATATACTCGTCATCCCAACTGCAATAGTTGATGGTAGGACTCCTCCATATAGACCAATAATAGCCAATACAATTGTACGCCCATCAAAAGTAACCCCTGGGGAATATACCACAGGGAAAAGCATACCAACACTAGCTACCCCACCGAAAAGTATACCTGCCAAGAGTTTTCCTGTTAACGCATTCATCTTCCAGTAACAAGCAGTAAATCTATATAAAAAGCATAATGCCAGCAGCAATCCAATATTGTTCAGAATACCTGTAAAAAAAAACAACTCCATTTTATCGTCATCCCCTTCATTATGGCCGCCCTTTTTCATGTTACTCTATCATTATTTTAATCTGGATTATGGCATTAGTCACTGCTTATTTGATAAATTACCCCAAAAAACAACAAAAGAGTACTCTGGATGATCAGAGTACCCTTTTGTTGTTCCTATATTATACAGAATCGTGCCCAACTACCATCTTTATACGCTTCAATTTCAAGCCTTGCATCTATGCTGTTTTTTAATTCCGGTACATGGGATATAATACCGACTAACCGTCCAGAATGCTGCAATTCAATGAGACAACCAATAGCAGTATCTAATGATTCTGGATCAAGGGTACCAAAGCCCTCGTCAACGAACATTGTCTCCAAGCTAATACCTCCTGCATATGACTGTACAACTTCAGCCAGTCCCAAAGCGAGAGCAAGAGATGCCTTAAAACTTTCCCCCCCTGATAAGGTTTTAACATGTCTAGTTTGTCCTGTATAATAATCAAAAACTTCGATTTCTAGTCCACTTTGTCCGCTGCCTTTACCTTTTTGTGTAATACGACTCATCTGATACCGTCCACCTGTCATTTTTTTCAGACGAGCATTGGCAGCATCAATAATATCGTTGAAAAAAGCAGCCAGTACATAGCGTTCGAAACTGATTTTTTGCTCATTATCCCCTCTGGCGATTCTAGCAAGATGACCTATTAACCGATGCTCTTCTTCTTTTTGTTCCAATCTTTCCACTAGAGTATAAATACTATTTAGCATGGTCTGATTATGGGCCTGCCGTGCTATTATGGCTGTACGCTGGGTGATCAGTTGATTTTTTTCCATCTGCAATCCCAGATATTCAGCCTCCAGTGCTGCAATATCAATAACCATAAGCCCTTCAACCTCTTGCTGAACCTGAAGATAATAATCGCTTGCCGATCGGAGCCGTTCTTGGAAATCATTTATTTCATTTTCCAAGAAAGTTATACCGCCCTCTGTCAGCTTGGCTTTAACATATTCCCCTTCTCCACCGAAGCCAGCAGTGGTCAAAGCTCTCATGAAATTCTGTTGGGCAATATTGAGCTCTGTTTCCCCTTCTGTTAAGGCCTTTTCAATGCCCCTTTTCTCTGCCATAGCTGTGGCATAGCGTATCTGGCTATCTCTCCTTTCCTGTTCAGCTGTTTCAAGAGCCTGCCTCATAACTTCGAACTCTTTCTTTATTCTCCCTAAGGCTTCTGCTAGAGCCTTAGTCGACCTCACTTCTGGCGGTACTTCTGCCTCTAGCCCCTTCATGGCCTCTTTGGCGCTTTCCACTTTAGCAAAAACTTCTGTATACTGAACTTCCAGCCTTTCTAAATCTGCAGCTAATTTATTGACAAATTGTTCATTTTTGGTCAATATATCCGATAGCTCTTTTTCATCTTTTTTCTGAGTTAATAGCTTCTTAATCTCGCCGTTTAAACCTTGTCTAATCATCTGATATTTAGGTATTTCGGCGTCAATATACTTTGTCAGTTCGGGTGAACCTACTTCGGGTAGATTGTCCGAGACAATCACGCCTAATTCTTTTTGAAGTCTAGATACAATTTTATGCTGGGCATAATAATCAGCTTTGATGTGTTCGTACTTACCTTTGACCTCATCATATAATTCTCTTGCCTGCTTATCCCGTTGTATCAGCTCTTTTAATTCAGCCTCTGAAAGAATCGTACCCGTCATAACCGCTATATGGGGATGACGATCAGAACCACACACGGGACAAGGATCACCCGTTTTAAGTTTTGATGCTAACAAACTAGCCTGCCCCTCAAGAAATAAGTTCTGTGCCCCTTCATAATCCGCCTGAGTCTGTTTATATTTTAATTGTTCTACTATCTCCTGCTGCTCTAAAATCAGGACAGACTGCTGTACCATGATGAGATGATCATTTTCTGCTTTCAGAGCTTCAATCTTGCTACAAAGACTATTGATTTTCTCCTGTTCTACTACTTTGAATGCATACTCTGTTGTAACCGCCCTATTCTGGTCTAAGCTTGTCTGGCAATCTTTAATTTCATCTCTGGTCTTTTCCAGTTGCTTTTTTGTTGTATCCCGATCTTTTTTGACTATCGCTAAGTCCTGTTCTAAACTTGCCACCTTAATCTGCCTAGCATCCCAATCGGCTACTTTAATAGTTAACCCCTGTAACCTGGCCTCCTCAGTCAGCAGCTCATTGCGCTTACCCTCTTTATCTATCTCTAACTGATAGTTGTTTTGACCTATATGGTTGGCAGTCCTAGCCTTTTCCTCCTGCAGAGCAACTTCCGCAAGCTCAACCTTTATCTTCTGTACATGAACCTCACGACTGTAACGATACTCATCAACCCCTATGAGTCCTAGAGCCTTTCGTGCCAGCTGAAGTTTTAGCTTATTTTCATTAAATTGTGGTTGACATGCCTCCAATGTTATTTTTTTCTGGTATGCCTCATCTCTTATGCTGATTTTTAAGTTATTAGCCTTGCCTTGAAATATCTCTCCCTGTTTGCCCGCTACCCTCTGTTCTTGTTCATTCACCTGGCTCTGCATTTCACTAGCAATGAACTTATCCCTCTCAATTGCCTGTTTGGCCTCCTCTATTACAAGAGATATATTGAAATCGGGCAGCTCTAAAACCCTTGCCAGATCCAAATAGCCACTCCCATCTAGACTACGGATACACTCATTACGCTGGCTCTCCAGTCGACTTATCTCTTGCGTTAACGTCTTAGCTTGACTATCAAACAGTTCCTGTACGCGGCGAAATCCCTCCGTACCAAAAATCTTTTGTAATATATCTTGCCGGGCTTTACTATCCGCATTGAGTAATTCTCTGAATTCCCCTTGAGGGATCATAATAATTTGTTTAAATTGGTCGTAACTAAGGCCCATAAGCCCAACTATTTTTTCGTTGACTTCTTTAACGCCACTGATTAGGCTGCTTTCCCCATCAAGACATTTAAATTCAGCCTCAGCATTTTGGTCAGTATAGCCTTCGCCCCGCGTCCGTTTCTTGCGTTGCTTTGGAATGCGATGTACCCAATAACATTGTCCGCTAAGTTCAAATTCCATCTCAACTGAGGTGATAAGATCAGGTGCCGCAAAATGACTGCGTAAGCTTTCCCCATCCCGATCTCGCCCGCTAGCCTTTCCATACAAAGCATAGGCGATGGCGTCTAGAATTGTGGTCTTCCCCGCCCCAGTATCGCCAGTGATGACAAATAAATTTCGGCCCTGTAATTGGGTAAAATCTATAATCTGCTGCGCTGCATATGGACCAAAAGCTGTGATCGTAAGTTTTGACGGTCTCATATTATCCTCCCCTATCTTCGGTTTCCACCATGCCAATGGTTTTAGCCACGATAGCGGCTTTTTCTTCACTAAATTCCTGTCCAGTCATATCTGCATAGAAATCACCAAATAATTCCAACTTCGATTTATGTTTGTAACCCTGGCCAGCTGCCGTCTTGCTCTCACCTACTTGGCGTTCCTTCACTTCAATATCTAGTGACAGCACATTAGGATAAACGGTCCTTAGTTTACTCATCGGCTCGATAAGTTCCCCCTCATCAGTAAGAGTAACATGCAAGTAATCTTCAACATTCGTATCCTGATACACCCTTGGATCGAGCAAATCTTTTAGCGTCCCCTTAATCCGCCGCATATCTCTTAATGGTAAGAAGGTTTTACATTCTACGATTACTTCTCCATCCTTACCGATTTGAGCCAAAGTAGCGGATTTTTGTTGCTTAGCTTCGGAAAAAGAGTATTTCAGCAGTGATCCTGCATAACGTACTCGCGGACACCCTGCCTGCTGAGGACCGTGCAAATGACCGAGAGCCGTATAAGTAAAGCCATCAAAGTGCTTTATATCTACATAATCAGCACCTCCCACCGCTAAAGAAACAGATAGCGGCTTTTCTGATTCGCTCATTTCTAGTTCCTCTATACCTCTGACAAAACCATGAGTCACTATAATATTCCTTTCTTCTGGATTCCAATTTTCGCGAATAGCTGCAATAATAAATTGCATAGCGGTATCATGATCGCAGACCCCGCTACATGAAAGTACTTCTCGTACAACAGCAGGGGGCGCATAAGGAATCAGATAGAAATTGACGGGACCATATTCATCGTTCAAGATTACTTTACGAATGTCTTTCGTAAACCGCCCCGCTATATATAGTCCTTTATCCCGGAGAAGCTCACTCCCAAAACCTAGACGATCAGGACTGTCATGATTGCCAGCAATCATAACGATAGGGATATTTAAATCCAAGAGGATTTTACTTAATACCTTATCTAGTAGTTCTACAGCTTCCACCGGCGGTACTGCTCTATCATATATATCGCCAGTCACCACCAATACATCAGGCTTTTCCGACTCCATCAGTTTCACTAAGGCCTCTAATATATATTCTTGGTCAGTGGTCATATGCCGTTGGTTGACAATTTTCCCAATATGCCAATCACCAGTATGCATAATCTTCATTGTAATACCTCCGTATGTATTTATCAGTAGGCCTAAAAAGATGTTATCCATCATCTTGTTGTTTATATTTCCCTAATATTGTAGCTATCCCCTGCCTCTTTTTCAAATTTCGCATTGTCTACGGCCATCCACATATTCTTTTTACTCATATTTCCTTATACATTATTCAAACATTTCATCAAACCGAGATAATGGATGGCTTGCCTTCCCATAAAATTCATAATGCATCTTTGGTGAATGAATTATCATTCATATAAATAAGATACTCATAGATTACCCCAAATAGAAAGCAACCAGCAAAGCTTCTATCTTCACCTGGTTGCCTCAATCCTGTTTATTTAGTTCTTCTCCATAACCTGACCGTAGCAATAATCTTCTTGGTTGCCACCTACTCTAGTTACAGTGACTTTATTTTCACATAGCCGACAAATAAATTGATTTCCTCCTATAAATAAAGACAGCTTGTGTAGCTGGATACGGACTTTTTCTATCATACATTGCCTGTATGATTTCAGTGGTATAAGGTCGGATAGCAGGGAGGCCACTGAAAATACGTCTTTTGCTAATATTACTATTCTTTTTACTATACACTAAGTAAGAATACACTCTACTCTTATCGTTGCTCACACTGAATATCGCCCTTCCTTATCTAAGGGTATTCTCACTTCAAATATACTGCCCTTGCCCACCTCACTATTCACAGCTACCTGTCCACCGTGAATTTCTACAAGTTGCTTGACAATCGCCAGTCCCAGACCAGACCCACCGCTTTTGCGGTCTCTAGACTTATCACCTCGATAAAAGTGATCAAAAACATAGAGAACATCCTCTGCTGCGATACCAGGTCCGTTATCCCTTATCGACACAATAAGCCATTGCCCTGTTTCCTCAAGAGATGTTGTTACCTGTACTTCACTGTATACTGGCGAATACCGGATTGCATTCACTAATATATTATAAAATACCTGGTTCATTCGGTCGTTATCTACGGTAACGTCAGGTATCTCTTCCGCCAAAAAGCATCCAAGGTGAATATTTTTCTCATCAGCTATTGGTCTCAGCATATTTACCACCCGGCTAATCAGTTGATTAATATCTGTCGGGCCCTTTTCCAGGGCTAACTGACGCACTTCCGCTAAGGACAAGTCGCGTAGTTCTTTAATTAATCGGTTCAACCGAATGGCTTCTTCATGCAACGAACTAAGTTGATCTTTGCTTGGTTCAATCACACCATCTATCATGCCTTCCAAATGACCTTGAATTACAGCGAGAGGCGTTCGTAGTTCATGGGCAATATTGGCCAATAGTTGCCGCCTTAACTTTGTATTTGTGGCCAGCACCTCAGCCATCCTGTTAAAGATAGCGGCCAGATGCCCTACTTCATCCTTGGTTTCTATCGGCACCGTTTGCTCAAAGTTGCCCTGGGCGATTTGCTCGGCCGCTTTGCTTAAATTACGAAGGGGCACGGT
Source organism: Bacillota bacterium (assembly GCA_017889585.1). Taxonomy (GTDB): domain Bacteria; phylum Bacillota; class Negativicutes; order DSM-13327; family DSM-13327; genus CTSoil-075. Next base: position 22,051 of record JAGFZX010000025.1, read on the forward strand.
AATGCTGCGGGCCAATGCATAGCTGGCTGCCAGGCCTACTGCTAAAATTGCCAATCCTACCCAAATTAAAGAATTATGAACTGACGCAAGAAAAGTCTCTTCCAAGGGACCCATAACAACTGTCATCGTCGATGTGCCATCATTGATATGCCCTTGGATACCACTTTGGCTCATTTCCATCTGCTGCACGACCAGATACTCCTTGAATTGCCCCGTCATCTGTACATTAGCCAGGTAAATCAATAGAATAACGGTAAGAGCAACTGCCAAAAACATCAGTCCTGTAATACGATACGTGATGCTATTCATGAACATCACTGGTGAATTTATAGCCTATTCCGTATACTGTTTGAATATACTGTGGTTCCTTAGGGTTTACTTCTATTTTACGACGTAGATTTTTAATATGAGCATCAACCGTTCGCTCATAGCCTTCAAAGGTATAGCCCTGAGTCTGTTCCACAATTTGCAAACGACTGAATACTTTACCAGTATTGGCGACTAATACTTCTAAGAGTTTGAATTCTGTAGGTGTCAATTCGATCGGCTGCGCACCTTGCATAACCTGATGGCGTTCTAGGTCAATGGTCAGACTCCCAACCTTCAGGGGTTCGTAGCGCGCCATTTCTTTATGGGTTCGCCGCAAAATAACCTTCGCCCGCGCCACTACTTCTTTAGGACTAAAGGGCTTCGTTACATAATCATCAGCCCCAATTTCAAGCCCCACTAACCGATCGCTTTCTTCATCTCGAGCAGTCAGCATAATGACGGGGACATCACTGTCACGGCGAATTCTGCGGCAAACTCCCAAGCCGTCAAGACCGGGCAACATCAAGTCCAATACAATAATATCCGGTTTTTTCTCCCGCACTGCCGCGAGGGCATCCAGCCCATCATTGACACAATAGGTAATAAATCCATCTTTTTCAAAATAGGTTTTGAGCAGTTTCACCAATTTTATATCATCATCCACAATTAATACTGAATATTGGGCCATCTTCAGCTCTCCTCTTACACAATTCTTTATTTTTTATTCGTTGTCAACTTGCCTTCTTCCTTCAAAACCGTCCTTCTCCATTTCAAGCTAAAACTTGACTTGTGATACTTGTTTAGTTCCTTCATCGGCTTTAAAATATTCTTGCGGTCCAAAACTGAAGGTTCTTGCATATAGACTGGCTGGCAGAGAGCGAATGGCAGTATTATAACCCTGGACACTTTCGTTGTAGTCTTTGCGTACTACAACCAAACGATTCTCTGTTCCGCCCAATTCATCCATCAAGGATCGAAAGTTTTTATCGGCCTTTAAATTCGGATAATTTTCTACAACAACAAGGAGTCGGCTTAAGGCATTATTGAGCTCACTATTGGCTTCCGCCTTGGCAACAGGCCCCTGGGCACCAGTCAGTTTGCCTCGGGCATCCGCTACGGTTTGAATGGCCTGCTGCTCATGGATAGCATAGCCCTTTACTGTATTAACTAAATTAGGGATTAAGTCAGTGCGCCGTTGGAGCTGGTTTTCAATCTGACTCCATTTGCCGTTGACGTTTTCATTCATTGTAACCAAATTGTTATAACCAGAAACCATAGCGACAGCCAACACCGCTATGACCGCTACTATAATCCATACTATCTTATTCATTGCCCGTCCTCCTTATATTTTTTTATTTTTAGTTTAGTATACAAGATTATTATGAAGAAGTATTGAAGAAACTATGAAGAACTTATGCGATTTTTATCAACTACACCACATAAGATCTCCATTGTTGACAGTGTGCCACCGCCTGACAGCAATGCGCCCAAGAATGTCACAAAATGGCTCAATAAGCAAAAGCCATTTGACCGCGCTACCTTGGCGGGTCAAATGGCTGATTTTATTTAGCCTATTATTAATCAGTTTCTGGTGGCAGTGGCTCTTGGGTAATTTCAAAGATGGCTTTAGTAAACTCTGCCACATGTTCTTTTTCTTCATTCATTAAATGACAAAAGAGATGTTTATTATGCATGATTTCTGACTTTTCCATAGAGCATTGGTATTTGTTGATAGCGTGAAATTCTGATGCCAATGCCTTGGTAAGATAGCATACTGCCTCCAACTCGTTATCATCCAGGAGTGATACCGCAACATCTTTTCCTTCGGCCATGACAGGCTTTTGCATCCACTTAGCCCGCATTTTTTTCATCATACCCTTCATGATAAGTTCATTAAGTCCCTCTTCTCTGAACTTATCAGCTTGCACAGGATCAAGCATGCTAATATGATGCATAATCATCACGTAATGCTGCATTTCATCTTCAATTATATCTAGAAATAGCTCAGTCATGCATGTATGCCGTGCCGCCTGAAAATACAAAGCAATAGCTTCTCGCTCATCAGCTGCTGCATCCCGTAGCAATATTAAGTCGGGATGATTGGGACACTCCATATCACCCATATCCATCATCGAATTACAATCCATCATATTGGAACTACCCATTTTACCCATGTCCTTTTTCGCTACCATCGGCTTCCTCCTATAAACTAGTTATGTCATACTATTACAATCTATTCAGCTATACAGTCTGTCGCAACTTGTCTACTAAAAAAGCGTATATAAATAATGAAAAAGGCGTTCCTAACGGTATATTAGTTGGGATTCCTCAAATCATTACACGTATATCTTTACATACTAAACTAACCGAGCAGACACCTTCTCCTTCATTGGATTTCGGAGTTCCACCGATAATATTTGCAAATTGATTACACAAGCTACTAAACTGAGACATAAATAAAACCCCTTTATATTACATCTTATATATATACGAAAAAAATGTTACTTATGGAACATGAGCTGTTTAGACTTAGTACGAAAGCCCCCTATTAACTGTAGAGGGCTAGCTGGCGTAATGCAAGTTATTGAACAAACTTGAATGAAAATACCCAATTTTCTAAAAAAACTAGAATAAAACCCTCTAACATAAAAACTGCCGTTACAGGCGCCTTGCCGTACCATTAAGATATTGCACGACAGTAAGCATGCCTCCCATCTCTTTGGTCATATTATTGGCACTATGATGGGGTATATGGCAGTGAAGCGGCCAATTTCCGGGATTGATAGTTTCAAATTCAATATCCCAAGTTTCCCCTGACGAAACAGCAATGGTATTCTTCTTCATCCTGCCACATTCGACAATCCGATTGCCATCAGTAGCTGTCACAACAAATTGATGTCCATGCAGGTGAATAGGATGTTCCATCATCGCCGGATTAGCTAAACGAATACGTACCCGTTCGCCGTACTGTACCAGTAGCGGCGCAGTAGCCGGAAAGCAGCGGCCATTCATAGTAAAAAACTGCAAATCATCACTCAGCGGATCGACTTCATAGCTGCCTGGCTCCAATACTCCCATCGGCAAGCCTTTTACTGCAAACTCCTGTAGCATAATAAAGTAATCACGGTCAACAAACTGGTCATCCGGATCTAATATCACTAGCCCGCCTGCCAGTCCCAGCATCCCCTGACTTGCTACATTATGATGAGTATGATACATGTGCGTCCCCGGAGGATTAGTAATTTGAAAATGGTAATCAAAATAGCAACCTGGCTTAATAAGCGGTGTCGGCTGAACTTCCGGAACACCATCCATATTGTTGGGCACATCCAGGCCGTGCCAGTGAACACTGGTAGCTTCAGGCAAAGCGTTGTACACTCTGATATTGATATAATCGCCTGGATACACTTGGATGGTTGGCCCCGGGATACTGCCATTATAGCCCCAGCCACGAATCCAAAGCCCGGGCAGCAGTTCTCGTTCTACCGGTTCGGCAATCAGTTCAAAACACTTCACCCCTTGCTGCATTACATACGATAAATTTTCTATATCGGGGCTAATCATCATGGACACTCCCCTCCTATTGTCACTTACCATAGTCTATGCTCACCCTGACAAGGGCGCGACACGACACGTCATTCGTTCTTTTATGGCAAGGGACATCTTCTGGCGAAAAAGATAGCAAAAAACCAGGATTGCTCCTGGTTTTTATCCTGCAGTACTCTTTATTTGTTATTATTAACGTTTCCCATCCTGCTGCCGTTTTGCATCATTTTGCCATTACCCATCATATCGGCATTCATCATACCGCCATTTTTCATCATGTTCTGCATGACCGGAGCCATCTGCTGCATGTGCTCATTGATTTGGGCTGCTTGGTCGGCTGTCATGGTACCATTATCGACGGCTTGCTGCACCATTTGTTGATGATTGCTGAACATCTGGTTGAACATTTCATTTTGCGGCTGAGCTTGGTCAGTCGTCGCCGCGAATACGGGTACAGCCGCTAAGGCTGCCAACATGGTAGCAATTATAATTTTGTTTTTCATACCTATCTCCCTCCTGCTACTGTTATGTCCTTATTTTAATACAGTATTTATTCTAGCTCTCTTTTCATGAACTGATATTCCTCGTTAGTGATTTCGCCCTTGGCATACCGTTCTTTCAATATCTCTATCGCGCCTGTTTGCTTTTCTTCTCTGTACCCGCCGCGAAATACTGCTTTAAACATCCAAATAGTCGCCATGATAATCAACATGGCAAACGCCAGGTGGATAACCATTCCGAAACCCATACCTAACCAACTGAGCGGACCGCCAAATCCATATCCCATCATCATCATGTGTGCACCTCCTTTGTGTTGGTCTTATTATACCCCAACATTGTGGAGATTTTATGGAGAAACTATGGGCTTTTGATGTACGTTTAGTGGCAATCTTAAAGTAAAGGTGCTGCCTTGCCCTGGCGTACTTGTTGCGTACACTTGCCCCCCATGGGCCAAAGCCATTTGTTTAACTAAGGCCAATCCTAAACCAGTACCCCCACTCTGTTTTCCTCTGGCCGGATCAACCCTATAAAAATAATCAAATATATGTTCAATATCGTCAACCCCAATTCCAATACCAGTGTCAATGACTCGGATCATAATCTCAGTCCCATCCCGCTCTGCCGTCACCCTTATACTACCTGCCGCCGTATAGCGGATAGCATTCATAATCAGGTTGTACACCATCTGCTGCAGCATAGCCATATCGCCCCATATTACCGGCATAGATTCGTCGAACTGGAAAGTAAGCACCAAGTTTTTGGCAGCAGCCAACGGACCGCTCTTTTGAATAACTTGACGCAACGTGACGAGAAGGTCAATCTCGATATATTCGGGATTCGACTGTCCCGCCTCTAACAGCGATAAATCCCTCAGTTCCCCCACCAGCTTCGTCAGACGATCAACTTCTTCTGTTAAGGAATGTATTTGCTCCTGGTCCGGCGCAATGACACCATCACCGATGCCTTCTAAATTGGCTTTTAGGATGGTTAACGGTGTGCGAAGTTCATGGGCAATACCAGCCAAAAACCGTTGCCTGAGAACCGTACTGGACTTAAGTTTGGCCGTCATTGCATTAAAAGCTGCCGCTAACTGGCCTACTTCGTCTTGTCCCTTAATAGTTACAGCGGCATCCAGATTGCCTGCCGTTACATCATTAACGGCCCGGTTTAGGTCAATTACCGGAAATGCAATACTGCGAGCTAAGTAATAACTCACTACTCCCCCAATTACCAACATCATAACGGCTGCCACTAACAACGAATGCCTCAGCGACAGAATAAAGTGCCGCTCCGGTGTGCCCATCATGACCGCCATATTACCGTGATTCATCATGCCATGCATGCCACTCATGATCAGATAGGAACTAAAATTCTCAGATACCTGATAATTAATAACCAGCATCAACCCCACTATGATAACAACCGTTGTCGCAAATACGATAACCGTCACGCGAGCCAAAAGACTACGCATGCTGCTCACCTGCCATTTTATACCCTACGCCATAGATCGTTCTGATATAATGAGATTCCTGGGCCGAGATATCCAATTTTTTACGTAGGTTTTTTATATGGGAATCCACTGTCCGCTCATAACCATCAAAGGCATAACCTTGCACCTTTTCAATTAACTGAAGCCGGGAAAACACTTGCTCGGGATGAGTAAGGAACAATTCTAGCAGCTTATACTCTGTAGGTGTTAGGTCTACTGCGAATCCGGCAACCATCAAGCTATGGCTGTTCTGATCTAGAACAATGTCCCCTAATTGCAAGACACGTTCTCCGCCATCTCGGCGGCCAGTTGGCTGTAATCGACGAAAAATAGCCCGAATTCTCGCTATCACTTCTTTGGGGCTGAAAGGTTTGACAACATAGTCATCTGCACCTAACTCCAGTCCGATAATCCGATCTGCTTCGGCGTCGCGGGCTGTCAACATAATGATCGGCACATCACTAGTACGCCGAATTTCCTTGCAAACTCCCCAACCATCAAGACTAGGAAGCATCACGTCTAAAAGAACAATATCTGGCCTCAGTCGCTGGGTTTTGTCTACCGCCTCCCAACCATCTTTGGCTGTTAATACTATATATTCCTCTTTTTCCAGATAAGCCGTCAGCACTTTCAATATCTTCTCATCATCATCGACTACCAACACTTTCACACATTTCACCCCAAAATTTTTATCATAAATCAAATAAATCCAACAATGCAATTATACCCTGCTCGAAAGCAGAATGCGAATAAGATGCCTCTTTTCAATTGTAGTATACTGCTAAACTTTGAATATTTCGTGAAGAAATTGTGAAGATTTAATGTAACTTCCCAGCATATAAGAAAAAACTTGAAGTCATTTTGGGGATTGCGGGCGGGGTCTTAACTTATTGTCAGATTCTTTTAAGTCTGTAAAGCTCAATTCTCTATTAGCCAGCCTTCCGGTGTAGCAATACAGGGCATCACAGTCACGTGTTTTTATAAAAAACGGTAAAACTCCTACCAAACTAATTCGGCAGGAGTTTTGGTATTTACTTTCCACTTTATATTTTAAACTTGGTAACAGCCACTTGCAATTGTTCTGCCAAACCAGCCAGATGCTGGCTGGAATGAGCGATTTCCTCCATAGACGCAGTCTGTTCTTGGGTAGCAGCGGAAATAGTGTGCGCCTGGTCGGATACTTCGCGGCTAATCCGTTCAATATCATGAGTTGCAGCAAGAATTTTCTGGCTGTCCGCATTCAAGCAGTCCAGTCCGTTAGCCGTTCCCTGGGCAATATTAGCCACCTCCCTGACATGCCCGTCAATTTCTTGAAATGCCCTACCGGCCTGGTCGACAACCTCTGTCCCGCGCCTTACTTCCTGAGTGCCTCTAGCCATAGCCGTCACGGCCGCTTCTGTTTTTCCTTGGATGTTACCGATAAGCACCGTGATCTGTTTAGCGGCCTCTTGAGATTGTTCCGCGAGCTTGCGCACTTCTTCGGCCACAACGGCAAAGCCCCGTCCCTGCTCACCCGCCCTGGCGGCCTCAATGGCAGCGTTTAACGCAAGCAGATTGGTCTGTCCGGCAATACCGGAAATCGTCTCTACGATTTGTCCGATTTCTTTCGACTTATCACCCAATTCGGCCACCACTTTGGCCGAACTATCTACAGTATCTCGAATGCTACTCATTTGACCGACAGCGATATCGACTGCTTTATTACCTGCACTAACCGCCGCTACCGCTCTCTCGGCGATCTTAACAGCCTCCTGATTTTTAGCAGTTTCTGCATGGGTCTCAGTAGCAATTTTATCAATCAGACTTAACATCCCATCTATCGCAATAACTTGCTGATTAAGCTCCTGGGCAGTGCTGGTAACCGAGTCTGTTATCTGATTGGCCGCCTGCTCAGATTGTTGGGCATTGGCTGTGAGTTCCTCAGACGCTGCCGCCACTTGTTCAGCTGAAGTGCTAATGTCCCGCACCAACATACGAAGATTATCGGACATCGTTTCGAATACCTTCGCCAAACGGCCTACTTCATCTTGCGAGCGGATATCAATTTTGCTTATGCTAAGATCACCGCCCGCAATACGACTGGCTACAGCCTCTAGGGTGCGCAGCGGTTTTACCATAAGGTTTGTCAACATAATAACGGCAAAAATAGCTAACATCAGGACTGCTGCAATCATGACAAGTGAAGTCCATTTCAAAGCAGCAAGCTGCTGAAGCGCCTCATCCTCATTTACAGCCATCCCCATAGCCCAGGGGGTTCCCGGCACAGGCGCATAGGCTAAATATTTAGGTACCCCTTTATATTGATAGCTAGTAACCCCTTTTTCCCCTTGAACCATTTTTTCAACCGCGGCTTTAAGCGCGGGCGTACTGTTAGGATCTTCCTTTATATTAACCTTGCCCATTATCTCCTTATCAGGATGAATAACAACCGTACCATCCGACTTTATTAAATAGGCATACCCTGTGTGCCCCACTTTGGCTTCCGTAACTGTTTTCACCACATGCTCAACGTTAATTGCTCCAACCAGCAAGCCTGTAATGTGACCTTCGTTTTTGATTGGAAGAGCAATCACCGTGACCATTTTGCCGGTAGTCGGTGACAGAATTGGATCAGTAATCGCAATTTTCCCAGTCATTGCTTCTTTAAAATACGGCCGGTTGACCGAACTTCCCGTAAATCCGTTAATATCAACATAGTTTCCCTTATCATCCGTCCAAAAAATATTCTCATAAAGCGGATTATTACGCATTTCCGTCTTGATGTAAGCTACCATGGCCTCACGGTTGCCGCTTACTAGAATTGGAGAGTTGGCTAATGTATTCAGCTCCGTCTTGCGAATATCCAGCCACATGCCGATTTGTCTGCTGTTGCTTTCTGTAGTTATTGTAAGCTCCCTTTCTACTCCCTGAACTACATTATTCTTTGCCTGCCAATAATTAAGCCCTGCCAGCATCCCCAGAGAAAGAATAAATAAGGATATAATTGCAACTAATAGTTTGGTTCTAATACTGTTCATGTTGTCGCCTCCCCTTTGCACTTAAATTTCAATTTCGACTTTTAATTACATATTCCTGCTAAAAACTTCAAAATTTTCAATTTTAAATAAAGTCAGAGGAATCCATAAGTCAGCTAACTAAAGTCAAATATTTTTAGAAAAATAATACAACCTCTAATTGTTCATTAAGTATGGAGAAATGCCCTTAATTTGTAGCAACAAAGACACCTAACTTTTTGCCACTACGGGTTCTTAATTACACAAAATTGGATGCAGATCCTTTTCTAAATATCCATTTTCCAATCTAACACTCACGGAACAAGTAAATACTTGCTTATTGTATTCAAAATATGTACCCTCTATTGCTCTCTTGATGCAATCAGAGACTTGTCTAGTCTCTTCTATTTCATAACCAAGTAAAATTGCTAAAAATTCTCCTTCACCAAGGTGAATAAAATATCCCCTTTTTTGTACAAACTTATAAATCATTTTTTCGATCTGTTCCTCGACAAAAATTTTATATTGCCTCCCAAATTTATTGAGTATTTTCCTTATGGTATCGATTTCGATAAAAATAAGTCCTAGCTCACAATTCTTGAATTTTTCCAGAAGGAATCGATAAAGGGTTGTCCCAATATAGGCCCTAGGGTGACAACCTGAATAATTTAGATTTGATATTTTTTCAACCGGAACTATATCCTGCGCTCTTATTCGCTCAGTTATATCTGTTAATCGGCTTAAATAATACTCTCGGCCGTTAAAAATCGCTAATTTTGAAATTACTTCAACGTCAATAGTACTTTCTATTCCTCGCAAATGCACTGCTTCGAATGTATGAAACTCCGATTCTTTCTCGTCAATGTGCCACATCTCTCTTTGAATAGATTCATTGCCTAATATATTCAAGGAGGATATTGGCATTCCAATAAAATCATCCTGCCTGTAGCTATAACGTTTCTCACAGGCATAATTGGCATAAACTATTAGTTTTGTCTTCTTATCCACAAGCCAGATACAATCATAGGTTGCATTGAGTAAATCACCAAAAAACATATTGGCACGATTAATAAAGCTCTTACTTGAAAGGTTCTGAGAGTTTTTTTTCATAAAACGGTCACATCCTTCCCCATATTATGCGTTTATCGATACATTTGTTTGCAATTCCTATCATTAATCATGTGTTAATGTTCTAATATAATACAAATATTTACTACAAATACATTATTCTACAAATTTCGCTTAATTCCTTCTTGATTATTATCAGGATTATCAGAATATTCCATAATTAAAGTTATTAAAAACAATAAAGCCACACTGTGCGGCTTACAAAACAGAGTCATTATCCCATTTTTTTCATAAATAGTTTAAATGCTCCTCTAATATCTTTCTTTTAGGGATAGCGCTCCGGTCCCTTGCTATTCTCCCAGCTCATAAAAAGACATCTGAAAACCCAGTAACATTACTGGTCCTCAGATGCCTTTTGCAGTCTCTATTCCTTCATCCCACATCCACACCACATATTGGTCTTGCTCATATGTTCCTGCACAGTATTGAGCATTTCCCCAAACCGTTGGAAATGTATGACTTCCCGTTCCCATAAGAAACGTAATGTATCCTTAATACACGGGTCATCTGTCAGATGAATAAGATGCTCATAAGTTACCCGTGCCTTTTGCTCAGCTGCCATGTCCTCTGTTAAATCAGCAATAGGATCACCAAGACAGGCAATATAGGAAGCACACCAAGGTACACCGTTGGCATCTGTCCAAAAGAGGCCGTGATTATGTTGAGCATATTGGCCTTCCCAACCAGCGTCTTCATAATCTTTGGGTGAAGCTCCCTCCACTAATTTGTATACTATAGCTGCAATCATTTCCATATGAGCTAGTTCTTCTGTGCCGATATCCGTAAGTAACGCTTTAGCCTGGCCTGTTGGCATGGAATAACGCTGATTCAGATACCGCAGGGATGCTCCGAGTTCACCATCTGGTCCTCCGTATTGAGTGATAACCGTCTTGGCAAATTTTAGATCAGGATAGCTAACCTTAACAGGATGTTGCAATGTTTTTTGATATATCCACATAAATCCGCCCCTCCTCTATAGTTCCCATGGCCATGGACTATCTACCCATTGCCATGTTTCTTTTGCATATCCGCCCATACCAAAGCTTACGAGGGGTCCGTATTCTTGTTCATATGCTTGCTTATATTTTTTTAGCCTTTCAACGGCACAGTTAAAATCATTAAGAGCATCTTTATCACAAGGATGCGTGTCTAAATATAGATTAAGCTCTAAGGTGACGAATCCCATCTCTTGGACTTTGATGAGCATACTCATTTGCTGTTCACAATTCATATTTTCACCTCCCCTGTTCACTGCGGAATCATATAAACGCCATATAGTTCAGGGAATAATGTTCCCTTCATCAACGCTTCTTGCGGACCAAATGCTTTATCATAATACTGCCATGGAACATAAGAATGAGCTAACATCATTCCCATACCGGCCTCGTCTTCTGTAGGCATCCACATCTGTTTCGAGGTTTTATATAACTCTTTCTTCACTCATACATCCTCCTCTCATTTGACCTAATATATTTTATGTAATGATTGCAATGTGTGTTACTTTATGCAAAAAAAAATCTGATTAGCCAGCTATTGGCATAATCAGAAAGGCCAGTATATATATTAAGATCCCCAGTCCGCGATATAAGGTAGCTATAAACCACGCTAAGCGAATCAAGCTGACGTCAATACCAGTAAAGTTACTAAACCCAGCACATACACCAAAAATCATGCCATGAGCCGGGTCAAGAACCAAGTGTTTTTGTAGGGAAAAGCCATTGATTCCACCTATATCACCCTGGAAAAACTGCCATATGGTAAATGTACTAACCAAATATGCCCCTACACGGATAAGGCCAAACATTACAGTTCCTCCTTATGAGCTATCTTGTTGTTCATTATCACCATAATGATCCTTTTTTAAACACTTAAGAGACGGTTATTAACCGCCTCCTTAACATTTCTTTATTACTTTATTCTACTGAGCGTTCTGGCTTGTCTAGCTTGTTTTAAACGAGTATTGCGGCTATTCTCGGGTCCTGATGGAGCTTCCTCTGGCACATAATCGATTGCCTGCCGCCCCACATTCAATAAAATACCAATAGCAGTCAAATTGATAATCAGTGCTGTTCCGCCAAAGCTAATAAATGGTAGTGGTACGCCGACTACAGGGAACAAGCCTGATACCATCCCTATATTAATAATAGCCTGCCCCACTATTAAAATAACCGTACCCGTAGCCAGCATTTTACCGAAGCCGTCAGGAGCTTTTAAGGCAATTTTAACACCATAATAGGCGAACATTGCCATTAGAAATAATACTATAATTGCGCCGATAAACCCCATTTCCTGACATAATACTGCAAAAGCAAAATCCGTATGACCTTCCGGTAAATAATAAAACTTGCTAGCTCCCATACCAAGCCCAGCACCAAAAAAGCCACCTGAACCAATTGCCAGTAGTCCCTGTACTGACTGATAACCAATGCCCTGCTGATAGGCCCAGGGATTAAGCCAAGCAGCAATTCGTTCAGCCCGATACGTGGCAGTAAAAGCAGCATAGATAAACAATATGCTGCCGGCCCCCAACAAAGTAAATAATTGTTGTTTTGACAATCCAGCAATAATATACAGCATGAGGCATACACCAATAATAATGACTGCAGTACCCATATCTGGTTGTTTATATACTATAGCCGCTAATAGTACTGTAATATAGAAAGGTGCTGATAGTAGTGTTACTCTGCGCCCATGATCAATAATTGGACCTAAATATCCCGCTGTAATCATAAGACCTGTCAACTTGGCAAGTTCAGATGGCTGAAATTGAAATCCAATATTAATCCAGCGCCTAGCACCGTTAATTTGAATGCCGCTAAAATGTACTGTCAGTAGCAACCCTACTGTTACCAATATCAGTAGCAATATCAATCGTTTAAGACGCTTATAGTCTATACGGCTCATAATAGCCATTGCCATTATGCCAATACCAAACATCATTAAATGACGTTTCAAGTAAAAATAGCTGTCATGCATGGTTTGCCCTGCTTCTACAAAACTGGCACTAAAAATATTCACTGTGCCAATCACAAATAACAATAGGGTACTATACACTACTGCTTCCATATTGCTCATCCAAAATCTCATATTACTTCTCCTCTACTTATCCCTCTCCCTATTATACCAAAAATAAATATACTCACCTACTAACCAATTGACTAATCTGAGAATATTATATAAAACAATGAGCAATGGATATGCTCCGATAAAACCGAGGTGACGATATGGAATGTTTACCGTATCAACTATTAGTTATTGATGATACCACCCATTCCTTGCTACTGGTTGATAGTCCAAATGGGGAAATAATTGTAGAAATGCCTTATCCCTCAGGATTTACTCCCACTGAGCTATTTATAACACCTGACTTAACTAAAGCATATATGCCAGCGATTGGAAAGGGTGGTAATGGTGCACTATTAGTCGCCAATCTTGCCCAGAGATCCATCTACCGTCTGCCAATTAAATTACCTCAACCCATACAATTCACACTATCACCAGATGGCACTTGTGCCTATTTATCTGATCCTGATGGTACCTTGTACGCTCTTAACATACCCAATATGTCCCTGAAAAGCTTAGGTAACCCAGCAAAAGCCACCTGTGTAGGTCTAGCAGCTGATCAAAATACAGTATATAGTGTCTGGGAACTTAAAGACCAAGGTTCACTGGCCGTCTTTAACCTTAACGGTCAATTAATCAATGAACATACTCTACCAGGCATTCCAACCAACATTACGCTTGATGCCTGCGGTCATATTTTTATCCCCTTTACAACAACTAATTTCACAATTGAGGGAATTATATGTTTTAATAAAACTTTGAACGATGATAATACTCCTGCTATCATAGCAGCTGAGCGTTGCATCTACCCATATAGCACCAGTCCCTCTGCCGCTTATCCTTCTCATGTCGCAACTTGGCCTGATGAACATCTTGCCTATGTTGTCAATGAGGAAAGTTCCTCTATCACAGTCATTGATAGTAATACTGCCGCCATTATCCGTCATATTGAGCTAGGTCGTTCGATATCATGCCTACATATTTTACCAGGTGGAGAGTTTGGTATTGCTACCAGCCATATTTTCGCTGACCTAAGTATGATCGATCTGCGTAATGGTCGGCTACTCGCTACTACCAATACCAAACGAGAACTTTTAGCCTATATTGCAGTGATACCTAAATAGAACCTCTTGGAATAAGTACTGAACACAAAGACAAGAACTTGGTATTATACCAAGTTCTTGTCTTGATCTATGGATGAATTACTCACCTTTTTTCCCTAGCTGCCGTGGCCATTTGCCACTCCATTTATATTTAGTATCACTAGTTTTTGGTTCTGATATGATCACTGATTCCTCAATCACATTGCTTTTAGGTTCAGGACTGTTCTGCTTAAAATCATTATTTATTATACTTTTGCTGCTTATTTTTTCTTGAATCATCCATTCAATATCATCTTCCTTAGCTACCGGTACTTCTTCTTCTTCTTCTTCTTCTTCTTCTTCTCTTTCTTCTTCCCTTTCTGACTTCAGTACTTTATATACTTTGCATTTTTCAGGTATATCTTGTACTGGTAATATATCTTCCATCTCTTCAATTGCCACTATCGGCATATTTTTCATAATACCTTTTTCCATCATGGTCATTATCATAAGAAAATGATCCGCCTCACGACGTACATGGTCGGCGAGTAGGGCAGGAATAAGACCAACCAATCTACACTCATCGATCATTTCTTCGGCAGCTCTCTTAAAGTCTCTGAGACGCACAGTAGCAGCTCTAGCATCTTGCATAAATCGTTTAAAGGCAGCAACCTCAGTATAACCTTGCAGCATACTTGAAAAATCCCTTCCCTGCATAAAGAGATTGTCAAACTCTTCGGAAAAGGCATTAGCTGTATTAATTAAATTGCGTTCAGAAGGATCTAGCAGTTGACTGATAAACTTAGCATGATCAGCCATAATCCGAAGCCAAAATGCATTTTCCTGGGCTTTTGTTCCTCCGTTTACAGGCACCTTACCACTTTTAATCTTGTCTAATAGGCGCATAAAGTATTCGGCTTCGCGCGCTATATGGTCGAGAAGCAGTGGAAAATTACATCCACCAAGTTTACATTCTAGCATCATATGTAGTAATTTACGTTTAAAAAGATAAAATTCTTTCACTAGAACCTGCGAATCATTGATTAGCTCCGTAAACTTTCTGTCACTTTTTACTGTTTCAGCACGCCGGCGTAAAGACTCAAATTCCTGTTCGAAGGCCTGGGCCTCATCAATGAATTCAGTCTGATCACAAGGTAGCCCCGCTTTAATAAACAAGGCATGTTCCTGCATTATTCTTAGCCAGAATTTTACTTCTTCTAAGTTGAGTGGTTCCAAGGGCTCAGGAACCATATAAGATATTTGTTGACGCGGCATAACAA
The DNA here is from genome assembly GCA_017889585.1 of Bacillota bacterium. GTDB lineage: Bacteria > Bacillota > Negativicutes > DSM-13327 > DSM-13327 > CTSoil-075. The sequence goes on from JAGFZX010000025.1 coordinate 37,442, forward strand.
CACTCTCCCTCTTTGATCCCAAAGTGTTTATTACAGTATATGCCGCAATTTAAAATGATGTTATAAAAATTCAAAAATTTAGTAACTATTTTTAGAATAGCTTTATATTAAGGCTGCATATTTTTTTAACCGCTTTTATGGGAATCTTATTTCGCAACGATTTATTTTTGTCCCCATACCACTAAATTTAGTTTCGTATTCAGTCATGACATTGTCAGCAAAATCACTCTTATGCAAATCAAAGGTCACCTTATCCGTAACCAGACCTTTTTCAGCAAACTGTTCCAATGAAAAATCAAACAAAGCTCTGTTATCTGTTTTAAAGAATATTTTACCACCATCAGCTAGGACAATAGAATACTTATCCAAAAAGGTCCTATGAGTGAGACGCCGCTTGCCATGCCGCACTTTAGGCCATGGATCGCAAAAATTAATATAGAGTCTATCAATTTCACCAGGAGCAAAAATCTCTAATAAATGACTAACATCAAAAACCAGTAACCGAACATTCGTAAGCTCTTTTTCCCGAATTTTTTCAGCTACATAATACAAAACATCTTGCTGGGATTCAATACCAATAAAATTTATTTCCGGATGACGCTGCGCCATTTCGCTAATAAATTTCCCTTTGCCTGTACCTAGCTCCACGTGCAGGGGAGCCGTACGATCAAAAATTTCATGCCAATGACCTTTCATTCGATCTCTAGCTTTTTGCATCTCCTCGCCAAGGTTCGCGCCTGCATCTAAGGTTTTAGCACAAAGCAAGTCTTTAATAAGCACAATATCATTATATTCTTCTAAGGCCCCACTAACCCACGGCTTTTTTCTCAATCTCATATAATAATCCCATCCCACATTCTCGTTATTCTTTATCTAAACCGAATTTTTTTAAATATCTATATAATGTTACGCGACTGACATCTAGCATATTTGCTAAACGGCTAATATTGCCCCCTGCAACTTTCCAAGCCTCAACAAATACCTCTTTATCTTCTTTCCAAGCCATACCTATACCAGTTTCCCCCATCAGGCTAATATCCTGTACGTCAATACTATCACCAGCAGTATTAAAAAAAGCCTGTTCTACAACACCCTGTAGCTGTTTTATATTACCAGGCCACTCATAAGACATTAATAGCTCAACTGCTGCAGATAGCAGCTCTTTCGTTGGCAAATTATGCTGCTCGGCCAATTCACTAATAATGTGCTGTGCTAGGAGGGGAATATCATCACGTCGGGCCCTGAGAAGTGGAATCCGAATGGTACTCTTAGAAACGATCTCATATAGTTGAGAGGAAAATACACCTTTTTCCGTAAGTCTCTTCAAATCGCTGTCGCAGGCAGCAATAATGCGAATATCAAAACCACGTTTAACACTTTCACCACCGCGGCATAGTTCTCGCGCCTTCAAAGCTTCTGCTAACTTGGTTGCTACATGTAGGGGCACCTTTTCAACCTCATCTAAAAACAAAGTCCCGCCATTGGCCAGTTCTATCTTCCCTGGACGGCTTTCATCTCTAGTTTCACCAGTGCCAAACAATTCATCTTCCAATACTTCAGGCTGTATATCGCCACACTTTAAAGAGATAAGAGGACCGGCTGCTCGTGGACTAGCCTGATGAATAGCATGTGCCAATCGTTGCTTACCAGTGCCCGGTTCACCTTGCAGCAACAGGTGATTACCATTACGAGCCACGCGACCTGCTTTTTCTTGCATCGCAATAAATACAGGTGTGCTCCCCACCATACTAGACAAACTATATCTGGCCTTATACCCAACAGCATGCGCGACAAGTGTTCGCAAATCTTCTATTGGTAGCGATACCGCTACCACGCTTGTGACCGCCTTTTCATGTTCTAAAGGTACAACTGTCGTAATATCTTCATATGTTTTACGCTGAGTAATCCATGTGACTTCTTTATTATAAGATGGAATGCCCTTAAATCCTTTATATAAAGGCGTATGGCGATAGTTTAATACCACATCATTTAAATTAGTTAACCCACCATTTGTCGTTACTGCATCAATACCAGCGAGGCGACTTTGCCCTAATTTATTACTATAAACAACTTCACCGCCTGGTATAATATGATATACGGCAAAAGGTACTGAATCCAAAATGGCATGTCTAGCTTCCAACTGCGCCTGCATTGTCAAATGCTGTTCCATTGCATACTTGATGCTTAATAATAAGGCAACTACTGCACTATACGGTAGTTTTTCCCGTTCCACCGAAACAATCGTTACAATATATACCAGTTCATTGTCCACTATGATAGGTACTGAACAAGCATCACCATCCTGACACTCTTTAATCCACATTTCCGCCCCAAATATTAAAAAGGGGACTTTATGTTCATGGGCAATACTGATACTTGATGTTCCAATATCCTCCTCTGACAATCGGGCTCCTTCTAGCTGTCCAGGAGTTTTTTGAAAAAAAGGCAGAGCATAATTTTTAAGTACATAACAATCATGATCTAATAATAGTAGGCTTAAATTATATACATTAAAATGTTCTCGTGTTTGATTATATAATCCGTTTAAATATTCAATTGCTTTTTGATGCAACTGTTGCCGCCTAGTCATTTCATGTTTATCAAGCTTAACCAGTGATGGCATTTTTTCAGTCCCAACCCTGAAGTCTCGGCTTTTTTGCCATGATTGAGCTACCCAAGGATGTACATTAGGATCAAGTTGTCCTTCACTGATAAATTTCTGATAATACTGTTCAAGTTTATCTTTATTGCGTTGTTCTCTAATCATGTGAATCCTCCATATGTATTGTATATAGCATACAGCCATATTCCCCATTATCTTAATAGGAAAATGATATCACATATTCAACAAAAATCCACAATTTATTTACTATTATTATTCCCATTTCCCGTTTTTCTACAAAATTATTTCACCCGAAGGCCTGCCTGACAAAATTGAATAGGTAGGCTTATTTGCCTACCTATTCAATCACTATGATATTTTACAATCATTAAGTGCGATACTGGTTAATATCTTCACTGAAATGACCAATAACAACCTTAAATTCACCGATTTTTTCCATCATATCTTGCAATTTTTCATTATATACCTGTACAGAAGCACTTACTTCCTCGCTAGCTGCCGAATTTTCTTCAGAAATAGCGGCCAAGGACTCAATCTTACCATAGACATGACCAAGGCCAGTCATTTCATGCTCTAGTTTTTCAATCATGTCTACAATATTATCAGCCACATTATGTACATTATCAACATGTTTTGTATTGCTTGCCACGACTTCATTGAGTTGGCGACTTTCGATTGCTAAAATATCATATTCTTCCTCAATCATCGATACAACACCACTAATAATATCCATTAGTACTTTCAAATCACTGGCAATACTTGCAGAATGCTGATGGGACTGTTCGGCAAGCTTGCGCACTTCTTCAGCTACTACAGCAAAACCTCTGCCTTGCTCACCTGCCCGCGCAGCCTCAATGGCAGCATTGAGGGCCAACAAGTTAGTTTGACCAGCAATAGCTGCTACCATACCCGTAATCTCAGTAATTTTCGTAGCTTGCGCCTGTAAGTTTTCTGCCGAGTTTTTTACATCAGCAAAACTCTCCAAGCTATGTTCTAATTTAGTACTAGATGCTTGCACTTCGCCAAAACCACGATTTATCTCCGACACTGCGGCTTCTAGTTGCAATTTATTGTGGTTTTGTTCGACAACAACAGTCTTCAATGTTTCCAAGTTGCCATTCAAAATACCAACAGCATCTGTCGTTTCCACAGCCTGATTGCTAGCCGCCGTTGCCACGTCATAAACCACGCTAGAAATCCCCTGAGATGTTTCAGTCATCCGATCAGCCAGCATATTAAAATTATCCGCATACTTATTCATTTCATCAGATGTACCCTTGAAGCCTACAAATTCACGCTTCAAGCGTTTCTTATACAGTGATAACCCCTGCATAATGTCTTCAAATTCATCATTTGTATGTAGATTAGTTTCCAGAAAATATTTGCGTTCCTGAAGGTTTTTAATTTCCGCTTGAATTGTAGCAAAGGGTTTTAATAATAAACTTGTACTGAGAGCTGCAAGACCACCACTGATAACAGCTGACCACAGAGGGATAGGCGCACCAATCAATGATAAAATACCGTTTGCCAAAAATGCTAAAAATGTAACCCCCACACCAATTTTAACTGGTATGCTGCGCACAAACCCAAAGGATAATAGCTTATTGATTCGATATGTTTCAGTATGAGTAATTGGTTTGGAAAATTTAATTTTTATTTTAATATGTTCAGCGGAACTTTCCACAATCTCAGTTTTAATCTCTTCTTTAAAATGCTCACTGCCTCCAACAAGCAAGCCTTTTAAGTATCCGAACATACCCCGCTTGGAGCGATAGCTAAGCACCGCCTCATACTCAGAGATCGGCTCAATCAAAATTTCTGGCGGATTAGCACCAGGTATCCGTTTGACCACTACTACATGAACATCATACATGGATCGTAGAAAGGAATATAGGGTTTCCTGCTGAAAGAATGCGGGATATACATTAAAGAAGGACTTAACATTATCTTTACCAATAATCAACCATATTTCATCTTCTGTTTTTCCCAAGGATTTTGTTAAAAAGGCAATAAACGACCTAACCTCAGCATCATTAATATCTTCTGTCGGCATGACAATTCTATCCCGATGCCAACCAGCATGTTCCATAGCTTTACCAATAAGCTCCGCGCCCCACATATTGCGCGCCGTACTTACCCATGTAGCAACAACTGTACCTTTAATAATCCTCACCCCATTTTAAAATATATGAATACATATATTGCATTTTATACTCTATATTGCTATTTTTCAACATCGCAATCAAAAATCCTTCTATTATTTAATTATTATTATTGTTTAATAAAAAAAGCGTTTAAAGCGCTTTATCACTCATTTCTACAAATTTACGATGATCTAGCTTTATAAAAATCGTCACAATTGTAGGATCAAACTATTAAAATATCAGCACGACCTGTTGCCACACTTGTTTTTGCATCATTCCAATCCATAAGCATAATAGTAACGGAGTTTATTTTCTCCCTCTCCAACAAATGCAAAAAATCAATATCATACCCATCTTGTTGGCCTTTATTATTTATAAACACCAGTGGTGGATAAGTATTATCACCAACAACTCTAAGTTTTTTAGTATCGGCGCCTCCTTCCGAGTCAACATTAGCCCACACCGGTTGGCATAGGAACGATATGCATAACATCATTACCATACTTATCTTTATCAATAAAAGCAACTTAGTAGAACTCCGCATAATTATTGAAAGAAATATACTTTTCACGGTTTGTAATTTTTAGAAGAATCTATTTATTTATTTTCAAATTCTTCATGATTATATAATACCTTCCAATTGTATAGATCCAGTTTCTATTTACTCAAAAAACTTCTTTGCTGTGATATACCTCACAGACATCACTATCAAAATCTTTATAATTAAATAGAGTAAGCTAACTAGCCGAGCTTAAGGAGGATTTATCATGACATTACCATTAGGCAATATTCCTTTTTTAAATAAACGAATTAAATTCCCTGTTACGCCTCATATTCCTGGTGGTTTAACCACACCAGAGCAAATCCGCCAAATCGCTGATATCGCTGATCAATATGGAGGCTCACTAAAAATCGTTGGCAACGCCATTACAATTATCGGTCTTACATTAGCTGATGGAGAGAAAGCCATTACTGAACTTGGCTGCAAGGGCGAATCATTTATCGCCAAAACAATACGATCTGTTTCATTTTGCCCTGGTAAACCGGCCTGCCCCAGAGCGTTACAAGACAGTACTCCTTTAGGTCTGGAACTTGATGAAGAGTTTTTCGGACAGGAACTACCAGGCAAACTACGTATTGCGGTCAGCGGTTGCCCCAACTGCTGCGCTGAGCCTCTCGTTAAAGATATCGGTATGTACGGCACAGCTAAAGGTTATACCCTAGCTGTTGGAGGAAATTCAGGACTTAAAGCTCAAATCGCCAAGGTTGTCGCCGAAAAAGTTCCTTCTGAGGAAATCGCCTCTATCATCCGCTGCATACTAGCTTACTACCACACACGGGGAAAAACCAAAGAGCGCCTTGGACAAACCATTAATCGTCTAGGCTGGGATGAATTTATAAAGCAAACTATTCCTGAAAAATATCTGCAAACTAAATAGAAAGAAAACAAAAAAATCTCGCTTATGCGAGATTTTATTAATTGTATATTCGGGGCAACGGAGTTCCCCCAACATCAATCAGCGTCCACCCTAACTCTAATTGATTCTTAACTCCGTTGCTTCATAAAATAGTATATCACAAAACACATCAATATAAAAGATGAATCCCATTTTTTTCACTAAATATTTTAATAGACTTAAAAACTTTATCAACTTATAAACGATATAAAAACCATGTCACTGCCAATAAGTCTGCCACACCACCTGGGCTGACATTATGTTTTATAAACTCAAGATCCAATGCTTCACAACTTTTTCGCCCTTCAGCAGTCTCCATACCCCCTAGCGTTAGTACTGACTGGACCTGTTGCCTTACCCATACGCGCATTTTATCAGGATGATGACGATGCATAACCGTCGTATCATCTACACACGTCATTAAGACCAATAATGTCTGGACCAAGGCATCATTCAAGGGCAATCCTTTATCCAAAGCCTCGCGCAGAACTGGCAAAGCCTTGTTACGCACAGCAGGCAATCCCTCAGCTAATTCACCACGAATTCCCGTAATACCGTATTTAAGATATAAGCCCTCTCCAGCAGTCAATCCTTGGAGTTTTTTGACAGCTGCTGAACTTAGTTCTCGTTCTACAATCCCTGCTACCATCTGTGCCGCACTATCCAATACTGCCTCTGCCGTCACCAGACGTTCCTGGCCGCTGAGCCAGCCTGCCACTCCTGTCATAATCCCTAATAAAAATACCAACCCTTTTTGTGTATTCACACCCCGGGTAGCCGCTAGCATAGCTTGTTCACCCTCTAAACCAACAATCCGCAACACTGGCAATAAGGATTCTAGACTGCCTTCATGGACAATACCTGCCTGAGCGCATCTCGCCATAGACATGGCAAGAGCTGCTGAACTTGCCATAAAACTATAAAAATCCATATCAAAGTGAGCACCACTATTAATCCGATCAACCAAACCAGGTGCTGGAGTACATGTCACCTCATATAGCATGGCCTCAATGGCCAATGCACCCAGTTTTTCAGCTGCAGGACTTACTAATCTCGCTTCATAGGCCCTGAATTGATTCAGCATTTTCTCCACTGCCATTTGCAGCCCTGCCTGCGTATGCTTTTGTTCACGCATACATACCACAGTTTCCCCGCCACATACAAAACAACCCCGCCCTTGTCCCTGTTCCTTGCGAGATAAGAGATGACCATCTCCCGAAAAGACATCAATATCAAGCAACCTGGCAAAAGGATAGAGTTCTTCAATTTCCACCGCGATCTCTTTAATTGCCCATCCATCACCGTCTATAGCCACTAAGGCCTCAGGACCAGTCCGCAAATTAACTTGCTCTTCACCTGTTACATTCAACCTTTTTCTAATCTCTTGTACAGCATAATCCCTGAGCCGTCTAAGTATGGGTGCATCCTTAATTGCCCCTGGCATATTAATGGTTATACTGATAAGGGAGGTTTTATACTTGGCTCTGAATGCATGTTGTCTATTATAACGGGCTTCTTTAGCGGCTAATATATCTGCTAATGTAATTTGCTTATTTATCATATTCTCGCTCCATTTAATGAATTACTCTTTCTGTACTGATGATATCATCTCAACTACCCTATTAATTAATGCCTTATTCAAATACTGACGATTTTTACATGTCAAAATATAATGACTTAACCGCTTGGCAGGAAATAATATGGGAATATTACTATTCTGCACATTTACGGTTACTTCATCATTCGTGAACAAAATCACTCCTTCAACCCATACATTAATGCCCTGTTCTTTTAGGAATTTTGATAATTTATATACCTGCCCTTTGACCTGCTTTACTGGATTGCTGATTTTCTTGGAATATCTGCCGCCACCGCGACCAATTTTATGTTGCATCCATTGGGAGGCCTCTGCATCACCAATAATCTTACCATTATGATTTTTAACTTCAACAATATATACACCTTTAGTGCCTACAATAATCAAATCTGTTTCCTGGCTATAGTTTTGATATGAAATCGTGACATTGGTGAATACATGATACCCATCAGGAAGATTTAAAGCCTGAGTTAATCCCAAATTCTCTCCCTTGGCACCAAAACGAAAAATAATACCTCGCTTAATAAAATAACCCGTCAAAACCATAAATATCATAATTGGCAAGAAATAATACCATTTATCTACCCGAATTCGATGTACAAATACAACATAAAATGCCGTAATCACTAGTACAAAAAAAACCAAGCCTACAATTAGACTTCGATTGGCTTTACTGCTTAAGTTATTTCTTCCTTTATGAAAGTGAGCCATGCTATTCTCCTAAGTTCTTCTAGTTTTCCCCATGCCAAATATTTATTCCCAGTTCATTATTAATTCTGTCCAAAAGCTAAAAAACCTCCACCGAATAAAAAGAAATCGAGGTCAGGTTTGACTTATTGAAAATAAGTCAAACCTGACCCCAAAATCCCTTTACGATGTAATATCAACAGCGATAGTGTTAAGATTAGCTATAACAAATACATCCAATATATCTTTAATGTCTTTAGGTAACAATACATTATGGCGTACACCTACATCGTTTAAGGTAGCTTGAAGTCCAGCTTGGAAACCGGGAGTTAATAGCACGGATGTATTGGGAGAAATTATATTACTTAAGTTCCTATACAAAAAAACTTCTACTGCATCGCCAATGTCAGGAGGTATCTCCGAATTAGCCTCCCGTAGTAATATCTTATCCATCTATGCACCTACCCCACTCATAATATCTACTATATGATGCTAGAATCCTTGCGGTGCAAAGTAACAGGGTCAGGTTTGACTTATTAAAAATTGACTTATTTCCGCAGTGGAAATAAGTCAATTTTTTTCAATAAGTCAAGCCTGCCCCCCAAAGTTTCTACGGTTTAACAGTAGCCTTAAACATTTGCTTGCCATCTTTCATTTCAATAATAACTGCATTCTTTACAGCATCATGAGTAGCATTCAGGGTAGTTGTTCCTGTGATTGCTGGATAATCTTTCGTTACTGTCAAGGCTTCACGAATTTTTTCGGGCTCAACACTATTTGCACGTTTGATGGCGTCAATCAGCAGATTTGTGCCATCATAGCTAAGTACAGCCATGGCATCTGGTACTTGCCCATACTCTTTTTTGTAGGCTTCTACAAAAGACTGGGAAGCAGGACTTGTGTCTTCCGCAGAGTAATGATTGGTGAAATAGGTATTATTCAGAGCTGCCGCCCCCGCAATTTCTACTAATTTAGGCGAATCCCAACCGTCGCCACCAACGATTGGCACAGTAATACCTAGTTCACGAGCTTGCTTAACAATTTTACCTACCTCTTCATAATAACCAGGAACATAAATGATTTCAGGATTTAGTGCTTTTACCTTCGTCAGGACTGTTTTGAAATCTTGGTCTTTTTGCAAATATGCTTCTTCAGCTAAAACACTACCGCCGCCTTTTGTGAAAGCATCTTTGAAGAAAGCGGCGAGTCCCTTGCTATAATCACTACTACTATCAACTAACATAACAGCTTTGCTTAGTTTTAAGGTATTCATTACAAAATTTGCCCCAACAGTTCCTTGGAAAGGATCGAGAAAGCATACACGAAAAGTATAGTCTTTTACCTTACCAGTTTTCTCGTCCACGGTTACCTTTGGATTGGTAGCACCGATTGCGATATATGGAAGTTTTGTAGCTTCTGCCACACTAGAAGTTGCGATAGCATTGGAACTAGAAAAAATGCCCGTTACCGCTACCACTTTATCTTGTGTTGCCAGTTTTGTCATGGCATTGGCTGATTCAGAAGGTTCACTTTTATTATCAGCAATCACTGCTTGGATTTGCTTACCAAGTATACCGCCTTTGGCATTAGCCTCTTTAATTGCCATTTTGGCACCGTTAGCAGAAGAGGTACCAAAAGTTGCATTACCACCAGTCATTTCATTAAGAATACCAATTTTGATATCCTTGGAAGCTGAATTTCCACAACCAGTCGCAAGACCTGCCATTAATACTATCAGTATGGATACAACTACTAACTTATAAGTGCTTTTACTCATTACAATTTTCTCTCCTTTTTTATATCATTTTAACTGCTTTGATTTGCATCCTTCGACGTACTTTCTGATTCTTCATATCATATAAATGGCACAAATCAGATTACATGAAAGCTCTCTCTACGTTATATACAAAATATTCTTTTAAGGCGTGTTCATGCTATTCCCTCATTCTTTACAGAATAAGGTCTATATAACATAAAAGAGTCAAATCACATAATGATTTGACTCTGGATAAACAAATAGCAAACACCATCAGGTGCTTCCTGTATCATAATATAAAGTATATATATCCCTTGATATTATGATTTTGTCTCTGTCCTTTTGCCTGAGAGCTTTGCCAACAAATTTAATTTGCTGTATTTCACCTTCGGCGCCCTATGTGAGGGTCTCTCCAGAGTCCTGTCCATTTACGATTCTACTCGGTACCCGAGTGCCTGAGAGTGTTATTCCTTCGGCGAGCTATTTTAGCCTCTCTCTCGTAAACTTCATTCAGATAAACATATGTAGTTTTAGAAAGTACATTGAAAGTAATTCTTATTATAAAACAATATGTAAAATTATTCAATGGTAAACTTTGAAATTAGGAAATTCATTTTTGATGGCAGTATTGATTAATGCTGAAATAATACTTTGTCCATGCTGTTGTCCAGTTACGATTAGGCCTTGTAGTCTAATATAGCCATCGGAGCCTTCCCACAAAACGTCGGAAGGCCTCTAAACTATCGAAACGATTGAAGAGATTATAACTACTGTTTATTTATCACTCTCTGATATGTTTCGGCTATGACCATGCACATTCTTTCTTCAGTGAACATTTTCTGAAACCGTTCATACCCCGCTTTGCTGTATTGTCGAGCTCTGTTGGGTTCTTTCAGATATGTGATTATTGCCGATCCAATAGCCTGAGAATTAGCTGGTTCTGCAAGGATAGCGGTTACATCCTCTTGAACCACTTCACATAAGCCTCCAACTCTTGTTGCAATTAAAGGCTTTTCTAATGCCATGGCCTCTATAGCAACATATCCGAAAGATTCATAAAGAGAGGGAATGAGAATAATATCCATTTCTCTCATATGACATTCAGCATCACTAACATCGCCATAAAAGAATACCCTCTCCTGTATTTGCAAAGCATCTGCTGTTTCCACCAACTTGGCTCTGTCAGGACCATCCCCAAATAAATGCAATGATACATCATATTGTTGCTCTAAAACATAGGTTAACGCCTCAACAGCGTAGATCTGCCCCTTTTCCTTTCGAAGCATTCCAAAAACGCCAATTCTGGTCATTTGTTTGTCTGCTTTTTCTACTCCCTTAGCTAACAAACATGAGTTTACAGCCACTTTCGTAACGCCATTGTGATTTACCTGCCAGTACCTCGGTATTCTCTTTATCTTTGCTTGATAAGCATTAGCCGTATACAAGGACTCAAACAGAAAGTAATCGGTCCAGCTAAACAATGCCTTCTCTATGGCCGTATATAGGCCATTGCCTAGGCGGCTAAACATATTATGGGCTGTTCCTCCATGGGGTGTGTAGATAGTCTTAATTCCAAATAAGTGTCCCAAAATTCGGGCGTAAAAACCACCCTTTGCGCCATGACCTCCCACTAGCGGAGTTAAAAAGCTTTTTAGTAATGCTACCTGATCATAGTGCTTTGTCATATGCTGCTGTGCTCCTAATACCAGTTCCTGCCCCAACGCAGGATTGAGTAATAGTTCTCTAACACCTGCGGCGAATATGACTGGATCATCGGCGATCAATAGATGCTGTCGATCATGGAGTCCCGTTCCCAGAGCCCCTACTGTAGTAGAAACAACAGGTAGACCGTTAATTATTGCATCAACCACTTTTAACTTGATTCCCGCTCCGTGTAACATGGGATTTATAAATAGGGAACTTGCTTCATACAATGGACCCAATTCTGCCGGGCTATTACAAAATGTTACTCCTGGTATCATCGCCAGTCGCTCATACCAATTACCCTCCTCACCTCGGCTGTTACCTGCAACAATAAGCTCATAACCATGAATATCTGTCAAATTCGGGTGAACCCATTTCAAGTACCAATCTACTGCCTCCCGGTTATTTACCATAAACAAGGATCCAATGAATAGAACCTTGCGGGCAACCTTACTAGTTTCACGACTCATTCTTTGCGGGAGGGGCGGCGGCAGATGAATGGCATTCTTATCTGGAAACTGACTTGCAAAATAATCAAACTCCGCTAGAGAAATTAACATTACATTATTAACCTTAGCGGTAACAAGAGACTTTAACTTACCGCATTTGAGAGACTCTAACCAATAATAGAGTTTGCGCATTCCAATACTTGCGCTATTGCTTAATTCTTTGAGATACTTTTCTTCATCATTATGGACCCTAAGTACGATTTCTCCCACACGTAGTGAAGTGTTATCCAAAATACTGAGACTATATTCACTTTCTAGCAGTACAATATCATAATACAGCTGCAGGGGTAGTTCTTTTAACATACTTCTCGACTTAACCTGTAACGGTTCCATGGACAACAAGTCAATAAGCCTAATTTTACGCTGGCAGATGATAACGCTGCCGCTCACTATATTTCCTACAATAGCCAGATCCTCATCACAAGGTTGTTCCTTGACTGTCGCTACTAAATCAATGTAAAAACCCAACTGTTTTAACGCCAATATCCGACCCCAGATGTCCATTCGTGCCCCGTGGTTGGTAGGATAAGGGAAATCCGATGCAACAATGAGTATCTTCTTACCTACAAAATCCATCGTTAGCCTCCATTATCTGTTTTATTGGACGAGAGCTCCGATCCGAAGAATACCACCAAATGGGGAATATTGAAGAAAATAGAAAGCCGAAATAACTGCAATTACAGAACCAATCCAAATGATCTTCCAATAATCATTCACGCTTTCCAAAAAAATCATCACGACTATGCAGGTTATCCATAGCCACATACTATAAAGACGTGGAATGGGCCAACCAAAAATATAGGTAATCAGCAGAAGAAATAGGAATGGCATTATATAGCCAAATACAAGGATAGCCGTTTTTTCACCCTTATTAAGCCTGCCACTAATAAGATAGTATAGGCCCACTAAGGACATTAACAAAAAAAAATGTAAATATACAAATCCAGAAAAGTTAAGCCACTCGGTCACCGACCATAAATAAAAATCCTCCCCTTTGCCTGGCTGACCAAGAAACATAAAATATACGACTCGCAGTAACATCCGCACCGAGCTGGGGGCGCTACTCTCCCAAAGATGGGGCCCATCCTCCTGATATAGCTCAGCCAGTACATACTGTATTTCATTACCCAAGGTAAACCCCAAAATCGATATAGATACCAACCCTATCAGTATCGTCAGCTTTTGCCACCGATAGGAGTTCGAATAATAATAAATAGCCGCTGTCACTACCAAGATGCCAAAAGCATAATTACGAAAATATAATAGAATCCCGCACAATATGATAGTGATAATCTTCCGAACCAATGACAACTTGCCAGGTGGATCCCATGCCGCTGTAATGATATATGCTAGACCGATGATGAGTGTTGCGATGATATTATCGCGTAATAGATTTGTTACTCCAACCAAATATCCGGGATATAAGTTGTATGCTAGTACTGAATAAAAAGCAAAGGCAGGACTTAGAAATCGGTTGGCTATCCCATACAGCAAATAAATTGCTACAACACTGAAATTCATTTTTAGTAGTACTAATGTGATAACATTATCCCCATACAACAGCATCATGATTGTATTCAATACGTTAAATGCATTATAAGGACCATATGTTCCATCATTAGACAAACTGCCCGACATCCACAAATCCCGCCCCGCATTTGTGACAACAAGATCGGCTAATTGTTTGGATTCATAATAATACTCACTAAGATCATAGTACTCGTGCTTAACTCCTACCGCTCCGTAGAGCATGCCATCACAATAGCCAAGAGCCACCGCATTGATATACTGAAAATAGGCAACTACGGCAAATAACAATGTTAGCCCAATACCACACCATAGAATATCTGTCTGAAATCTCATTTGCCGATAAAGAAAAGAGTTAAGCACCACTAAGCCTGTTAGAACGAAGAGATGCTGAATACCCCCATCAGTCAGACCTGCGAGCACATGGGAGGCAAGCCATCCTAAAAGCAATACTGTACACGGTTTGGATGTGTATACCATCTTCCATCTATCCTTTCCTGTGCTACAAATAGCTGCCTGGAAACAGATTATTCATAATTACTTTCCACCTACTTTCCCAGGACATCCCACTTGCTTGTTTTTTTAATGCCTCTTTTTGTAAAGCCCCCCCTTGAAGGGCTACTACTATTTGTGCCGCAAACTGTTCTGCATTTGTTGCGAGTAGTACCGGGTCTCCCAATTGCCGAAACTCAAGAGTATCAGTTGCCACAACAGGTAAACCCGAGGCAGTATACTCATAGTATTTAACCGGATTTATGGCATCACTAAACTTGCTTTGTTCAAAAGGTATTATGCCAACATCAGCATACTGTAAATATGTTGGTACCAATTGAGGCGACCGCTCCCCTAAAATGTGGATATTTTTTGCACTCCGTAATTGATCTACATTGATCCCCCTACGGCCAATAATCACGAAACTGATATCAGGTAAAAGTCCTGCAACGCTCTTCAGTAGGTTCACATCAAACCAATGATCGATCATACCAATAAAGATGGCAATTGGCCGAGATATCCCCTTCAGATCCGGTGGTTCCTTCTGAGAAGTAGCGCCCTGGAATTTACGTAAATCCACACCATTTGGTACTCTGAGGAGATTATTGATCCCCATTTCTCGCCACTCACGTTCCAGAGAATAACTTGTTACCACCACAAGATCGGCCTCTTGGGCTAGTTTTCGCTGCTGTTTTAACAGACGATGGTTAAAGCCTTTCAGGTCCTGATTTCTATCAGCAATCCGTAAAACATGTTTTGCGAAAGGATATTTGGCAAACAATTCACCGAATTCTGGGTTATCGATCCAAACAATACTTGGCTTCATATCGATGCTAGCTTTTTTGAGGGCCTTCTCCAAATTGCCAAAGGATAATTGTAACCACCAATTAGGTACTTTCTTGGAGGGAACCAGACTCCACGGAACATATTCCCATAACATCCCATTTTCTTCCCATCTTCCCCCATCCTTATGAATGGCAATGCGCTCACCATAAAGCCGGGAATCAGCCGCAAATAACCGGTGCAATGGTGTAATAGGGCTACTGATAAACAGTACCTGCCAGCCCTGATTCGTAAACTGACTAGCATAACCATGGCTGCCTACAGGTGCCGTTGTCCTCCAATGTTTTGGCGAACCCCATAATACTGATCGATTGTATTCCATCATGATCACCCCTTTATTAAACGCCCATATCCAGGAGAAAAGTATTTCCAACAATACTCCTGAGGTATTGAATTTCCGCCAAAATCAGTAATCACCAGCCCATCTTGAATAAAGCGAATTATCCGGTACACCGGCCGACCAAAACCATAGTGGACACCAGCAAAGCCCTCTGATCCAAAGGCTAAACATTGTGCATTACTGCGATGACTAAGAGTAAACAACCCGGCAATGCCCTCCTCCCAACTATTCTGCTCCATCCCCCTCAATTGGGGTGTGAAATGTGCCTGGGTCGAACGAAAGCGATTTCGTTCTTTAGGTAAGGGAGTATATAAATAAGATCCTGGATCTCGGATGATATCAATAGAATTAACGCTTAACTCTATGGTCAATTGATCATTGTGAGCATGCCCACCACTCCCGCATCTTCCAATACCGCCACAACGTATTGCTAAATAGATGTCGGGGGACTTATATATATATATGCCGAACTCGGGATAAGCTAACGACCTAGGCTGACTTTTTAAACTTGTCTGCGATACTTTTATGGTGTAGCTGACATTATGGTTTGCCTCTTGGTAATAGTACCAACGTTCAGCTAACCCCTCTCCAGTAACTCCTGCTGTAAATCGCTTAAAATCTTGTCTGCTCGTTTTATTATGATAGGAATCGACGCCCTTACCTCCAAGTAAATTCCGAACTAAGCCAACTTCCGGCGTCTCCGCCATAAAACCCATGTCACCTCTAGAAAATAGCAATGCACCCAACCCTAACAAGTGGTCATGATTTAGGTTATTCTCATCCCAATAGGTTTGATGAGGTTGCTCAGATGAATATCCGTCTAAATTGGCGTAGATCTTTATTGTTTCACTACATGTACGTTTACTATAGCATGGCCACAGTTTCACAAAACGGCCGCTATCATTATCACCGAATTGAGGAATATCTCCATTAGGTTTACGGATGTCCTGAACAAATTCTAAGGCCCTCTCCACCCTTTCCCAAAACCAGTCAGGAAATACTACTTGTTTGCTTCCAGTCAAGGCTAAACTATAAATGCAGCAGTAGAGCAACATTTCTGTCGACAGACAATGGTAACTTGTTGATGCCTCGAAGTTTGTTCCCTCTGCATTAAACTGATATTCCATTTCATTGATTATTTCATTTTTGGCAAATTCAAACCATTTGTTAACCTCATTATCCTCAGGTAAGTAGGCTGCTGTAATAAAGAGACAAGCGATATTTGCTAGATAATGATTATTGCGGCCAGTCAATGAAAACTCCAAATTTTGAAAACAATGACTCCCGTGTTCATAAATTGACCGTTCAAATACTTCCAAAAAACCATTGTTAAAAACTGCTCCCAATGATCGGAACAAATCAAATGCCACTAACCAATTAACTAGCCGTATAGCCACATCCATGGTACTACACCAATTAACACCATATCGTGGAGGATTCGCAGCTAAAAAATCAAGAATTTGGTTTTGAAATTCATCCAAATAAACCTTTGATACACCAACATCACCAGACCTTACTGTTAGACCAAAAGCCCAGGCTAGCATAGGCAAATGTTGCATGCGTGCAAGTTCCCAGGGCACTTTAATGTCAACGCCCGGTCTCTGGCCAAAAGTAACATTCTTATACCAAACTGCTGACTGCCACCGATAGCCTGATTTAAAATCCAGGTGCCAATCGATAGGCACATAGGTTTTATCTAACAAACTACCAATCCGTTCAGCTTCCTGCTGATTACTCTTATTAATTAAACTGAATGTACGGATAGCCCCTACTCTTGGCTCGCCACCTGCATGATATCGATAGCCTCCTAGTCCTCGGCACTCCATGCCATAGCTGACCTGTATCCAGCCAGACCCCAGCAAGTCAAAACGATGGGCAATATACTCTGCAGCGATACTGAGAATGACATCACGATAGGATTCTAGAATGTCCATCATCTCCGGCGTTCCATAAGGGAAAAGCTGGGTTAAACCCTTGGGACAAAAGGAGTGACGATAGGTCATTCGCACCTTATCTACGTATTTGAGCCATAGCATAGCTATTTTGTGCCTAACCTTCCACACTGCATAGCAGTATATCTCCATGAAGGAATATTTACAAAGAATATGCAAATAATGCCTCACATTCATACTATCACCTCAGCATTAACCTTTCTCTCCATTAACGCCATTTATGTAGTTACTCCTAAGTAATCTAATCCTTTGCTGAAGCTCTTTCAATTCCCTAGTGAAAGCGCCAGACCGATAACGAATGAATGTTTTTTGCCACTTAAATCCGACTTTCCAAACAGTCCGTATGGGGTACCTATTAAAAGTCTCAATCAGGATAATAACCTTGCTCTTATGCTGCTGCAGACAATAGTTAATCCGCCTAACCATCATGGAACTATGTAATCCCCGCGAACGGTATTCCAGCAAGGTAAATTCGTCAAAAAAATATACTGTCTTTTGGTTGAACGTTAGTGTTCGTTGCAACTCACTTACTAGAATGGGCTTGAAGGCAATCCAACACAAATATACAATTTTACCAGTTTTGTCCTCGACAAATGCCAATCCTCGATAGCATGTATGATTCTGGAGCCTGGCAATTGCCTTCTCCTCATAACCTGCTATCCGCTCACGAGAAAACTCGCAAATAGCCTGGACGTCATCCATTCCAAGAATCTTGAACTGAAAGTCTACTCTTGGCTCTGGCAGGATTTTTTGAGGCACTAATACATACATGTTATACATGCTAAAAAGACGCATAATAAGTCCTTTTCCCTGCCGAGTAAGCCATGCTGAGCCTTGAATGAATCCAATTACAATCAAAAAAATAATTACGAATATATTGTCATATACATGGCTATCTGCGCCGATAATAGCAACGGAGAAAGTACAAAAGCTGAACCAAAGTATAGCTAATTGTCTCCAAGCATACTTGATCGCAAAAATGCGTTGAAGATTAATAGCATATAACATAAAAATGATAAAAAATGATAAAAAAGATGATAGCGCTGCACCGAGCAACTGCCATTTTGGAATAAGCAGCCAGTTCAATACAATGTTGGCAGCCCCACCAAGCAAGAAATAACCTACTAATAAACGTGTTTTCTCTCTTATGTGAAAACCGGGAGCCAAAACTGCTAACAGACAATAAAATACATAGCCGACACTCAACACACCAAATATCTGGATTGGAATGTGAAACTTACCCCGTGACATGAATTCTATGATGCTATAATAATTGGCGAGCAATGTTATTACGATAAATAAGGCTGCAGAATTTAACAATACAACCACTTTGGTCATCGACTGTTTGATCAGCTCTTCCTTGCTCAGATTACTAAATACATAGGGCGTCCATACACAGGTAGACGGCATAAGAAGTAGTACAGACAATGCATTAACGATTTTGTAAATAAAGGAGAAATTCCCTAAGGCCTCCTCCCCAACATAATATAGAATAAAAACTCTGCTTGATGACTCGATGATATACATGCCAAGACCTGCTAAAATTAATGGTGCTGAAAAGGACAACAGTACCCGAAGAATAGGCAGGCTAATTCTTAATCTAAACGTCCTTAATCCAATATCATATCGACTAAATAGTAGGAGCAAAAGAATTAATGCAATGACTTGAGCCTCGTATATTGCAGCAATATCTCGCTCCAGCCAAATAACAAAAAAGGCAATGATCACTAAATAAGTTCCACTTTTCACCATACCGAAAGCAATAAATTTTACTGCTTTCTTCTCTAACTTTAGCTTTTCCATTGGGAATAGGTACAATTGAAGCAAAACTTGCTGGAAGGTAGCCACAAGTGCCAAGTAGCGATACTGAGCAAGACTTTCAAAACAATTCAGTATGATATAAATAGCAGCAAATGCCCCAAGACCAGAGCTCAATAAAAAGGTCAAGATTGTGTCGAGGACTTCCCGACGGTCATATCGTTCGTCAAAATAATACCGGTCTAAGGCTGATAGAAGCATCATACTGGTAATCCAAGAAAAGATCATCAAATATACTTCAAGCAGAGGAACAATAGCATACTCCGATGGCGAGAAATGTCTCCCGATAATCGGTAACACCAAGAAGTTGATGCCTTGAATAAAACTATTTCCAAATAGATAATATAAAAAGTGGTTTCTCATGATGAAGTCAGTGCTCCCCCTCGCAAAATTTACCACTATACGGTTTCCCTATCTTAATATTCGTTTAGACATTAGTCTAGAGAATACCGCAGGCGAAAAGAAAGTATTTCCTGCACGCATGCAGTCATAAATGGTTATAACTCGCCTTATAAAAGCTAACTTATAATCATCAGGGCCAGGACCTTCGCAATGCACTGCCAATTGCTTGGCAAAGCTATCCTGGATACTTTCCCGCAAGCTTAACAGCCCTACCCCGTATGGGCGAAAGTCACGATCATAGGCAGCATCGATACAAAATTTCCAATCACGAAAATACAATTGTAGTCTATAAGCGGCAATCCGCCCATTCAGCTTGATGAATAAGGCATCAGCGGTGAATCGAGACAGCACTCCAAGCATAAACCTACGTTTGCCCTCATCAAGATAGATTGAAGTCTTACCATCTAGTAGCTTAGACTTTGATACCCGATAAATATCCTTTATGTTTTCTGTCGATACTTTTTCCCAAGTACACTCGTATTTTAATCCATCCCGTCTGATCCGGTTGGTACTTGTTCGGAGATTACGCTTATGGTGACTGGAGCAATTTTCATCTATATACTCTTGAAATGAACTATAATTTGTCACTGGTATGATAGGACAAGCCGAAAGTTTAAACACGTGTTTCCTTTCGGCAATATTAAGTGTAGTCGAGCTTTCCGGAATGTATGACAAGTTCATAACATCAAACTTGATATTTTTATACAGCCAAGCAATGATATAAGCCTTACTATCCGGTTCTTGACCATCCCCGATAATATCCATAAAGGCAGATCCCCACTGCTGACTGAGGAATTCAATAAAACTGAACTGTAATCCATATTTTTTTCGTATTAGCTTAACCAAGGGAGCAATAGCGACAAGTGTGCCTTCTTTATATAACATTATAATTAGCAATTCTTTGTATAAGCCGAATTGCTGGTCTGCGCGCTGCTCGAATATTTCCCACCATAACCGTAGCCAGTCATAGGATTGGGTCAAATAAAGAGTCTGCTGGCCAGTTTCAAAGTCTCGCCATTCTTGTTCCTTATCAACAAATACTTGTCCAGTACTATATGCGACAACCTCATAAGCAGCCAACGATCTCACATCCCTATTTAACCTTATAATTCCTGGTAAATACCCTCTTTTACATTATTAAATACCCAAACTCCGTTACGATAAATGCCGTTTAGCAACTGCCCAGTACTGGTATTTCTCAAGGTCCTAGCGGGAGTGTACACCGTAAGGAACATTGTATCCCATGTTCCTTTATAGGTAATGCTATAGGTGCCATCTCCTAGCTTTACAAGTTCAGTATTGTCATAGCTTTCTACGTAATGTGCAATTTCCGTACAATTTGCAAACCATAGATCTAATCCCCTAAGTAACCCAAAAAATTTATTAAGAGAACTTATATCATCATATATGTTAGGCCTTTGCCTTTTACCGTCCGTACGAAGCCCCATATAATGCTCCTGTATGGAAATAACTAATTGTTTTTCGTATAGAAAATGGATATAGCGTTCCAGATTAAAAGTATCTAATTTGTTTTTAAAGAATCTAAGCAGATTAGCCCCTCCAAGATTCATGTTGGGATTAAAACAATCGCCACTGATGTTAGTTGGCAAATCCACAATGCTATTGCTTTTACCGAAGTAACTATGGCGATTGTCCTTGTGCTTGTGATTCATCATATGAGCCGAGGACATCCACCATTTAAAGCCTAATGCTTCAATGATCTGCGGAGCACAATTACTAGCTATATATCCCGGATATTTGCCGCCAAAAAACCGGGTGTCTAATACCTGCTCCATTTCTTTTATGTCTTTTTTAATGGCCTCAGCCTCTTGTAGCGTTAAGTACTCGAATTCATGCTGGAAATTTCCTTTGATAAATGGATTGTCTAAATTTTTATAGCGCCCATGGGCAAGTCCATGAAAAGCGAACTCAAAATGTGGACTTACCTGCTGTATAAAATCGGCCAAATTACTATAATCACAAGAAAAAATTACTTGATATCCATTATCGCGAGTTTGTAAACAATGCTGATGTAGGGGATAAAAGATGGAACCTTTTATCTCTGGAAACTTCTTTAACAGATTAGCTGTTAGATATCGATAGAGTGAGTGCTGACCGTTGAGGCCTATTCCCCAGTCATTACACGGCTCTATGTCTCCATTTATCGTAGTCGCTGTTAATGAGAAATCATCTAACATCAGGGTGACTGCTGATCTATGATTATTGTAATACCGACTTTTTTCCATAGTATTTCAATGCTCCTCCAGACTTAAAACTTCCATGACTACCGCAAAAAAAGCCTCCTCATCCCGGGCCTTAAATAGTACAGTTTCAGCCGGCCTATCACAAACATCACTGGCAACAGTAGGACAACCGAACGCTATAGCCTCTCGCAGACTTATGGCATCTCCATCAGTAATCGTGGGGCGTACTAACAAATGAACTCTCTTAAATAGTGGCCAGACTTCTTTATTCCCTGTCATAACATGAATAACTGACTGTAACCCGTTCTTGATAACTTCTGACTGCAAAAATTGATAATAGTTCAGATCACCAATCTCCGCTAAAGCTATGATCAACCCAGCCCTTGGAAATATCTCGATAATCTTAGGCATCAAATTCACACACATATCTATGCCATAAAGATCTACCCCCTGATAAAATGTCAATCGAGAGGCATTTACGATAAGTAAGGGTGAATGATCTTGGCTAAAATCCAGCATCTGCTGACTATATGAGTTCAATATGTTGTCTTCCTCCTCCAAGATCGGTGGCAGGAAAGAACTGACTAGCTTTACTCTTTCCTGATTAACTCCCAAGTTTTGCACCATAAATGTAAAAATTTTGCTGTTCAGTACATAGACAAACTCTGTCTGCCTCGCAGCCTCTTGAAGCAAATATCTTGTCAGCATATTGCCGTTTACGTAGGAATCCATCATTATGCTGCCATGACTGAATATAGAATACTTGTTTCCAGTTAGCATCTTTATGATCAACAAGGAAATAATCCTATTAACATTAGGTGAATGATAGATAAGATGTCTTTTTTTCTTACAGCATTGGTACAGCCACTCCACTTTAGACATACCATTTTCTTTAATAAATTCATATTCTGTATGAACTTTACTAAGACGGTGGAGAAAAACGGCAATCCCCCCCAAGGGTGGTGGCAACGGCCCTATCATTACAATCTTACAGTCACCTAGGCTCATCGTGACCACCACCTAACAGCTCACTTTTAAAAAAACTATATTTACCGTTAACATTTTTAGGGATTATCGGTACCCGCTGAAAAGAGAGTTGTAAATGTTTTCCCACCTTTTCCCTGATATCTGTCTCAATAGCCTGCTTTTGCCAAGTTGGCATTTCCTCATGTGAAACATACTTACACACCAAATTACCTGCTGTAGCTTGCATAAATTGGAACTGGTCCATACCCTGAAACAACTTGTTATGAATACTGCCGATAGCCATAGAGAAAGGTATCTTGTGATAATCGTCAGTAATAATCAGCTCAGCATTTCTCCCAACAATTTCTTTCAATAACAGATAATGTCGCCTGCAATCAGGACAATAGTTATTACCTTTAACAGCTAGATCTCCTGTACGATACCGAATAAATAAAGTTTTCCGCATAAAAAAGCTTGTACCTACCAAATGTCCCATCTCGTCTTCGGCAGCCTCACTACCATCTTCTTTAATGACTTCGGCTAAACCATATTGGGGATATACATGAAATAAATCGTTAGACTTACAGGGTCCAGCTAAAATCACCTTCTCAGTCATACCATAAAAGTGTATAAGGGGCGCTTTCCAAAATCGCTGTAGGTATTCCTTATCCTTGTCATAGAGTTTCTCAGAAGCTAAGATAATGGCTTGTAAATCATGCTTTTCAATGGAAATACCAGTTTCAATACACGCTATAGTAAGCTGGGTTAAGGCTGATGGATAGGCCTGAATATAGCCGGGCTTAAAAATCTTGATAGTATCTAGGTATAAATGTGCAGTCTCTCGAGTGATATGATAGGCTGATAACAGCAAATCTCCGAATAAGGTTAACTCAGCATAAGGATTGCCCCGAAAACCTCCCTGTACCCCAGCGCCACGGATAATAACAGATCTGCTAACTGGGCAAAAGCTACGCTCTTCCCACATATCATGAAGAAATGCGAATTCTGTTGACTCAGCAGCACGATCAAGGTATAGGCCTAAGGGTATGCCAGTTGATCCGCTTGTTGTTATATATTTACACCTACTACTCTCCTTTGTACTAAATCCCGCCAAATTGTCTCTAATTTGTTCTTTGGATATCTCAGGAATGCGCCGTATATCTGAATATGACTGTAATTGCTCTGGTGCGAAACCGTATTTTTTCCAATGTTCACGATATCCTGAGCAATGCTCCCAAGCGTATTGTACGATGTCCTTACATTTTTTTAACTGAAATGCGCGTATTTCCTCACCAGTAGCATATTCTGTACTCCTGATATGCGCCCTCACACTTTGATATGTTGATCCAAGATCACGCCGGGCTATCATTGCTTTGGTTTTTGCAGCAATGAACTCAGCCCCCACTGCCGGAGCCCTTCTTACGGTAGCGCCCAGCATCATCTTTATCCACTCTTTCACCTGGACGCCTCCCTTATTGCTGTAAATTAACATAATGCAGAGTAACCATATTTTTTACCCTTTGCTGGAACAATGCTGAGTTTAGAAATTCTTGACGCTTAAGACTCAAAACCTTACTTAATCGATCAGCCTTATACGTTCCCTGTTCGATGATCACTAAGTACGCTGGCGGTGCCAACAAATATTCTCCCCCATTCCAAATTGGAGTAAAGTACTTCTGAAATCGACCAATCTGTCTGATATAATCCGTACTTTCCAAGAGTATACTATCAATACCGATTCTCTTCTGATCGCCAAATGCCAGTTTCATCATCCCCGCATATTGATAGACTGGATAACTACGCTTAATGACATTGCCCCCCTGAGTCCTATCCTCAAAAACAAACGTGGTATGCATTACAAATACCGGATTCTCACGAATGTGCATGAGTAATGCTTGCTGTTTAAACCAGTCCAGATGCAGCCCAACACAATCAGAAATGTTCGTTGCTATAAACTGACATAGTAACAGGGACATAATAACCGTTCGACTTATGCCTTTCATAGATAGGCTCTGACCCAAAATTTTAAGCCCATAGACGATTATAAAACCTGCTCCTAATGACACCAATAGTTGGTGTCTGCTATGCCAGTTATCCAACTTAGGTAATAGCCCTACAAGGTTATAGGGTAATACGGCAAGAATAAAACTTACAATTCCAAAATATAGCAAATAGGCATTATATCTGTCATAACTTGAAGGATATTCGTCCCCCACATCCTCCCCGCATCCCCACTTATGGTAGAAAAAAACAGCCAATATTATAGAAAGAACAAGTAGCAAACTACTGAACGAGCTAAAAGAGTAGTCTAGCACCTTAGAAAAGGACGTCTGAAAAGACATAACTATAAATAAGGGGCTAAGGGATAAACTACTTGCAGTGAACTGATTATAACCCTCCCATGCACCACAAGGATTGAATAGCAATGCCTTAGGTATCCAATAGCCAAAAGGCAGAACAAGAAAATCCAAACTACGACAAAGGTATTTTGAGAAATCTTGAGCATTTGGCACTCTCAGACAACCAGCCTTTATAAAACTATCTTTCATCAAATATGCTAGTGGCAGCAGATAAAATATTAAAAATGAATTAGTATCAAAAGCTATAAAAAATGCTACTAGGGCCCCCACTCTGAAGGGTATTTTTTTTGTTTCCCCATACTTGACCATACTCCAGCAGGCTAGCCAAAACAAACAATTACTGACGGCGTAGGGAGTGTTGATTAATAGAAAGCGAACATTATTGACTGGCAATACGGCATAGAACAAAATCAGAAACATCCGATCTAAATCACTAATAAAATTTATTCTCTTTACTATAGTATTCAAAATAAGGGCTGATAGCAGGTAGGCGGTGAATACAATAGCCCGATACACTAAAATAGCATGATCAAAGGATAGTAAAAAGTTATGAAAGTAGGCCAACCAGCGATGTCCCTGATCATGATATATGGCAGTAATTGTTTCTGTCTTCATGTTATAGAGAGTCCAGTCATCTTGATATATCCCATTATTCAATAACATTAAGCTATAGGAAAAAGAATAGCCCAGTATAATGAATGTCCAGTCTGTTATCAATACCTGCCCAATTTTAGACAGGTACCTGAATAAAATCACCATTCCACCACTTCCCTGATCATCCTGTTAATAAGCATCATGACCGTTCACTACCACTCTGATTGTTTTAAATAGAATGATTATATCTAGCCATAAGGTCTGATTCTGCACATACCATTCATCCATCAGCAACCGTCCAGGAAAGTCAATACTGTTTCGGCCGCTAACCTGCCACAATCCCGTTATTCCTGGTGTAGTCTGCAAAATAATACTAACAGAGTAGCCCATTTGCTTTTCCTCCCGGGGTAAGTAGGGACGGGGACCTACAAGGCTCATTTCACCCTTGATCACATTGATGAGCTGTGGCAATTCATCAATACTATATTTTCTCAGTTTGGCTCCGATTGTCGTTAGCCTCGGATCAAAGCATCTCAATTTAGCAAATCGCTCCCACTCTTTTTCTGCCATTGGCTCTGTTCTTAAATATTCTTCTAGGACAGACTCACAATTTTGTTTCATGGTGCGAAACTTATAACAACGAAAGTAGCGTCCGTTTTTTCCTAATCGGCTATCGATATAAAACACCGGTCCTCTGGAATTTAGCTTAATCATCACCGCAACTACTCCCATTATAGGTATCACTAATACCAGAATGATCATTCCTGCCAAAATATCAAATAGTCGCTTTATTCCACAGGTGAAAAAGCCTTTTGCAGCTGCAATACGCACCGAATCTAAGGACTGATTCATAGGTCACCTCCCCATTACGTTTTCAAACCTTAAGGACTATATGAAAATAAGCTTGCCTTTCGCCTTTTCTTTCGTTTTGCCTTCCGTCGTGGAGGAATCCCGTCTACAAGCTCAGGTAGCTTGCCTGGGAAACTTATATCTTCCTTAAGAAGTCTCGTAGTAGTCTGTTGCGGCTGACATCTGAATTCCAACAAGGCCGCTAAGGTTATACCAGTAAACAGTCCGAAGATAGTAGCCAATATGATATTTAGCAGGCGGCGCGGTTTTATCGGTTCTTGCGGTAATGAAGCAAGGTCTACCATCTGCACTTCTACAATTTGCATGGCTTCATTGATACGAGCTTCCTCATGCCGCTTAGCCAACATCATGTAGGTATCCTGCCCCACGACGACATTTCTTGTTAAGCGGGCAATCTCTAGTTCTTTTTCCGGTAATTGGGCCAACCTTTTTTCATTTTCTGCAATGATTTCCATAAGAACCCCATTCCGGGCAATAGCAGCCGCCACTTCTGCTTCAGCTTGCATACGATTTTGCAGCAATCCTTGGTGAACAATATTCTGTGACGGTGCTTCCAATCGAATTACTTTTTCAATCTCACTCTCGAGGGTCCCGCGTAAAACGCTAACAGAATCTTGCAAAGCGAGAACTTTAGGATGCTTTTCTGTATACTTTCTTTGTATTTC
The DNA here is from genome assembly GCA_017889585.1 of Bacillota bacterium. Taxonomy (GTDB): domain Bacteria; phylum Bacillota; class Negativicutes; order DSM-13327; family DSM-13327; genus CTSoil-075. Next base: position 64,952 of record JAGFZX010000025.1, read on the forward strand.
TGCAAGTTCGACCTCTAGACCAGCTAGTTTAGTTTTATACTGCTGTATGACAACATTGTCTGCTATAACGCCAGGTGATTCACTTGATAGCTGCTGTTTTGCACTACCAAGTCTGGCTTGATTAGCTAACAAATTTACCTGATTTTCTTGTACCATTTTACGAGTCGCATAGAGCATTTCTACAAGGGCCCTACTTTCTTCGGCAGGAGCGTATATACGCTGTACCTGTTTATAGGCAGCAAGCTCCTTTTCCGCCCGTCCCAAATCCTCTTTCGCTTCTGTTAAACGACCTTCAATAAATTCACGAATGGTCTTTTGCTCAGCCGATGACACCTGATTAACTCGTTCCGTAAACCCTCCTACTAATGCCTCGGTCATCTCACGAGCTCTTTCAGGGGTCTCAGCCTGTACAGAAATTTTTAATATTTCTGTATCTTTTACAGGTTGTACATTCATTTGGCTAAGGACTTGCTCATAATGTGCCGGATTTCCCAGCTTCTGCATTGCTAACTCAATCACCATGCGGCTTTTTAACATTTCAATATAAGTGGTTATTTGCTGTTTGCTAGCAAATGAATTACTGATGGAATTCTCCTGCAGCAAAGAACTGGTCAAGGGTTTGGGCGGCCTTAATCGCAGTTTGGCTTCCGCTTCGTAAGTCGGCGGTGTAACATAATTAAGCAGCGCTGCCCCTAGGACGGCGACTAGCCCTATCACTACAATTAGCCTAATCCGTTTTTTAATTACTCTAAATAGCACTCCGTTTGCCCCCTATCATACCCTTTTACCTGCTTCAAATTCTTAGTCATTCAGATTTTTTATATAGTAAACCCCACTAATCAGCGGTAGTATATCCCTGGAAAAATCAAGCCGATTATTGCTCGTAAGAAATACGGTATCGCCATCCTCTAAGCAAATATTTAATTTTACGTCACCTTTTTGGAGCAGCTGAAGCAGATTTACCTCAATAGGCTGTTTGCCTTGATCACCTGGGATAACAAAAACTTTCTTCTTCGCTGCATCTTTGGTATATCCGCCGGCAATACCAATTGCATCTAGCAGATTATGCTGTTTATTGAGCTCATATAATCCCGGTCGATTGATCTCCCCCAAAACGTAAAGACGTGTTGTATGATATTTGTCCACATTTATCGAAACCTTGGGATCCCTAAGAAACTCCATAAGTGAAGCTGTTAGTATATGGGATAACTTTCCGGACGTTATGCCAAGTGTGGAGATTTCCCCTATCAGTGGAAAGTCAATCTTATGATCTGGCCTAATTTCTACCGTCTTCATCTCAAGGTCTTCGTAGCCGAAAACCCGTATACTCAAAACGTCACCAGGTGCCAATAAATAATCAGCGGCACTAGCGATTGGAAATGATGTCCAAAATATAACTAATCCAAGTATCATACTCACTGCAACGTTCATGGCGCCCTCCCCATTTAACCATTATTTACCTGGTGTTATTAACAATACGTGGCTTGTATATTTTTTAGAACTAATTTTCTGCCCTTAAGTAAAAAAAAATAGGACAGGGGTCATTCCCCGTCCTATCCTTTCTTATCGCCATAAGCCTCTAGTATCGATAACTACTTTTTCTTTGAGAACTTCCCTATCGATTTCTTGGAATTCTCTATGGTCCACGAGAAGAACAATGATATCAGCCTTGATAACAGCCGTCTCTAGATCCACTAACTTTACGTTTTCTCCTGCAAGGGCAATAGGCAACTCATCAGCATGCGGCTCAACTACCAATACATTCCCTACATTCTCTTCTACTAACTGACTGACGATCCGCAAGGCGGGACTTTCACGCATATCTCCAACATCGGCTTTGAAAGCCAGACCTAAACACCCAATTATCGGCCTAATAAATCGAGATGCTTTCTGCCTGATCTTACTAAGCACCCTTTCTGGTTTAGCATCATTGACCTCTCTGGCCGTCCGAATCAAACGGGCATCTGGGGACGAGTGCACGATGAACCAAGGATCTACCGCTATACAATGACCGCCGACCCCTGGGCCAGGTTGGAGGATATTGACCCTGGGATGACGATTGGTAAGTTCAATTAGTTCCCAAACATTAATCGTAAATTCTTCGCATACCATGGATAGCTCGTTGGCAAAAGCGATATTCACATCACGATAGGCGTTTTCACTCAGTTTGCATAATTCGGCAGTCCTTGCATCTGTTATAAATACCTTACCATTAATAAATTTTTCATAAAACCATTTGGCCTTAAGCCCTGACGCTCGATCCAAGCCACCGACAACCCTGTCATTATCAATCAATTCCTTAAGAATTTGACCAGGCAGCACTCGTTCTGGACAATGAGCCAGATAAATATTTCCTTCCTGTTCCACGCTGTTAGTCCTAGAAGACAACCATGGTTTAAACTGTGGCAACTTTAAATCAGCTCTAATACTTTGAATAAGACCGCCGACTTTTTCTGTAGTACCAATAGGTATGGTTGATTCTAGAAGTATAAGATTGCCAGTTGTTAGCTGAGGGGCAATCACCATTACTGCCCTTTCAAGATAAGATAGATCTGGCGCATGTCCATCTTTAAAAGGCGTAGGCACAGCTATAATGAATACATCAGCAGCTTGTGGCTCAATTGATGCTGTTAGCTTGCCACTCTGCACGGCTGCCCGTACCAAAACATCCAAATCCGGTTCAACAATGGTTATCTGCCCTCGGTTAATACTCTCGACGTGATCTATATTTATATCCACACCATAAACGTTAAATCCTTTTGCCGCTAACAAACTAGCTGTAGGTAAACCAATATAGCCTAATCCAACAACGCATACTTTCATTTCTACTCGCTCCTTAGCCTTTTTAGTAACTATACATAGTACTACTAAGTAATGCGTTGTTGACCTGTTTTATTACACTTTTAAAGTTAATAAATATTTTTAACGAAAATTAACCCCTTGTCTCATAATAGTTGTACTATTTATTGGAAATTTCGAATATCCTCCAATACAGATTGTCTTATATTAAAATTAGGGGGTTATTCAAATGAGAAAATTATTTATTATCGTCTTATTGGTGATGTTCTCGATATTAGCTACAGGTACGGCTTTTGCTGCTAAACAAACATTCATTGACGTCCCTGCAAAACACTGGGCTTATGAAGCAGTTAACAAATTGGCTAAGACAGGGATCATTGATGGTTATGGTGACCATACTTTCCGCGGTGACAAATTAATAACCAGATATGAAATGGCTCAAATCGTACTTAGAGCAATGGAACGGTCAGACAAAGCTGACATTGCAATACAAGCACTCATTGAAAAACTTGCAGCAGAATTTTTACCTGAACTTAAAAGTATGCAGACAAGGCTCAATACCATCGAAAAAAAGCAATCAAGCATCAAATTCTGGGGTGACGCTCGCATCCGTTATCAGGATAACTGGGATTTACGTCATCTTTCTTCCGGAGAAGACTGCCTGAAAAAGGAACGAATTCAAGAACGCATCCGTCTGTATGCCAAAGCCGATGTTAGTGAAAAAACAGAGTTTTTTGGCAGAATATCGGCAGAAAGTACTTCTAGCGAAACCTTCTGCAAATCTTTAGATAAAGATAGTAGTAGAAAAAGTACTCTGAATTGGGAAATTGGAAAATTTACATTTAACAATCCAGGCCATAACTGGAATGTGGAATTGGGGCGCAGCGATGTGTTAATTGGCCAAGGTCTCATCGCAGATACTGATGGCGGCTTTGATAGTGTGAGGATTAACTTCAATACTGAAACCAAGAATGGAATCAAAGGATTTTATGCTTACGGCGATATTGCCGCTGCAACAGGTAAGCCTTTTATCTGGGATACTGGAGATCAAGATCGGGGTGCTAATGTCAGCATTTTGAACTTATCCTGGTCACCAAATAAGAACTGGACTGTTACTGGCGCATCCCTATACTCTCACTCTCATTATTATCCCTATAAGATTTTTTCCCTCGGCGTTAAGGGACATTTTGAAGATTGGACGCTCATCGCAGAAGCAGCACGCAATACAAGCAATCAACGCTTTGGCGATGAACAATACAACTCCTTTGATAAATCAGCCTGGCTGTCTACCTTATGGTATAAAGGAGCTGATAAGAGAAAAGAAGGAAGTTGGGGGGCCTTTATCGACTATAGAGATATAGGAAGCCGAGCCCTAGATGGGCGACTGTCTACCCTAGAAGAACTAGCTACTCCTAAAAGCGACTCTAATTCTCTTTACGGCTATTGGCATACTGGCGTAAAGGGCTTCGGTATTGGCTTTAATTATGCCGTTGATAAGAATGTAATACTGACAGCAACCCTGAAACAACTCAAAACAAAGGAAACAAATGCCAAATACACCAACCTTTTATATGTTAAAATGGACTTTGCTTTCTAAGACAATTAAGATTAATCGATTGATTATGCTTACATCTGAAAAAACGTTGCAATAGCGGCAGTTAGACTTTTGTTATATGCCAAAAGGCAGGTCGTTTCTTTCACTGGAGCGACCTGCCTTTTGATTCAATTTATCATATGTCAATTCTGTCTAGCTGCTCGCTCGTTTTAATTTAGGATATGATTCACGCACCTCTGATAAAGTATACGACCACGATGAGTGCTGCCATTGCTAATCTATATACTGCAAATATGGCAAATTTGTTTCTTTGTAAATATTTAAACAGAAAACTAATACAAAAGAGACCTGCGATTGCCGATGTAAGTGAGCCAACTAAGAATAAGGGATTAGCAATATTGTGAATAATGTCGGGAGTATGTTTTAACGCTGCACCAGCAATAATCGGCGTTGCTAGTAAAACGGGCTGTGGTCATGGTAATTCCTGAACAGGAAACATCAGGAATCAGCGCAAATGCCTGAGGAGTCCCAATTAACAGAGCTTGTTTGAAGCTTATCTTCTCAAGACTAGTTCTTTGAGCCACATTCTTATCTATATATTAAAGAATTATACCCATAAGAGCGAGACCTGTAGCTATAATGAGTGGTTGTGAGCGAAATAACGACTCTAATTTAGATTCCAGGATAAGTCCAGCAACTCCTCCTGGAATGGTGGCTGCCACCAAATACCAAAACATTTTTCCTTCTTTTGTTTTTAAGCCTTTCGTTAATCCATTTACAATAAGCTGTAGCTAATCTTGGTAAAAGTAAATTAACACCGCCACCAGAGTTCCAACATGAAGCGCTACATCAAGGGCTATATCAATATTCCCTCCTACTTGATTAATAATAGAATCCCATCCGAAAAGTCAACGAACAATAATCAAATGGGCCGAACTAGATATGTACCCGCCGATTATACCCCTACCTACTAGTTGAGGCCCGCCCAACAGCAATACACTAGCCGCTATCATTGCCCAGCCTCGAACTGCGCCAGTGATGAACACTTTGATATATACCAGTTAAGCGTCAATGCAAAGCTTAGGAGGGCAAAGAGTATGCCTAAATATTAAGTATAGACTGTGATTATGAAAAGTATTAATACTAAGCAGCAATCTGAATAAGTAAGACTTTCAACATACCCTATCCCTTTGATTTGATAAGAAAAAAGGCGGTGATAAGTGCACACCTCGCTTATCACCGCCTTTTTTTCAATAAACCCTACCGTCATTAGTGTCTATAACCGGATATTCTACATCCATTACTTACTTTACTTTTAAAATCCAAGCACCCTGATTATTGTTAATGTCTTTCAAATCGCGAATAAATGCTTCTAAAGGAGTTACGTTATACGTTGCGGTTGAAAAGCTAGCTGTTTCAACAATGGCACCTGTAGCCACTTCATAAACAGTTTGGCTTACAATAATATAATATATATTTCGTTCCTGTTTTAGTTGGGTAACGCTCACCTCAGGAACGACTACCCATCGATAACCAGAGGAGATAGGTATTTCCCGCCAGTCGTCCACATCACCTTCTTTTGCTATAGTACAGCCAGGTAATCTTTCGCGGTATTCATCCCACGCAACCTCACGCATATACCAAAACTCTTTAGCTAAAGCCTCTGGCAGGCTATTTTTTAATGGGGTAATATAGACTGATTGCCCGCTTTCATACCCAGTGGCAACAGACCTTGGCAACTTAATTCCAGCCACCAAAGGTAATAACCTCAATTTGCTCAGGATTGACCCCCATGCTAATCAATCCCGCTCCAGCCAAAGTCGCTGCCGCCCCTCCTAGACTGTGTCCGACAAGATATATTCTACACTCCTTGTTAGTCAAAAGCATGTCAGCGAGTGATAGAGGAGTACCATCAACATCAATCGTTTTAGCCGTCAGCCCGGATTCCACAAAGTTGAGGAAACCCCTATGGACTTTTGGTGACGTGCTCGGCACGCCCTCTTTTGCGGCATTAGCTGTAAACTCCTCTAGAGTATTGCCCGCAAAATAGACCTTATCCACTTGTAAGTCAAAATCTATATCTTCAGAGGTTTCTGTACCTACAAACGCCAAAATATAGGTCTGTTTCCCATCACCAAAATCCTTTTTCGCAAAGAGAAAGCGAGCACCAGCATGCCCCTGGGTTTGAACATAGCGATCAAATTTCCATCCGTCTTGTTTCAAATAACGATTGGCCACTTCACCAATTCTATCACTATACACAGCCGCACAGGCGCCAGCTGCTATATAAATTTTATGTGCATCGTCATAGTCTTCCATAGCTTCTGCATAGCAGAACCCTGGTGTCATCCATATAACTATACTACATACCACTACCAACAATTGTTTCATAGAGAAACCTCCTAAGAAATTTAGTGTGGTGCTAAAGTGCTGTTATTTCGGCGAGGGGTCAACCTTATACCAGGCGGCATACATGACCGGCAGAACTAGCAGCGTCAAGACAGTAGCGACAAACAAGCCGGCCCCAATGGCGACAGCCATTGGTCCCCAGAAAATATTAGTAACTAGGGGGATCATCGCCAAAATAGCAGCAGCTGCTGTCAGTACAATAGGGCGTAAGCGGGTTATGGTAGCGTTAATGATGGAATCACACAAGTTTTCGCCTGCGGCGTGATGTTGGTCAATTTGGTCTATTAAAATAACTGAGTTACGCATAATAATCCCGGATAGAGCTAATATGCCGAGCTGTACAACAAAACCTATAGGTTTTCCCGTTAGCAAGAGACCAATGGTAACACCAATGATACCTAGCGGTGCTGTCAATAATGTTAATATCATCTTGGGGATGTTTTGTAGTTGAAGCATCAAGAGAATCATAATGGTGATAATCATTGCCGGTATGGGTGCTAAGAGTAATTGGGTAGCTTTGATACTTTCTTCTGTTGAACCATCATAGTTGATACTATAACCAGGTGGCAGGTTAGCACGCAGCTCGTGGAGGTTTTTATATACCTGACGGGTAACATCCCCGGTCACGCCTGGTTTTGTTTCCGTCCTTACTGTGATCGATGGTTTTAAATCACGACGATAAATTAATCCTTCTTCTGCTACAAAGCTTATTTTGCCAATCTGGTCCAGCGGTATATACTTACCATTACCGATATGGATAGAAAGATCCTTGATGCGGGCAGGGTCATTCCTAGACTCCGCATCAACACGAAAAATTAATGGGACGGTTTTGTCGTATTGCCGGAATTCAGCAATGTTTGTTCCTGATAACTGGGTTTGGAGCGTGGCAGCTAATGCTTGCGAAGTGGTGCCCAAATTTCGGGCTTTGTCTTGATCAATAGATAAATGCATAATTTTACTTTTTTCATTCCAGTTCATGTTGGCATTATTGGTGCCGGGGTGAGCTTCCATGGCCGTTTTGACTTGTTTAGCGATTTCACGAACTTTGTCATGGTCATAACCTTCTATGCGTAGCATCACAGGATAGTCGGCAGATGTTCCGTTACTAATTACTTTCGTGTGAACCTGTACGCTGGGGAATTCTTCGCCTACTAAATTACTGACCTTGGTATGCAATTGGCTGCGGGCGTCAGTATCCTTAGCAACAATAATAAATTCGGCAAAATTGGTTTTATTAAAAGTAGGATCAAACGTGAGGACAAAACGAGGCGCTCCTTCACCCACATGATATGTATAGTAGGCAATCAGGGGATCATCATTCAGTTTCTGGGCAAACTGGCTGGCGACTGTTTCCGTATTTTTCAGAGAAGCTCCTTCCTGCAATCTTAACTGTACAATAAGTTCAGGCCGGGTGGACGTCGGAAAAAATTCCTCTTTCACCAATCCCAATAAGGCAATCGATGCGATAAACAAAACCAAAGTAGTGGTTAACACGATTTTACGATGTGCTAGACACCATATTAGTGTTTGTTTAAACAAACGATAAAGCTTTGTATCATATACATGGTGTTCTTTATTATCCTCTGTTGCTGACGTGGTGGGTTTGATCAGTAGGTATCCCAAGAATGGAGTTACCGTAGCGGCGACGATCCAGGAAGTGATCAAAGCAATGGTGATCACAGAAAAAATGGTGGCGCAGAATTCGGAAGCGCTGCCTTGTGCAAAACCGACAGGAATAAAACCGGCGCAGGTAATCAGTGTTCCTGTTAGCATGGGAAAAGCAGTGACGCTATAGGCGTAGGAGGCGGCACTGAACCGGTCCCAACCCTGCTCTAATTTCACAGCCATCATTTCGATGACAATCATAGCATCATCGACAAGCAGCCCCAGGGCGATAATGAGCGCTCCGAGAGATATGCGCTGAAGTTCAATATTCATTAAATACATGATCGTAAAAACGATGGCCAGGACAAGGGGAATGCAAAGTGCGACGACGAGGCCCGGGCGCATGCCGAGACTGGCAAAACTAACAATAAAAATGATGATAATCGCTTCTGCAAGTGTTTTTACAAATTCATTAATGGAAGTTTCTACGATTTTAGGTTGATTAACAGTTTGATGGATTTCCAGCCCAGCAGGCAGATCTTTCTTAATTTTTGCGACGGTTGTTTCTAGATTGTTCCCCAGGGTGATAATGTTTTCCCCAGGCTCCATGGATACTGCCATCCCGATTGCAGATTGACCATTGTAAAAAAATTTGGGATCGCTCGGCTCGGCATAAGAACGGGTGACTTTGGCGATATCTCCTAATCGGAAGGTGCGTCCGTTGGCCGTAATCGGGAGAGTTCGGATGTCTTCCACCTGCTCAAACATACCAGTTAAGCGTAGATACACATTATCTGTTTCTGTTTCAAGCATTCCAGTAGCTGACATGGCATTTTGCGCCTGAATCGTGCTAGTAATAAGCGCAGGATCGATTCCTAACTGAGCCATTTTGTTATTTTCAATTTCAATATAAATGCTTTCTGTTTGTGTGCCCAGCAGTTGAACTTTTTTAACACGAGGGACGTCGCGGAGGACGCGGCGGATTTTTTCTGCCTTTTCCCGCATTTCTTCATAGGTATAGCCATCGCTGGTAAGAGCGTAAACAATCCCATATACTTCATCAAAGCGATCGTTAAACTGGGGTGATTGAACCCCTGCGGGCAAAGTGGCTGCCATGTCATTCACTATGTTGCGGGCTTCTAACCATTTGCTACGAATGTCTTTTTTAGGGACAGCATCTTTTAAGTTAACGTAGATAATTGTTTGCCCTGGACTGGAATAGCTTTGCAAATTATCCAGACCAGGTAAATCCTGCAGTTTTTTTTCCACTTTGTCTGTGACTTGCTCTTCCATTTGACGTGCAGTGGCTCCCGGCCAGGCTACGCTAACTATCATTTGCTTAATGGTAAAATCAGGATCTTCCATTCGCCCTAACTTTTCATAAGAGAACAAGCCGGTCATAAAAAAGAGAGCTATGAAAAAATAAATAAATTGTTTATGATTGAGTGCCCATTCAGCTATGTTGAAATTTTTCATAGGGAATCACCGCCTAATTTCACTGTTTGCCCTTCTTTGAGTTTATGAACTCCGGCAGTTACAATACAGTCACCCTGTTTGAGGCCGCTTAGCACCTCAATCGTCCCGTTGCCGAATGTACCGGTTGTAACGGGTCGCAAGGTAATTACATTGTCCTTTACTACCCAAACAGCAGGTGTATTTCCATCTTGATAAATGGCTGCCAATGGAATGTTTACCGTCCGCTGTGCAGAGCTGTCAGCCAGCTGAATAGCGGCTGTCATACCAAGCTTTATTTCAGGCGGGGGATTCATTAAACTAATGCGCACTTTAAAAGTACGGGTAATTTGATCGGCTATCGGTGAAATTGTTCTTATTTTGCCGTCTACAGTTATATTAGGAAGTGCCCAAAAGGTTGCTTTAATTTGTCCTGCGTTACGCAGTTCTTGTATTCGATTTTCTGGAACACTGATCTCCACCTCGAGCTCATTATCTTGCACTATGGTAACAACCGTTTGTCCAGCACTAACGACTTGACCCATTTCGGCAGTGATGCTCGACACAATACCCGGTTTATCGGCTCTCAGGAGACTATAATCCAATTGATTGGCGCCTTGAGCGTATTGGGCCGAGGCCTGCTGCACGCCAGCAACTGCTACATGATAGGCATTGGCATATTGATCATACTGAGACTGACTAATCGCTCCCTGGTTTAATAGTTGCCTATAACGATTAAGATTGCTTTCTGCTAGTCTTAACTGGGATTCGGCAGAAGCTACTTGGGCTGAGCTACTGTTTACCGTTTGCTGAATGTCTTTGCCGTCGATTTGCATTAATACATCACCTGCATTGACTATACTGCCAAGCTCCACGTTTCGCTTCATGATCTTTCCATTGACTTGAAACGCTAGTTGACTTTCATACTGACCGCGTACTTCACCGGCATAGATGTATCCTTGTGCGCTTCTTGTAACGCTAATAGTAATGGTACGCACATTAATACTATCTTCAGCCGTAACTTTCGTTTTGTTATTCCCATACAGGATAGAGCCCACAATAATGCATAATCCTGCTGCTGTAGCTACACCATAATATAGTTGTTTTTTAGGAAGTTTACTTAGCAAATGCAATAGTTTCATGATTTACTCCTTATTGTACTTATTTTTTAGAGGATAAAATAATAGATGTATTTCGTATTTCATAGTAATGTCGGGACAGATACTACTCTTTAACCTGTAGACCACACGTGCATGGTAAGCCTCCTTTACATCTTGTATAAATCAGCTATGTTAGGTTTTTGGCATTAATTTTTTAATTGGATTAATTAATCTATATGTAAATTAATTGAACTCCATTCAATTAATTTTTCTAAAAAAACCGCTCATCCAAAACTCGTTTGGATGGCGGGCTTCCTTCTTAATTACCTTTTAACGAACTGATTCATAGTAGGAAATGAATTGTTTTTTCCTGTGCACCCAGCGCTTTTTCAATAAGCGCTTCTGCCATTCTCAAGCGAAAAGGCAAGACATCAGCAGATGTTTTGTCATATAGTGCTTCACTTAAAAACTCTGCAATAACCAGGATATAAATTACGGCGGTGGGAGGATGAGACACGCAAAAATCTTGACTGGCTATTCCCTCTTCTATGATTTTTAGCAACCATGGAGAGAGCGTCAATTCGAGCTGATGAAATAATTTAGCCTTAAGATGTAGATTCTGGGCATCATATAGCATATTGAGCAGCAACCCGTTTTTATAACTGGCCTTATGTAACGCGGCAGATACCGTTAAAGCTATTTTTTCTGATGGAGAATTCGTAAGACAAATTATATTTTTGATTTCCGAAATCAAGGAAGAGGCGTGACGATCAAGCAACGTTTCCAATACTTCCTCTTTTGATTTGAAGTAATAATAAAGCATTCCCTGAGCGACACCCATTTTTTTTGCGATGTCACTAATGGTTGTTGCCTGGTAGCCTTTGGTGAAAAATAGATAATCGGCTGCATCTAAGATTTCATTGATTCGAATTTTGGGGTCTTGCGGAGTTCTAGCCATATATATATACCTCATTAATTGAACTATATTCAAATTATAAATTCCTATGAAAATAATGTCAAGGATATTTTGAGGTTTTGGTGCAAATTTTTCACAAAGTCAAAGATACTCTACTTTTCAGCAGAATACCAAGCTGCGATACCCATAATCTTGTTTATAAATTCAACCTCAGAAAGAGCACATTGAATTTCTTCAACCTGCCTATTTCTGATCATATGCATGATTTCAATTTCACAAATTATTCTTCCAGCAGTTTCCAAACTATATATTCCAAGCATTGGCCTGATGTTTCGTTTAATAAACCGATGGCCCTGCTCAATAATATTGTTTATTTTGTTTTTGCACCGCAACCTAGCGTTGACTACTGTTAATATAGGTTTTGCTATCGCACCAATCCCAGCAGATGTTACTTCAATAAGTTTCATTATCTATATAGTCTACGAGTCTACGAGCCTAATAGAATCAAAAAGAACGTCCCTATTGCTTCCCTGTACTTGATTTTGTCCCATGGATAGTAATTAATCTTAGTATAAAGCTATATAATGCTTTATACTCGCAAGGTTGCAACCATTCGCGTTGGCTTCAAAAGCAGTAAGATAGCATTCCTCGGATTTGTCACAACGATATCAGCTTGGGCAATCGTTGGCTGGTAGGCACCCTCCGCCCCGATAACTGCAACAGCTAATGTTGCCTCGCCAAACATCGCTATGTCATTGGCACCATTGCCGAAACAAATCGTACTTTCCTTACCGCACGATTCTATAAATTCCCGTTTTTGCGACGCTTCATTCCCTTTTTCGACAATCTTGAGATTTATACCTTTTACGCTTTCTAGCTGCGCACGGGCTAGGCCAAAAGTATCTGCTGTTAAAACTGAAACGTTGATTTTGGTTACTAACTCTTCTAATAATTCTTTTACACCTGCGGCTAAGATACCATCTTCCGCTAGCGTTCCATTATAGTCAAACACCGCATTCGTCAGACTGTATTGTTGTCCATTTGGCAAGGTAATTGTTATCACTTTGTTTCCCTCCTTACTATCCTTAAAAAGTAATAAATTCCTGTGTTAAAGGATGTTGCGGTTTTTCAAAAATATGCTGAGTTATACCGCATTCAATAATTTTTCCCTCTGACATAAACATAGTTTCAGCGGCGATTCTCTTCGCTTGGGCCACATTATGGGTAACAATTATAATTGTCAGTTGCGTGCTTAAAGTAAGTAATAATTCTTCTATTGCCCGCGTTGATTTCATATCAAGGCTCGAACAAGGTTCGTCAAGCAATAGGGTTTTCGGACATATCGCTAGGCTTCTGGCAATGGATAGCCGTTGCAATTGCCCTCCTGATAGTTCACTCGCCGATGAATTTACTTTATCTTTTACTTCCTGCCATAATCCCACCTTTCGCAGTGTATTTTCCGCTAGGTCCTCTAATTCTGTTTTGTCTTGCATACCATAGTACCGCGGTCCAAAGAGAATATTTTCTTTAATACTTAAGGGTAGCGCTAACGGTTTTTGCATAACCATGCCAATTTGACGCCGCACAACTGCAGAGTCTTTACAAGAATACACATTCGTATTATCCATAATAATTTTACCCTTTGAATGAAAACCTTGGTTTAACTCCGCTGTTCGGTTTATTGATTTTAGCAGAGTCGTTTTCCCGCAGCCAGATGGACCGATCAGTGCCGTAATACAATTGCTGTGAAACGTAGCTGATAAGCAGTAAAGAATCTGTTTTTGTTTAAAAAATGCATCAAACTCCAGCACCTCAATCATGATATAACCCTCCTGCCATATCGGCTGCGCAAGTAAAAACTTATCATATTTAAAAATAAAAGCATCATCACTAAAACTAACGCCGTTCCATAGGCCCGTTCGACGGAGATGTGCTGACTAAACAATATATATAGATGGTATGGCAGTGCCATTACAGGATTATACAAATTGATACTGCCCCGCGACATAATAGTAGCTGCCGTAACCATGATGGGCGCCGTAGCTCCGCCAGCATAGCCCATCCCTAGTAATAGCGCACTTAGCAAGCGAGGACTCGCTACAGGTAAGATGACTCGCTGCAACAGATAACATCGTGAAACGCCTAAGGATTCACCAAGCAGGCGATAGTCGTCATCCACTGCATCTAGTGCATCCCGCATCAAGACTACTAATGTTGGCAGAATCATTACTGCTAATGTAAAACCTCCTGATAATAATGACACTCCCAAATTAAGATAAACAACAAAAAACGAATACCCGAATAGTCCTATCAAAATCGAGGGAATGCCAATCATCGCCTGAATTCCCAAATTGATATACTGGCTAAATGCTGATGCGTTGCTATATTCTACAAGATATATTGCTGTAAAGAGTGCTGGTATCGCAGCAGCAAACGTTGCAATGGCTACTAGACTGAGAGTTCCTACTATAGCTGGGAAAATTCCTCCCGCCATTCCTAAAAATAGTCCTTGAGGAATGCCTGTGATAAACTCCCAAGACAATACATTTCCACCACGCAACACAAGCAATCCTATTATTGCGATTAAAACAATTACAACGGATAACCCCGCCCCCCAAAAACAAATCCGCCATATAAACTCAATCCATAAACGTGCTCTCATTATACTTTCCCCCTACTACTATGATAGCAAATGAAAAAGTTGATCGAGGAGACAATAAGCAGGAGAATGAGTCCAGCGGCAAATAGTCCTTGATATTGGCGTCCGCCAACTTCTGCAGTGCCAATTTCAAGAGCTATCAATGCGGAAAGCGGTTCTCCCTTACTAAACCACGAAAGCGGCATTGTAAGTGTGTTGCCTGCCAACATTAATACGGCCATGGTTTCGCCGGCCGCTCTACCAAAAGCGAGGGTGACAGCACTTATCATGTTGCGGCAGGCTAGGGGAGCTACTATTTTCATTAGTATATATTCTTTAGAGACCCCTAGCCCATAGCCAGCTTCCCGATATTCAGACGAAATTGATTGAAAAGCCCCATACGTCCCGGAAACTATATACGGAATCACCATAATAGACAATATCAATGATGCGCAAAACAATGATTCCCCACTTGATAAACCTATCACCTTTTCATACCATGGCACTATCATACTGGCCCCTAGAAAACCATAGACAACAGATGGAACCCCGGTAAGCATATATAATACGGCACGAAGTATGGAAGACAGCCACGCAGGAGCGTATTCTGACAAGAATACTCCACAAAATATCCCAAAGGGTGTGGCTATAAGCATTGCTCCCAGTGCTGACCACAACGTGCTGACAACCATCGTAAGGAATCCCACTTGGGGCGGATTACTCAATGGTTGCCAATCGTTGCTCAGAAGAATGCTGAGTATTCCTTCGTCTCTCCAAATCGGCAAACTCTCCCCAGCAATAAATGCATATATCGATAGGAGAATTGTAACTGTAAATAAAGTGCTTACTACACCACACGTCTGAAGCAATTTATCTTTTCTGTCATGTATCATGCTGCGACCTTTCCAGCAATAAAGGATAGTTGCATTGCCAACTACCCTTTATTAACACTCTGTATTTATTACTACTTATGCTACTTATTCTTGACAGGCACAAAGCCCATCGCGTCTAAGGTTTCAACGCCCTTATCGGACATAAGATAATTTATGAATTCCTTTTCGCGCTCATCCGGTTGGCTTTTGGTAATCATAATCAAGGGGCGGGATATTGTATAGTTACCACTCACAATGTTTTCATTAGTTGGCTCTACACCATCAACCGACAGTACCGCTATTTTGCCTTGATTTTGTTTGACTAAACCAGTCGAAACATAACCAATGGCCTCAAGATTATCTTGCACTTTACCCGCTAAAGCACCCATGGATGGGAACTGAATAGCCTCTTTAGATATCGGGGTACCTTTCATTACAACTTCATCAAAGGCTTGGCTTGCTCCACCGCCTAGATCACGTATCGCCACAACAATCGGACGATCGGATAAGCTGGCATCTAGCTGTTTCCACGTTTTTATTTCACCAGAAAAAATCCGCTTCACTTCATCTTTCGTTAAGTTAGGTTTCACTTTAAGAACTGGGTTTTGTGGATTTACCGCAATGGTAAGGGCGTCATAGCCTAAAGTATACAGCTGACGATTGGGGAGTTTTTGTTTTTCTGCATCGGTTACTACACGAGAAACCAGTCCAATATCTACAGTCCCATTCGTCGCCGATTTTACGCCAAATCCCGAACCGCCTGTAGCTACAAAAATAGCGATTGCCTCATCAGCAAGGCTGTCCTTTACTTTTTTCCAAGTCTTATATTTCTCAGTGAAATCGTCAGCACATTTAGCAACTACCGGCGCCAAGGTGCTAGATCCTCCAATCTTAATTGAAAAATCCTTCGGTTGCTGCGTTGGCTTTGTTGTGGTTGCACCGCATCCCAAAATAGTACCCAACAACACAATTAGTAGAATACCTGCTAGTAATCTCTTCATTTTCTTCCTCCTATTGAATTAGTTATCATCTACTATTTTTATACCATGTATATAATTTGTCAATAATAATTTATATACATTTCAAAAAGCGGACAAAAAAGCTGCAAAAATGGCCCTTTCTCCCTCCACCTACCGCCAAATTCACTTCACAAAAACAAAAAATCATGCAGTCGTACAACCGCATGATTACTGTCCCCTTATATTCCCCATAAATTGAAGATTCAGATGGTGGAGACGAGGGGAATCGAACCCCTGACCTCTTGAATGCGAACCAAGCACTCTCCCAACTGAGCTACGCCCCCAATATATCTAATTATTATTATATTATAAATTTTACCATATGCCAATCAAATTTTAATTTAGTTGTACTTGAAAACTGACTTATTATACCTTGATCCCTTTTTCCTTTAAGCTAATAGGCCAGTTCTATTTAGTGCTTAAAATTCTTATAAATCTATGTAGTTTTATCTATTTTTTTATCAACTGCCATTAGACACAAAAAGCCTTTTAGCAAAATGGGGCTGTTGATAAACTCAATCTTTCTTTGAAAAAAATGTTTTTTAAAGGCTCATGTAGAATTAAATCTGCATGAGCCTTTTATATTGAGGGGATTTTTATAAATGTAAATTTAATATAGTTCATCTTTGCAATAAGTCAAGACTGCCCGCTTAGCGGGCCGGCTTGTTCCACCCCTATAAAGGGATATTAATGGCTGGTATCTTAAGATACACAGCAGTTTCGCCATTTGCAGAAGCTATTACTCGTCACCCTTAAAAGGGTCTTTATACTCTTTTACACTTATTTGATCTGCTATCATATCTTCTTGGATTTGATTCTTTATATACTCTTGGATCACTTTTTTATTTCGCCCTACCGTATCTACATAATATCCTCAACAACAAAAATGTCTATTGCCCAATTTATATTTTAAATTGCTGTTCCTCTCGAATATCATTAGGCTAGCAATCTTTATATTTAGCATGACTTTGCCACACGAACATCTACGAACTGTCTTTTTAAAAAAAATTCCCAATGCCTAACCACACTATTGGCAAATAAACTGATAGGATTATCAGAGAAAGCTAAAAAATCATTCACGACAAAAAGAAAAACCTCAGCTTTTACGCCAAGATTCAATCCTGTTTTTATGTAATATATAAAGGTTATTTTTTATAAAGTTCCACCTAATTCTCTAATTTTGCTTTGGGCTATTTCTACTAGAGGTTTGCCTTGAGGCAACGTTGCATTTAGGATAAGTTTGCGATATGTATTAATAGCATCTTGATATAATGCCATTTTCTCATATACTATACCTAGATTGGAATACGCTATAGCATTCTTTGGAAGAAATTGCATCATTAGAATGATTAGCGATATTATTAGTATTGTCAATGATTGCTTGATCAAGCGGATTTACAACAAGCTGTGCTTCTGAAGCAAAAGCTACCGAAATGCTACCTAATAGAAAGATACACATAATAGTTAATAGAGTTTTTTTCAATTTTGATAACCTCCTTGATATTTTATGATATATTTTACATATTATATTCCTCAATTCCTCTTTAATAACAAAAAAAAATCCTGACATAACCAGTCAAGACTTCATCAGCACCCAACATACAATTTTACTAATACAGCAAACACATTAATGCTTGATAAGTTGTAAATAATTCCACATTCTCACCTCATAAGGAGTATGCCCATAAGTAAGAACGTACAAGCCACAATATCAAAAACAATCCTTTATTTCCCCAACTTAAAGTCAATCATATTAAACATGTACAAGATGATATATAATATAGCTACATATAAGAATACTAGGAGGGATAAAGAATGAAAATTTTGTATGTTGGAGATAAAATCTCATTAAATGGCATAGAAGGCATAGTGTTAACAGCGGAAATCACAGACGATAATAATCAATGGATAACCGCAGATATTGAAGGAAACAAATTGCCTATGATAGTTTCTGACGACAAATGCTTAATTCCCAATAACTGGAGTGTCACTTGTGAAAGCTATAATAATGCTAGAAATATTCAGTGGATTCTTGCAGAGCTTATAGCATCATAAGATTAGAGGGAAACTAAACTGTTTAATGAGATGGGTTACTTGCAAGAAAGTCAAGTCCACACTACTAGTGGATTAGAAAAAACTAGAAGAACACCTAAACGAAAGCTAGAACAAGAAGTAAAATTAAACTTGGCTTACCGATGGTTTTTAGGCTTGGATTTAGAAGATGCCGTTCCAGATCATTCTACCATTAGTCAGAATCTCCGTCGTAGATTTAAGAAAAGTGGAGTATTTCAAGAAATCTTTGATACGATCATAGCCTGTTGCGAAGCTGAAGGATTAATCGCTGTCGTGATAGTTACCGATTCCAGCCATATGAAGGCAAACGCCTCAAGTGATAAATTGAAAAAGATCCAGGTGGAAAAGAAGCCCTCCGATTATCTTGAAGAACTAGAGGCGGAAGCTAAACGCTTAGAAGATGAGCTACAGGCTCAAAGAGAGGCGCAAGGGAAGAAAAAGCACGGGAAAAAAGTAAAACTCAAAGGAGCAAAGATGATACAGAAAATAGTCTGTAGCGCGACTGACCTAGATGCTGGTCTACTAAATCGCCCAGGCAAACCAAGCGGATTTCATTATCTGGCTCATATCAGCGTTGATATTAAATACGGTATTATTACAGATACATATAGAGGTTTACCAATATAGAAAGAAGTAATGGACGCATTCATGATAACATACAGGAACAATGCTTCTTTTCGGCGTTGGCAATCAATTTAAAGAGAATGGTAAAAGCGTTAGCATAGAAGAACTTTAATATCAATAGCTCCATATATAGCAATATAAATTTAATATAGTTCATCTTTGCAATAAATATAAAAATAGGTTTGAGAGTATTCCTCTCAAACCTATTTTGTCAACAGCCCCAAAATGCTAAAAGGCTTAATTTCATTGGAGCTGATAACAGGAGTCGAACCTGCGACCTACTCATTACGAATGAGTTGCTCTACCAGCTGAGCTATATCAGCATTAAGTACGTATATATTTTATCTTACTACTGCCCTTATGTCAAGAAACAGCACCCAATAACCAACTGAGACGAAAAAGCAGTACAGCATAAAAAACAGCACACGACGGTACCACAGCCCAAGTTCTATATACCTATTACGTTTTGGCCTTTAGTAATAAACAATTAAACAGCACAAATAAGGCCTGGAAAGTTTCCAGACCCTACTTGTGCTATTAGGCAACAACACCAACAGCACTCGTCATCGTACTTTTGTGGTCACGATGAAGCTCAATGATTTTTATATTCTACAAACCGGAAGAAGCTGCCTCAAACAGGATGAAAATCCTATGTTGAGACAGCTTCTTTAATTCGATTCCAGGGTTTGGGTAGACATCAAGACAGCTGTTGATTTTAAAGATAAACATCAACTATTACGCATCTAAAGGCGTCTTCTTTTATGATTTAATTTTCCCCAAAAACAAATAGGAGGTAACATTATATTGCCTTTTAGCTAGTGGGCAAACTAATTCAGCTGAGTAAGCAAGAGCTTAGATAAAAGAATACTCACGCCAGAGTCCATGCATACGGTATACAAAACTAGGATTTTCTATAAATTATTAACCTTCTGTAATAAAGCTGTAATTTTTTCAATCTGCTGAGTATCCAATGATCCTGATGGTTCTTTGACAAAAGCCCCAATAGGCACCCCTTGCGCAGCAACAGCGCCTTTAATTGCTGCAACAAAAGGCTGGGATATATCATATAAATTCATAAGCATAGATATCTTACTCTGCGCAATCGTGACACCACTAAAGTCTTTATTATTGTAAGCTGTCAGAAGACCAGAGAAAACATTCGGAATAACATTAGACATTCCGCCAATTACGCCATCACCGCCTGCCATCAGGTTCGGAATCAAATATTCATCATAGCCGGATAATATGCTAAAATCCGGACGTACATTTTTTACCACATGAATCAAAGTACGTGTGTGGCTAATATTGTCAACCGTATCTTTAATCGCAACAATATGCTTAAACTCTTTTGCTAATTTGAGAACAAGCTCCGGTTCTAGGTTAACAGCTGTCCGATCCGGGAAATTATAAATCATAATAGGTATCGTTGTACTGCGTGCCAAGTTAGCATAATACCGATACAACGTATCTGAATTCAATTTAAAATAGTAAGGAGATATCACGGTAACGCCATCTGCTCCAGCTTGCTGAGCAAAATGAGTCAGCTCTATGACCTCCTCCTGAATGGTAGCGCCAGTACCAATTAACACAGGTACCCTTTTATTTACTGTCTGCACCACAAACCGAATAAATTCTTTTTTCTCTTCCAGACTAAGGGCAAAAAACTCGCCAATACTGCCCAAGAATAAAAGCCCATTCATTCCGTTATCAATCAGTCGATTGATAACCAGTCGATTTCCTTCTAAATCCAATTTCCCCTGCTCATCTAAAACAGTAATAACCGGGGTAATCACGCCTCTAAACATAACGACTCTCTCCTCACTTTTCATAAATTACTTCGCATATACTCCAGCCCTTGCCAAAACAGCATTTTGCGAATCTTTCTTCAGCATGCCTTTCGTCGAAATATCATGTGTTTCGTCTACCTTAATAAATACCTTCCAAGTATTTTCGATATTAGGGAGGCCTGAGTACTCAAGCCTCCCTTGTAACTAATACTTTTATTCTAAATATCCACCACGCATACCTGATGTAGCACGCTCAGTATAGCGCTTTAAAATACCATAACGTTTCTCAACTTCAGGTCTTACCCATTTAGCCTTCCGTTCCGCTAAGACCTTTTCGATTTCCTCCACAGAGCATTTTTCACCTGCAATCCCTACAATTTCCAATCTTCTATTTGCAAGATCAAGCTCAATTAAATCATTATCTTCTACCAAGGCAATAGGTCCGCCAACAGCCGCTTCTGGTGACACATGTCCAACACAAGGGCCTCTTGTGGCACCAGAAAAACGTCCGTCAGTAATTAAAATAGTAGATGAATTTATACTCGGTTCAGCCATTATGGCTTCTGTTGTCATAAACATTTCGGGCATGCCAGACCCTCTTGGCCCTTCATATCTAATAAACATCACCATACCCGGCTCAATCGCCCGCTCTACCACCGCCTGATTGCACTCTTCCTCTGAGTTAAACACTTTGGCAGGTCCGATATGCTGCTTCATCTTTTCCGGAACTGCTGAGTATTTAATAACCGCGCCTTCCGGTGCTAAATTTCCTTTCAGTATTGCAACTGTACCATAGGTACTTGTTTCGCTGATAGGATGTATTACCTCTTCTCTTTTTAGTTGATAATTGCGTAGATAACCCTCTACTCGATTAAAAAATCCCTCATTATTTAATTCTTCAAGATTTTCCCCTAAAGTCTTACCTGTCACAGTCATGACACTAAGATCTAAATGATCTCTTAGTATCCATTGAACCATTGGAATTCCACCAGCAAACCATAACGTTTCAGTTGGATATGTGCCACTTGGATTAATGTTACAGATATGCGGAATAATTCTGTTTATCTCATCAAACATATTGATATCTAACTCATATTCCATTTCATGGGCAATGGCCGGTAAATGAAGAAATGCATTTGTTGATCCCCCGATCGCAGCATGAACAACAATGGCATTCCTAAAGGCTGCAGGTGTTAATATCTGACGAGCAGTAATTTGCTTTTCAATCAGGTTTGTAATCTGGCGGCCTGCTTTTCTAGATAATGCTAAAATATCTCTCATTGTTGCAGGTATCAATGCTGATGTTGGCAACGCTAGACCAAGTGCTTCTGCCAAACATTGCATCGTACTTGCAGTACCCATAAACTGACATGCTCCACAGGAAGGACATCCAGTTTGCTTATAATCCATCACTTCTTGTTGACTAATAGCATTTTGTTTTTCTCTTAGTGAAACTTCACCTGCTTTCCCGGATGTCCCCATATCCGGCGCTGGGCGCATACTGCCACCTGGAATAAATATTGTTGGTAGATCGAGTCTTGCCGCTGCCATTAAATGAGCCGGGATCGCTTTATCACAAGATGAAATCAGAATCAATCCATCCCATGGAATGCATGATGCATGGATTTCTACCATATCTGCAATAACGCCTCTTGATGCTAAAACATAATTCATTCCGCTATGGCCTTGGGCCCATCCATCGCAAATATCAGTAACATGGAAAGTGGCTGGACGGCCACCCCGTTCATATACTCCAATAGCTGCCTGATTAGTAAGGCCTGATAAATGATAACTGCCTGGGTGGCTTTCCCCAAATACATCATCAATTAGTATTTGTGGTTTTTTGATGTCCTCTTCATCCCAATCCATACCCATCTTTAAAGAATCCATTTGAGACCAAACTTTCCGGGCCTCGGTACACTTTGGAACAATATGTAACATTTACAACACTCCTTAATAATATTTTTATAAATTTAATAGAAACATTATTTCTAAAAAAAGCTATCAATGGACTTATCTTGCCGTTATCTTAAATCTATAACATTTCTTATTCCATCGACCTTAATACTATAGTTTCGTAGTGATGTATCGCACATCATGACAACGCTGCTTGCTCATTTTCATTCTTCTTTCATAGAATCATTCCTCCACATCGTCGTTCACGTATAGGAACACAGTTCACGTTTTGCCTAGTTTTTGCCCTCATTTCTTTGCGAAAAACAATTTTAGTTCTCATATAAGAACATCGTTCATTAATTATCATATTAAGTATATAATAATTATACTGTTATTACTAGTATTTTTATCATATTTAATTTTCTTTTTAGAACAGCAAATCCCCTTATTAAATTTTTCCCAAACGGATTGAGACATAATTAGCCATAGAACAGACTATTTTAATAACTTCTGCTAAAAATTCATCGGTACTGCGCGTCAACGGCATGGTAGCACTTATCGCTGCAATAACCCGATTAGTTTTATCATAAATGGGCGCAGCTATACAGATTCCTCCAGGAATAACTTCTTGATTATCAATTGCATAACCATTTTTGTCGATAGTCAGCAAATCTTCCTGCAGTTTTTCAAAGGAAGTTACCGTATTTTCCGTATAGCGTTCCAGCTCAACATTTTTCAGACGCATTTCAAGCTCGCTTGGCGCTAAAGCTGCCAATAACACCTTGCCTACAGCTGTTGCATGAGCTGGAATTCGAAAACCGATATTTGTCACCAGACTCAAATCAGTTGAGCTTTGTGCTTTTGCAATATACACAACAAACCTGTCATCCAGAATCGCCGCATGTGCAGTAACCTTAAGATCTTCGCTGAGCTTTTTAGTGGCAAAAGATATTTCCCGCGATATATCCGTATTGTTTATACTTGCTGCTCCTAATTGAATGAGTTTAAGACCAGGATAATATACTTTAAGGTCTGCATCACTATTAATATAGTCACGTGTAATTAAATCCTGCAGAAGATAGGACATGGAACTTTTGGGTATATCAAGTGCCTCACGAATCATACGAAATGTAGGCGGCTTGGAGCAATTTACTATATATTCAATAACATCAAGCACCCTTGACGCCGATTTTACATTCGTTTTTTTAGTGTTAGTCATAATACCTCCGTCTTTTACAGAAAATTATACTTTAGCTTTATAAACAATGTGCTGAATCTGCGATGCTACTCAAGTTATATTTACTTCTGCTTTTACATTTTAAATCCTGCTATATTGTAGTATTTCTGCAATTATGCCTAGCTATAACTTTATATTTTACGCTATCCGACCATATTCTATCAAATTATTAAATATTTCCTCTTTAAATCCTTTATGCTACCACTACCGTCCGATTTCTCCCTTGTTTCTTTGCTTTATACAATGCATCATCTGCACGCTGGAATAGACTTTCAATATCATCACCAGCATTCATTTCTGTCAATCCAATACTAACAGTCACTGTTGCTTCTATATCTGGGGTAGGATAAAAAGAATCCATTCGTAATTTTTCACGAATGCTCTCTGCTACGCATAAAGCATCATTATAGCTAGTGTTTGGTAACAATATGGTAAACTCCTCACCACCATAACGAAAAGCTATATTCGGTTCCTTTAACAGGCTCCTAACTATCTGGCCTAGTTTAATTAGAACCTTATCCCCTTCCCAATGCCCATAATTGTCGTTATAAAATTTAAAATGATCGATATCAATCACCATAAATGATAAAGGATTGCGCTTTTTTGCCGCAACATATAATTCTTCAGCCAGTCTTTTATACAAATATCTCTTATTATATAAGCCTGTCAGTTCATCTGTTAGGCTTAAGTCTCGATAATGCTCTACCCTTTCATTCAATTCATTTTTTTGTAAGCGCAATATTCTTACTCGATCTGCTAAGGCAAAAGAAAGCAAAATTGATTCTCCTGCTGTAGCCACTAATAAATAGTTAATGGCTGGGAAAGGATTATCAATATAGGCAGAAAGAGACCATAGCAACACTCCCGTTAATAAAAGGCCCCAAGCAAGCAAGTAATAGCGGGCTGGCTTAAACCCTTGTCGAAAGCGAATCGTTGCCAACATCATCATAAATAAGGGGCCTAAAAGACCCAGTCCATGGGCAATATGATTGGCCCAAACATTTAATCCACAAACCCCCAAAATACTTTGTAGTCCAGCTAAAAACACCATCCCCGTCAATATCTTATCTAACCCAGGAGTCCGATCCCTAACTTGAAGAAACTCTCTTGTAAAGTACACAGAAAAAACAAAAGCAGCTCCCAATGTAATCCAGAAGATACTATTATACAACCCATAGGGAATATCTATTAACATCTTTAGGTGACCATGAACTTGAAACTGATAAAAAAACATGGAACCCATATATAAAACGTAAAAAAGATAGACCTTATCACGCAAAACGAAAAATATAAAAAGATTGAATAATAACATGGCAAAAATAATACCGTAAATCACGCCGAAGCCTGAATGCTTTAAGAAAGAATCTCTAAAAAAAGCTTCTTTCTGCCAAAATGCCACTGGTAAGCGAAGTGCAGATGTGCTTTCTAGGCGAAGATATATAAATTTATCTTGCCCAAAATGATGTGGAAGTTGAAACACCCATGTATTGTGAGTAATATCCTTATTAGCAGTTGGCCTGCTTACCCCTATTTGTGTTAACTTATAGCCCATTCCTTGATCTGTCATAGGCATATAAAGATCGATTTTATCTATGTTAGGATTATTTAATTGCAAAAAATAGTCATCTGGCGGCTCCCCAGCAGCCGATTGAGGAAACTTAAAACGCACCCAATAAACAGATTTTTTAATCCCTAGAGATAGTATCTCTTCAGGATAATCAGCATATTTATCCGTCCATTCTGGCGAGTTTACTTCTGAAAAACTATAACTACCATCTACATCTTCTAGGACCTGAAAACTAGATACTGAGTAAGAGCCTTGCTCGCTAGCAGATACCATTTTTGCCTGAAAAATATTGACAACAAAAAATATTAGCAACACTATCATTTTTCTACAATTAATTTTTTCCAGCATCTAGAGAACCTCTCCCACTTAGTTTATCTATTACACCATTATAAGTTATAATCATTTTCCATTTATAACCTAATAATATAATTCGACAAAATTCCTTCTTTATCCTTTACTTTACTGTAAGGATAAAAATAGTGTTTGAGTATCTTAGACTTTTTTTACAAGTTACTACTGTAAGCCATATATATAGCAGATAACCACATGAAGACTGCTGAAATCTTATTCATGACTCCAAAAATTTGCGTAAATGCATTTTGTCTCCCTATCCTCCATCCCATAATAGCCAAAAGTAAAAACCAACACCAGGATATAAGAATACAAGCCATTGTAAACAATACTTTCTCGTTTCCAATATAGTTAATGGAACTTGTCCCAATCACACCAATAGTATCTAAGACAGCATGAGGATTAAATAGGGACACCGTAACTGCAAAAAGAACTTGCTGTTTAATGGTAAATCTTTTTTCCTCATTATCACAACTATTTACTAACGTATTCTTCCATGTAAGCCACCCCATATAGGATAAAAAAGCAATTCCTATTCCAAGGAAAAGCATCTTAACCCAAGCGAAACTCGCTATAAATAAGGAAACTCCCTGAACCGCCAACAAAATCAAAATAGTATCACACATCGATGCCGTAACAACAACTGGCAACGTCCTTAAAATTGTTGGCTGGGTTACCCCTTGGGTAAAGACAAATAAATTTTGTATTCCCAGGGGCAGTATCAGCCCCATAGCTAGAACCATTCCATGAACAAATGCTTGCATCAGATTCGCTCCTTATCACTGTTTTTCTACAGTATAATGAAACATGCCTGAAATGTCTTCAGCCAATTGGTTTGTTCTCATACCATCCAATTTGTTATAATAAGAGAAACATGCAAAAAAGGAGAACCATGTGCTATCAATTGATTGGATGCCTAATCCTAAAGACGCTATGCCTCTCTATCAACAAATTAAAGAGTATATAAAAAATAAAATAGCCGCTGGTGAGTGGCCTATCAATAGCAAATTACCTCCTCAGCGTACTCTTGCTCATATTTTTCAAGTAAATAGAAGTACATTAACAATTGCCCTAGATGAATTAATAGCAGATGGATTACTGGAAAGCAAGCTAGGAAGCGGTACCTGGGTAGCAAATAACACTTGGTCATTGCTTACATCAACGTTGCCTGTCAATTGGACTTCTTATCTTAACAGAGGAATCTATCTCCCTAACCTTCATACCGTTCAGGAAATAAACCATTTGGAATTCAATCCTAAGATCATTCGCTTAGGCACAGGGGAACTTTCCCCAGATATTTTTCCAAAAGCTATGATGGATTCTATACTAAGGAAGTTACCTAATCGTATTCACTCCCTAGGTTACGAAGAGCCAAGGGGATTACCATTTCTCCGTCAACAGATCAGTACCTATTTATCATCCTTCGGAATTAATGCCTCTCCCTCTTCAATTATGATTGTATCTGGCGCATTACAAGCTTTACAACTGATCTGCACAAGTCTATTGCCAAAAGACTCTACGATCTTACTTGAAAGCCCCTCGTACCTTTTTTCCCTTAAATTATTTCAATCCATGAATATGAATTTTTGCAGTATTCCCCTTGATGAAGAAGGTATTGAAATTGCACCTATCTCTTTTCACAAAAAACATAAAAATACAAATTTGCTATATACGATCCCTTGCTTTCACAATCCAACTGGAATCATAATGACAGAAAAACGTCGTAAAAGCATCATTGATTTATGCCAAAAGGAGCAATTACCTGTTATTGAGGACGATGTTTATCGAGAACTCTGGCTTGATACACCACCTCCCACACCACTAAAAGCTCTTGAAAAAGAAGGCCTTGTACTCTACCTCGGAAGTCTCTCAAAATCATTAAGCCCTGGATTACGCATTGGCTGGATCGTCGGACCAGAACCAGTCATAGAACGACTGGCTGATATTAAAATGCAAAACGACTACGGCTCCAGCTCATTATCCCAGTGGGCTGCTGCAGAATGGTTTGCCAGTGGACTCTACCAAATACATCTAGAAGAAGTAAGAACACAGCTACGAATTCGTCGTGAAGTCGCTTGCAATACCTTAGAAACCCATTTTTCTGATATTGCTACTTGGCAAATTCCTAAAGGTGGTTTTTATATTTGGCTCATATTAAGTCAGGCAATCTCTATGCAAAAACTATTTAAAACAGCTTTAGATAATGGTCTTTTAATTCATCCTGGTCATATATACGATCCTCTATCAAACCACCATCTCCGTCTATCTTATTCTTACGCTTCACTGCCTGAAATGGAGAACGGATTATTCCGTCTTTCCACGCTCATCAGAAACCTAATGAAACAATCCTAGGTATAATGAATATATTGATCTTATTCACAAATAAAATAGGCATCTAAACAGATGCCTATTTTATTATTATTTAGTAGTTATTTTCTTTTAATATTACATCATGAGCTCCACCTTCTACAATACTTGTTGAAGATACCAGCGTAATTCTTGCAGTTCTCTGAAGCTCTTTAATCGATATAGCTCCACAACTACACATTGTTGACTTTATTTTGCTTAAAGTAACATCGATATTATCTTTAAGTTTTCCAGCATAAGGTACATAGCTATCCACTCCCTCTTCAAATTTGAGGTTACTTCCTTCTCCGAAGTCATACCGTTGCCAGTTGCGAGCACGTTTTGATCCTTCTCCCCAATACTCTTTAACATAATTGTTACCAAGCTTTGTTTTAGGAGCAGGACTCTCATCAAATCTTGCGAAATATCTTCCCATCATAATAAAATCAGCACCCATAGCTAAAGCGAGTACTGTGTGATAGTCATGTACGACTCCACCATCTGAACAAATTGGAATATATATGCCTGTTTCTTTAAAGTAGTCCTCTCTTGCCTGTGCAACTTCAATAATTGCAGAAGCCTGTCCTCTACCTATTCCTTTGGTTTCTCTTGTTATGCATATCGATCCACCACCAATTCCAACCTTTACAAAATCAGCACCTGCTTCCACGAAGTACATAAATCCTTCTTTATCTACTACGTTTCCGCCGCCGATTTTAACGGTATCCTTATACTCTGCTTTTATGTATTTTATTGTTTCTGACTGCCATTCGCTAAAACCGTCAGAAGAATCCACACATAATACATCCACTCCAGCTTTAACCAATGCAGGTACTCTTTCCTTATAATCTCTTGTATTAATACCAGCACCAACCATCAGTCTTTTTTCAGAGTCCAAAAGCTCCAGTGGATTTTGTTTGTGATCCTCATAATCTTTTCTAAATACGAAGTACACTAATTCCTGTTTTTCATTAATAATCGGTAAACAATGAAGCTTATGCTCCCAAATTATATCATTTGCCTCTTTAAGGCTAGTATTAATTGAACTCACTATAAGCTTTGAAAAAGGTGTCATAAATTCTATAATTTTTTTATCTAAAGAATCTCTACTCGTTCTATAATCTCTACTCGTCACGATTCCCATTAGTTTAGTACCTAGTGTTCCATCCTCTGTAATTGCAATTGTACCATGCCCCGTTTTCTCTTTTAATGCAATAACATCTTTTACAGTATGTTCTGGAGATAGATTTGCATTACTAACTACAAAACCAGCTTTGAAATTTTTTACCTTTTTTACCATCTCTACTTGTTGCTCTATAGACTGAGAACCAAAAATAAAAGATAAACCTCCACATTTAGAAAGAGCTATTGCGAGATTATCATCAGATACGGATTGCATTATAGCAGAAACAAAGGGGATATTAATTTCAACAGGGGGCTTCTCATCTTTTTTAAATTTTACAATAGGTGTTTTTAAATTAACATTGCTAGGTATACAATCTTTTCTTGTAAGATTGGGTACAAGAAGATATTCACTAAAAGTTCTAGAAACTTCCTCATAATAAAATGCCATTTTGTTCCATTACCGCCTTGTTATATAAATTTTTCCTATTGTATCAAAGTTAATAGGTACTGTCAACGTATAGATATTGAACCACACCTAAGTTTGAAAATTTAATAGTTACATTCGCAAATGAAATTTATAGAGATTTCTGTAATTTATTAAGTCCTAGGACTTTTTCATAGATCAAAGTCAAAAGTATCTCTCCATCCGCATCTCAAATAAATCTTTTTCATATACATCCTTATAGAGACAGTTTAGACTATTTTCACTGTTCTACATAGTTGCACGAACCCAATAGGATCAGGGATTTAGGCTCATACTAGCATCTGCCTTACTACTCACTCTATATGGTTTTATATGCTATTATCTTCCTATGTAATACTGTTCACTTTACAAAAAATCATGCAGTCGTGAAACCGCATGATTACCAACCCCTTCTAAGGGTGCTTATAGACGGCACTACCATCCTCTGTCTCCTTTTGATTTTTCGTTAAAAGGAGCACATTTACATTCAAACCCAATCACCCTGAGTACTATTGGAAAACTAAATACAAAAGATACAAATCCCAACTCACCAATATATTCTTAAGAAATAGTTTTACTACTGGCTATCACCATATCTCCAAATCCCTTATTCTTGGCGCAGATTCCATCCAAAGCCATAAGCAATTTATCAAGCTGTTCATAAGACACGGTGAGGGGCGGTTCTAAGCGAATGACATTAGGATTATTCAACGTATATGCCGTAACAATCCGGTGTTTATTCAAGAGTTCTCCTGCAATCATAGCTCCCAAATATTCTCCAGCTATCTTTTCCACAGCTCCCCCAGTCAGTCTGTTAAGGATACCCTTCTCCGGCTGGGCAAACTCAAGTCCTATCATAAGCCCTCGACCGCGGACCTCTTTCAGAAATGGATATCGCCCCTGCAGTTGCTGTAATCTCCCCAGAAGATATTCGCCCTTCTCTGCCGCCTGACGTGACAAATCATCTCGGTAAAGAATTTCCAAAGTGGCAATCCCTGCCGCTGCTGCCCGCGAATTTCCTCCAAAGGTGGAGGTATGCAGGGTTGCTTTCTCCACACTGCCATAGGCCTGTTTCCATATCTTTTCTGTAGTGGTATAGGCTGCTAGTGGCATCACCCCGCCTCCAAAGGATTTGGACAGACACAAAATGTCGGGAACAATCCCTTCTTGTTCGCAGGCGAATAATTTCCCGGTACGGCCAAACCCTGTTTGGATCTCATCAACAATAAGCAGTGTGTTATAATCTGTACAAATATCTCGGACTTTTCTCAAATACCCTTCAGGTGGAACAATAATTCCTCCCTCTCCCTGAATAGGTTCCACAATAAAAGCCGCCACATCCTTCTGAGCCAAAGCTTTCTCAAGAGCGACTGCATCCCCATAAGGAACAAATTCTATCCCTGGTAGTAGAGGGCTAAAAGGCTTCCGATATTTCTCCCGCCCTGTAACCGATAGAGCTCCAAAGGATTTACCATGAAAAGAACCCTCGCAGGAAACAATCTTCGTTCTTCCAGTAGAGGCCCGAGCCAGTTTTAACGCCCCTTCCACTGCCTCCGCTCCACTGTTACCGAAAAATGAGTATTGCAGTTCTCCGGGAGTGAAGATAGCCAAATTCCGAGCTAATGCCCCTGCTAAAGGATTGAGAGCCGCTTGAAGCAGATTAGGTAATTCCTTTACCGCCTCAACTGCTTCAATGATCCCAGGGTGGTTGTGCCCTAGGTTCAGGGCCCCATAGCCTCCCAAAAAATCTAAGTATTCATTTTCTTCCGTATCCCAGATTGAGGTACCCTCTGCCCTAACAAAACACTTATCAAAATTTAAAAGCCCCATGAGATTTACTAACTCCGGATTTATAAATCGCCGGTGATTCTCCCGATTTTGTTCCCGGGATAATTCCATAGCTTCCTTAAGATCCAAAAATTCAGGCATTTCATCTTTTATCCGTCTTCCCATACCTTGTTCCTCCCTATCCAAAATCATGTGCATACATTGTATACAGCTATTATATAAATTATTCTCTGTATGTACAATTATTTCCTTCAATTTACCTATTTTTACCAAGTTAATAATCTAGCTCTACAAACTAAAATCTATTATACTTTTGATTACTAGGATTTATTTAGATTCTTATTTTATCCTGTATTGTCTTCCTGCCCAATATAAAAAGCCTTCGCAAAATCTGCGAAGGCTTGAATTTACTGGCGCTTCTTCAAGGGCTAGGACCCTAAACATCCGGACTAAATATCAAGCGCAGCATGATATCCCTGATATACTGCAATCGTTATGGTAGATGGAAATACACAATCTCCAATCTGTGCAACATAAGGTGCACAGTCAACTAAGTCTTCTACTACCTTTCTTCTTGCTCGCTGTCCAAGTGCACAGATTACTGTAGTACCTGGAACAAGATGCTCTTCACCAGCTTCATCTGCACAGACAACACCTTCTTCTGTTACACGTAATCCCTTATATCCTGTATGAACATGAATCTTATTCTTTTCAATTTCCTCTAACAGAATCGGACGATGTCTGATATTTGCATCCGGAGCAAGTTCCATTCTCATCTCTACCAGATGTACGATCTTGCCTTCCTGTGCAAGATGGATTGCTGCTTCACAGCCTGCCAGACCCCCTCCAAAAACTACAACTTCATTACCGACCTTATCCTTCTCCATATAATAATCATTAACAACTACTACGTTATCACCTGCAAGTCCAGGAATGGCCGGAACAAGTGGTTCGGAACCGACTGCGATAATTAAAGCATCAACGTTTTCTTTTTCTACATACTCTTTTGTAACAGATGTATTTAAGCGAATCTCAACACCGGCATCCCTTGCCAATTTTTCAAGAGTAACACCTAACTCATACATTTCATACTTAAATGGAATTGCCTGTTCTCCCTTCAATATGCCGCCTAACTGGTCAGACTGCTCACAAAGGATTACCTTATGTCCACGCTTTGCAGCGGTGATAGCAGCTTCCAATCCGCCTGGTCCACCGCCTGCTACCAGAACCTTACATTGACGAGAAGAAGGAACAACTTCTGTCCCATCAAGTTCACGTCCGATTAATGGGTTAACCGTACAGCGTCTTGTGGATGTAGCAGCACGTTCTGCCATGCAGGTAAAGCATCTTAGACATTTTACAATATCCTCATCCCGGTTGCTCATAACCTTTCTTGGTAGGTCGTGATCAGCTAACAGTGCACGAGCCATCTCAACAACATCTGCCTTGCCGGTGGCGATGATTTCTTCCATCATAGCCGGGTCATTTAGACCGCCAAGTGTTGCAACAGGAACACTTACATGTTTTTTAATCTCTGCTGCAAGATAAACATTCGATCCATGAGGTAAGAACATTGACGGATGTGTTGTACTAAATCCTCTCTGGTAAGTTCCTGCAGATACATGAAGTAAATCTACTCGAGATTCCAGTAATTTAGCGATTTCAACACCAACCACCAAATCATAGCCACCTTCAAATAACTCCGAACCGCTCATTCTGAACTCTATTGGAAAGCCATGACCAACTACCTTGCGAACACTGTCAAGAACCTCTTGTGCAAAACGCACTCTGTTTTCCAGAGAACCGCCATACTTATCTGTTCTATGGTTGAAGTAAGGAGATAGGAATTGATTAATAAGCCAACCATGTCCACCATGAACCATAACCATCTTAAAACCCGCTCTTTTAGCTAGGCCGGCACAATTTCCGTAAGCTGCTACGATTTCAGCAATCATTTTTTCAGTAAGTTCCTTTACTTCCAGACCATCCGGACGGACTCCGGCGCTTGGCCCCCACTGAGCAAGTCCATATTTCTTATCCTTGTCTGTCAGATAAGTCCCGGCATACTGCCCGGAATGAGATAGTTCTACACTGGCAATTGAGCCGTGGCGACTGATAGCATCTGCAGTGTAGGTAAAACTTGAAAGAGAACCTACTGTCTGTAGATCTAGATGATATGCATGAGAACCATCGGTTTGCGGATGAACTATACATTCACTGATAGTAACCGCAGCAGCACCGCCCTTGGCTCTTAATTCATAAAAAGCTGTGGATGCGCGTCCAATGGTACAATCAACGGTAATGTCTGTTCCTCCCATAGGAGCAGAAAACATTCTGTTTCGGAAATTCACATTTCCAATTTTGATTGGTTTACATAGGTTTGGATATTTTCTTTGCATACTTTCATTCTCCTTATTGATTTATACTATTTGATTCTTTCTGGCTCCGGTAACAAAGGTCAGGATAAGACCTGCCATTGCCAGACATGCTGTAGCCAGTCTATTGATTCGGCCAATCTTATGAGAAAGTAACCCTGTTTTTCAATGTTACTCTACTAGTTGTAATGAACTTGAAGATGGGGAATTTTTCTGCGGGAATTTGTAAACCTCCTTGTATTTTGTTGGTTTTTCGATTATATTTGTTATTATAATGATCAAATTAAAACATGTCAATTATTACATGTTTTAATTTGATCATTATTAATATAATATCTTTGGGAGAAGAATATACTGATTATGAAATACAGAAAGGTGATGGTTGACGGGATGCGTACGTTAAAACATGCAATTTTAGGGGTAATCAATAGGGAAGCGATGACTGGCTATGATTTAATGAAAGTCTTTAATCTGGAACTGGTGAATTTTTGGTATGCGAAGCACAGCCAAATCTATCCTGAGTTAAAAAAATTAACGGACGAAGGCCTGATCACCTACGAAACGGTACTGCAAGGTGAGAAACTAGAAAAAAAGCTCTACTCAATTACAGAAGCAGGAAAAGAAGCTTTTTTAAGATGGCTTTCAAAACAAGATCTCCTGGAACCGACACCAAAGGATATTTTCAGACTGAAAGTCTACTTCATCGAGTCCATGACTAAGGAAGATATTCTGAAGCAGTTTCATTATCAGCTTGATCTGCGGAAAGAGAAATTAGAAAAACTAGAAACGACAATGATTGAGCATCCTTATGCCAGGATTATTTCTGATGTTATTTCTCCACTGTATGGAGATTACATTGTATTGAAAGGTGCTATCATGCGAGAGCGTACCTATATTGACTGGCTGTTAGAATGTATTAAAGAAATCGAAAACTGCTAAAAGACCTGTTATCGCAGGTCTTGGGGAGGCCATAGAAAATTGGACCTATTGACAGAAGGAAAGCTCATTTCCAATGCAGCATACTATATTAGGAGCTGATATTAATGATGGGCAAAAAAAGCAGCCAACTTAAATTAATCATGCTAGATATCGAAGGACTGATACCAGAGAAACATCTCTTAAAGCAACTTCGCTGTATTAGCAATAACATCCCTAAAAATTTATTTTTCTTCTCATTTTAATCGAATACAACTCTGTAAATTGCCTCTGTATTTTCTAGTCATTCTACCCTGTATTTGGTACATTAATATGGTCCCAAAGCACAAAAGAGCCTTCGCAATAACTTGCGAAGGCTTGAAATTACTAGAGCCAGTCAAGAAATCCCAATTCTCGACCCACGGCATTGAGAATTCAAAGGCGATATTTTCATACTGTCTATTAAGTATTACGAATTCAATTAATTCAATGGTTTTCTGACTTTAATGTTCTTAACTAGTCCATGAATTCTATATCTTATAACTATGTATTGCCTTCCTCTGTCCCGCTACATCCGGAAGCCGGTTACTGCAGTCTGCAAATCCTGAGCTAGTTTGGCTAACGCCTGGCTTGATGATGCAATTTCTTCCATAGAGGCCAATTGTTCTTCAGCTGCCGCCGAAACACCTTGAGCCTCGCCCGCCGATTTTTTGCCAAGGCTATCAATCTTTTTAACCGAGACCACAATCTGCTGACTGCCAACCGCCATTTGCTGCATAGTTGCAGAAATTTCCTTCACTTGGCCAGATACTTCGGTCACCAGATCGGCAATTTCCCGAAAAGCCGCGCCGGCAGTATTAACAACCTCAGCCCCGTTCTTGACTTCCCGGGTACCATTGTCCATAGCCGCAACTGCCTTGTCGGTATCAATCTGGATTTCGCCGATCAGTTCCGCAATCTTTTTAGCCGCTTCCTGAGACTGCTCCGCTAATTTGCGCACTTCTTCGGCTACCACGGCAAAGCCTCGGCCCTGCTCTCCTGCCCGCGCTGCCTCAATGGCCGCATTTAGAGCCAAAAGGTTAGTCTGTCCGGCAATACCGGAAATTGTATCAACAATCTGACCGATCTCTTGGGAACGTTCGCCTAATTTTGCTACAACCTGGGCTGATGTTGTGACCGTTGTTTCGATTTGATTCATCTGCACTACCGCTTTTTCTACCGCTTTATCGCCCTCTTTCGCCTGTTCTGCCGCCTGAGCTGATTGTGTAGCTACCTGATTGGTACTAGCGGCGATCTGCTGAATGCTAGCCGACATCTGTTCCACAATAGCCGTAGTGTCATTGGCCGCATTCATCTGCTCGCTGGCGCCTGCAGCCACATCAGTAATCGATGTGGCAATTTGATTGGCGGCCTGAGCCGATTGCTCTGAGCTGGCTGTCAGTTCTTCCGAAGAAGCTGCCACTTGTTCTGAGGAAATACCTATTTGCTTTACTAGATCACGCAAATTCCCGACCATCGTTTCAAAAGCCCGCGCCAAATCACCCAGTTCATCCTGAGAAGTAACTGCAACCTGAGTTATGCTAAGATCACCGTTCGCAATGCGGTTCGCTGCCTCCTTCAGTATCTGTAGCGGCTTTACAATGCGGGTCGCTGCCCATAATATTACAATAACGGCAAGGATAAGTACGATGATAATGGTAATCACTGATGTCCACGCGAAAGCACTCAAATTCGCAGTTGCTTCACTCACTGGTATATTTACAGCAATAGACCAGTTTGTTCCTTGAATGGGCGCATACGCTAGATATTTATTTACACCTTCATATTTGTATTTGGCAACTCCCTTTTCACCATTTACCATTTTACCTACCGCTGTCTTTAAAGCAGGCTCAGCGTTAGGATCGGTATACGGATTTGACTTACCGGCCAGTTCTTTATTCGGGTGAATGATAACTGTTCCATCGCCTCGTACAACATATGCATAACCCGTTTGTCCAACCTTTATATTCAAAACTTGCTTCTCAACCGCTTCTATATTAACTGCTCCAAATAGCATTCCTATAATTCTATCACCAGACCGAATTGGTGTAGTTACCATAACAATTGTCTTACCTGTCCCCATAGAGGTAACAGGATTTGAAATAACCATTTCCCCTTTCATAACCTGCTGAAAATAATCCTTATTCCCTAGAGTGCCACTCTTGCCTAAATGATCAACAAAATTGCCCTTATCATCAGTATATGCAATTGTTTCGTATATCTTATTTTTAGATGTTTCGGTGGCAAGGTAAGCCATAATAGCTTCATGATTGCCACTGGTCATGATCGGCGCCCGAGCAATGGCGGACAACTCTATCTTAGTACCGTCTAAAAACGCGCGGATTTCTTGACTGTTGCTTTGTGCCAGAATGCCGATCTCTGTTTCCACATCCTGTATTAGCATCTTTTGCCCTTGCCAATAATTTAATCCTGCTAATATACCTAATGATACTACAAACAATACAATAGCTCCTACTGTAAGCTTCGCTCTAATGCTTTTCATAAATCATTCTCCTTGATTCTGCAAATATTGTACTAGAAAATTAGATGCTAATTATAATAACTAGAACTGTCAACATCCTTGCTTTAGATTCTATTTTTCATTTTTTCGCTCAAATTGCTTCTGTACTTCTACAATCTTATGGTTATCATCATATATGCTGGTATGTTTAGAATTTCTAGTACGATCCCCCCTTGGCCAGGCCAGTTTATTATTGTCCTCATATAATCTACAACGTAGCCGACAACTAATACCCCAAGGAAGCTCATCTAGACTCAACGCCCCTAGATTAGTTGTAAAAAAGAAAAACAACAGGACAAGAACATACTGGATCTTACCATAATTAGTTAATTAATAAATTACTATTTCTCTATTATTTTAATAAAACCTCCCATACTCTAACAGAAGATTAAGTTTATTTATGTAGAATTAACAATAACGCTAACCAATTCTTTCTTTGTCACTCGCTTTTCCAAAAGTACCTTTTCCTCATATTCCTGGTATCAACCTTTAAATGTTTCATGATCAAAATAACTCTCACCGCTTACTCCAAACAAACCTAACTCCTGTCTATATATAGGTTCTGGTGCTGGGAACATCTGTGACGATTCTTGACTTGAACCTATCAAACTTGGTAAATTTGCTAGGTTTTTATGTCTAACTACTAAAAAATAATTTATTGCCTTCCGGACAATTAAAAAAGCCTTCGAAATAACCTGCGAAGGCTTGAATTTACTGGAGCGGGTGAAGAGATTCGAACTCTCGCCCCACGGTTTGGGGAGAGCCATGAGATGACCGAGAATAAAATCCTCTATTGTGACTTGGTGAAATAGGTATCTTTTATGGATACTTTAATCTTTATAGCAGGAGAGGACTCTTTATGGTCTGAATTATTCCGCTCTCCATTATGTTCATAAGTACATTCAGCAAATAGATTTGATCACCTTGCCCATTGAGTTTTATAAGTATATTTATGTATTTTATACCACTACATCTCTCCCACAGTATCTACAAACTTTTGCATCAAGCTTTATCATCTCAGCACAAAATGGGCACTTTTTCATACCAGCTTGAAGCATTTCTCTTTCATTATATTCTACTGTAGGCTTGATAACAATAGAATGAAAAAAAGCAACTATGAATAACAACACACCATATATCCACCATGAGGAAAAACTCCGTCCCTTTGATTTCGCGATAAATGCAGGAATTAAACCAAGGAATGAAGCAGTAATCAATATTTCCATTACACTACCCCCTATTGTACAAGATTCTACATTCACTATTTATACACCAACCTCTTTATATCCTTTATTTTCCTTGTAAAATTATGTATATTGAATCAATTAAGTTATGCAATGTTACTGCAACAAAATACACTTCTCAAACAGTATCTATTTTGCATCTTTTAGAACATGAAAAAACAGGCTCTAAAAGAACCTGTTGAATTACCGTTATGATTAAAGACTATTTTCTTAATATGTAAATATTACCATTGTATTGTATAAAATGCCAATCTGCACCTTTCCTTTCACAATACTCAATCGATTCCCTACTAATTCAATTTCTCAAATAGTGCGACGACGCAAGCCTGACTCCCTTAATTCCACCAAACTATCTAGACATTTGGGACAATAGTCGTGAGTTAATTCTGCTTCAGAATGTTCTTGAAGATACTTTGCAATATTAACCCACTCTCCGTTATCATTTCGAATACTGTGACAAGATGAGCAGATTGGAATTAACCCCGAAAGTTCAGTCACTAATGATATATCTTCGATTATTAATAAAGCCATTGTAAGTTGTTTATACACCAGGGGAGATGCAGTTACTTGTAATATAAACTGCTTGATATCATTATCCTTAATAACGCAGAACTTACCTTTCTGACGTGATACGGCTTGTCTATTAATTGCCAGCGTAGCGTTAGTTCTAAGAATACAATCTTGGCAAGCAACAGTTGAGCCACATCCATCTTTAGCATTAATGCATCGGAATAGGTCGCCACCACGATAATGAGTACCATCATTGAAAGGCTCAACACAAAACATTTTACTCCCTTCAGGATTAATCGCATTTATGAACCCATTTTCATCTACTATGACTATTCCTGTAGGAATAACTTTAAATAATAGCCTAAAAAATTCGTTGTCCATTAATAAGTCAATCATAACACTGCAATCCTCCCAATATAATACATAATATTACATTATTATGCGTCCATCTCTTATTAACCTTTATTTTCCTTGTAAAATTATGTACATTATTCACCTTGGCGTAAGGCAAGCTAATATGATACTCCTGCGACGCACCAAACATCGACTTCCATAGCATCGCATTATAGCCATTTTATTCCCTGTATCAGTATTTTTTTCAAATAGGTTGGTCTAATGTGATTCTAGGGAAAATTCCAGTGTATACAGCTACATTTCATTAGATACTTAAGAAATCAGAGGTTCACTCAATACCCCATAGTTTTTACTAACTTACCTTAAAATTCTTATTACAATGTTTGATGCAATATTGATTAATTGAAGTTTATGGAGTACAATCTAGGTAGGTAAAGGATGTAGAGCCCCTTTGCCCTTGGTTTTCCTAGGAGTCTCCATCACTTCCCGATGGAGACTTCTTTTTCTTTTGTCTATCATAGAAATTCTGAGACTGAATATTTAGCTCAATGATAACACCAATTCCGCGTAGTTTGAACAGTTCTCACGCAATGATCTTACCAAATGAATTAGTTATCGCAAAGGGTGAAGGCATATTAAAAATAGAAAAGTGTAAATCTACTAGTACTTGATGAATGGCTACTTGTTCCTTAAAAAGGAACTGAAACTCGCGTTCTACTTGAAATCATCGATATATAGAATTAAAAAGCGCATCTCCATAAATTGAAAATGCGCTTTCTCCATATTCATCATATTCGTTGATCCAACAGCGCAGACTACTCCCGCTGTTGCTTAACTCATTGGCTACTTTTATAACATATTAACGCAGATCGCGTTGATCAGGTTGTTGGTCTGGTTGAGATGGTTCCTGCGGTTGTGGTTGCAGCTGTTTTTTATGTTTTTCATGTTTATGTTTCTCTGATTGAGGTGGATCATTTGGATTTAATTGAGGTGGTTGTTCGTCAACTGCATATATTTGATAATTTGTATTTGGCCAATTGCCTTGAATGCTATGGGCACTTACTATTGAAGATAGAGACAAAACAAACATAGCAAGCATTAGTATTAACATTTTTTTCATTATTAAATAACCTCCCTTTGTATAAATATATTGTAACATGGCAATGTTACAGGAATGTCACAGCAATAATACATTTTACCAGCTAAACAAAAAAAGCTATCCCATTACAGATTGCCGTGTACCCCATTTGATAGACAGTATTTCCTTTGCTAATATCCAGTAATATTCTAACATAGTTTAAATCTCTTTTATGGAACTATATACTCACATTCAAGGGAGAACCACTCCACGACCATATTATTCATTATCATATCTAACACTCTCGACTGCGTATTCTTAGATATCTTTCTATACGGTCTATTCCGTATTTTATCGTACTTTTGAGTCAAATGATCCGCAAAATTCAAAAAGATCAAAAAAACCTTCGCAATAACCTGCGAAGGCTTGAATTTACTGGAGCGAGTGAAGAGATTCGAAATCTCGACCCACGGCTTGGGAATTCAAATGGGTTGTTTTTACTGTATCTATATTGCCCTATAAACCCAATGGAATCAAGGTTTTTTCCTTATTCTAGTATCTGTATTACTACTCAGTCTACATGGTTTTATATGTTATTGCCTTCCTAATTGCCTTCCTATCTAATACTCTTAAGCCAATTCTTTTGGATAGCGTACAAAAATATCCCTTTATCCCTCCACTCAACTCCAAATTCACCTCACAAAAACAAAAAATCATGCAGTCGTGAAACCGCATGATTACCGAACTCTTGTAAGAGGACAAGGAGAGCAAATCATTTCTAACATACTCCTCCTTCCATCAATTACCTTTTATAAAATATCTCTCCTGAAATTAAAGAACAGAACTCTTCAATACTCATTACTATAGTTTCACCGTTTTTACGGTTTCTGACAGCAACGACATTTTCATTTTGTTCTTTATCACCTAGTATAAGCATATATGGTACTTTCCCTAACTGGGCCTCACGAATTTTGTAGCCGATTTTTTCACTCCGGTCGTCAATTTCAACTCTTATATCTTCATTTCTTAATATTTTCAGCACTTTATTAGCATATTCATGATTTTTCTCAGATATGGCTAAGATCTTTACTTGAACAGGTGCAAGCCACAGAGGAAAGGCACCAGCATAATGTTCAATCAACGTTCCAACAAAGCGCTCCATTGAACCAAGCAAAGTTCTATGTAGCATGATAGGTGTATGTTCTTTACCATCAGAACCGATATATGTCATTCCAAACCGCTCAGGTAAATTCATATCCAGTTGAATCGTTGTTCCCTGCCATTCCCGTCCCATTGCATCCACTGCTTTTAAGTCAATTGCGGGACCGTAAAATTTAGCACCGCCAATATCTTTTTTAAACACGATTTCACGATCACTGAGGATCTTTTCCAGTGTACTTTCTGCCAGTTGCCACACAGGTTCATTGGCGAGGTATTTCTCGTTATCCTGAGGATCACGGACAGAAAGATATATGTTAAGTTTGTCATAACCAAATGCTTTATTCATATCAAGGGCAAAGTCAAGAACGCTATTGACCTCATTCACAAACTGATCTTCTGTACAAACAATATGTGCATCATCCTGAGTAAAACCACGCACACGCAACATGCCATGCAAAGCGCCTGATTTCTCAAAACGATATACACTACCAAGTTCGCACCAGCGAATGGGAAGTTCTCGGTAGCTACGAGGTCTTGTCTTATACATCCGCACATGGAAAGGACAACTCATAGGTTTTACATAATAGGTTGTATTTTCCTCTTCATCCTTGGCTGCCATTTTCATTGGAGGATACATACCTTCTGCAAAATGACCTAAATGCCCTGATGTTTCCCAAAGATTGCTTTGACCAATATGGGGAGTATAAATATACTCATACCCACGCCTACGATGTTCTTTACGCCAGTAAAACTCTATTTCCTCACGGACAACAGAAAGCTTAGGATGCCAAAGGATAAGTCCTTGACCGATATATTCATCAATGGAAAATAAATCAAGTTCTTTACCAATTTTACGATGGTCACGTTTCTTCGCTTCTTCCACTGCCGTCAGATAGGCGTTCAGCTCAGACTGCTTAGTAAATGCTGTCCCGTATATACGTTGGAGCATTTTGTTTTTGGAATCACCTCTCCAATATGCACCTGTGCAGGAAGTAAGCTTTATTGCCTTTATCATTCCGGTATTGGGAAGATGAGGACCTGCACAAAGATCAATAAAATCCCCCTGTCGATAAAAAGTGATCGGCTCGTTATCAGGTAGTTCCTTAATTAATGCTGCTTTGTACGGTTCATTAAGCTGCTCTACAAGCTTTAATGCCTCCTCACGAGGAAATTCAAAACGCTCCAAAGCAAGATTTTGTTTAATTATCTCTTTCATCTCTGTTTCCATTTTACCTAAGTCATCAGATGAAAATGGCAGATCTGAGTCAACGTCATAATAAAATCCATTTTCTATTGCAGGCCCAATGGCAAGCTTTACCTTTGGATAAAGCTTTTTTATAGCTTGAGCAAGAACATGGGAAGCCGTATGACGTAGCACTTTTTTACCAGCTTCATCGCCAAATGTAATCACATTTAACGAACAATCTGCATTCACGGTGGTTGTTATATCCACCACCTTTCCGTTAATCTCAGCAGCAAGGGCTTCTTTAGCGAGGCCTGAACTGATTTTTTTCGCAATTTCAGCACACGTGGTCGAGACTGCCACCTCGATTTGATTTTCATTCTTTAGCTTTACACTAATCACCATCAACACCTCTTTCTTTTTTATAATATAAAAAGCTCTCACCCCTGAAAAATCAGGGGTGAGAGCTTTTTATCACACGGTTCCACCCTGCTTATGTCCAATGAAAAATATCCTTTGAGCATCGCTTTAAAACCTCGATAACGCAAGGTGTGCGGCTATGCTTAATTGAAAATGAAAAATCATATCCGTTCAGCATGCAACTCAAGAGTGGTCTTCTCTATTAACTCCGAAAGGACGCTTTCAGCCGGTGGCATCCTATCTCTGCTCGATTTTATTAACAGATACTCTCTCTATCACGGTTTTTATTTATTAAATATGTATACATTGTAGTATAAAAAAGTACATATGTCAATTTTTCTCAGTTTTTCATACTAGAATTTAAATTGTAACCATCTGCTACTTTTTTAGTCTCAAAAATGGAAACAACCCGAGTAGCTGATGATACTAAAGCCCTCTGCACGTAAATGAAATTCTTCTAATAAATTTTATTGCCTTCCTGCACCTAAAAAAGCCTTCCGGCCAAAACGGCTGGAAGGCTTGAATTTACTGGAGCGGGTGAAGAGATTCGAACTCTCGACCCACGGCTTGGGAATCCAAATAAGCTATTTTCACTGTGTCAATATAGTCCTACGAGTCCCATAGAATCAAGGGTTTAGGCTTGTTCTAATCTCTATATTACTACTCAATCTACATGGTTCTATATGTTATTGCCTTCCTAATTGCCTTCCTCTGTAATACTCTTAATCAGAATGACACTCTAGTAAGTAAATTACTTAAAAGCAGGACCACCACTTTATCAAATGAAACTCCAATCCAATATTTGGATTGGATTGTTTTAAAACTGATGAGAAAACAATTTGCAGCAAAAATCATACTATCATTGTTAACATGCTAAAGCCCGACACAAACTGGATTTTCTAAATAATAAATAACTTTATCGATGGTTTCAGCAGCTTCTTCTGTTTTTGTCGAATTCATGCGTTTATCAATAAATTGAGTATCAATATTGCCACTACAGAAATGAGGATTGTTGAGTATTCGTTGGTGGAAACTAATGTTTGTTTTAATACCAGAGATACGGAACTCGGCTAAAGCGCGACGCATAATCA
This sequence comes from Bacillota bacterium, assembly GCA_017889585.1. Lineage (GTDB taxonomy): Bacteria > Bacillota > Negativicutes > DSM-13327 > DSM-13327 > CTSoil-075. The sequence continues at coordinate 109,465 of JAGFZX010000025.1, forward strand.
TAATGGCATCACCACGGGTTCTGCCATAGGCAATGACTTTGGCAATCATTGGATCATAATATTCTTGTACTGTCTCACCAGCACATACGCCACTGTCTACGCGGACTCGTGGGCCACCTGGTTGATGATAATAATCAATATAACCTGGAGACGGACGGAAACACATATCAGGATCTTCGGCATTAATACGACATTCAATGGCATGACCACTAAATTGAATATCAGATTGTTTCTTGTTCAGTGGCTCACCAGCTGCAATACGAATTTGCCGACGGACTAAATCGATATGAGTCACCATTTCCGTCACAGTGTGTTCAACTTGAATACGAGGATTGATTTCCATAAAATAAAATCTACCTGTTTTTACATCAAGTAAAAATTCTACCGTCCCCACGCTGATATAAAAAATACTTTTGGCAGCACGAATGGCCATGGCACTGACAGTTTCACGCATTTCAGGTGTTAATATACTGGACGGTGATTCTTCGAGGATTTTTTGATTGCGACGTTGAAGTGAACACTCACGCTCGCCCACATGTAGAACGTTACCATAGTTATCAGCCATAATTTGCACTTCAATATGTCGTGCTTCAGAAATATAGGTTTCTAAATAAAAAGAGATGCGCTCTACATCAACTTTATTTAAGGCACTGAGTAGTTCAACTTTGTTGTTGGCAATATACATTGATTTTCCACCGCCGCCTGATACTGGTTTTAAAATCACAGGATAGCCAATCTCTTCTGCCATTTGGCAGGCGTTGTCGTCACTGGTAATGGGAGCACTTCCTACAGTCATTGGTAGTCCCGCCGCTTGCATGGCTGCGCGAGCTGCATCTTTATTGCCGACTTGACGAATAATTTCAGCACTTGGACCGACAAATATTAGGCCAGCATTGGTGACTTTCTCCGCAAAATCAGCGTTTTCAGATAGAAAACCATAGCCAGGATGAATGGCATCGGCTTTAGCTGCTTTAGCCGCCATAATGATTGCATCCATATTTAAATAACTTTTGGTAGCATCAGCTGGGCCAATAAGATAAGCTTGGTCAGCTAACTGAACATGTAACGCATTGGCATCAACGTCTGAGTAGACTGCGATGGCCTCAACACCCAGCTCGCGACATGATCGAATGATTCGAATCGCAATTTCTCCCCGATTGGCGATTAATAGTCTTTTGAACATCAGTATAGACCTCCCATTAAAATTGAGTATCCTACGGAACATACCCCTGGAGATTTTTTAACCTAGCCACCCTTAATCGAAAAATGAAGCACTATCACTTAGATGTATAACTTTCATAACTTAAAATTACTAACCGTTTCCTGCAGCTTAACCGCTAAATTAGCCAATTCTGCCGCTGCATCGCCAATCTCTTTGACTGACGCAGCTTGTTGTTCACTAACCACCGCTACTTCTTCTGCACTTCCAGCATTTTTTATAGCAGCATTAATAATCGACCTCATTGTTGCCTCCGCTTTGTTGCTACTGATTCGCTGATCTTCTGACAGATTTAATATTCTTAAACCGTCTTGCCTCATAGCGTTAATTGCGTCGCAAATTTCACTAAAGGCGCCCACGGAATTTTTCACCATAGTTACACCATTAATAACCTCTTTGTTCCCTTTATCCATATCAATAACGACTGCTGCAGTTTCCCGCTGAATGGCTCCAATAATCTCTCCGATTTCCTTTGCAGCAGCACCTGACTGTTCAGCTAATTTTCTCACTTCATCAGCAACTACCGCAAAACCTCTACCTTGTTCACCAGCCCTTGCCGCCTCAATAGCAGCATTAAGCGCAAGCAGATTGGTCTGTCCTGCAAGATCAGTAATTACATCTATAATTTTACCAATTTGGCATCTTTTTTCCACTTAAAGTATGAATACGCCCAGCGACATTGCTAACAGTCTGCTGCATATAATTCATATTGGTAACAACTTCAAGAATCTGATTGGCACCGTTCTTGGCAGTATCTGCAGTTTTTTCAGAGGCACTTTCGACAGAGTTTGCGGCGTTAATTGTTGCTCGGATGCTACCAACCATTTCTTCAATTACCACAAGTGAACTTTGGGCTAACTCAGCTTGCATGTTTGTGCTATCAGCCACACATTGAATTGCTGTTGAAGTTGTTTCTGTTGCCTTCCCTATTTCATTTGCTGATGCAGCCAATTCCTCCGACATGGCTGAAACCGATTCTGAAATGCCTATAGATTGTGCAATAATTTCCCGCAATGAATTTGTCATAGTAGAAAATGCACTAACCAGTTGGTCAAGTTCAGATACCCCTGAAGTTTTTACCTTACAAGCCAGATCACCATGAGCAATATTTCCCGCAACTGCTACAATATCCTGTAAAGGATTTATAATAGTACGTGCTACGGCAAAAGCTGTCCATAGTGCCAGTAAACCCGCAAGCATCAGAAAAATACTGACAGCTATACTGCTATCTAATCAAAGTCTCGTAGACTTCTTTTTCTGGTTGATATACAAGCACACCCCATCTGTATTTTTCAATGGGATTATATGTAACCAAGGACTTATGACCTTGAGTAGAAACTGCCTCTACTGAGCCTGTTTTTCCAGCAATAACTTGTGTCACAAAAGACATTCCGTCCACATTTTCCTTGTCAAGCACCTTTTGGAAATCCGGATGAGCAATCAATGTACCTTGGGTATCAACAACATCTACATATCCACTTTCACCTATGTGGATTTTCTCAGTTATGTTCCAAATAGACTTAAGGCTAATATCTGCGGTTAGAACACCAATAATTATTCCTGATGAGTTTTCTACGGGAGTAGAAATAGTCACACACGGTCTATTCGTCAATGCTGATATATATACATCTGAAATATAGGCAGTCCCTTTCATTGTTTCCTTAAAGTATGACCTATCCCCTCGAAATGCATTTCCCCCACTGTACGAGCTATCTGCATTCCTGTCGCATCAATGGCCGTCAGCACTTCGAACTGTAAATTTTTTTGCAATACAGCAATAAGCATATCCTTACAACTTGCGTTATCCATGGATCTCGCCGTCGGACTTGCTGCCAATGCTTCCAATAAGTTCTGCGCATCGTTCACTAATAAATGAATTTGCCCTGCTACCTGCTGACTAATAACTTGGTTACTCTCAATTGTTGACTGTTTGATAGATTGATAGTTCAAATAGACTGTAAAAACACCTCCGAGAATCGCTGGAACTAATGCGAACAAAGCAAATAACATAACCAATCTCTTTCTAAGACTCCATCTACTAAGCAAGATACTCGCCGCCTTTCAAAATACTGAAAATAACCACTCAAAATTCCGAGTGGTTATTTTCAGATCTTTAGAATCATGAATTATAGGTAGCAGCAACAGATATTCTAACTATTATTTCTACTATTTACTTTATTCATCGTAATTCTTAGTATAAGCTAACTGGATAACTTCATCTGGAAGCTCTTTTTCCCACCGGGCAACAACTAACGTGGCAATAATATTCCCCATCAAATTAGTAGCGGTTCGTCCCATATCCCCAAACCGATCAACAGCCATCAGTAGGAACAAGCCTTCCATTGGCAAACCAAAGGTCGTAATTCCTCCCGCAAGAACAACAATTGAGGCACCCGCAACACCGGCCACACCTTTTGACATTGCCATCATGGTAAGCAACATCATGAGCTGGGTTTGGATATCCAAATGAATTCCATAAACTTGCGCGATGAATAATAAAGCCATGCAGAAGTAGATAGATGCACCATCCAAATTAAAAGTATAACCTGTAGGTATTACAAAGTTAATAATGTGTTTCGGAACCCCAAATTTTTCTAACTTTTCCATAATTAACGGCATAGCTGCTTCACTGGAAGCAGTTGTAAAAGCTAGGAGCATAGGCTGTTTAACAACTCTTAGTACTTGGAAAAAATTCACTTTAATAAAATAGCACGCAATCATCAATACCGTAATGATGAATAGAAGTAATCCAGCATACAATGTCAACAATAGCTTAGCCATAGGGATTAACATCGCAACTCCGTACTTACCAATGGTGAAGGCCATAAAGGCAAACACACCAATAGGTGTCAATTTCATCACATAGTTGGTAACCTTGAACATCGCTTCCATTACAGAACTTGCAATGTCTACGATAATTTTCCCTTTCTCGCCAATAGCAGCGAGAGCTACACCAAAGAAACAGGAAAAAAAGACAATTTGAAGCAAGTTTCCAGTAGCGAGACCCTCAACTATATTGGTCGGTATAATCTGCATAAAAGTTTGTAACATATCAACTTTCTTGCTGGTATAGCTTGATATTCCCCCTACATCACCAGTTTGTACGATAGGTACGCCTGCGCCCGGCTGAATAACATTAGCCAATACCATACCGTAAAATAAGGCAATTGTAGTCACCAGTTCAAACCATACGATTGATTTAAAACCTAAGCGACCCATTTTTTTAAAGTCACCAGTACCAGCGATCCCCATGACCAAACCAGCAAATACCAATGGCACAATAATCATTTTGATCATCCGCAAGAAAGCGTCACCTAATGGTTTTAATGCTACGCCTTGGCTGGGAAAAAAATAACCGAAAAGGATACCAAGGACCATACCTATCAGAATTTGATTGGCCAAGGTTATTCTAAACTTTCCTCGTTTTGATTTTGATAATGCTTTATTTTCCATATTCATGCCCCTCTTTATAATATTATTTACTACTTTTCGGAGGTGTTTTTAAGCGCTTCAACAACCTGCCCAGCTAGGCCCTTAACTTGTATAGTAGGGATAGAGCAAATAGCAATGCGGATTCCCTTGGCGAGAGGCACTAGAAAAATATTATTCTTCTGCAAATACTCACAGGCTATATCTGGCTTAACAGTGGGTATCGTGATGAAGAAACCGCCACAATAAGGCAATACATCTAACTCAAATTTGGACGCCTCATTCATAAAAATATCTGCCCGTTTAGAAATCATTCCCATGCTATCGTCTCGTTCTTTTTGCAGTGATTCCACCATTAATGGGTCATTGCAAATAGTTGACATAATCTGCATGCAACCACGGTTAACATTAGACCACCGGGTTCGCGCTGTCATCTGTGTTACATGAGTAAATTCTTCAATCACTTCCTTACTTGAAGATAAACCAATGATTGCACCTGTTCTCTGACCATACACTGTGAAACTTTTTGACATGCTAAAGGCTAGGGTAATAAATATATTGTCAGGAAGATTCTTGAATTTTTTCATAAAAGCTCTGGACTTCAAAGGATCATTAGTAAAATCAATATAGGCAATATCTAATAATAACGTGATACTTTTGTTATCGGCTTTAGCATTCTCTTTGACCACTTCAATTACAGCATCCCACTCCTCGTTAGTGAGCGTATACCCAGTAGGATTATTGCCCGGTGTATTGAGGATGATAACGATACGATCCTGTTGCTTTAAGATTTCCCTTACTTCCGCCTCAAAGGAAGCTATATTAAATCCTTTATTTTCGTTAAACAAAGAAAATGTCTGTAGTTTTCTACCAGTTTCACTACACATGGATTTATATGGCGCCCAAAGCCAATCATGTGTTAACACGGCATCGCCAGGATCAGAATAGTTCCAAATAACAGATGAAACGGCTCCCGCACCACCTGGTGTCGCGATGGCTTTTATATATCCTTCCGGTTGATAATCTGCAAAAGTATGACGAATAGCTGCATCCTGATAATCTTGCATCCCGGCAATAGGTGCATAACCAACAAGCTCTCGTATACCAATATTTCTAAAGGTTGTTTCTACTGTTGGCAAGCAAATCAGGGTACTATTTTCATCACACATAACTCCCGATGAACCATTCGTTACATTTTCTTTGCCATATAGAGAAATTGCCCGCGCAGCAGCCGCACTTGTATCCAATAATTTATCTGTATATATTTTCCCTTCAGCGTGAATCCCTACTAAACTTTTACTCATTTTTTCTCCTTCTAACTTTCAAATTTGTTAAAATTCCTGGTAACTAAAAGTTTTACGCATACTTTTTCAGAAGATGCTCACCTGCAATACCTGGTGTAGTCATTTCTTCTGTCGAAAGGATAATTTCCATACTTTCTTGGGTAAGGAACCCTTTGCGAGTAATAATCTCCCTAATAGGTAATCCAGTCTGGTAAGCTTCTTTAGCCAGCAGTGAACTTTTTTCATAACCGATATGAGGCAAAAGGGCCGTAACAACACCTACGCTTTTATCTAGCCATTCTTTACACTGACTAACATTAGCCTTTACGTCCTGGACACACAAATTGTTAAAGGTACTTACCGCGTTAGTCAAAATCGTCATGGAATTAAAAAGGTTATACGCTAATACGGGTTCCATAACGTTAAGCTCAAATTGCCCGTTTTCTACAGCTAAAGTCACAGTCAAATCATTACCAATCACCTGATAACAAGCTTGGTTAAGCACTTCGGGAATTACAGGGTTTACCTTCCCTGGCATGATAGATGAGCCAGGCTGACGCGGGGATAGTTCCAACTCATTCAGCCCGCAACGCGGCCCAGAAGCCATTAGGCGAAAATCATTGGCCATCTTGATTAAAGCCAATGCGGTTACCTTCATAGCACTGGAAACATCCGCAAAAGAATCTGTATTATTCGTAGCATCCACTAAATTGTCGGCAGTAACAAAAGGCTCCCCCGTAATTTTTGCCAGTTCTTTAGCTATATTGATAATGTACTGTGGTTCAGCATTAAGCCCTGTACCGACGGCAGTAGCTCCCATATTGACGGCATACAAACCTTGCAGGCTATTTTCAATCCGTCTAATACCACGCCTTACAGCAGATACATATGCCAAAAATTCTTGCCCCAAAGTGATAGGGATAGCATCTTGGAGATGGGTACGTCCCATTTTAATAACTTTTTTAAAGTCTGTAGCCTTTTTATCTAAAGTTATTGCCAATTGCTGCAATTCTTTTATTAGTTTGCTTCCCTTACTGATCGTACAAACTTTAATAGCAGTGGGAAAAACATCGTTGGTTGATTGCGCCATATTTACATGGTTATTAGGTGAAATCCGCTCATAGTTTCCTTTTACATCGCCGATTAGCTCCAAAGCTCGGTTACACAACACTTCGTTAGTATTCATATTAACAGAAGTCCCCGCCCCGCCTTGAATGGGGTCAACAGGAAATTGATCGTGGTGTTTACCTCCAATCACTTCATCGGCTGCTTCAATGAGTACCTTGCCGATATCTTCCGGCATACGACCAGTAGCTAAATTAGCTTTGAATGTAGCTTTTTTGACCACAGCTAATGCAACGATAAATTCTGAATCTAGTTTATTTCGTGTAATTTTAAAATTTTCTAAGGCGCGTACAGTTTGTACACCATAATAGGCGTGGCTGGGGATTTCTAATTCTCCTAAAAAATCGTGTTCTTTTCTCATGATCATAATTATCCTCTCATAAGCCTTATTTGTAATAAATGCTTTCATGTGATATATCCAACGCTACGTGACCTTTTAATCAATAAACTCACAATTATTAGCCAATAAGATTTTGTCCACCCAGGTACGATCCCATTTCAAATTCTCAATTTCCTCCATAGTTTTGTATTCTGCTTCCGATTTAGCTTTGGCTTTTATTAATAATTCCGGTGCATCCTGCGGGTTAATGACCACAATACCATCTTCGTCACCAACTAAAATATCACCAGGCTGAACAACCACTCCACCGCAAGTAATAGGAACATTAATCTCGCCAGGTCCATCTTTATATGGACCTGCTGGCGTAACTCCAGCTGCATAGATTGGGATATCCATGATTTTCAATGTTCCTATATCACGAATGGCTCCGTCAATGATAAAACCAGCAATTCCTTTTTTCCTTGCCCATAAAACCATTAATTCACCCATGATGGAATTAGTTAGATCGCCTTGGGCATCTACCACTAAAACGTCACCAGGCTGTGCCAAATCCAGCGCTTTGTGTAACATGAGATTATCGCCAGGACGAACCTTAATGGTGAATGCTGGACCTAGTAATGGTACCTCATTTATTGGGCGTATTTTGGCATCCATGCATGACATACGATTCATATTGTCCGCAATATTTGCCACTGGCAAGCCTTTAAATCCTTCGATTAGTTCTTTTGGGGCCCTTTTGATATTAGCGTAAACACGCAATCCAACATTAGACATGTAATTAACACTCCTCTTTATTTGTATTGTAGTTGACAGAAAACAGCAATTATGTTTTAGTAAAATAGATAATTTGGGTTAAACAGGAGGCGTTCCTATGATTTACAATGGTGTCGAAGCTTTTTTAGAAATCTGCCGCTCTAGAACATTTTCTAAAGCAGCGGAGACCCTACATCTAACCCAGTCTACAGTAAGCCGCCGCATTAAACTCCTTGAGCAGGAATTAGGTGCTCCTCTTATTGACCGGAACAAAGGAGAAAGAACTGTTTATTTGACGGCCTTTGGCGAGAAATTCATCAGCGTTGCTGAGCGATGGAAAAATCTCTTACAGGAAACTCATCAGCTTAAAACTGTCGATAATTTAAAACTTACTATAGGTGCTGCCGATAGCGTCAATAATTATATACTTCCCCCTTTGTACGATGCGCTCTACCAACAAACAATCAGCCTGCGGATTCGAACCCAACATTCTACTGAATTGTATTCATTGGTACAAAATAAGGATATCGATGTTGGCTTTGTCCTGTACGAACGGCTAATTCCCAGCGTTATTGTCGAACCGTTTTTAAGAGAAAAGATGATCGTACTGCGCCCTGGACGTTCTGAAACTCCCGATATACAAACAGTAACTCCTACAGATCTAGATCCCTCAAAAGAGTTATACGCCAGTTGGAATCCGGTATATGATGCTTGGCACAACCGCTTCTGGGATCCATTCTGTGCCCGGCGCATCCATATTGACTCCTTACCATTACTCCTATCGCTATTTGGTAGAATTACCGAATCTGATTACTGGGTAATACTTCCGATGTCAATCGCCTTTTATTGCCAGAGAACTATTCCCTGTACCATTCAGTACTTATCAGAACCTCCCCCCGATCGTACTTGCTACAAGATTACCCATTCATACAAAAAAGCTGATACATTAGAGAGATTGCAACTTCTAGATTCCCATATCCAAAATTCTTTGCTCCCTGTCATAAAGCACTATGGGACTTACATTTTTTCTCAGGAATAAAACTATTTATTGCGAGAAAAATTTACGTCCCGTTGAAAATCAACTAATTTATAGTTATTTTCTTAATTGTCATTCTATTGCATCTCCAATGATTTATAAAACAAAAGAAAATCCTAAATAATATGCGTTTAACGCATATTATCTACTGTATGATGAGCACAGCCGAACTTCTTACCTGCCTGTTACTTAGTAGGGTTTCGTACACCAACTTCTTTTTCCAACAGATAATGTAAAGCTTACTCAAATAAAAGGACTGACTGCATAGTATAAACTGAACCCCTTGCATTGGGTATTTTAGAAAAAATCCAATACAAGGGGTTCAGTTCAATGAAATATGATACTTTATAATGCTTCCACAGGATGAGACACAAAAGAAGTCCACCTAATTAAAGATAGACGACTTTTAATCTACTTGAACCTTTCATAATTAGATGCATCTCCAAGATTCTAACTTTCATTGAAATCCATCTTTATGTTGTGAACTATCCCCCCTGCCTGAGTCCTCACAACAAAGAAATCATAGAAAACACAAGAACCGACCTAGGAAATATTAAACATGCTTCCTGTATTGCCTTCCTGAACAATAAAAAAAGCCCTCGCAATAACCTGCAAAGGCTTGAATTTACTGGAGCGGGTGAAGAGATTCGAACTCTCGACCCACGGCTTGGGAATCCAAAGATGGCATTTTAATCCTATCTATTCAGTACCACCAAATCAATTAATTCAAGGATTTCTCCCTTGAGTGTTTCTAACTAGTCTATGAATTCTATACTGTTTTAATCATTTTCAACTCTTATTGCCTTCCTAATTGCCTTCCTTCATTACTGGGGGACTAACAAAATGACAGGCGAGTTAAGGAAGTGAATTAGAAATGAAATATC
>JAGFZX010000026.1 GCA_017889585.1 Bacillota bacterium
AACGATCAGCGGTATCACCTTAAGTGGTAGTGATGCAGGTAACTATACTTTAGCTACTAGTTCGGCAGATACTACCGCGACTATCAGTAAAGCCACCATCAGTGCGGTAACAGGCATTACAGTGGCAGATAAGGTATATGACGGCACAACAGCGTCCACACTGACGACTACAAATGCAGGATTTAACGGCCTGGTATCTGGGGACAGCCTAAGTGTGTCGACTGCCACAGGCAGTTTTGCTGACAAAAATGCAGGCACTAATAAAACCGTAACCATTAACGGCATCACCTTAGGTGGTAGCGATGCAGGTAACTATACCTTAGCTACTGATTCAGCAAGTACTACTGCGACTATCAGTAAAGCCACCATCAGCGCAGTAACTGGCATTACAGCGGCGGACAAGGTATATGATGGCACAACAGCGTCCACACTGACGACGATAAATGCAGGATTTAACGGCCTGGTATCCGGGGACAGCCTAAGTGTATTCAGCGCCACAGGCAGCTTTGCTGACAAAAATGCAGGCACTAACAAGACGGTAACAATCAGCGGTATCACCTTAGGTGGTAGTGATGCAGGTAACTATACCTTAGCTACTAGTTCGGCAACAACACAGGCGGATATTACTCCTAGAGATCTTACCATCACTGCTATTGGGCAAAATAAAAAATATGATGGTAAAACAACAGCTATGGTGACCTATGGTGACGATCGTATCAGTACTGACAGTCTGACTGTCATTGGTAGTGCAACCTTTGTTGATGCTAATCCCGGATCTAATAAGGCCATAACTATCAGTTCTTTAACGGCAACAGGCACTGATGCTGGCAATTATACCCTAGTAGATAACACTACTGGTATAACAGCTACCATTTTTCCTGATGAAAAAATCGAGGTAGCGGTGAAATATTCCAATAGCCAGGTCACTCCATTGCAGTCAGCTGTCGGCGCAGAGGGCAATCATCCGCCTACAATAGAAATTGTCCAAACAGGGAGCAATCAAAACGGAATTATGCCATTTTTGCCGACAAGCGTTACAATGACAACGGCAGGAGGTCAAACAACCGGTTATAGCGTTACCGTGTCAAATAATGGGGTAACCTTAAGCCGCAGCAGCGAAAGTTCCTCTGCTACTACGAGCCAGAGTAGCATTGCCGTTTTCACCGCTAACAATGGAGGAAACTCGGTAACCAGCTTTGCCGTTACTGTCGGCGATGGCAGTCTGACCGTAAGCGGCACGACAGCAGCGGCGAGCTTGAATGGGACATCTGAACCAGCAGGGACGGCTGCTTCCACAAGCTGCAGTCTAATGACAAGCGATGGCCAAACAGCTCAGTTCCAGATCTTATATGAAAATAACGCCATTAGTATCAGTCCCCTCAATCAGGCGGCAGCTACAATCAACTTAAATGAGGGAAGTTTCAAAGAAATGGTAGTTGCTAGCGGCATGCTGGCGGCCCAACAGAATCTGGGAGCCGACCTGCAATTTTTGACTGCCGTATATATTCATTAAACATAAAGTCCGCAGGGCTTTTCCTGCGGACTGTCTTTCCCATAAAATTAAAAGAAGTGAGGAAAATAGTATGAACCAGGAATTTTTTGTCGATGGTATCAGTGCCATCCATGTTACAGGGAATTTGATCCGTATTGATCTCTTGACATTGCAGCCACAGTTAAAAAGTGAGAATGGACAGCCGGTAGTGGAAGTGAATAAGCGGCTGATTATGCCGTTAGAGGCTTTTATCCAATCCTTGGCTATCCAGCAGGAGATTGTTCAGAAACTGCTTAGTACAGGTGTGCTGAAACAAAATGATAACGCATCGGCAAAAACTCAGGATAAGGGAGAATCATAAGGATGATCATAAATATAATAAAAAAACAGCTTTTGGGCGTTTTCATGACCGCACTCCTACTCTTAAGTATTGGAGGCATAGCCGAGGCCGCTACAGTGGTCACAGGCCCGGTAGGTTATGTGGATTTTCTATATCTTATCAACCAACATCCGGATACGACGCAGGCTAATATCAGCCTTAAGGCAGAGCAGGAAGCGATCTTACAGGAATTTAAAAATAAGTCCGCCGATTTAAGTGATAAGGATAAGCAAGATCTTGATCGGCAACTTGGGCAGCGATTGGAAAATAAACGGAAGGAACTACTACAGGTGATATCCGCCAAAGTAGTAGCTGCTGCCAATGAAGTCACTAAGGAAAAAGGACTGTCGATTATCATTGGTAAGCAGGATGTAGTCTGCGGTGGCATAGATGTTACGGCTGACGTATTGAAAAAAATCAGCGGGAAATAATTTTTAAAGTCGTTTTCTATAATCCGTATACTTTAGAAAATCCGAAAAATTACGAAGAGGCTGTCGCAATGCGACAGCCTCTTTGTAAAGAATACTATTCAGAGATACTCATTGACCTGGTTGATACAACGACTTCTGGAAGTTTCAAGGAAATGGCCACTTTAAAAACCTGTTGATCAAAAGAAATTGCGCAATAACCCTGATATTTGGTCACAAGTGTTTTCATACTAGCAAGCCTGATTCCGTGGTCCGCCCCTCCTTTCGCAGATAATAGAACATCATCCTGACGCTGTATGAGAGTGTTAAAGGAATTCTCAAATTGCTTGACTGCAGGGGGACAGTGGGGACGGTACTTTTTTGATAATTTTTTTAATAGCGAAAGTTTCGATGTAGTTAAGTGACGATTTAGTATCGTCCTAGCTGACCTGCTGACTATTTCCAATTAAGACAACAACAATTAAAAACCTGCCAAAGTGGTAATTTATTGAATGGAAGATATTGTAATAATAAGAACAATGTGTTATTATGTAAAGGCTGATTGGCGAGGCGCAATAACATGTCCCAGTAGTTTAGCGGTTAGAATGCCGCCCTGTCACGGCGGAGGTCGTCGGTTCAAATCCGATCTGGGTCGCCATTTCGAAAACAATTGCCTCGGTAGCTCAGTCGGTAGAGCAGAGGACTGAAAATCCTCGTGTCGGCAGTTCGATTCTGCCTGAGGCACCCTTTATGCGGGAATAGCTCAGCGGTAGAGCATCGCCTTGCCAAGGCGAGGGTCGAGAGTTCGAATCTCTTTTCCCGCTCCATAGGGGTGTAGCTCAATTGGTAGAGTACCGGTCTCCAAAACCGTCGGTTGAAAGTTCGAGTCTTTCTACCCCTGCCACAAAGATTTTTGACCCACAGAGAATGATCTCTGTGGGTTTTTGCGCATTATATGTTGAAGCGTTAATATAATGAGAGTAGGATGGTGTGGCACTAAATGTATGAGGTGAGCTAGATAACAGGCACAGATCAAATAAGGGTAAAATACGGTTTAATAATAAAATGGCAAGGGGCTTGAGTCAACATGAAAAAATTCGATCAAATAAACAAACACATGAACACTAATAAAATTAAGCCCATTAATAAAAAATCAACAATTGATTTTTTGTCCGTAAGTAAATTTCTCCATCACACAGATAAAAGTTATGATTATGAGGTTGTTGTAAAATTCTTTGCCAGTAATAATATCACTATTAAAGATTTTTATAGTGTTGGTGCATGTGGTGAAAAATGTACTGTTTGTGCCAAGAATGATTGGTTAGCTTGGCGTAATGATTTTATGTATTACGACACCTTAAATAAATGTCTTATAAATGTTGAAGATGATGAAGAATTAGAAGATTCTCCAGACTTAGAACAGATTGATTTTGCTGTATATGTTTGCACTGAGTGTGGGGCATGGTCAACTTTTATTTCTTAAATATTACCGTTATCCTTTAGCGTACGTTTTGCTGGTGAGACCCCGTATAAATGAAGAACTTTTAGGCATGGATTTGTTCGCTTAAGGAACTGATAATTCGCCAGTAATTGGGATACTAAAGGCTAAGTATGAAGCGGGGCAGCGACGGCTTGGGTAAGGACCTAGGCTGTTTACCGCAAGAAGTCATTGACTGACTGCCCAAGTGTAAGGGCAAGGGTAAGATTACATATAAAATTGGTGAATCAGAAGAGACTACTACAGCTGTTTGTAAATGTTGTAGTTAAGATATATTGTAAGGACGGTAAAAGAGATATGAAAACATTTACTCATTGCGATGTTGAAGAAAGCAAGATGTTATACAGATGGCAAACTTTTTCTAATGGTATGAAACATATAGCATGTCATTGTCCAAAGTGTAACCAGTTTATTGATTACGCCCCAAAGTCTAAACCTTATATTGATTTAGTGAACGGAATATATTTAACAGCAATAAAAGAAAGGCAGCACTTAACACCTAATCAAGAAATTCAGAGAACAATGATTAACAGTCACACTTGCAAGAAATGTAATCTTTCTATAGAAGAAAACATCTATGAGTGGAAAGAAATGAAAGACGGTAAGATGGCGATCAAGGGGATCTGTGGCGGTTGTGGTAAGTATATAGGGTACGTCCCAGTGACTAGACAATATAAAGACTTAGCAAATAAGGTGAGTGAGAGCATCCGTGTCACTAGCGGCAAAGTAGAGGTTATTACCCCTCCGAATTTGAATTAATGTATTTGTATCATATCTGTGAAAAGTTCGCAATCTCATGCGTATTAAGGGGCTGCAGGCTTTTTTGAATCAATGCACAAATATTTCTTGCTTCATAATATGTCATACTATATTGTTGTAGAATTTTAGCCTAGAAATCCCAATTAAAACAATAACATTCAAAATAACAGGCTTAATTTATAACACTTAAAAACTTGCCCAAGTGGTAATAATAACAGTTCTGGTGCAAAAAATAAAGCCATGATATACTCTTACCGTAAACTTAAAAATTGAGGTAAATTAATAAAATTATGGCTATCGCCGCTTGATATTCGGGTAAAAATGTGGCAATCTTTAGCTTTGTGAAATCTTTGCACCAGAACCTTCATAATTTACCATCCTGGAGTTATGGCTATTTTAATTGCTGAGAAAATTTTAATTTGTGTCTGTTGACTGGCAAAATTAGTAGTTCATACAAAAATTTGTTAAAAAAATCATTTTATGTAAATCATTTGGAGGAATTAGGGGGTTAGAAATAGAAAATAACCATAACTTACTGTAGTGTAGTTATGGTTATTTTTTTCAATTTAAAACAGGAGTACGAGCTATGGACTTTTTAAGCAAAAAATCTTAGAGATCTACGAACAAAGTTATCCAGTTACTCGGTAGCTTAGGTGTACTATAGTGACCGTACAAAATAAACTATAAGTTGGAGGGTAGGCATGGACTTAATTACTGTACGCGATGTACTACGCACGGAAGAGTTTTCTTGTCATCGGCTTATTGCCGGCGAGGCGGGGCTTGGCCGAGAAGTAAAGACAGTCATTGTTGGTGAAACACCGGAAATAAAAAAATGGCTTACCGGCGGTGATTTTGTTATAACTACCGCATACTTTATGCGTGATAAACCGGAAATTATGGAAACATGGTCTCGGGATTTGATTAATAGCGGGGCGGCGGCTTTATTGGTCAAAACCCAACCGATTATGTCTGTTCCCGCTTTTCTTGTTAATCTTGGTAATGAGTGGGCATTTCCAATTATTGAGGGCTCACCAGATATGGGACAATCTCAAGTAACCGAGGTTATTTGGCGTTTAATTTTGGACAGACAGGCTGAGGTAATAAGAAACTGTAAGACAGCATTTAACTACTTGATGAAAAAAGCACTAACGAGTCAGGGAATAGATTCGATAGCAGAAGCGTTGTCAGATGTTATAAAAAATCCAGTCTTAATTGAAAGTCCCAATTTTCGATTAATTGGAAACTCAAAAATATCCACGGAAATTCAAGATCTTGTTGCATTAAGGCGAGCGCAGCACTTTTTAAAAAATTTAAAGAACAATCCAGACCTTAAAAAAGCATTTGAGCCGGGTGGAAAAAGTTATGCGCGATTAGCGGTGATGGCTGCAAAAAATTCCTGTTACCAGGTTACAATTCCCATATGGGACTCTAATAAACTCTATGGATTTGTGTCAGTCCTGGAAACAGAAAAGATCGTAGATGAGTGGGATTTTGCTATTCTGGAACAGGCATGTCTGGTAGTAGCAATGGAGCTTTGCCGCCAAAACGCGTTTTTTGCGGCAGAAGAAAAGGCCCGTAGTGCTTTTATGACTTATTTTTTAGATGATAGGAACTTTAGTAAAGAGTACCTTGAAAAAATTGCCACGCTGTTTGGCTTTATCCATAATAAACCGTGTTTGTCCATGGTTTTGAGGGTGAGTGCTGATGATAACATTCCGGTATCCCTAAGCAGTATTGGTGAAAATGTTACCGGCATGTTTATAAATGAGTTAACGCAAAGAGATCCTAACGTTTTTGTTTTAAGTAGGTATAAGGATATCGTTATTCTTTATCATCCTCAGACAATTAATTCTAAAGCTTCGGTGGAAAAGGAAATACAGCAGGTATCTAAGTATTTGATGGAGTCTATTAGACAGTTTGTTGATTTTAAGCAAGTGATGTTGGGAATCGGGAGAATGGGCAGTAATATCTTGGAAATCAGACGTAGCTATGAAGAGGCTGTGGCGGGCCTGCAGATAGCAATAAAATTTGGTAGTTCTGATGAAATTATACACTATAGTAACTTAGGATATTATCGAATTCTAGAGTCATTTATGGCTAACCCTGAAAGCGCCGGGCTATTCATTGAAGACGTAATCGGAAAAATAATAAAATATGAGCAAACAAATCATTCAGGCCTTATCGCCACATTGAAAATGTACCTAAAATATAACAGCAAACAGGTTGACGTTGCTAAACATATGTTCTTACATGTAAACACGGTTCAATATCGTTTAAAAAAGATTGAAAACATTCTTGGTAATGACCTAAATGTGCCGGAAGTGAGACTTAATCTCTGGTTAGCACTAAAACTCTACCATTTATTATCGTTGGATAATACATATTGTGGTGGGAACACGATTTGATCATGTAAATATAGTATGCAGCAAACAAAGGAAAGATGGTATACTTTGTGGAAATATTAGGTAGAAAGGAGTAATTCTTTAGGAGGATATTGAGTCGAATTTTGTCAATATTCAATCTTTTGACAGAGGCACATTAAACAGGCAACTGGGAAGAATTACAGCCAATAAGAAAAGGGAGTGTATTAGTATGGCAAAAATTATCACGGCAGCAGAAGCAGCTGCACTATTTCAAGATGGAGCTACTGTAGCTGCGGCATCATTTGGATTGTCCGGTTGGCCAGAAGAGGTTGGTCTTGCAGTTCAGGAAAGATATCGTAAAGAACAGCAGCCAAAAGGAATTACTTTTATGCATGCTGCTGGCATTGGTGACTGGAAAAGCCGTGGCGAATGTGCATGGGCAGAAGATGGGCTTGTGAAAAGACTAGTTGTTGGTCATGTTGGCTCATCGCCACGAATGGCTCAGTTTGTAGCCGATAACAAGTGCGAATGCTATTTTTGGCCGCTGGGTGTTGTTTGCCAGTGGTACACGGAAGTAGCCCGTAAAAACGCCGGACTGTTTAGCAAAATCGGTCTCGGTACTTTCATTGATCCGCGGGTTGAAGGCGGCAAGGTTAATGATGTAACAAAAGAAGACATCATTAAAGTGATGGAAATTGAAGGGGAAGAATATCTGTTTTATAAAGCTTTCCCCATTAATATCGGCCTGATTAGAGCAAATACTGCTGATGAAAATGGAAATCTCAGTTTTGAGAAAGAATCACTTTCTTTGGAGTCACTGCCAGTTGCTCAGGCTGCCAAAGCTAGCGGCGGCATTGTAATTGCTCAGGTAGAAACTATAGCCAAGGCCGGATCGCTGAATCCGCAATTGGTAAAAGTTCCTGGTGTATGTGTCGACTATATTGTAGTTGCAGAAAAACCCCAATGGCAAACCCAAGGTACTGTTTATAGTCCGGCATTAGCTGGTCATATTAAAGTGCCTGAGAACAGTATTCCGACAATGGAGATGGATGAGCGGAAAATAATTGCGCGCAGGTCGGCTATGGAACTGCTTCCCGGCGCAGTCAACCTTGGCATAGGCATTCCGCAAGGTGTTGCCAGCGTTTTGGCAGAAGAAGGCTGCAGTGATAAGTTTACTCTGGTTTCCGAATCAGGCAATATCGGCGGCATTCCCGGTGTTGCGCTGAACTTTGGCTCTCATTTTAACGGTGAAGCTATGCTTCAACAAGATCATGTCTTTACCTGGTTTGATGGTGGCGGACTCAAGATGTGCTGCACGGGTTTAGGCCAGGTAGACAAAGAAGGAAATATTAATGCTGGTCGGTTTGGTAACAAACCTATGGGTCCTGGTGGCTTTATCAATACTACTGCCGGATCGCAAAAAGTCGTCTTCGCTGGTACCTTTACTGCAGGTGCCCTTGAAATTAAAGTAGATGACGGCGTTTTGAGCATTGTTAAGGAAGGAGCTATCTGTAAATTTAAAGACCGTGTTGATCAGGTCGCTTACAGCGGTAAATACGCTTATAAGTCCGGTCAAAAAACTGTTTATGTCACCGAACGGTGTGTATTTGAATTGACAGCTGACGGTATGTTGTTGACTGAGATTGCGCCAGGAATTGATTTAGAGAAAGATATTTTGGCTAAAATGGAATTTAAGCCTCAAATTTCTCCAAATCTTAAAACAATGCCTGCCGGCATATTTAAACCTGTATGGGGTGAACTTAAACAATACTTAGATAAATAGGTACTAGTGCAAAAATTTGAAAAAGTCAAAGATCCCCCTACTAGTACTAGAATGTTAAGCTAAAATCCCCATAATCTTATTTATAAACTAAACCTTAGAAAGGGCAGATTGAATTTCTTCAACCTGCCCTTTACTAATCATGTGCATGGTTTCAATCCCGCAAATTGGTTTTTTAGCAGTATTGAAACGATCAAATCCAAGCATTGGCTTAACCTTTCGCTTAATAAATCGATGGTCTTGCTCAATAATATTGTTCAGATATTTTACTTTTCGATTCGGTGGTTTAATATGTTTTCTGATCTTTTCGCTAATAATTGGAGAATATTGATGAACCCATCTCATAATTGTTGTATGGGTGAGCTTCAATCCTCTCTCTTGCATCATCTTGACGATCATTCGATAACTAAGTGGATACTTCAGATACCAGTGAACCCACAACGTTATAGTCTCGGGTTCGACATGTTTCCAGTTAATTAAATGCTGTGACATTCTCTTTACCTCGATTTTCAAATTTGCGGTAAGAGTATATCACGGCTTTATTTTTTGCACAGAACTCTCAGTTTAATTGTTGACATATTTAGCCAAAAGGGATATACTGAGAATAGTAAATGACATATGTCAATAACCGAGAAAAATATATAAGGAATTAATAAGCAATATGATCGCTTTATAGTCCTAACACTGGAAATATGAGGTAAATGAATTATGCCAAGACCTCGAAAATGCAGAAAAGTTTGTTGTTTGCCGGAACGCAATCGATTTGGACCGCTTAATGCTCCAATTGATCAAGAGCATTTCGTTTCTATGACTGTTGACGAGTATGAAACGATACGGTTGGTTGACCTGGAAGAGTTTACGCAGGAAGAGTGTGCAGAAAAAATGAGGATCGCGCGCACTACCGTTCAACGTATTTATAATGATGCGAGAAAAAAGCTTGCTGAAGTATTGGTAAATGGAAAAGTATTGAGAATAGAAGGCGGAGACTACCATCTGTGTGACGGCCATGAAAAGACATGCAATTGTGGTGGTTGTCGCAGACATAGATGCGGGCGAGATTTGTTGGAAGATGATAATCGGAGTGAATGACGATATATTCCGGGAAACGATGCAATTTTTGAATTTAAAAGAATGCATCGAGAGTTGATGTAATAGTGAACAATTTTTTCTGAAGAATAACAAAAAGAGAAACTGAAGGAGATGGATTTCAAAATGTCTTGCAATGGAGCAGCAAAGGATTTTCAAATTGACGAGCAAAGTCAAAAAATTAGCCAATTCCTGCAGCAAGTGGATCACAAGATTGTGGTCATGAGCGGCAAGGGTGGTGTTGGCAAAAGTACAGTGGCAGCAAATTTGGCTGTGTTTTTGAGCAACCAAGGTTATAAGGTTGGCTTGCTTGATGTGGACGTGCATGGCCCAAGTATTGCCGGACTCTTTGGCCTTACCGGGCTCAAGTTAGATATCATGGGAAAACAAATTCAGCCGCACGTATTTGCTGAAAATTTGAAGATAGTATCCATTCAGGGATTGTTGGATGATCCTGATTCGCCGCTTATCTGGCGCGGACCGGTAAAAATCGGCATTATTCGTCAATTCCTATCGGATGTGATTTGGGGACCGCTTGATTATCTAATTATTGATAGTCCGCCGGGAACTGGTGATGAACCATTGACTGTGGCTCAGACAGTGACAGATTGCCAAGCTATTATAGTCACTACACCGCAAGAAATTGCGTTGGCGGATGTGCGTAAATCCATCCAATTTTGCGAAGTGGTCAATCTACCGATTTTAGGCATCATTGAGAACATGAGAGGATTTGTTTGCCCCACATGTGGCAGCACGCATGCTATATTCAAATCTGGTGGCGGCGAAAAGACGGCTGCTGATCACAATATTCCGTTTCTTGGGTATTTGCCTGTTGATCCAAGTGTCGTAACCGCCGGCGATGCAGGCCAAACGATAGACAGTTTGACAAGTCATACCAAGGAAGAAATGCAGCATATTGTCGATCAACTAATCCAGAAGCTAACAAATAAACAAAAAGAGGTGGATGATACTATGAAAATGAAAATTGCATTGCCATCGCGCCAGAATCTTATTGACAATCATTTTGGACATTGCGAGTACTTTACTGTTTTCACTGTGGATAAGAATTCCAAGGAAATCGTTGGGCAGGAGACTATCGAATCTCCGGTAGGCTGTGGTTGCAAATCCAATATCGCACAGACTCTCTCTGAAATAGGCGTTAAAGTTATGCTCGCAGGCAATATGGGAGATGGGGCGGTTCAGGTATTGAACAACTCAGGAATTGAAGTAGTACGGGGATGCTCGGGTGATATTAAGACGGTCGCACTTGCTTGGATTGCAGGCTCGCTTGTTGACTCGGGCGATTCTTGCCACGAACATGAGCATGGCTGCCATAGCTAAAGAAACTAAATTGTAGTGTTAAATGATTACTGGTCTCATAGTAGAAAAACAGACTGAAATTCCATGAATGAATTGAACCCCTTATATTGGCTTTTTTCTAAAATGTTCAATACAAGGGGTTCAATTCAACGTATGGCTCATTCCCAAGATAATGCTCATGGCGATTATCAAAAAGTAACTGATGAGATAGTGCGATTGAAAAAGATATTGGTGAAGGTCTAGAATCACAGCCCTTTCTTGCAATAGTTTAAGAAGGGGCTTTTTTCTTTCTCTCTATATAAGCTGAGATAAAAAAAGCAGAAGCATGGGTTCGAGCGGGTAGATTACTTATTGATTTCAAGAAACCAATACACTATAATAGTTTATAAGTAAGGAATAAAATGACACTAATTAATGACTGGACCTTATGGAAGAGGAGGAATACAGTGAATGACGTAAAGAATCTTATCCTTGATAAAGCTCAAGAACGAATGGAGCGCTTTGGTTTTAGAAAGACAACAATGGACGAAATTAGTAAAGACTGCAGGATTTCCAAAAAAACCATATATGAACATTTTGAAGACAAAGAGGATATGTTTAGATGTCTTCTGTTACGTGAGTGCCATAAAACGATAGAGATACTATTTTCGCAGATGGGAGATATATCTGATCCTCTTGAGAGACTAGTTTTACTAACTCGGAATGCCATATCGCATTTTAACCAAGACCACTTTGTCACAAGAATACTGAAAGACGATGAATTGTTCTTGGCTTTTGTAAACAGAAAATATCATGAAATTATTGATGAAGAGATCATCTCAATCATCGCCAAGATTATTCACGAAGGCAAACAACAGGGGCAGTTTCGAGATGTGGATGAAAGAATCGTAGCCTATGCTGGGTTTAAGTTATTCCAAGCCTTCAGCTACGCGCGTACAGGACCTCTTCGCAAAGATCAGGATTATACAGAAATACTGATCGATTTCTTCGTCAACGCCCTTGTAAAGAAGTAGACACAAATTCGGCTAATTATAGTTTATATAGCAGATGTTAAATTTTACCTTATGTAAACTAAAATACTGTAATAGTTTATTGGTTACGAAGATGCCTAGTCCAGGTGTAATGAAATCTTAGGGAGGTTTTTTTGTGAAAAAGTCTATGGCTACTTATACTGCAATTTTTATTCTACTCTTATCCTTCAGTCTTACTGGATGCTCAAAATCCGAAACAGTCAAGGAGGAAATACCCCTTGTTCGCTCACAAACAGTAAAAATGGACGCTTCTGGGCAAATAGCGAACTATTCTGGTGAAGTACGGGGCAGATATGAAACTCAGCTTGCTTTCCAGGTTAGCGGTAAAATTATAAAACGAAATGTGGAACTTGGCAGTATAGTGAATCCTGGAGATGTTCTTATGGAAATTGATGGGAAGGACATTCGACAAACAGTAAATATTAGCTCGGCACAAGTAGCTTCGGCCCAGTCTCAATTGAGGTTAGCCGAGATGAACTTGGAACGCTATCGTAAATTATATGAGCAAGGGGCCATTAGTAGTGCTCAACTGGATCAATATCAAAACACATATGAGGTTGCCTTGGCCAACCTTCGCCAATCATCAGCCCAATATACCCAAGGAGCTAATCAACTAAGCTATAGTACTCTAGTGGCAGATAGTAACGGAGTTATTTCTAGCATAAATGCCGAGGCTGGGCAAGTAGTGAGTGCTGGTCAGTCTATCCTCACCTTAGTGAAAGACGGTGAACGTGAAATTGAAATCAATATTCCAGAAAACCGCATTGACCAAATGCGTAATATACAGCAAGTTCATATTAGCTTCTGGGCACTACCAAGCGTTATAACAGAGGGAAAAGTCAGAGAAATTTCTCCAGTGGCTGATAAGGTATCCCGAACCTATAAAATCAGAGTGAGCTTAATCAATCCTCCTGCAAGCGTGAATTTAGGAATGACTGCAAATGTAGCAGTAGCGAACTCGACTAGCCAGCAGGCTGTGTATATTCCCTTAACGGCAATTTACCAGACGGATACGTTGCCGAATGTATGGATTATTAAAGATGGCGTAGTAAGTTTGCGTCCTGTAAAAGTTGGAGGTTTCGGTGATGGGAACATTCAGATATTAGAAGGGCTTCAAGATGGAGATGTAGTTGTTACCGCTGGAGTTCAAAAACTGCGGGAAGGAGAGAAGGTGCGTATATGAGTAACCTCAATTTGACAGAATGGGCACTTAAACATAAGCAACTTGTGTATTTATTCATCCTAATGGTTTTTGCGGGGGGAATATTTTCCTACCAGAAGCTAGGCAGAATGGAAGATCCTGATTTTGTAATCCGCCAGATGATCGTATCTATTGCTTGGCCGGGGGCAAGCGCTCGTCAGGTGGAAGAACAGGTTACAGATAAAATTGAAAAAAAGTTACAGGATACACCAGGTCTGGATTATTTAAAAAGCTACTCAAGTCCAGGTCAAGCTGTCATCTATGTGAATCTAAAAGAGACGGTAAAAGAAAAAGATGTCAGGCCTACTTGGCTTGAAGTACGTAACATGGTCAATGACATCAAAGGTACATTACCACAAGGAGCCGTTGGACCCGCTTTTAATGATCGGTTTGATGACGTATTCGGTAGTATTTATGCCCTTACATCAGACGAATACAGTTATGAGGATATGCGGGAGAAAGCCGAGCAAATTCGCAGGATCTTACTTGGTGTAAGCAATGTGAAAAAGGTTGAGCTCATCGGCGTTCAACCAGAAAAAATTTATATCGAAATGGAAAGTAGTAAATTAGCTGGGCTTGGAATAGACCCCAATATTATGATTGCTTCCATAAAAGCGCAGAGTGCTATGACTGCTTCAGGTATGGTTGAGACATCCACAGATAATGTGTATTTACGGGTCTCCGGGATGTTTGAAAATGTTGATGGTCTTCGCAATATGCCGATTCGAGTCAATGAACGGACATTCCGTCTAGGTGATATTGCTAGGATTGAGCGCCGTTACATCGATCCCATAGAACCCAAAATGTATTATAATGGGCAACCTGCGATAGGTATTGCTCTTTCTATGGATAAGGGAGGAAATATTCTTACTCTGGGAGCAGAATTGGATAAAATGATTGATATAATCAAAAAAGATTTACCACTAGGTTTAGAAATCAATCAAGTATCCAATCAACCCAAAGTTGTTAAAGAATCAATTGGCGAGTTTGTAGGATCATTATGGGAAGCCATCATTATTGTGTTAGTTGTTTGTTTTCTCAGTCTCGGCTTTCGTTCAGGCATTGTAGTTGCCCTCTGCATTCCCCTGGTGATTGCTGGTATATTTGTGTGCATGGAGATGTGGGGGATCGATTTGCATAAAGTATCACTAGGAGCATTAATCATTGCACTAGGATTATTGGTAGATGACGCTATCATTGCTGTTGAGATGATGAGCGTAAAATTAGAGCAAGGGTGGGGGAGATTTGAAGCTGCTTGTTATGCCTATACGGCCACAGCTTTCCCGATGCTTACAGGCACGCTTATCACTTGCGCAGGCTTCATACCTGTAGGCTTTTCAAAAGGTATGACAGCTGAATTCACCAGTAGTCTTTTCTGGGTTATAACGATTGCCCTTTTAATTTCTTGGCTTGTATCGGTTGTAGTAACGCCGTTGCTAGGCTTTAAGTTAATCAAGCCCAAACATAGGTTGGAGCAGGGGCATAATATATATGACACTAGATTTTACCAGATATTTCGGCAGATGCTTATTTGGTGTCTGAATCACAAGAAAATGGTACTTAGCGTAACGGTAGCTTGTTTTATCGCTTCTATCTTTTTATTAAAGTTTGTAAAACAGGAATTTTTTCCACCATCAACTCGTCCTGAACTAATTGTTGAGATGACGTTGCCGGAGGGATCGTCGCTAGCGGCTACTGAGCAAGAAGCCAAAAAGCTTGCCGATAGTCTTGCAGGGGATTCGGATATTGAGAGTTACAGCTATTATGTCGGCAAGGGAGCGCCGCGCTTTATTCTTACTATGGAGCCTAAGCTGCCAGCAAACAATTTTGCTCAGTTTATCATTGTTGCCAAAAATTTAAAGGCCCGTGAAGCTTTGAATCAGAAAGTTGATACGTTATTTGCTGATTCATTCGAAAGTGTGCGGGGACATGTCAAATTAATTCAAACCGGCCCGCCTTCAGCTTACCCCGTTATGCTGCGTGTTAGCGGCTACGACCACGGGAAAGTACGTGCGATTGCAAAACAGGTCAGCGATTGTATGGCAGATAATCCAAACCTTGAAAATATTAACTTTGACTGGAACGAAAAAAGCAAAGTCATGCATCTAACTGTTGACCAAGACAAGGTAAGGATGTTGGGAATGAGTAGCCAGGGGTTAGCTCAGGATCTACAGACTCAACTGTCGGGGGCCTCTATTGCCGAGTTTTATGAACAAGATAAGACCGTTGGTATTGTATTCCGCATAGACGCCCAAAATCGCAAAGATCTAACCAGTATCAAAGATTTGCCGATACATATAGGCAATGGCAAATTCGTACCTTTAGAGCAAATTGCAAAAATAAGTTATGATGCAGAAGAAGGTTTAATCTGGCGGTATAGCCTAAAGCCAACGATTACCGTACAAGCAGATGTAATTCATGGAGTAACTGGTAATGATGCAACACAAAAAGTCTATGAAAGCCTAAAGTCAGTTCGCTCAGGTCTTCCTCCTGGTTATAGTATTGATATTGGTGGGTCATCGGAAAAAAGCAAAACTTCAATAGGATTTTTATTGCAACCAGTTCCTATTATGTTAGTGATGATTGTGATTCTTCTGATGTTTCAGCTGCAGAAGATATCCTTAATGATCCTAACGATTCTTACTGCTCCACTAGGGATCATAGGAGTTAGTCTATCAATGTTGTTAACTATGCGCCCTATGGGCTTTGTGGCTCAGCTCGGAATCTTAGCTCTTAGCGGGATGATTATCCGCAACTCGGTTATTCTAATTGACCAGATTGAGCAGCATATCAAAGCAGGCGAGTCGTCTTGGGATGCCATTATCAATTCAACCATACTGAGGTTTCGTCCCATTATGCTTACAGCAGCGGCGGCAATACTCGGCATGCTTCCATTGGTTCCGAGCACTTTTTGGGGACCGATGGCGGTGGCTATTGGCGGTGGATTGCTTGGGGCAACCGTTATGACTTTGCTTGTTTTACCGACAATGTATGCTGCATGGTTTAAGGTGAAACCAGAGATGGGGCAAAATAAAGCTGATAAATAATTTAAGGAATGTCACTTAAAGCCTTACATCCGACCGTTCTATGAACGGTCAGATGTAAGGGGGCTGTTTTTTAAATATGGATTTCTAAAAATATCTTAAGCCAACGAACGATTCGTGGTGAATGGATGAAGAATATTTAAAAAAATAAGGGTAAATAGTTTAGAAACTGCCGAGAAAACAATTTGTGGAATCGAAATAATGAATATGATTATATAAGGGGCAAGTTGCAGCAATTCAATCCATCTTTTCTGAGGTTGAGTTTTTTAATAAAATTATGAGTATCGCAGCTTGATATTCTGTTGAAAGGTAAAGTATCTTTGACTCTGTGAAAGTTTTTGCACAAAAAACCGTTTTATTAGCAAGCTTTTCCGGGTTTAGAAATAGAAGTCATCGAGGACACTTCTCAAGAATATTATTTGGAAAGGCCTGAAGAATACTTCACTGTTGTGAGGGATTTTCTGAAGCAGGCAGACCGTAGGTAAAGGAGAGTATAGCATGCGTCGGTTCTTTGTATTTCTTTGTATGGTGTTTGTTAACTTTTCTGTGGCCTTGGCTCAGCCACTCGTGGATATCTCAATGGAAGAGACTCTTATTCATAGAGTGGCTCAAATGAGCCTCGAAGAGAAGGTCGGTCAACTATTTATGGAAGCTTTTCGCCAAGAGAATGGTAAGGATGTTACCACTGCAACGCAAGCGGTAAAGGATGAGATAAAAAGATATCATTTGGGCGGAGTCATTTTATTTAGTGAAAATTTTGCTGATATAGAACAAACAGTAAATTTAAATAGAAATTTGCAGCAAGCTGCAGGCCCAATTCCTTTATTTATTGCTGCTGATCAAGAGGGCGGACGTGTCAATCGGTTCCGTTTTGGTACCAATCTGCCAGGTAATATGGCATTAGGGGCTTCTGGATCAGTTGATAATGCCTACATAGCTGGAAATATTCTTGGAAAGGAATTAGCGGTGTTAGGGCTTAATCTTAACTTAGCGCCTGTGCTGGATATTAACAGCAATCAAGATAATCCTGTAATTGGTATTCGTTCCTTTGGGGCTGACGGACAAGCGGTCACTAAAATGGGAACTGCATATATTCAAGGGTTACATGCTGGAGACGTCATGGCAGCAGTCAAGCACTTTCCCGGACACGGCGATACTTCGGTGGATTCTCATTTGGAACTGCCTATCTGTTTGTACGACGAAAGTCGTTTGAGAGAATTAGAGATGCAGCCTTTTCGCGAGAATCTTTTAAATACCGATATGGTGATGGCAGCTCATGTCGCTTTTCCTGCATTGGATGATACTAAGGTTATGTCAAAAAAAGATGGACAGCCGGTTTTCTTGCCAGCTACCCTTTCACATAAAATTTTGACTAACCTTCTCAGGGAAAATTATGGCTATGATGGTGTAATTATAACTGATGCAATGGAAATGAAGGCCATTACAGAACATTTTGGTTCCGAAAAAGCTGTAGTAGGGGCTATTCAAGCTGGTGCAGATATTTTGCTTATGCCAAGTCATTTGCCTAAGGCATACGCTGCAGTGATAGAGGCAGTAAAAACAGGAGTCATTTCTGAAGAAAGACTGAACCAATCGGTGAAAAGGATTTTGCGTTTAAAACATCAAAGGATTACTCCAAACAAATTTCCAAGTAGTGTGCAGCTTACTGCAGGGCAAAGCATAGTAGGCAGCAAAGAATACAAGGATCAGGAATACATAATGGCTCGCGAAGCTGTAACATTATTGAAAAACGAAGACTTTGTGCTGCCTTTAAAGTTAAAACCCGGCGGCAGGCTTGTGTTGGCTATTCCTCGGTCCGAATTGCTGAATGCTATGCAGCAAGCGGCTCTTACACAGCTGATATTAAGCGGATATAAAGATAATAAGGTTAACGCTATGCTATATGACAATCTTGATAAGCTGACTACGGTGCAAAAAACAGTAATTGACGAGGCTGATTATGTTATACTTGCCACATATAGTTCTACATTGGACAGCCGTACTCCAGGGCAAACAGCAGCGGCTAGTTTTGCTAATGCACTTACCCAGTATGCTAATCTGGCGAAGAAGAAAATTGTTGTTATAGCCATGGGGACACCATACGATATTTTATATTTACAAGGTGCTAAAGCTTATCTTGCTGTATACGGGAGCAGTACCGCTAATATTCAGGCAGGTATGGCAGCTATTTTTGGCAGTCTTAATCCATCAGGAAAACTACCTGTACCTATACAAAGTCAAGGAAATAACTTGTTTAAAATAGGTTATGGACTTAGTTACTAATTAGCGGTAAATATTGAACGATAGAGTAAAGTTGGTTTTGTATAATTTTCGTATCAGAACCTGTTTTTTTACATTCCCTAAAAAATATTGCAATTAATAATGAGGCAATAAAGATCATGCATTTATATAGACACCAATTCAAGGGAAATGCTGGTTTATACAGTATTCTTTTTTGTACAATGAGAAAGGCGTTAAAGGATAAATCTGCATAGGAAGGAAAATTCATAGATAGTAGTTATTATTTACAATTTATTATCTATAAGTTATAATGTGTATAGGCAATATTTTCATTTGGCTAAGATTATTTCGTTTTTTAAAAGTAGTACATAGCCTTGGAATATGACTAAAAGTATACTAGGAGGAATATCCATGAAAAATAGAAACATTCTAATGGTTGTTACCAACCACGACCGTATTGATGAATCTCATGCATCTGGACTATGGTTAGAGGAGTTTGTTGCTCCCTACCGAGAATTCAAAGATCAGGGTTACGATATTACTGTAGCCAGTCCCAAAGGAGGTATTGCTCCTCTTGATAAAAATTCTCTTATGGCAGAGCGGGAACTACCGCCTGAAGTAGTTCTTTTGCAGAATACGACTCCATTAGCGGAAATAAATCCTGAGGACTATGATGCAATTTTCTTAACTGGTGGACATGGCACTATGTTCGACTTCCCTACTAGTGCAGATTTGAAGATTGTGATTAAAAACTTTGCCCGAAGGGGAAAACCAATTTCCGCCGTTTGTCACGGGGTGGCTGGACTCGTAGGTATCCAAATGGAAGATGGTAAATCTCTTGTAGCAGGAAGAACATTAACTTCCTTTACTAACGAGGAAGAATATATGGCGAAGTTGGAAAACTTAGTACCTTTCATGTTAGAAACTCGTCTGAGAGAGCAAGGTGCCAACCATCAAGTAGCAGCTAGTTTCACTGAACATGTGGTAGTGGATAATAATCTAGTTACTGGTCAAAACCCTATGTCCAGTAAAAAAGCAGCTCTAGCTGTGATCTCTTTGTTATTATAGTAAATGAAATACCTTTACTAGCGGTTGCGTTGGTTGTCTCAGGAAGTAATACTCTTGCGTTAGAGTAAGAAAACATCTTAAGACAACGAATGATTCGTGACGAATGGATGAAACTTATCTGAAAATTAAGGGTGAAAATTCGTATTTATATAGAGCGGCTGATTCTGTAGGAAATACTATTGACTTCTTTGTATCTAAACATCGTGATAAAGATGCTACAATTAAAATTGTTATTCATGAAAGGATTTATAGTGGCATTATTTCAGTCAAAGCAACGCTTCGGAAGTAAAATAACTAAACAATATTATTGAACAAGACCACCAGTTTGTTTAACAAACTGGTGGTCTTGTTCAATAATATTGTTTAGTTGCTATAAAACTTTATTAAGAAATCTTAAAGTTCTGTTATGCTTTGATGTGATATGATAAAATGATATGAAATTATCTAAATTTAGAATATTATATAAATTTATTAACTATAAAAGAGAAAATAATCAAAATGTCCTACGTTTGACGATCAATAAAGAGCCAAATGATAATCCCGGAGCGTAATTACGTAATGATTAATATGTATATGAGGAGATTGATTATGGAAGAAGATAGAGTTGTGGAGTTGCGAACTTTATTGGCGATGGATATGTTGCCTCTCGTTACAGGGTTTGCTGAAAGTGCGGCTAAAGTATTTGGACTAGATGATACTAGGGGCCTGCGACTAGGTTTGGCGGTAGAAGAGATCTTTGTCTTTATTGTAGCGCAAGCGAGAAAGGGAGAAACAATGCGTCTAGTTGCTAAATCAGGCGGGTATTATGTTGAAATTGCCTGTTTTGTCTCACCACGTTTGCTGCCGACGAAAGTTATGAATAAGACTGCTGCTACTGATATTGAAGATGAGAACTTTTTGGCAGAAATGGGTATTTTGTTGGCAACCCGCATGGTGGATCGATTTAAGTTGGTGATGGAACAAGATAAGGAAATGGGTTTGTATTTTTTAGTTGAGAAACAATATTCTGAAGTGGTAGCGCAATTGGCAATGCCGCCTAAAGGAGACTATACCATTGACGCTGGCGGGCGAGAAAGTTTGAAGTGGTTTGCTCAGCAAGTAATTAACAGTTATGGCATAGCGGCTCCCGGATTTTTCCGTTTTCCTGGTAAGGTTGTTGATATGGTAGATAGTGGTGAATATCAGGCTATATTGGCTGTTGATGGAAAAGGGAATGTGGGTGGTGGTATGTTGTGGCGGTGGAATGGTAAGATGGCTGAAGCATATGGACCTTATATTTTTCAAGAAGGACTGGCTGTACGATTAGTGGAAAAAGCACTAGAAAAATTGGCTCGTTCTAGTGCTGTTACTGTGGTCGTTAGACAACCAACAAAAGAATTTCCTAGGGATTATTTTGAGGAACTGGGTTTGACTATTGCTGAGGGAAAAACATTGAACAGCCATACTGTATTGTATCGGCAATTAGAAGAGGATACGGGAATGGTGGTTTTTGTCCATTCTTCCCTGCAAAAATTTGTGGAGAAATGTTATGAACGTCTTGTTTTGCCACGGAATATCATTTCTGTTGAGTGCGCAGGTGAAAACCTAGTTCCGTATTCGCTGTTTTCCGTGTCAATCGATCGAAATCAAAAGCAGGCTGTTCTTTCCGCTCTGTTAGTTGGGGTAGATGCTCAGAGTGTACTAATAGATTATGTTTCTTCTTTGCAAAAACAAGGCTTATCAACGATATTTTTTGAATTAGATATTGGAAAAGAATTGGAGTCTTTGCTCGTGCCAGATCTTAGAATCGTAGGGTTTAGGCCTTCCTTCGTTTTACCATGGGGTGGACAGGGTGATGTTGTGGTATTCCAATATGCGGGAGGAGAATAGTATGGCAGGCAAGTTTCCTCCCCTGAAACAGTTAGTACCGGCATATATTCATAAAATTGAGCCTTATATCCCGAGTAAACCAGATGATGAGCTAAAACAGATGTATGGGACGCCGTTTCTTTGTCGTATGAATAACAATGAGAATGTGATCGGTCCACCACCACAAGCACTAGAAGTCATAAAACGTTTTGCACCAGAAAGGGCGGCAATTTATCCCAGCGGTGATGCCTATCATTTGCGGCAACGGTTAGGCGAGATTTATGGAATTTCGCCAGATGCATTTATTGTCGGTAACGGCGCTAATGAGGTGATTGCCTTTGTGATCAAGGCTTTTTGTCAGCAGGGTGACAATATTATCACCGCGGATAAGACGTTTGCCGTTTATGAGTGGGTGGCGGATTTTTCTGGCTTTGAAAGTCGGTTGGTGCCATTGAAAGACTATGGTTTTGATGACGAAGCTATGCTCGCAGCAGTGGATGATCGGACAAAGATTATTTTTATCTGCAATCCGAATAATCCGACGGGGACATACTGGAGCGAAGGGCGATTGCGGGCCTTTCTTGACAAGGTAAATGGACAACAAATTGTTGTAGTGGATGAAGCCTATGCTGAATTTGCCGAGGCAAAGGATTTCCCTGATGGGATGAGCCTGATCAAGGAATATCCTAACCTAGTTATTTTTCGTACTTTTTCTAAAATGTATGCCTTGGCGGCACTACGGATTGGCTATTTAGCAGGCAATATTGATATCGTGAATGTCATTCGTCGCACCTGCATTGTGTATTCCGTCAATGTGCTAGCGCAAGAAGCTGCACTGGCGGTACTCGCTGATGATGGTGGTCATGTTGCACGTACCAAGGCGTTGGTGCGGGAATCCAAGGAATATTTGAAGCAACAACTAGAAATTTTGGGACTACCCTATATTTGTGGTGAAGGTAATTATGTGATCATTCGTCTGCCCTTTAGCGATACATTGGCATATCGCAAACTCATGCGGATGGGTTACATGGTGCGGACGATGACAGGTTTTCGCTTTCCCAATCATATTCGGGTGACACTACATGCTGTATCAGTTATGGAAGGATTTATTCGAGCGCTTAAAACAATTATATAACGTTAGTTAGGTCGTGTTGGGATACGGGAGGTTTTGCAATGAAAATTCCAGTCAATATGGCAAATGATCCTGTACCACGGGTCATGATTCGATTAGCCATTCCGTTAATGGTATCTTTGTTCTTTCAAAATTTATATTCTTATGTAAATACAATCTTTATTTCTTGGTTGGGAGAAATACCGTTAGCCGCTATTTCGTTATCGCTACCATTAACCTATATCGCTCTTTCATTGGGGAAAGGAATTGCCATGGGGAGTGTGGTGCTGATTAGTCATGATCGGGGAGCTGGGAATGAGGCCGATGTACAGCAGATGGGCAGGTCAATACTGCCACTAATGACACTCGTTATGATCTGTTTCTTGCCGCTGATGGTACCAGAATTATGTCGCATTTTTTTTACTGTTCTGGGCGCGGATTTAGTGGTTATGGAGCATATTTACGGCTTTACATTTTGGTTGGTTGCAGGCTTTCCAGTGATGGGATATGTAATGGCGGCGGAAGCTTTGTTTATTGTTAAAGGTGATACCGTGACGCCAATGAAGGGTATGATTCTAGGTAACGTACTGAATATGGCACTTGATCCACTGCTTATTTTTGGGCTAAATCTTGGGACTGCTGGCGCAACCCTTGGTACACTCTTTGGGCAAATTGCGGCTGGGATTTACTTAAGTTGGCGTTTACAAGTGACTGGGTATAGCCCCCTATCGATCATCCCTACATTAGGAATGATCAAATATTGGCGACGCATTGCTAGTCAGGGAATGTTTATTGCGAGTTCTTATCTGGTTTCGCCCTTTGGCTTAATACTATTGAATGGAGTGCTCATTCAATTTGGAGCCGTTGCAGTTGGCGCGTGGAATATGATGTCGCGTACGGAGATGATGGTTATGTTACCCATCATGGGTATGAGCAATGCTTTGGCAACTTTTATTAGTTTTAATGCAGGAAAACAAGACTATATTCGTATTCGTAGCGGCATAAAATTTTTCTTTACATTATCCCTTGGCATTGTATTGCCGGTGATGCTACTATTTGTTTCATTCCCTCATATGTTAAATGCTGTTTTTCGTCCGCCGGCGGAGCTGAGAGAACTGAGTGGTTACGCTATTCAGGCATCAGGCATTGCTATTGTTTTTTCTACCATATTATTTGCTTTCTATGGAACAGTGCAAGGACTGAAACGGCCAGCCTTAATGATGGTTGTCTCTTTTGCTTACATTATTGTATTACGGGTGCCGCTGGCGTATTGGATTGGTAGTTATTGGGGCGAGCGAGGGGTGTTTTGGAGTCATCCGTTGGCAACGATAGGCGCAGCAATGATCGCTCTGACATTATTATTGCGGTTGCTAAGAACTTACCAAGTTGAAATAAGGGGTTAATAAATAAGATGGAATGAGGAGGATGTAATTATGGCTGTAGAGTCGACAGACAAGTCTTGGGAAATTGATTTTTTTAGCCCTGCTGATGCGCTAGGTGTGGTGGAATTGTACCGCGCAATTTATGGGGACAATTATCCAAGGCGGGAAGTATATGATCCTAAGGAATTGATACGTTAGAGTGATGCTGGTGAAACATATCGGATGGTGACTCGTACTGATGAAGGTGAAGTGATAGGACATATTGCCTTATACCGTTCATCACCACCCAATAAAGATCTTTATGAACAGGGACAAATGATGGTTAGGCACGACTATCGCCAGACAATGATGGCTACGAAGCTAGTTCATGAGTCCCTAGAAAAAATTCCCCCGCGTTATGAATTAGAGCAAGTATGGGGGGAAGCGGTCTGTAATCATTTATTTACTCAACAAACAGTGTTGGGACAAGGTTTTTATGAAACGGGACTAGAGATGGATTTGATGCCTGCGGAGTCTTATAGTCAGGCGAATTCTCAAGCGACGAATGGTCGCGTTTCTACGATGGTTGTTTTTCGCAACTTTAAAACTAGGCCGCAGACCATCTATCTGCCGGTTGTTTACGAAGAGATGTTGCAAGAAATTTATGCTACCGCAGATTGTGGACATACTTTTTTTACCGCAGATGCGGTACTGCCAGCAGACATAGCGACAGTGGGAGAATTACAGATGTTTGCTGAGGCAGGGGTAGCAAGACTTACTTTTGATAAAATAGGTGGTAATTTCAAAGATTATTTCGATAGTTTGGAGAAACAGATAGTAACATCGGGGATTGTTGTTACGCAAGTATTTATTAGACTGACTCGTCCTTGGACAGGGGCAGTAGTTGATGCATTACGCCAGCGTGGTTACTTTTTTGGTGGGGCACTGCCACGGTGGTTTGATGATGACGGTTTCTTCATGCAAAAAATAGTTGGTTCGCCCAATTTTGATGGCGCAAATATCTATAGTAAACGGGCTAAGAAAATTAAGGAATTTATTAAATTTGATTGGCAAGCAGTAACGGGAACCATTCTATAAGTTCAAAGGAAGTGAAGGGAGAATGATTATACAGGAAACGGATCGGTTGACGGTCGGCAGCTTGTTGGCAAAGAAAGTACATATTGCGCCAAATAGCCGAGCACTGCTCTACTGTAAACAACAGGTAGAGTATACATATGGTGAACTTAACAATATTTCCTGCAGTGTTGCCCAAGGACTGCTAGCCCTTGATGTGGTTCATGGTAGTCCTGCTGCTATTTGGGCAACAAACTTACCAGAATGGTTATTGATCCAGTTTGGTTGTGCTAAGGTGGGTGTACCATTAGTAGCAATCAATAGTAATTATCGCGCCTATGAATTGGAATATGTTCTTAAACAATCAATCACTACAACATTATTTATTGCTGATGGTGCCAGTCAACCAGGGGAATACCTAACTGCGATCTATGAAATATGTCCTGAACTGAAAACAGCGCGGCCAGGGTGTTTGCAGTCAGAGCGTCTGCCAGCACTGAGAAATGTTGTTTTTCTGGGGCAAGAACAGCATCCCGGTATGTTTACATGGCAAGAGTTTTTAGAGAAAAGCAAGAATACCAGTGATAAAGAATTAGCTGTTAGAGAAAATGCAGTAACCGGTGAGGATATTTTCGTTATACAGTATACTTCTGGCACAACGGGTACACCAAAAGGTGCTATGTTTACCCAGCGCAGTTATATTATAAATGCATTGGCTACGGCAGAGTGCCAAGGGTTAACCTCGCAAGATATTAGTTGCATCCCGTTGCCTTTCTTCCATGCTTATGGTTGTATTGCGGTTATGGCAGCCGTTGCTGTTGGTGCTAGTATTGCTGCGATAGAACGATTTAATGCGCAAGAATTATTACGAACCATTCAATCTTGTCAGGCTACTGCCGTATGTGGCACGCCCACCATGTTCGTTGCGACTTTAGAAGAAATGAAGAATCATACCTATAATTTATCTTCTTTGCGCGGGGGTAATATGGCAGGTGCTCCTTGCTCATCGCAACTGGTCAAAACGGTGGTGGAAAAGATGGGGGCACGTGAATTCGGTATATTATATGGGTCGACAGAAGCCATTATCAGTATTATGAATCGGTGGGATGATTCACTCGAACATCGCATTACTACCCTTGGACAGGCGATGCCTGAGGTAGAATTAAAAATTATTAATCCTCAGACGGGTATGACAGTGGCGACGGGAATTGATGGTGAGCTTTGTATTAAAAGCCCCTCCCAGATGAAAGGGTATTATAATATGCCAGAGACTACTGGCCAAGCGCTTGATGGCGAAGGTTGGTTACATAGTGGTGATTTAGCCTGTGCTACTGCTGAGGGATATTATCATATTACTGGTCGTATCAAGGATTTGATCATTCGCGGTGGTGAGAATGTGTATCCAGCGGAGATTGAAGAATTTTTATATACTCATCCCAAGATAAAAGACGCCCAGGTAGTGGGGATACCTTGTGAATATTACGGTGAAGAGGTGGTAGCCTTTATACGTTTACAAGTAGACCAAACCGCGACTCCATTGGAAATAAAACGATATTGTCGAGAACGGATTGCCATTCATAAAGTTCCTGCCCAATTCCTGTTTGTGGATCAATATCCCCAGACTGCCAGTGGCAAGGTGCAGAAGTTTAGGCTAAAGGAAATGGCGATGCAGATGCTTAAGGGGAAAAAACTATAAATTTAATAATAAAGGGAGATGTCAACATGAACAGAACACAAATTGAAAATCACTTACGGGAGATTATCGCCAAACGTGTACCTAGTAGTAGCCCAGAGTCAATCGACATGGATACAGAATTAGCACTGATCGGACTGGATTCTCTAGGTTTTAGTTGGCTGTTAGCTGATATTGAGGATACCTTTGATTTTATCGTGCAGGGGGCGGATATCTTGAAACTTAAAACATTAGGTAATACCATTGATTACGTGGAAACTCATGTGTCAAAGTAGTCGTTTTATAACCAGCGAAGCGCCAGTTATCGGTAGATCGGCACTTAGAGTCGATGCGCTAACTAAAGTTACAGGCAAAGAAAAATACGCTACTGATTATTATCCAGAGAACTATCTTTGGACAGGTATCAAGCGTGCTGCCTATCCTCATGCTAACATTACGAGTCTTGATATTTCACTGGCCCAAAGTATGGTTGGCGTCATTTCGGTATTAACCAGTCAAGATGTGCTAGGCAGCAATCGCTTGGGTATTTCTGAAAAAGATCAACCCATCTTGGCAGATGGTATTGTCAGGCATTATGGTGAGGCTGTCGCGTTAGTAACGGCTGAGACACAAGAAGTGCTTGAACAGGCACTTGCTGCTATTATCGTGGAATATGAACCACTGCCTGCTGTATTTGATCCCGCAGAAGCTTTAAAAATACCACCAAATAAGTTTAGAGTGATGGCACCGTGGCGCGTACCAAGGCGTTGGTACGCGAATCAAAAGACTATCTAACACAGCAATTAGAAATTTTGGGACTACCTTATATTTGTGGTGAAGGTAATTATGTGATCATTCGTCTGCCCTTTAGCGATACATTGGCATATCGCAAACTCATGCGGATGGGGTACATGGTGCGGACGATGACAGGGGTTTGCCTATATTGAAATCAGATGGATAAGGAGGATGTCATGATGACGGAAGAGTTGGTAGAGAAGTTTTGGAAAGTTGATTTTTTTAATTCGGCGGATGCACCAGGGGTAGTGGAATTATATCGGGCAATTTATGGTGAAAATTATCCTAGAAGAGAAGTATATGATCCTGCGGAATTGATACGTCAGAGTGATGCTGGTGAAACATACCGAATGGTGGCTCGTACGAATGAGGGCGAGATTGTAGGACATATTGCTCTATACCGCTCATCGCCACCCAACAAAGAACTGTATGAACAGGGACAATTGATGGTTAGGCACGACTATCGTCATACATTGATAGCAATGAAATTGTTTACTGAGTCTTTAATGAAAATTCCTCCGCGTTACGGGTTAGAACAGGTATGGGCGGAAGCAGTATGTAATCATGTATTTACGCAACAAGCAGCGATTCGACAAAAAGCTTACGAGACGGGGCTAGAAATGGATTTGATGCCTGCCGAGGCGTATAGTCAAGTCGATTCTCAGGTGGCAAATGGGCGTGTTTCTACATTGCTTGTTTTCCGGCACTTTAAGACTAGGCCACAGACCATCTATCTGCCGGCCGTTTATGAAGAGATGTTGCAAGAAATTTATACTAACGCAGATTGCGGACATCATTTCGTTACAGCGAATGCGGTACTGCCGGCAGACATCGCAACCGTGGGAGAATTACAGATATTTGTTGAGGCAGGGGTAGCAAGACTGACTTTTGACGAAACTGGCGGAGATTTTGCAGAGTATTTTGATGCCTTAGAGGAACAAGTAGTAGCAGCGGGGATGGTTGTTACGCAAGTATTTATTAGACTGACTCGCCCTTGGACAGGGGCAGTAGTTGACGCACTACGCCAGCGTGGTTACTTTTTTGGTGGGGCACTGCCACGTTGGTTTGACGATGACGGTTTCTTTATGCAAAAAATAGTTGGTTCACCCAATTTTGATGGCGCGAATGTCTATAGCAAACGAGCCAAGAAAATCAAGGAATTTATTAAAAATGATTGGCAAGTAGTAACGAGAAACGTTCTATAAGTTAAAAGGGAAGAGGAAGGAGATGCCAACATGGGCAGAAAGCAAAATCATGCATCATAATAGTCGTCTGATAACTAGTGAGCCCCTAGTCATCGGCAGATCAGCGCCTAGGGTCGATGCGCTGACCAAAGTTGCGGGTGAAGAAAAGTATGCGACAGATTATTATCCAGAGAACTACCTTTGGGCAGGTATCAAGCGTGCTGCCTATCCTCATGCTAGGATTAAAAGTCTTGATATTTCACAGGCAAAAAATATGGCTGGTGTCATTTCGGTGTTGACAAGTCAAGATGTATTAGGCAGTAATCGGTTGGGCATTTTTGAAAAAGATCAACCTATCTTGGCAGATGGTATTGTCCGTCATTACGGTGAGGCCGTTGCGTTGGTAACGGCTGAGACGAAAGAAATACTAGAACAGGCACTGGCTGCGATTATGGTGAAATATGAACCACTTGCTGCCGTATTTGATCCGGAAGAAGCTGTAGCGAAAGATGCTGTAGTCCTTTATCCTGGGAGAGCTGATGGTAACGTACTACTGCGTGGTGAAATCAGTTGCGGACGTGGTGCCGAGGCTTTAGTAGATTGTGCGTTTACTGCGGAAGTATCAATTGCACTAAATTGGCAAGATCATGCCTTTCTTGAGACAGAGGCTGGGGTAGCGTGGCTAGAAGAGGATGGTACCATTGCCATGATTGCCTCAACTCAGACCCCTTTTCGTGATCGGTTGGAATTGGCAGAGGCCTTGAAAATACCACCAAACAAGTTTAGAGTAAGGGTACCCTATTTAGGCGGTGCTTTCGGTGGTAAAGATGGCATTACGGTACAGGGATTTTTGGCACTAGCTGCTCAGCATTCAGGTGGACGAGCAGTAAAAATGTGGTATTCACGGGAAGAACGCTTTCTAGCAGGAACCAAGCGACATCCTGCAGTCATGAAATATACCTTAGGCTGTGACAGAGAAGGCCTTTTACAAGCCCTTGACTGTACTATTTTAATGGATACGGGTGCTTATTCGGCACTCGGTGGTGAGGTACTTGAGTTAGCAATGGAACATGCAGGTGGTCCGTATTGTAT
The DNA here is from genome assembly GCA_017889585.1 of Bacillota bacterium. Classification (GTDB taxonomy): domain Bacteria; phylum Bacillota; class Negativicutes; order DSM-13327; family DSM-13327; genus CTSoil-075. The sequence continues at coordinate 29,807 of JAGFZX010000026.1, forward strand.
TCCCCATACGCGAATCAAAGGGGCAGTTGTTTATACCAATAACCCCGTTGCTAGCGCCTTTCGTGGATTCGGTGTACCACAGGTAGCGGCGGCCATCGAGCAGGTAGTTGATGAGCTGGCGAAAATAGTAGGTTTTGATTCCCTAACCTTTCGGCTGAAAAATGCCGTGCGTCGTGGCAGTGTTACACCTGCTGGAGTGCTATTAACGCAAACGGTAGGGATGGGAGAATGTTTGTCAAAGGTACAGGAACATCGGCTATGGCGTGAACGGCAATCATGGCAGAAAAGTGCTCCACCCTTTAAACGGCGAGGTGTCGGTCTGGCAGCTTGTTATCATGCCGTTGGTTTTGGTCCAGTTATTCCCGATTATGCCAATGCCAAGCTAGAACTCACTACCGATGGTCGTATTCTTGTTTCTGTTGGTGTTGTTGATATGGGACAGGGCAATGCTTCTACGTATATGCAAATTGTCGGGCATATTCTTTTCCAAGGCTATGACAATATGGAGTTAGTCCTGCCTAATACATCTAGGACACTCCCTTCTGCCTCGTCTTCTGCCAGTCGGACGACCTTTACCTATGGCAAGGCACTGACTGAAGCGGCGAATATACTGAAAGAGAGAATTCTCGCAAGAGCATTACTGCTGTTTTCGTTTCAATTACTTGAACAACTTAGTGTTCAGGATTTGGTATTATTACCTGGGCGAATTTTACATCAGCCTTCTGGTCGGGAAGTTCCGCTGAAGATGATTGCAGGATTTATGGATCACAGTGAACGGATTGCGACATATAGTTATACTTGTCCAGTCAATAAACAAGTACTGCCCACAGGAAAAAATCTACGGCATCATGGGTATCCTCATCGCGTATTTTCCTATGGTGTTCAGTTGGTTAGACTACAGGTGGATACATTAACCGGTGAAGTGGAAGTATGTGATTTGCTAAACTGTATTGATGCTGGATGTGTGCTTAATCCCCAGGTTTTTGAACAGCAAATCCAAGGTGGTGCTGCACAGGGAATTGGGTATGCCTTATTCGAAGATTTTGCTCTGCAAGAGGGGAAAATCAGGACCAATGATTTTTCTACCTATATCCTGCCAACGGCGATGGATATACCCAATATGGAAACAGTAGTTGTATCGTTAGCCGAGGATGATGGACCATATGGTATGAAAGGTGCAGGTGAAATTAGTATCGATGGCGTTTTACCAGCCATCGCCAATGGTATTGCTGCTATAATCGGAACGCGTATTACCCGGGGAACGCTGACTGGGGAAAAAATATTATTGACGCTCCGTCAAGCGGGTAAGGAGGCTGTACGATGAGATTGAATTTTATGCTCAATGGTAAAGAAACGATAGTTGACACCCAGCCTGATCGGCGGGTGGTTGATCTTTTGCGGGAAGATTTGGGACTGATTGGTGCAAAAGAATGTTGTGGCGCAGGTGAATGTGGCGCTTGCACCATACTTGTTAATGGAATAAGCCGCCTTTCTTGTTTAATGCTAGCGGCTCAATTGGAAGGTATGGAAGTAACCACGATTGAAGGTGTAGCACCTGAGGGAGGATTTGATATTGTACAGCAGGCCTTTATTGATCATGGTGCAGTGCAGTGCGGTTTTTGTACTCCTGGTATGGTGCTGGCAGTAATGGATTTGTTACACCGTAACCCACAGCCAACTAGCACGGAAATTAGAGAAGGACTAAGCGGAAATTTATGTCGCTGTACCGGTTATCAGAAGATTGTAGAAGCTGTTCTAGCAGCGGCTGCCTTGCTGAATGGGAGGCGTGGGTAATGGACGTTTTGTTTCCGCGTACCATACAAGAGTTAAGAGAACTGTTTGTATCTTATCCTGATGGGCGTATCTTAGCTGGTGGTACTGATCTTTTAGTTCAGATTAGAAAACAGGGCAATAAACCTTCGACGTTATTTTCTGTGGAGCATTTAGCCCAGCTGCAGCGAGTGGAAGTGAATGAAACAGAGCTTTTTATTGGTGCTGGTGTGACACATCAACAACTTTTGGAATGTCCCATCATTAAGCAACATTTTCCAGTTCTGTATGATGCATTATCGGTGCTGGGTTCGCCACCGATCCGCCATAGTGGAACTCTAGGCGGAAATGTGTGTACTGCATCGCCGGCAGGAGATACTTTGCCACCGCTCTACGTTCTGGGCGCAAAGATTGCAATTAGTGAGCAAACAGCACAACGCTGTGTGCCGATTGCTCAGTTTATTCGAGGCCCGGGGCATACAATACTAAAACAGGGTGAATTTGTAACAGGTATTTATATTCCGCTGCCAATGCCGAATACGTTTTCTGCGTATTATAAGGTTGGCAAACGTAAGGCTCTGGCAATTTCCATTGCTAGTTTGGCTGTGATGCTAGAATTAAATTCTGATGAAACGGTGAAAAATCTTAAATTGGCTTGGGGGAGTGTCGGCCCTACTGTGATGATGTTACCAGCAGTAGAAGATTTTTTAAAGGGAAAGATTCTATCTGATGAGGTACTAGCGCAGGCAGGAGAGATGGTAATGTTAAGTACTAAGCCTATTGATGATATTCGGGCAAGTGCTGAATATCGGCGACATTTAACGGCGAATTTGCTATTTTACCTTTGCAGTGATAGTCGTCTGGATTCTATATAAAGAACAATTTGCTGAGTTAGTATGGTGTGGAAAAATAGGAAGGTATGAAAGAAAAATTTCGTGCCTTCCTTTTTGATATTCGTGCTTGATTTTTCGAAAAGGTAGAATAAGAAAGTAAAGAATTTGGCGGTTAGTAGAAATAAATATTTTTTTATCAAGAGTATACGGTTAGGATAAAAATTTAAGAAATCTTAAAGTGACTCAGGCCAGATTTGCCGAACACTAAAATTCTTTGCTATTGATAGTTTTGAAACTGCTAAAAAAACAATTTGTGGAATTGAAATAATGCGTATGATTAGAAAAGGGCAGATTGGAGAATTTCAATGTGCTCTTTCTGAAGTTGAATTTATAAACAATATTATGGGTATTGTAGTTTGATATTTTGGTGAAAGATTAAGTACATTTTGACTTCGTAATTTTTTTTTTGCACCAGGAACATTGGTTCTAGTACATGCATTATTTCAATTTCACAATTTGTTTAATCAGTAATTTTCGCCATGGATAATTATAATTCATCAAAAATTGACAAGGATATGTTATACTGCGAAGAGGTGACAAAAAAGAATTTTATCATGGAAACTGTGGATTTAGAAAATATATGTTATTGTGGGGGAGGAGTTCTTGAATGCGTTTGGACAGGATAGTACATAGTATTGCCAATCTATGGCGCAGACAGGTTTTGTGGAAAAAGTTGAGCTTCTGTCTTATTTGTATGACTATTTTCCCCTTAGTGTTAACCATGGAGATCGCCGAGTATAAAGGTGAGAAGGTTCTGACTCGCATAGTGCTTAATCATAATCGTGATATTGTGGAACGGACTGCTGAAGATATTGACCAGATGTTTAGTGGGAAAATTAAGACGTTACGGATTGCCGTGAATACGGCTGAAATCAAGTCTATGTTACCTGATAGGCAGAGCGCCTTGCTTAAAACGATTACTGACGCGGATGCTGATATTCAAATTGCGATTGTGGCTGATAGTGAAGGCCATCAGATTTCTCGATCAGATGGACGTATAACTGATGGTGAGATTACATATCGCGATCGATATTATTTTCAAAAAATAAAACAAATTGGCGAGACCGTGGTTTCTGATGTTCTGATCGCGAAAAGCACTGGTTATCCGGGTATTGTCATTGCTGAACCAATCAAGGATGAGCATCAACAATTGGTAGGCGTGCTGATTGTGAATGTGAAATTGCAGGGCATTGTTGATTTGATTAACCGTAGCCAGATTGGCCAAACTGGTTATGCCTATCTGGTTAACGAGGATGGACATATTTTGTGGCATCCGCATCCAGATCGGGGAATGATTGAGCGAAGCGAGGATGTCTCATCCTTTGCTCCAGTTAAGGCTGTGATGGAGAAACAAACAGGTTTGTTAGAGTATGAATATAAGAACAAAAAGCGATTGGCTGCCTTCAGTTATATACCGCGGACTAGATGGCGTTTGATTGTCCAGCAACCGATAGAAGAAGCGTTGGCAGATGTAAGCGATATCAAACGGACAACCCTTATGATTACGTTACTGGCAACTACCCTTGCAAGCTTAATTGCGATTGCTGTGACTGGCATGATGACAAAGCCGATTATTGAGATATCAAAGGCGGCAGGTCGTTTAGCCAAAGGAAATCTGAATGCTAGGAGCCGGGTTACAACGAGTGATGAACTAGGACAGCTAGCGGTAACGTTTAACTCTATGGCTGATGAGTTGTGCGCAAGAACGAGTGCTCTACAGGAAAGTGAGGAAAAATATCGCTCCTTGGTGGAAAATATCAACATCGGTATTTATCGGGAGATCGGAGATGCCAAATCCTTTATCGCATATGCAAATCCTGCTCTTGTGGAGATGTTGGGATATGGTTCAGCGGAGGAACTGTTAGCGATTCCGGTATCAGCACGCTTCTGGAGCATGGAAGACTTAGCTGCAGTCCATGGAAGGATAGAACAAACAGGTATGGTGAAAAATAAAGAAGTTCGGCTTCGCCAAAAGGATGGAACCCCCTTATGGTGTTCTATCACAGCAGTTAAGCATTATGATCATCAAAAAGATGGTTTTTGTATTGACGGTGTGGTTAAAGATATTACAGAGAGTAAACTAGCAGCTGAAAAGTTGCATCAGGCTCACGCTGAATTAGAACGAAAAGTGGCAGAGAGAACTAGAGAGTTGACTATATTAAACGAAAAACTGAGCCAGATTTCCCTGCAAGATGCTCTTACCAGCATCGCAAATCGACGCTATTTTGACGAATTTTTAGGGCGGGAATGGCAACGGGCAAAACGAGAGCAAACATCCATTGCTTTAATTTTAATGGATGTCGATTTCTTTAAATTGTATAACGATAATTATGGACATATCGCTGGTGATGAATGTCTTAGGAAGATTGCCGGTGCGCTACAGAAGAGCGTGAAACGTGCGACAGATCTAGTCGCACGTTATGGTGGAGAGGAATTTGCCGTAATCTTGCCTGACACCGATCAGGCTGGAGCTGTGAGGGTAGGAGAACGCATTTTAATACAGGTTAGAGCGTTGGCTCTTCGAACTGAGATGTCGCCGATTAATGAATTTGTTACAGTAAGTCTTGGCATCGCTGCCACTATTCCTGCGGATAATTTGACGCCAGATATGATGGTTATGGCTACCGATCAGGCTCTTTATCAGGCAAAGCATTCAGGGCGAAATCAACTGCAATTAGCTAGTATAATCTAAAGTGTTGAGTCTTCTACTGAAAGTTTCGGTTTTATTGCAACGATACAGAGTGCTAGTATTATAATAATGTATTTGCTACATTAAATATGTAACATAACTGTGACACAACTGTAATAAATTAATTGTATAATTATGATGTTTAAAATCATTTTAATGAGATCGATGTGTGTAATGTTATTTTTGGGGTTGGAATTTTAGTTGGTATATTAATTGCACGATGATTGCAGGGGATGGGTGCAGTGTAAAGAACATATAGATTGAAAGAGGGGCCAGGTATTTTGAATGATACTCTATTAGAAAAAGAAATATTTAGTTGGGATGAAAAAGATCTAAAGTTTATATCGGCGATTGTAAGAGGGGCAGGCCCTGAATTTGGATTTGAAAATGCTTATATTGCTACACCGTTGGTAATGCAATATAAACACCTTGGTATTTTTACAGAGGTGTCAACACTTAATAAAAAAGGAATTAAAATAATGCAATTTCTGCAAAATAAATAGTTTCGTGATAGTTTAAGCGTCCTACTTACGGGGCGCTTTTCCTATACCCACTAAAGGAATTAAAAAAGATATTAGATAATGATGGTAAATGATATTTCCTAGGGGGATAATGAAAGTGTTTAGTGTAATCAAAATAATTTGTATTTTCTAAGATAAGTTTCCATCCGCCAAGAATCATTGGTTGGTTTAAGGTGTTTTCTAACTTCTTTGTCAAAGGATGATATTTATTATTAAAAACTAAAATTTATTTAAAGAAACGTGATATTGATTAAAGGAATTTTATAAATGATGGCGAATAATACCATAAAAAGGGGGAAAAAGCATATGGATCCTAAAATTTTTTTCAAGCTTAGTTACGGCCTTTATGTAATTGGTTCAACAAAAGAAGGTAAGTTTAACGGACAAATCGCCAATACAGTTTTTCAGATTTCTTCTGAACCGTACACCGTCGCAATCAGCATTAACAAAAACAACCTTACCAATGAATTTATTAAAGACAGTAAAGTCTTTTCAGTGTCCGTTTTACCAAAATCAGTACCATTAGATTTTATCGGCCATTTTGGTTTTAAATCTGGTAGAGATATTGCGAAGTATCAAACAGTTTCATTTAAACAAGGTGTAACCGGGGCGCCTGTGCTGTTAGAACAAGCTGCAGGTTATCTGGAGGCTGAGGTAATTAATAGTCTTGATATGGAAACCCACACCCTATTCATCGGAAAGGTCATAAGTGCTGAAGTGTTTAACGATGAAGAGCCGATGACATATGCTTATTATCACCAGGTAAAACGGGGTTCTGTGCCCCTGGCGGCTCCCGCAAACATAAAAGATGAAAAAAGAAATGAGAATAAAGCAGTTGAAACAAAGCAGGATAATAAAATGAAAAAATATCAGTGTAGAGTGTGTGGATATGTCTATGATCCTGTCCAGGGTGATCCAGATTCAGGCATTGTCCCAGGAACAGCTTTTGAGGACATTCCAGATGAGTGGGTTTGTCCGGTATGCGGTGTTGCAAAAGATCAATTTGAAGTTGTTGAATTATAATTGTTCAGGGCGATAATTGTCAATAGTAAGGGGTGAGCTTCGAAAAAGTGCATCAGATAAATACAAACTGAAAAATAGTCGATTAACAGAGTAATCAAAAAAAGGATGGGATATAATGATTCATATACGAGATTTATACAAGTGCAGTATATGTGGAAATGTGATTGAAATCATTCACCCAGGTGCATCGGCCTTGGTTTGCTGCAATAAACCGATGGAGAAATTAGAGGGGAACATAGAAGACACTGGGAAGGAAAAGCATGTACCGGTAGTTGAAGGCTCTGGTTTAGGGATTGTGGTTAAGGTGGGCAGTATCGAGCATCCAATGGAAGAAAAGCATTCTATCAGGTTTATAGAAGTTTTGACCAAGGAACAAGTGTTGCGGGCAGAATTATTACCGGGTCAAAAACCGATAGTAGAATTTCCGGTTAAACAACAGGATGTAGTAGAAGTTAGAGAGTACTGTAATTTGCATGGTTTATGGAAAACAAAATAATTAAATTTGGAGGTTATTCTATGAACAAACTGAATGGAACTAAAACGGAAAAGAATTTGATGGAGGCTTTTGCGGGAGAATCACAAGCTCGAAATAAATATACCTATTTTGCATCTGTTGCCAAGAAAGAGGGATATGAGCAGATTGCTGGTTTTTTCTTGGAAACCGCTGAGAATGAAAAAGAACATGCCAAAATTTGGCTAAAAAGTCTTGGTGGTATTGGAAATACCATTGATAATTTAGAAGCGGCTGCCTCCGGAGAAAATGGTGAATGGACTGGGATGTATCCTAAAATGGCTGCAGAAGCCCGCGAAGAAGGATTTAATGATATTGCTCTACTTTTTGAAGGAGTAGCCAAAATAGAAAATGAGCATGAAGAACGCTACAAACAACTTTTACAGAACATAAAAGAAGGCCAAGTGTTTAAGCGGAACGGGAAGGTATTTTGGAAATGCCGAAATTGCGGTCACATTCATGAGGGAGTGGACGCACCTGCAGTATGCCCTGTTTGCGAACATCCCAAAGCATATTTTGAAATACTGGGTAAAAATTATTAATTAACCGATCAGGTACTTAGGGAGACTTTAACAAGTTGAAAGCGTTAAATAGTGTTAAAGTTAGAATAGTTATATGAAACTTGAAGATCTTAATGATTTTTAAAGAGGGATTTTGATGTTCTCTTTAGAATATAAAGGGAAAATACGATTATATTTTGCGGGGAGGGTTTTTTTATGGAGATATTATTTAACGATCTGGAGGGTCTTCGTATTGCGGTCGATATTGAAACACGAGGGCAGGAATTTTATCGTCAGGCTTCTTCTTATGCTGAGAAAGCTGAGTACAAAAATCTCTTTTTAATGTTAATGAATGAAGAAATTCAGCATAAGGAAACTTTTATGAACCTATATAATAAGATAAAAGATCAGAAAGAGGCTTTTGCAGATGATTATCTGTTTGATAGTGAAGTATCCCGGTATTTGACAGTATTGGCAGAAAGCCATGTATTTTCTGAGCCAGATAAAGCGGCTCGTAAGATTGCTGAATTGAATACGATTGGAGCGATTCTAGAGGTTGCTATACAGGCAGAAAAAGATTCAATTTTATTTTATGATGAATTAGCTCGCAATGCAAAATTTGAAGAAGCCATTAAAATTTTTAATTTACTGAAACAAGAAGAACAAGGGCATGTCGTAAAACTGAGGAAGATAATGGATGGATTGGCCTGATTTTCAGAATTATCATTTTTAACATACTTTTTGATACTAGATTTGAGTCATTTCAATAATGGAGTTATTATGAAGAGTTTCTTTCCCACGAAGTGCTAGTACTGACAAACGTAACAGTGATGTAACGACAAAACAAGCAGAGGTCAACGGACGTAAGAAATCCGCTGATCTCATTTTTTTTTCTAGTTGTACTATTATGCGAAATATAAAAATATACAAAATTAGGGAGGATTTTGATGAAAAGTATGGAAGAATGTATTAAAACGACACCCCTGTAATTTATATGATGCGTAGGGGAAGGAGCAATTGCTTGAGTGGATTATTGTGAAGAAAATCCATTATTCTATCCTAGCTATTAGAGTGATCAGCGATTCTCTCGCTACTTCTCTCGCGTGCTGACTAGTCATAGTGGCATCTTTTTAGGAGATGGCTTTTGTAGGCTAATTATCTAGTTGAAAAACTAAAAAAATTAAGATAAATATATTAAAAGTATTTCTATAATTGTGAAGTAGAAGGATATTTCAACAGATGCAAAATAAGGAGATGAACTTATGAACGTTCTCGGTATTAATGGAAGTCCTCGAAAAGACGGTAATACAGCCATTTTAATTCGAACTATCTTCAAGGAATTAAATGAGCAAGGTATTGATACGGAACTTATACAGTTTTCGGATGTTACTATTAAGGGTTGTGTGGCATGTGGAGGATGTATGATACATCAGAGTAAACGGTGTGTTATAAAAAATGATGATTTTAACGAGTGCTTCGCTAAGATGGTATCTGCTGATGGTATTATACTAGGCTCTGCTGTATATTCTGCTGATGTCACCTCACAAACTAAAGCACTGATTGATAGAGCTTCAATGGTATTAGCGGCTAACAAAGGTCTGTTTAAGCATAAGGTTGGTGCTGCAGTAGTAGCTGCCCGTCGTGGAGGTGCTATGAGTGCTGTGGATACTCTGCATCATTTTTTGCATAGCAAAGAGATGTTTCTGGTAGGCTCTACTTATTGGAATATGGTGTATGGCAGAGAAATTGGTGAAGTAGAGCAAGACAAAGAAGGTATAGCTAATATGAAGAATATTGGTCAAAACATGGCATGGATATTAAAAAGAATTCATAGCTAGGATGGATTTAAATTTTAAATGAAAAATTATAAAATAGCTAAAGCCTTAGGAGTAACAAGCTCTGAGGGCTTTTTTGAGTGCTAGTGCAAAATTTCACAAAATGAAACTTTCAAAATTTAGGTAATATTATATCATGGTCTTATTTTTGCACAAAAATTCAATCGAATAGATATTGAGAATGAGCCGGTTTAGGTGGTAAGAAATTCGCCTTGAACGGTTTTTTATAATTTATATTCTTACGTGCTGGTAAATAAATAGAAATATGAAATTTTTGGTAATTTTATCTATGCGTTTGGGGAGAACGGCAATTTTAAAAACAGAATGTATGGAATTTGAAGGAGTTTCGTGTAAAAGTATGGAAGATTATAAGAAAATAACAGATTATTTATAGTTTAATTTTTTATTTTTTTGTCAGTGTTCTAGATAAATTGACAGGAAATCAATCTAATACAGATATATACGATTCATAATTCGTTTTTATCAGTGAATTAAGGATCTTTGCTGAATGAATGTTATCAGATTTAGCATACAAGGATTTTGTGGAAGTTATATTAAGGAGAATTAATATGAGACTTGATGGGGAGATGCAGAAAAGCGGGGAAATAAATGAGCTGAGAAAGACGGTTGAGGAGCTACGACGAGTTAAGGAGAAATTACAAAGAAGTGAAGAACGATACAGGTTTCTCGCTGAAAACTCAGTTGATGTTATCTGGCAACTCGACGACCAGTTTCGATTCGTCTACGTGTCTCCGGCGGTAAAGGACATCTTGGGTTATCAAACAGAAGAAATAATTGGGCGGCATCTCTTCAGTATTCTCGTACAGGAATCAATCAAAATAGTTAGCCAAGGAATTGCCAACCGTAAGGTACTGAAGAAGACTGGGCAGAGATGGGGGAGCTCAACTTACACTGTTGAGACGATCCACAAGGACGGACGCCATATTTGGGCGGAGGTGACAGTAAATACCATATTCGGAGCCGATAATCGATTGATTGGGTACAATGGGATCACTCGCGATATCAGGGAACGTCGAAAGCATGAAGAGGTTATCCGTCGATACGCATTCCGTGATTCACTTACTAATCTGCCAAACCGACGGTCGTTCGAAACCGAACTTGGACGTGTAGTGATCCAACATAGGAAATTAGATAGCCCCTTTGCTGTCATGTTCCTTGACGTTGATGGCTTGAAAAAAGTTAACGATGCGTATGGTCATACTGTCGGGGATGCATTGCTTCAAGGATTGGCCAAACGACTTTGCCACGTGATGCGTAAGCAAGATTTCGTTGCCCGATTAGCTGGCGACGAATTTATGGCTATTTTACCTGGAATCGGAGACAGTTGTGAAGTCAATCGTATCATAACCCGTTTGATTGATAGTTTTGATCAGATAATAGTTATTGACGCAATCAAAATAAAAATAGGTGTGAGTATTGGCATAAGTATCTTTCCCGAAGATGCAGATAACGTTAATACTCTGATGAATTATGCTGACCAAGCCATGTATAAGGCAAAGAAAAACGGAGGTAGTAGTTATATTTGTTACGGGCAAATTAGCAGGTAACATTAATTCAGGTATCGCCATCAGAGCAATGCATTTGCGCTAAACGTAGCTGCTAAATCTATCCAAATTAAAAATGAGCCAGTTGGGGTGTAATCACCTTGACCGGCTTTTTTAATTGCGCTGTTGAAAGCATGGCTGCGGAATTAGCGATTTTGCACCAGAACCAAATTAAGAACATTAGGGATAGTACAGTCAGTACCTTAAAATGAGGATTAAGTCATTAACATGTAAGAGGAAATGAAGATTATAAGAACCTGGCCATCTCTTTTAAATATGGGGTAATATGTTGGAAAAAAGCTTTGTATCCTGCACATAAATAATTTAGACTAGGTTCATCATCTGGTGTTCTAATAATACGGTCTTTAGGACAACCGCCGTAACATAAAGAAAATACATGACACTTCTTGCAATATTGGGGCAACATATCCAGCTTATCCTTTCCAAATTCAAACTGTTGATCTGATGCAACCAGATCAATCATATGGTGTTCATAATATTTCAATAAAAAACTTCCCAAACTGCATCATGTTCACTGAGTGATTAAGGGCACTATTGGGATTTTGAGTGTGACTTTCAGTAGCCTCAACAATAGGAATAAACTTTATAAAGGTTGCTCTTAAAGTATCGCGAAAAAAACGATAAACGTCCAGACCGCGCTGTTCATAAACTGCATGAACAGAACACAGTATGTTTACAACAACATCATGCTTTTTTAGTAATTCCCATCCCTGCATAACTTTTTTGAAAGTACCATTCCCATTCTTGTCCACTCTGTAGACGTCATGTACTTCCTGTGGACCATCTATGCTAAGTCCAATCAGGAAAGTATGCTCTTTAGGAATTTACAACACTCATTGTCCAGTAATGTGCCGTTAGTTTGCAGAGTATAGAAAATTCGTGTAGAAGTGTATGGTTGGCTGGGAAATGAAGTTGATGAAAGTCTGATGCAACAAGAACTTATAGGACGCTGGGAGAAAAAGGATATGTTTTTGCAGAATGGGACAGTAACTAGTGCTTGATATGAATTTGTTTGATTGACAGCAGGTTCAAAGACAGTTCATTACATGGCACAGATGGCATGTTCATTAAAGTAACAAAAAATCGATATACGAGAGTCATGAGATTGGTAAGAACGAAGGCTTTTCTGACATGCTTTGGCGAGTAGTCATCGGATTAAAGGGGCTCTACCTGGAAGATGATAATCTTGAAAAAAAATCTAGTTTATGGTATAGTAATATTACTAGATTTTAGTACCTGATACTATTATCTAGTAATATTGATATTGGGAGGTAAATATGAATATCAAGTCAAATTCAAAAATAGTAGGATTGGGAACATACTTACCGCATAGAAAGCTAACTAATTATGATCTTGAAAAGATGGTTGATACAAGTGACGAATGGATAGTCCGTCGTACAGGTGTAAGAGAGAGAAGAATAGCTGAAATAGAAGAGTTTTCAAGCGATTTAGCAATAAAAGCTGTTGAAAACTTAATCGAAAGACATAATGTTCGAGTTGATGATGTAGATATGGTCATAGTAACAACGTTTACGCCTGATCATTTCACGCCAACTGTTTCTGCGTTAGTTCAAGGTTATTTTGGCATGGAAACAGCCGGAACAATGGATATAAACTCTGGATGTACAGGATTTGTGTATGGATTATGTGTAGCTGATTCTTTAATAACAGCTGGACATAGTAATAAGGTGTTAGTTATTGCATCAGAGGTAGCATCCAAAGTTTTGGATTATTCTGATAGAAATACATGTGTACTTTTTGGTGATGGTGCAGTAGCTATGCTTATAGAAAAAACAAATGAAAAAGGAAGTTTTATTGCATCTTATTTTACTTCAGATGGAAAGTTGGCGCAAAATGTTGCTTGCAGTAATTTGTCAGACAAAGTAAATGGAAAAGAGTTAGATAAGAAACGATTATTTCAGCAGGAAGGCAAACTTTTATATGAATATGTGGTTAAGAATATTCCAGAGGGTGTTTATAATTTACTAAATAGAAGTAATCTGATTTTTGATGACATTAAATGGTTTGTTCCTCATAGTGCCAATTTGCGTATGATAAAAGCTATTGGTGAGAGACTTAATTTCCCTATGGATAAAACTTTAATAAGTAATGAGTTTTATGGAAATACGTCATCTGCATCAATTCCTCTTGCCATTTGGATGGCTGTAGAAGAAGCAAAAATCAAGTCAGGAGATAAAATGATATTGTATGGATTTGGTGCTGGATTGACTCATGGCGGAGTTGTAATTGAATGGTAGTAGGATATCACAAAGTTAATTAACAAGTTTTTTGAACTTCATTTGCAATAAAATATAGTAATATAGATCCTAACAGTTATTTTCCGAAAGTGGTTGACATAGTGTTTGATAAATGATAATATAACTATCTAACGTCAAATGAATTATGCAGTAAATGACTCCGTAGCCTAGCCGGAGAGAGCACCTGACTCTTAATTAATAGGTTGGGGGTTCAATTTCTTTCGTCAGCTTCATAAAAATACGGAGGGATTCCCGAGTGGCTAAAGGGAGCAGACTGTAAATCTGCCGTCATTGACTTCGGTGGTTCGAATCCACCTCCCTCCACCATTACTACTATATGATCCACTAGCTCAGTTGGTAGAGCACCTGACTTTTAATCAGGGTGTCGATGGTTCGAGCCCATCGTGGGTCACCATTCATTACGGG
>JAGFZX010000027.1 GCA_017889585.1 Bacillota bacterium
TGAGCGAGTGGCTCACTTTTTCATTGACGTTTATATGTAGGATTGAATTTTCTGAAAATGAATGAAGGGATTTACATATATTTGTCGAAATATGAAAAAACATAATAAGTCAGTATGATGGGAGGTAATTGAAAAATGACATTATCTAGGCGTCAGTTTATCAAATTATCAGTTTCAACAATTACTGTGCTTTCAACAGGACTGCCGTTTGAGGCGGAAAAAGCTCGCGCGATCGGTTATAATCTTAAACTTCGCAATGCGACAGAATACCCTAGTATTTGTCACTTTTGTTCAGGAGGTTGCGGCATTATTCTACATGTCCGTGATGAGAAACTAATTAACTTGGAAGGTGATCCTGATCACCCGACCAATAAAGGCAGTTTGTGTCCTAAGGGAGCTGCTCTGGGACAGGTGCGTGAAAATCCAAACCGTATCCTGAACCCCCTTTATCGTCCTCCGGGAGGAAAAGAATGGCAGCCGATTTCCTGGGAGGCAGCCATTGAAAAAATCGCAAATAAGATTAAAACAGTTCGCGATACTACTTGGATGAATGAGGTTAGTCGGACAGATTCATTAGGGCTTTTGGGTTCAGCTGAACTGGATAATGAGGAATGTTATATCATGACCAAATTTATCCGTTTGATGGGTAGTAACTATAACGAACACCAGGCTCGTGTTTGACACGCTCCCACGGTGACAAGTTTGTCACCTTCATTTGGCCGGGGAGCCATGACCAATTCATGGACAGACTTAGAAAATGCAAAATGGTTTTTAATTGCGGGTTCCAATGCCGCTGAGAATCATCCGATTGCTATGAAATATGTACTGCGAGCCCAGGCTAAGGGTGCAAAGATTATCGTTGTAGATCCACGTTTCACGCGGACGGCAGCCAAAGCCGATCTTTTTGCCCAAATTAGGCCAGGTGCTGATACGGCTTATTTAGGTGCTATTATTAGCTATATCCTGCAAAATAATCTGTACAATAAGGATTATGTGCTCAATTTTACGAATGCTGCCTGTAAAATTAACCCAGGTTTTACGTTTAGTGAGGGATTGTTTTCAGGTTTTGATAGTACAACAAATAGTTATGATACTAGTACATGGACATATGTTCTTGACGAAAATAGCCAACCCATTAAGGCCTTATCTCATGAGGATGCAGGCACAGTATTCAGCCTGATGAAAGAACACTATAAGCGTTATACCTTGGAAATAGGAGAGACAATTAGTGGTATTCCGGCAGAAAAAATAAAGCAAATTGCCGAAATGATATCAAAGAACGGACCTGGCACCATCATGTATGCATTAGGAATGACACAGCATACGACAGCCACACAAGGGATTCGCTGTTACGCTATTATTCAGTTATTGCTAGGCAATATTGGGCTAGCTGGTGGCGGAGTGAATGCTCTAAGAGGTGAGCCTAATGTTCAAGGCTCTACTGATTTTTCCAATCTTGCGACCACTCTGCCAGGATACATACCGACGCCATTTGATACAGATAGGGATACCGCAACATATGGTAAAAAGTATAGTAGTGCAGCACGAAAAAATCTGATTTCTATTCTAAAAGCGTGGTTTGGTGAGCGGGCTACTGCCGCTAATGATTATTGTTATAACTATTTACCCCGGATGCAGAGTGGTAGAGCTATAACCTATATTCCTATGTTAGAGGATATGGCGCGTGGACAATTCAAGATGTTACTCAATGTGGGGATTAACCCAATGGTAAGTATTCCTAATAACCAAGTTGTTGCGACTGGCCTGGCTAATTTGGAGTTACTTGTAAATGTGGATTTGTTTGAGACGGAAACAGCAACATTTTGGAAGGCGCCTAATGTAAAACCGGAAGATATCAAGACTGAGGTCATTTTTCTGCCGGCCGCTTTTCTGTACGAAAAAGCTGGTAGCTTGACAAATAGCGGACGTTGGGTGCAATGGAAACCAGCGGCGCTTAAGCCAGAGGGCGATTGTCTTTCTGATCTTGACATTTTTGATCGGATTTTTCGAAAAGTTAAAGAACTTTATAAAGGTAGCAGTGATCCTAAAGATGAACCTATCCTGAATGCGGTATGGGATTATGGTCATGAACCCGATCCAGAAAAAGTGTTGCAGGAAATTAGTGGCTATAATATGAAGACTGGTAAGCTGTTAACGGCCTTAGGAGAATATCTAGCTGCACCGGTAGGCGATGTTTCGTGTGGATGTTGGATTTACTCTGGTGTATATGGCAATGGCAACCTGGCAAAACGGCGAGATGGTAACGATCCAAGCGGTTTGGGGATTTTTCCTAGCTGGTCATATGCTTGGCCAGCCAATATACGTATACTGTATAATCGTGCATCATGCAACATGCAAGGCCAGCCGCTGGATGAAAAACGTAAACTCATCTGGTGGGATGCTGCTAAAGGACAGTGGGCAGGTAATGATATACCTGATGTTATTGATCGTACCAAGGGACCTGATACACCTGAGGGTAAAGCGGCTTTCCGGATGAATGCCGAACGAATGGGTCGATTGTTTACTGCTCCTTATGCTAATAAACCGTCAGGCACTGATATGCCAGTCGCTATTTCGGGGACCAATATTGACGGGCCTCTACCTGAATTTTATGAACCTCTTGAAAGCCCTACCATCAACATTTTGCATCCAAAAGTATCGACCAATCCGTTGGCAAAAGTACGGGGAACTCTAAAAGATAAACAAAAGGTGGGCAATATTGAACAATTCCCTTATGTACTAACAACCTATTCTTCTGGTACTGAGCATTTCTGTAGCGGATCACTGACCAGGAATTTGCCATGGTTGGCAGAATTTATGCCGGAGGCTTTTTTGGAAATTGGTACTGCATTAGCCCAAAAATTAAATATTAAATACGGTGAGGTCGTTGAAGTCGTTTCGGCGAGAGGTTCTCTTACAGTGAAGGCTATGGTAACCGAGCGTATTCAACCGCTTATTGTTAATGGCAAAGAAAGTCATACCGTAGGCATGCCTTTCGGGTGGGGCTACGCTGGACTCGCTACTGGTCCGAGTATTAATTCATTGACTCATGCGGCTTTTGATCCTGCGTCAGGAACGCCAGAATTTAAGGCTTTGCTGGTTAATGTAAGGAAGGTGAAATAAGATGGCTGACAGAATGAGCGTTTTATTTGATGCATCTAAATGTACTGCTTGCCAAGCATGTTCCATTGCTTGCAAACAATGGAATAGTTTGCCGGCGGAGAAGACTACCCTGACCAGTAGCTATCAGACCCATCAAACCTTCACCCCTCAAACATGGACTTTCATTACCTTTAAGGAAGTTTGGGCTAATAACAAGATGGAGTGGTTGTTTTTTAAGAAACAGTGTATGCATTGCGCTGAGGCTGCCTGTTTGAAAGCTTGTAATCATGATGCCATTTCCCATACTGATAAGGGCTTTGTTGTCATTGATCACGAAAAATGTATCGGCTGTGGATATTGCGTGACGAATTGTACCTTTAATGTGCCGCGTATTCACCCTAAAACCAACAAGGCCTATAAGTGTACTGGTTGCCCTGAACGGGTATCCAATGGTCTTAAACCTGCTTGTGTGCAAACTTGCCAGCCAGAAGCACTCGTATATGGGACTCGGGATGAAATTATGGCGATGGCTAAAAACCGTCTTGAAAAAATAAAGCCACTGCATCCTCAGGCGGTCTTATATGATGCTCCTAAACTCGAGGGGGTTAACTTTACTTATATTTTACTCAGGGAACCCGAATTTTACCAATTACCAAATGATCCGGCGGTACCAGTATCAGTGGATATATGGAAAGATTTCATCCGTCCCTTTGGAGGACTGGCTATTGCTGGTGCCGTGCTCGCAACTACAGTAGGGTTTATAAAAACTAGAGGACAAACCACTGAACATGATTATGCTTCACCGAAGGGCAAGGAGGTGGGCAAAGATGAATAATGATCGTATTAAGCGCTTCTCACTGGTTGAAAGAATAAGTCACTGGATGCACACCGTTAGCTTTTTTATTCTCGTATTGACCGGACTAGTTGTGCTTACCCCTAAATTTCACTTTTTGGCCAGTTTATTTGGTGGTGTACAGGAGACGCGAATTATTCATCGGGTTGCTGGTGTTATGTTTTCTTTTGGTACAGTACTCCTGTTTATGATTGGGGATAACCCAGCCTTTGTTCGTTGGATTAAGGATATTACTACCTGGGGTAAAGAAGATGTAGCATTTTTAAAAGAGTTTCCTAAAGAGTTTTTTGGCGGTCATGCCAATTTGCCAGAGCAAGGCCGGTTCAATTCTGGTGAAAAAGTTAATTCGTTGCTGATATTGATTGATGGTGGGATATTGACAATCACTGGTTTCATGATGTGGTATGCTGAGTCGATCCCTCTTGGACTTATTCGTTGGGCTTATCCAGTGCATGATCTTGCCGCATTTATTATGATAGCTGTTATTGTTGCTCATATGTATCTCGGCTTGCTGCATCCAGGCTCAAAAGAGGCGATTAAC
Organism: Bacillota bacterium; assembly: GCA_017889585.1. GTDB lineage: Bacteria > Bacillota > Negativicutes > DSM-13327 > DSM-13327 > CTSoil-075. Next base: position 4,497 of record JAGFZX010000027.1, read on the forward strand.
GGTATGCTGAGTGGTACAGTATCACGTTCTTTTGCGAAATTACATCATGCTAAATGGTATCGAGAAGTGACGCAAAAGGAGAAATCAAAGTGATAAATAATGCAGAATTTGCTGAGATTTTGGAGTTTCTTGAGAAAAATATTGCTCAAATTGATATTGTTCCTGCCGATGATTTAATGCATAGTCTATGGCAAAAGCGATTGGCAAAAGGTGAGCCAGCTTTAACCGAACATGAATTTCCTGTCAAAGCTGCAGTTTTTCTGGTCATCGAAGTGATCAGCAGTCGTGAAAAAATAATATTGTCAAGTATTCAGGCCGAGCAATTAGTGCGGGGATATTTAGCCCAGCAGTCTATTCATGCAGACTGGCAACAGATTGGTATTGTCCCCGAAAATGGTGATATTTATGTACATTTATCCTGTAGAATGGCGCTAGAGAAAATGGCTAAGTTGGTGACGAGTGTTGCCAACTTAGCAAGTTGGGATAAAAATGAATGCCCAGTATGTGGAGATAGTCCTGGGTTTGCCTGTCTTGAACAGGAGGTAGGAAGACGTTTGTTGGTGTGTGGGGCCTGTCTGACACAGTGGCGATATAAGCGTATTGGCTGTGCTTTTTGTAAAGAGGAAAATCCCGAGAAACTAAAGATAGTAACTGCTGAGGAATTTCCTGGATGGTTGGCTACAGTATGCCTGACATGCAATGGCTATCTTAAAACAGCAGACTTACGTACACTAAGCTCTATTCCTAATTGGTATAAGGCTGTAATGGAAACGTTACCTCTTGATTATGCCTTGACACTCCACAAAAAAAGTACATAGGATTCTTGAAATTATAGCAATAAGTAAAAATTTGGTATAAGTTCATTTTTCTCTTGTTCCACAAGGATTAATTGTTCCGAGGCAATCTTTCATTAGGGTTCTGGTGCAAAAAATAAAGCCGTGATATAATCATTACCCTAAACTTGAAATTTGAGGTAAAAAGCATGTCACAGCATTATTAAATTAAAAGAAAAGTCAAGGCAATGCTTGGATTTGATAGTTTTGAAACTGCTGAAAAGACAATTTGCGGAATTGAAACCTTACACATGATTAGAAAGGGGCAGGTTGAAGAATTTCAATCTGCCCCTTTCTGAAGTTGAGTTCTTTAATAAAATGATGGGGATTTCAGCTTAATATTCTGGTGAACAATAGGGTATTTTTGGCTTTATAAAATTTTTGCACCAGAACCATTATCAGCAGCTATGAAGTAATGATCAAAGTAGTTCAGTTCGAAAATCAATATTGCAAGACTAGGGCAAGTACCAATAACAAGCCGAAGATGGTATTTGTTTGAGCGGTCGCCTTCATTGCTGGCATCATCTGTTCGGCGGTCGTTTGATCTTGAAAGCTCCTTGTAGCTTGGAGGGCCCTAGGTAAGCTTGCGAACACTAGAAAAGCCCAATAAGACAAGAACCCACAGGATACTAAGCCAAGTAGCCATAGATAGGCAGAGGCTAACATACCAGTTAAAAAGGAGACAGCCCCCTTATGGCCTAAAAGAATGGCCAGAGTTTTTCTGCCATGTGCTTTGTCATCGGCTAGATCACGAATATTATTCGCCATTAGAATCGTGCCGATGAGGATGGACGTAGGTCCAGAGATAAGCAAGCTTCCTAAAGTAATTGTACCGGTTTGGATGAAGAAGGAAATTAGAATAATGAACAGTCCCATAAAAGCACCTGCGACTAACTCGCCAAAAGGTGTGGCGGCAATGGGGTAAGGACCGCCTGAGTAAAGGTATCCTACCATGATACAAATTAGACCGATGAAAAAAATCCACCAACTGGTGTGCATGGATATATATATACCCAATAGAATGGCTAGGGCTGAGAAGACATAGGCAATCACTAAGATAGTTTTGGGAGCAACCTTGTCTCGTACGATGGTCCCAGCAATACCCACCGAATGTGCATGATCGAGCCCGTCAATGAAGTCATAGTATTCATTAAATATGTTGGTGGCGGCTTGAATGAAGGTGCTAGCCAATAGCATGCTGAGGAACAATAAAATATTAATAGTGTGGACTGATAAGGCCATTGCCGTACCGATAGCTACTGGGATAAAAGATGCAGTTAATGTATGGGGACGGAGTAATCTCCACCATACAAGCCATCTTTCACCGCCAGGAGTCACGGTAAATTTATATAGATATCCAAATTTTGCTTGTATATTCATCATTATCCCCTTTCGTTTTAATAGTATCCTATTTAGTTACTTAAGTAAATTGGCTAAAGTGGATAATGATGGTCTTTTAGTGGTCCCGTATGCAGGAAACTAAGAATATTCAGAGAATTACTATTTGATATCAAGTAATAGCAACGTTTATATTGAATTTAGATTGGAGGCGTAAGTATGAAAACTTACATTCGTTGTAAAGTATGCGGATATATCATGGATGAGTCTCATCTCAAAGATCTTTGTCCTGCCTGTGGGTTACCCAAGACAGTATTTGAGCCGTATACTAAAAAAATTTCCCAACAGCGCAAATTCATTCTGGATCAGCATTTGCATCCAATTGCCATTCACTTCCCTCAAGTATTGATATTGCTCATTGTATTGATGCCTTTGTTGTCTCTTGTGGTAAACGACCCTTTGAGCTTGGAATTCCTAGTGGTCGCCAAATTATCCATTTTGGTATTGCCATTTACTGTTTTTGGTGGTTTTATTACAGGTCTGCTTGATGGCAAGCTACGGTTTAAAAAGGTTACTACCCCATTATTGATTAAAAAAATCATTGCTGGTGTCATTTTTCAAATTTTATCTATTGCTATCTTTGGATTGTATATTTTAAATGGGTTTACCGGAAATAATCTATGGATCATTGTCGGTCTAAGTGGCCTTTCCACCGCTTGCGCCATTTATCTAGGCCGGGTCGGGTCCACTATGTTTGATTCCATTCTTCCTGGTTGAAGGTGAGGATGGGCTACTTATCGAGAAAATCCCCTATGGTCACTTAAAATATGGTCGTTTTTCAGTGTTTTGGCCACCGTCCCTAAGTCTTAGCTATTGCTCTCAATGGTAATTCTAATTTATTATAACTCAAGGGCTATTATGAGTACAATGGAAAATGCCATGTATGCAATCGTGATTATGCATGATTTAGAATAACACACAGTCCTCCTCAAAAATAAATAGCCTGAGCCCTCGCATTGAGAGGGGTTTTTTACTGGAAATCTTTTGATTGCATACAGACATTGTTATAGCCGCACAATAACAGAGTAGCCTCCGAAAAATTTGCAAGGGGATGCTTTTATATGGAATGTATACCTATCTCTACCATTGTTATTGATAATGATACTGGAGTAACACTACTTAATGAGGAGGATATGTCGCTATCTTTACCTGACCATGACGAAATTCAAGCACTTAAGGGTTCTAGCATTTCAATTGCCAATAAAGAATACACAATAGTAGAAGCTACTACCGAACCAAAGCTTAATGACGATTGTGATATTATTGGTACTTACGTTTTCCTTAATGTAGCGAAAAAAGCTTAAAATTATTTTCCGTTCTCCCTTGAGATCAATATTTCACACTCGTACAATAAGCATTACCTATCTACGAAGAGTACATTTTTTGCAGAAGAATGCGCTAACGTCTGAGGATGACTAGTGGGGCCATTTAATGCTAAATCGTATTGAATTTTAGTAATGACTTTGAAGTTGTTGTACGAACATCAATATTTAGGTATTAATCACAAGGTTATTGTTTTAGGAGGATTTGCAAGGTAGTCGATCGGAATTTGGAACTTCTGTCCGAAAGAAGATGTAAACTAGTCTAGAAGCAGTGAATTTCTTAGACTTTCAAGATGTGTTTCTGAAAAATAATGATTATACGCAACTACATCAAATCAATAATTATGCCCTACAGTTCAAAATCAAGAACTATAGGGCATTTGTCGTAAGGGCTATTATCGGACATAAAGGAATAGATGGAAATAAGCCAACATTTAGTATGCTGGTTTAACTACTCGTTTATTTAGGAATAATTAAGTTTGTTCCTAATGGTACAGGATAGGATAAACTTATTAAAATTGTAGCCTTGCAATAATATACTATACGTACTTGTTTCTTTGATGTATCATTCATGATAATAACATTCGAGGAGCGTATATCATGGACATTACATCTTTTTTAATATACTGCGTTATTATAACATTTACACCTGGACCGACCAATATTGTTATATTGTCTACGGTGCAGGGTTTTGGAATAAAAAAAGCTATGGAATACACATATGGAGCTACGATTGCCTTTGGTGCTTTACTTGCCATCTCCTCTATATTAAATACCGTACTTGTGGTCGTAATACCTAAAATTTTGATTATAATGCAGATAATCGGAAGCCTTTATATTTTGTATTTGGCTTATCAGATATATAATATGGATACATCAGAATCAACTGTAGGAGAAGTTGCTACCTTTAGGTCGGGTTTTATTATGCAGTTTGTAAATCCTAAGGTGGTATTGTTTACAATGACGGTAATCCCAAGTTTTGTTATGCCATACTACACCGAATCTCATATGTTGGCAATATTTGTTACGATTATTACCGTTGTTGGCTTTTTAGCATTTGTTACTTGGGTACTTTTTGGTGCGATTTTCAAGGAACTCCTGTTGAAGTATCAAAAGCCAGTTAATGTAAGTATGTCAATTTTTTTAATCTATTCTGCCATAATAGGTTCGGGAGTAGTTGAAATGATTAGGAGATGATGGATATGGAAAAATTCATATATAAAAAATCATCAAATATTACTGCGCTATCAGCTAGCTTTACTGATTTCACATATAAAAAGCATTGTCATGAAGAATACGCATTAGGTGTAACTCTGCGAGGCATTCAACAATATAATTTAGATGGTAGTTTTCATTCATCATATGAGAATGGGGTTATGCTTTTTTATCCTGAACAGATACATGACGGTAGGGCGCATGATATTACGGGTCTTGATTATGTTATGTTATATATTGAGCCAATGCTATTTTTGGAAATACTTGAAAAAAGAGATATAGTTCGTTTTGCATCCCCAATTGTCTATAATCAAGCTCTTAGAAAAAGTATCTTAAATCTTTCAAGTGCAATTCTAAGTGAAAAAGATGAAGCTTTGTGTAGTGAGTTGCTCCTATCCCTCGTAGATAACTTTAATCCAACTACTATTTGTACAGATTACAAAAAAGATAATAAACTAATTAAAAAAGCAAAGGAAATAATTTATTCTAAATTAGAAGATGTACTGAGTCTTGATGAAATTTGCAAAGAACTTGCCATGTCAAAATTTCAGTTTATCAGGTTATTTAATGCTAATACTGGAATTTCACCATATCAGTATTTTATATTTTGCAAGGTAAATCGTGCAAAACAATTACTAGAAAAAAACAAAGATATTTACTCGGCTATAGCAGAATGTGGTTTTGTTGATTTATCTCATTTAAATAAGCATTTTAAAAGAATCTATGGAATAACAGCATTTGAATATAAAGCGCATTTAAATTAGTAAATATGTTTCAATTTTTACCTGAAACACGCGGGCTACTTACCCCCGTGTTTTTGTTTTTACATAGTACCTAAGTAGTGATAAATGATGCATCGAAGTATCTACTATTAGTGACTATGTATGTTATGATAGGTAAGTAACTGTATTAAATAGAACAGAAAGGGTATTTTCATATGCATCATACAAAAGAAGATATCTTTTGGGGTAAGCAGAAAGACGTTGTATTGAATGAAGTTCAGCGGCAAGCCGTAGTGAATACTGGTGGAGCGATTTTGCTGTTGGCGTCACCAGGGTCGGGGAAAACAACCACGATGATAATGAAAATTGGTTATCTTATAGCGGTGAAAGGTATTGACCCGACTCGAATTAAGGCGGTAACCTTCAGCAGGGCGGCGGCAGCCGAGATGAAGACACGATTCAAACGTTTTTTTCCTACGCTTTCTCTAGTTGATTTTTCCACTATACATAGCTTGACATTTGAAGTAGTGCGAGAGTACTTTCGGAAAAATAAACTTGGCTACCAATTGATTGAAGGTAACCAAAATCAAGATAAAAGACATATTTTGCGAGAAATATTTAAAAATGTTGTCCAGGAAAACATTACGGAAGATCAAATGGACGAGCTCACAACATACATTAGTTTTATTAAAAATAAGCTAATTCCCCAGGACAAATGGTCTGAGACGGAGTGTACTATCCCAGAGGTCGCACAAATTCTGCAAAAATATGAAGAGTTTAAGTCGGCTTCTGATAGGCTGCTGCTCGATTACGATGATATGCTGGTTTATGCGAACAAGGCCTTCGAGCAGGATAGGGAACTTCTTGGCCGATATCAACAGATGTATGATTATGTTCTGACAGACGAAAGTCAGGATACTTCACTTGTTCAGCACTATATCATTGAGAAATTGGTTCGTAAACATGGTAACCTATGTGTTGTTGCTGATGACGATCAGTCTATTTACAATTGGCGCGGCGCTGAACCATCCTATTTACTGAACTTTAAAAAGGTATATCCTCACGCTAACATCTTGTACATGGAACAAAACTATCGTTCATCTAAGGATATTGTTGATATCGCCAACACCTTCATAAAACGAAATAAAAGCCGCTACAATAAGAATATGTTTACCCATAATCCACCACACAAGCCAATCATCATTCATAGCCTTAGCGACTATAAAAAACAGGCTAAATATTTGATCGAAGAACTAAAGAAGTCTAACCATTCTTGCACAACTGCGGTGTTATACAGAAATAATTCATCATCGATCATCCTGATAAACGAATTAGACCGTGCGGGCATCTCTTTTTATATCAAAGATGAAGATAAACGCTTCTTTTCGCACTGGGTGGTAGGGGATATATTGAATTTTATGCGTTTGACGTACACGGATAAAAGGATAGATATTTTTGAAAAGATATTTACCAAGCTGAATGGCTATATTACTAAGCAACAGATGGAAACGGTTAAAAAAATTAACAATAATGAATCCGTTTTTGATACTTTGCTACAATATGTTCCGCTGCAAGATTACCAGGTTAAACAGGTGGAAGAATGCAAAGAAACGATACGCCATATGCAAGGTATGGCTCCGCTTGCAGCCATATACACGATTCGTCATAAGTTAGGATACGAAAAAGCGCTTGACAGAATGTGTGAGCGTTTAGGTTTCCGCAAGGAGTATTTGCTTGGCATACTAAATACACTTGAAGAAATTGCGGCTGGACTGGGCAGTATGGAGGAGTTCGCTAGTCGGCTGAAATATCTGGAAACGGTGATGAAGTATTCCAAGAATAACAAAGACAGCTGGGTTACGCTATCCACTTTCCATAGTGCCAAAGGATTGGAGTTTGATCGAGTGTATATGGTTGATTTGCTGGAAGGTATTATTCCTTCGTCTAATGATATAAAGCAGCAACAAGAGGGAAAACCCGAGGCGATGGAGGAGGCTGTCCGCTTATTTTATGTTGGGATGACACGAGCCAAAACTCATCTCGAGCTAATAACATACGAGAAAAGGGACTATGAAAAAGTAGCGGAATCTCAATTGGTAGCTGCTGTAAGAAATATAATTAATCCACCAATACTAATTTCTAAACCTAATGCAAGGCCGGCGAAAAAAGTTAGTCCTATCGTAATCTATAATGTAAATGCCATCAAACATATCAATCAACTAAAAGTAGGTAGCTTAGTAATCCACCAGGCATTTGGTCGGGGAAAAATTGTTGCTATTACTTCCTCAAGTATTGATATTCAGTTTCATGGAACTATCAAGAAGCTATCAATAGAAGTATGCTTAACCAAAGGAATTCTTGAGCCAACATAGAATAAATAAAAGAAGCGAAAGACAGGGACAGTCCTTTTGTCAAAAGGATAGCGAAAAAGCCACTATAATCATGAGGTGATAATAGTGGGCAGACAGACTGGGGAGATGAGTGGTTAAGATTACATCAGGTTATTCAAGAGGACAATATTGATATAGTGGATAAAATTAGCTAGGCAGCTTAAATAAAAAAATCAGGAGGACAGGCAGATTGTTTCTAGAAAGGTTGAAACAATTCTCCTGTCCTCCTATTTACATAGGGTGTCGCATTTTAACTATGGGTTGTTGGGTCATCATAGTCCCAATATCCAGGTACTCCTCCTGAAACGTTTTCTAACTCCTTATTACTCAACTTACCCAATTCCTTATTGCAATCACTTGATTTATCAGTTTTGGGGCTATCTTTCATTTCCTCGCCATTCACTTTACCCATAATCTTTTCCTCCAATAAAAAATATATTGTAAAAAAAGTATAGCACAATTTCGGTAAATTTTATATTAAGGAGAGTAATAAGGTGGTTTGAAACCACTGATAAATTGATTGATGGCAACAAATATAGTTTTAAGCTACGTTTCAAATTTTATCAAAAGTACGAAGGAATCTAATTACAGCATCAGCTATTACCTTTTTACCTGAAATATCAGGATGTAAGCCATCTTGTGAATACATAGTTGGCAAAAAGCCTCTATTATCCCTTAATAAAGAGTTAACATCAATTACATATTGCTGCTTTTTTAAGAAAGTATAACAATGGGGGACGGAACTTTCTTGAGAACTTAATAGATAATAGTTAGGTAATCTATTCGTCAGAGAAAGATTCATTAACTGGCTTTCGTATCCATCCTATTTCAGATTTTTCTTAAAAAAGGACTCGAGCTTATCAAAGGGGATATAATTCACCCGGTCGTACAGATCCACATGGCCTGTGTCCGGAACAATGTAGAGTTCCTTCGGTTCGGCCGCCAGCTTGTAGGCGTCTTCGCTGAACTCTCTGGAATGAGCGTTCTCACCCGCGATGAAAAGCATAGGACGAGGAGAAATCGTTTCTATGTCTGCGAACGGGTAAAAATTCATGAATTTAACGTTGCTGCTAAGTGTTGGATGTGTTGTAAGTTTTGGCGACTGGCCTTTAGGAGTGTATTCACCTCTTGGAGTGCGATAGAAGTCATAAAACTCACGTTCGATCGCGGAGGACTTTTCATTCAATTCTTCAGGCGTTCCGCTGGTGTATTTGGTTTCGCCACCCAAAAACTCCACATAGCGTTGCTCTGCTGCCTGTTCAGTGATGTTCTTTCTCTGCTCGAGGGTCAGGGAATGCCTGAGCCCATTACGGTTGGCGGTGCCCATGTCGTACATGCTGACCGTCGCGATGGCTTTCATGCGCGGATCAATCTTGGCCGCACTAATGGCAAAACTCCCGCTGCCACAAATCCCGATAACACCAATCCGATCCCTGTCAACAAACGGCCGGGAGCCCAGGAAATCCACCGCAGCACTGAAATCCTCGGCATAGATATCCGGTGAAACAGCGCTGCGAGGCTGACCCTCACTCTCTCCCCAGAAAGACAAATCCAATGATAGAGTAATGAATCCCTGTTCAGCCATTTTCGTGGCATACAGATTCGCACTTTGTTCTTTTACTGCGCCCATAGGATGCCCGATAATGATCGCGGGATTTTTGGTGTTTTGATTCAACCCCTTGGGTATAAAAAGATTCCCTACAACATTCATGTTGTATTGATTTTTAAACGCAACCTTCTGCATGGTTACCTTGTCGCTCTTGTAAAAGTTGCTTGCTCCATTGGACATGTCTGCCGCGGATACAACGCCAGCGCCGGTCGTGGATACAAACACGCCCAGTACCATCGCTGTGAGTAAGTGGATGCTACGTGTGAGAATAGATTTTTTTTTCATTTTAAACCCCTTCCAATATTTTTTGTGATGTTATTATGCTGTTCACAGTTACAAATTTTATAAAATATATTTTACCGCATTCTATTCCTCCTCTTTAAATAGTTAAGTCAATAACATGTCTAATATCCTATTTTTGTTAACAGTTTTTTTATTAACAATTAAAATGTATCATCTGGTGTTAACACCAAGTCAATAGGCTTTGCAAATTTTTCTTCTTCTAAATTTAAGGGGAGTGTCAATTAATTTCAGTTTTTATACACTTGACTTGGAGTTAAGACAAGATGATAACCTTACAGTAGAAAGTTATAATTCGTGCTAATTGAAAGAGGGGGCATCTTGTGATTTAGAAAAATAATTTAAACAAGTTCTGGATGATAAGGATAAATAGGGGATATTTTGATTGAGAAAAACGTTGTAATAGGTTGAAATAATGGAAAAGAAGGAGTGAATCAAATGATAATTTCAGAGGTCAGTGCCAAATACGGTATGACACAGGATGCATTGCGCTACTACGAACGAGTCGGCCTGATCCCGCCGGTTCCACGTAAACCAAATGGGATTCGCGAATATGACGATTACAGCTGTGGATGGATTGAATTTATTCACTGTATGCGAAATGCGGGTATTCCGGTAGAAATCCTTGTTGAATATGTCCAGCTTTATCAGCAGGGAAGTACAACAAAAGAGGCAAGAAAGGAACTTTTACAGGAAGAATTAAACCGTTTAGATGATCGTATTGCAAATTTGCAAGCAACAAGAGGACGATTGGCGTGCAAAATTGAAAATTACGATGATCTTGAGAAGTCCTGATGGAAATGAATGATCGTTTGGAACATATTTTTAATTTTATAAAGATAAAAGACCGGGGAATTTCAACCGGTCTTTTTTATCGGGTATGGAAAACTTGACTTTGAGTTAATACCAAGTGCTAAACTCAAAGTCAAGAAAATAAAACAAAGTGAATCATTTAAATTTTTGTCTTGGTGAAAAAATATAGAATATGACAGATTGATTAGTATAATAACGAAATTTTGAGGTATATTTTATGACTAAAGGAAATAGTTTGCTCATATTTATCTTGACTGTGGGAGTTTTTGGTATTATAAATACGGAAATGGGGGTTATTGGAGTATTGCCCTTAATTGCTGACCAATTTCATGTCAGCATATCCCAAGCCGGCTTGCTGGTGAGTCTTTTTGCACTTGTTGTGGCCGCAGCTGGTCCAACTATGCCGTTATTGTTTTCGGGGAAAAATCGCAAGAAAGTAATGCTATTGGTACTTGGTGTTTTCATTTTGGGCAACATTGTCTCAATATTTGCATCAAACTTTACCATTGCATTAATTGCTCGTGTGGTTCCAGCCTTTTTTCATCCAGTTTATTGTTCATTGGCTTTTACAGTAGCTGCTGCGTCAGTTAGCAAGGAAGAAGCTCCCAAGGCCGTTTCAAAGGTATTTATCGGAGTATCGGCAGGTATGGTGCTTGGTGTACCAGTCAGCAGTTTTATTGCTAGCGCAACTTCGTTAGGAATAGCGATGTTATTCTTTGCTATCGTGAATGCTATAGCATTCATTGCTACATTCCTATTTGTACCATCTATGCCTGTTGATGAAAGACTTTCTTACGGAGCGCAATTAAGCGTTCTAAAAAAATCAACTACCTGGTTTTCTATTGCCGCTGTCATTTTAATGAATGGCGCCGTATTTGGGGTTTTTAGTTATCTTTCGGAATATCTTCAAACCATTACGAAAACTTCTTGGAATACAACGAGTTTAATGTTACTAATATACGGTGTTGCAAATATTCTTGGAAGTATCATCGCAGGGAAGTTACTCACTAAAAATGCCATCAAAGCGGTAGTGGCCTTTCCTTTCGCATTAGCAGCAATCTACGTCATATTATTCTCAATGGGACAGTTCACTGTACCTATGGCTTTAATTATTTTGGCTTGGGGAATTTTAGGCGGTATCGGGGGTAATATTAATCAATATTGGATTGCGTCTGTAGCTCCTGAGGCTCCTGATTTTGCTAATGGATTATTTTTAACATCCGCTAACTTAGGTACAACAATTGGTACAGCTGTATGTGGATTATTTATATCAGAAATAGGCACACAATATGTCGCATTAGGAGGATTGCTATTTTCGATTTTGAGTGTATTATCTATCTTGCTAAGAGTTTACATGTATAGTTCCCCAAGGAACTTTCTAGATGAGGAATTAATGAAATAGTGTATTGTCGCTTAAACGGCATTTCTATCAAAAGTACGAAGGAATTTCATTACAGCATTAGCTATTACCTTTTTACCTGAGATATCAGGATGTAAACCATCTTGTGAATACATAGTTGGCAAAAAGCCTCTATTATCGCTTAATAAAGGGTTAATATCAATTACATATTGTTGCTTCTTTAGGAAGGTATTGACGATATTAGTTTGATTCTGCCAATCGTTAGCAGATGGCTTATGAAAGACTTGTTCAATTCTGTCTGGATTGATAGGTGGAATCGTTAAAAAAATTGGAGTTATGTCGTTTTGCTCACATTTATTGATTAGCATTTGGAATTGCCCAATGATATCTTCAGCCTTCGTTCCGTTTCTTATACTGTTACCGCCTCCAAGTATAAAAAGATACTTTGGTTGAAATGGCAAAACGTCACTGTTGAAACGCTCGACTAATGATTCAACACTGTCACCGCTTCTGCCTAAGTTTTTAATTTCATACGGTATATACGACGAGTAATCAAATCTAATATCTGAAGGTGGATTGGATACAGCTCCTCCACCATGAGTAATACTGTCACCAAAAACTGCCCACGTATAATGTTTTACAGAAATATGAAAAGGAATAGCATCCGAGGAAGTACCTATAGGGTAATAGTATTGATTAAGTGCAATGACTCTCCAGTAATAGGTACCCTCTTCTACGTAAGCATGCGTATCATAACACTCAGACTCTTCATCCACGATGTAACTACGTACTTGTTTTATTGAGGGGATCATTCCATTGGGGTTTTCAGGAGCATCCTTAGTAACCTCAACAAGATAATGTTTAGCTCCGAGTACTGGGAGCCAAGAATATGTCGGGTAAAGTGGTACTGGCCGATTGGTATTAAAGAGAGCTGTGGGTTGCGGCTTTGTAGGATTTAATTGTCCACTCGATAGCGGCATAGGTTCAGAAAACATCGCAAGAGGTTTCTTATCTAAATCTAAGGGTCTAACTCTATAGTATGTTTTATCAATATGTTGAATAGTAAGCTGATTTAAATCTAATTCAATACCAGGAGTGAAAATAGCTACTGTATGGTAGAGGATATCTTCTGCGGGTACTGAATCATTTGGCTTATAAGGTTTGGTCATTACCTCCATTTCATAAGCCACAACATCTTCGCTATTTTTCCACGCAAGATATATCTTATTGGCTTGAACTACGGGAGCACTTGATGGTACGGAAGAATTCGATGTGAAGGTAAAATGCAATAGTACGGTAGCAAAAATAATTAAAATGATAAATGGATTGGCTTTCATAGGAATCTCCAATTGTAATTAGTGTTCAGCAATAGATATTACTGAAGTTGGATGTGCTATCAGTAGAAATACAATTCTAATGTTTGAGGTGAAACCAATTGGCTTAGTACAAAGGCAGGAATAAAATTAATATGGGTTCAATTTCAGGTGTGATAATCCAATATTCCTTCACCCTTGTTTTTTCATTCTGGCTACTACCTTATGCCATAAGTGTTTTTCCAAGAAACTTCCCTTTGCATTTTCCTCCATATCTAAAAACATTTTATATGGCACAGAAAATGATAACATATCAGGCTCTATCATGGGGCGTACCGTAATATCAATCAATCCTACTACTGCTCTTGGATTTTCCTTTTGCGTTTCAGCGTAGGGTATAAGAAAAATAGACTGACACCCTGAGCCAAAGGGTATTAAAACGTTCTCTATTCCTGGTCTATAATAGTTAGCTAGCACCGTAAGAGCTGATAACTGGTCATTATTTACATAGAATACAATTAACTCAGGTATTTCCTTGGTATCATCAACTTGTGACATGGGTTTTAAAATTACGTATTGGTAAGGAATATCTGTTATTGGTAGGCATTCAACGAATTCTCTACCCAGCTCTGGGTCTTTTAAATAACCTTCTCCTTCCAATACACCGCTTTTACCAACTGACAAAAAATACTCAATACCACCTGGATAGTTAGGAAATTGTCCAAACCCTAGTCCTGCTTTGCCGCCGGGACAGCATGTTGTTTTGCGTTCGAAAACTGCCGTTTTACCTTTTGCTGCAGCCAGAAATAATGGGATTGTACAACTCCACTGACCTTCTTTACCTTGTAGCACCCCTTCAGGTTTTTCGTTGCTTAGAAAAATAGCTACAGGTTCATACCGCAGGTTTAATTCTTTGACCAACCAACTTTCCATGCTTTCTACCTCACTTCTCCTATTTAATAATAGCATTACAACTATCAAAGGTTTTAGTAGTGATAGAGTTCCTGATATAAAAAGCTCTCTTGTCCACCGGATGAGGTTTTCGAGAATTTAGCCCTTTTATTGCTAGTTTCTAAAAAGTAGCTGCTTTAACAATCACATTGTATATTCCAAGCAACCGTTAGTCAATTTAACATTCGATAATTAAGATTCTCGATCTTTAAGTTTTTATAGAGGGACAAAGAACTTCTCCCTCTGTTTTTACAAATAATAACGGATGCTAAACCGATGAAAGAATTTGATGTGGATTTATGTTTTGCATTGGTAGAAAAAGTTATGGTTAATGGTCACCAAGATTGGATTGAAGGGTTAGTCCGTACTGCGCAGCAGAATAAAAAACAAAGTCAGTTAGGCGGTTTTAGTTCGAATTATCTCGGATTAAAACCGTTTAAATTTTTGCTTTTTAGTTATATGTATCCTTTAATGCTTTAATCAATATTAAACAAGGGCATTGATTTCAATATGTCTTGTTTGAAGTTGAATTTATAAACAAGATTATAGGTATTGTATCTTGATATTTTGGTGAACTATAGGATAATTGTTGATTTATAAAACTTTTCCATCGAAACTCTATTGATTGCTACTGATACAATATTTTTTTAGAATATAGTTGCATAATGCAAATATAGCATAGTATAATAGATGAATAAACCAACTGTATTGAGATGCAACTAGAAAGGGAGATAATTAAAGAATGTCTAATCGTAATCAAACCCAATTACTGCGAGAAAATTTACGGATTTTGGTCCGCAAATTAGGAGTTCTTGAGCGGGGGGAGGCTTCATGCTGTGGAATAACGTTGAGTCAGAGCTATACCATAGTTGAGATTGGTAGAGCAGGGACGATGTCGGCAAGCCGATTGACGGAGATTCTTGGGGTTGACAAAAGCACTGTGAGTAAGTCTATCGATAAACTTGTAAACAGTGGAATTCTGGTGCGGGATACTGATCCAGAAGATCGGAGATCTGTTATCTTGCGTTTAAGCGACAAAGGGCAATCCGTTTTTGCGGAAGTAGAAAAGCGGGCAACAGAATATTTCACAGAGGTTGTTGCCGCCATACCTGCTGATAAGCGTGAGCAGATTATTGAAAGCTTAGAATATCTGGGTCGGGCATTAAACAACGTCGGATGTTGTTAATTTTTTTTAAAGGAATTCACCCCTATTCCAGGATCTATTAATTATTTATTTATATTTATTCACATTGACTTATCTTATCAGGAGGGATTTTTTTTATGGATAATGATTTAATGAGAAGTACAAAAGAACTTCTCAAGGAAGGGGAACAGTCTATTTTATTTACCACTGTTAGACCTGACGTCATCATGGAACGAGGACGCGGAATGTACTTATGGGATACAACTGGAAAACAGTACTTGGATTTTATTGGCGGTTGGGCGGTTACATGTTTAGGTCACTGTCCCCCTGTTATTACGAAAGCACTGGAGCAGCAAAGCCGTGAACTAGTAAATGCTAGTCCTTCATTTTATAACAAACCCATGATTCGGCTTGCCAAACTACTCACAGAGTATTCTTGCTTTGATAAGGTGTTTTTTGCCAGTAGCGGTGCCGAAGCGAATGAAGGTGCTATCAAACTGGCACGAAAATATGGTTCTACATATCGTGATGGGGCTTATGAGATTATTACAACAATTAATAGTTTTCATGGACGTACCCTTGCCACCATGTCAGCTACTGGCAAAAAAAAGTGGGAAAGTTTGTTTGAACCAAAGGTTCAAGGATTTAAACATGTTCCACTGAATGATCTTGATGCAATAAACAAAACAATAAGCCCTACTACATGTGCGATTATGCTGGAACCAATCCAGGGTGAAGGTGGAGTTTTCGAAGTAGAAGAAACCTATATTAAAACATTACGAAAAATATGTGATGAAAAGGGGATTCTACTCATATTTGATGAAGTCCAGACGGGAATTGGCAGGACTGGCACACTATTTGCCTATGAACATTACGGAATTGAACCTGATATTATGACTCTAGCGAAAGGTATTGGCGGAGGATTCCCTCTATCAGCTTTATTAGTCAAGGAGAAGTTTAATATATTTGAAGCTGGAGACCAAGGAGGAACATATTCCGGTCAACCCCTCGCCATGGCTGTAGGTATGGCAGTTGTGAAGGAGGTAATGGAAAAAGACCTTCCGACAAATGCTCAAGCACAAGGTAATTATATTATTGAAAAACTAAAAATCCTAAAAGACCAATTTAAGTTAAAAGATATTAGAGGAAAAGGATTGTTGGTTGCCTTTGATTTGCCAACAAATCAAGGAAGTGATATTGCTTCCGAGTGTCTTAAAGAAGGTCTGATCATCAATTCGCCTCAACCTTCTACTATACGCTTGATGCCACCATTAATTGTTACAAAAAAGGAAATAGATGATATGTTCCAAATACTTTGCACTGTGATGAAAAGAGTATTGTAACGCTTAAAAGGCAAAGAAATAATCAGTTGATTATTAGGAGGTATATAATGAAGGAAGATATTCGAGAACAGGTAAGACAAAAATATGCTCAGGCGATAACGTCGAAATCGGGCTGTTGTGCTTCAACAGGTTGCTGCGGAGACAATCGAAACGTTACCAGCGCCATAACAGGCAACTTGTACCAATCTACAGAGATGGAAGGTTTACCGCAAGATATTCTTGCCACTTCACTGGGATGTGGCAATCCTACCGCACTAGGCAATCTTTATGCCGGTGAGACGGTTCTTGACCTCGGCAGTGGCGCCGGGTTGGATGTGCTGCTTTCAGCTAAGAGGGTCGGCCCTTTCGGTAAGGCTTATGGGCTAGATATGACGGATGAAATGCTCGCAGAAGCTAACGTCAATAAGGTCAAATCGGGACTAACCAATGCAGAATTTTTGAAAGGCCATATTGAAGATATTCCGCTGCCCGAGAGTTCTGTTGATGTTGTCATCTCCAATTGTGTCATCAATCTATCGGTCGATAAGGACCAGGTTTTACAGGAAATTTATCGGGTATTGAAACCCGGCGGCCGGATAGCGGTCTCTGATATCGTCACTACGAAACCTTTACCTGACAACATAAAGCAGAACATGCTGGCTTGGGCCGGCTGTATGGCAGGGGCCCTTGTGGATGAAGAATATAAAACAAAATTAACTAAAGCGGGCTTTGAGAACGTTGAACTCGAAATTACTAGGACGTATGACTTAACCGACTTGGTGGTGCGGCATTTGACTCCTGGTCTCGCGAGTGAGGAACTTATAAAATGGAACGGGGCACTTGTCAGTGCGTTTATCCGTGCTCGAAAGCCGTCCCAGAAAATGGCGGCGGGCAAAGATTTTAGTATTAAACTTGCTGAACAAGAAGAATTTCTTCAAATACATGAATTGCTTATTAAGAGCGGGCTGCCAACAGCAGGTGTTGATTCTAGCAACGGAATTTACTACATAGCTAGTGACCAGGAAATAATGGGGGTTGTGGGTGTTGAGCAATATGGAGCAGCAGTGATGCTACGCTCACTGGCCGTCAAGCCTCAATTTCAGAAAGCGGGTGTTGCCCAGCAATTGATAGACTATGCTTTGGAGGCACTAAAAAGTACTGGGGGTACCGATATATATCTGATCACTAATACAGCTGAGCAGTATCTGACTCGGTATGGTTTTGCCAAGATTGAGCGCAATAGAGTTCCGAATCATGTTTTGGCAACTTCTGCCCTCGGTGATGCCTGTTCGTCTTCCAGTACTTGCATGCATTTGAAGTTGTAAAAAACTATGGAGATTATCAATAGGTAATAAGTAAGGGGGTAATATTGTGGGATGTTGCAATAACGTAACTGGAGAAAATAAAAGAATTTTATATAGTTGTTCAGGGGCTTGTGATTTAGGTCAAGCCAGTGATTTATTAGGCCGCAAGCTTAGAGAAAGCGGATATGCGCAAGGTGCATGCAGTTGTCTTGCGAGTATCGGGGCGGGCATCCAAGCTTATGTTGCAAAAGCTAAGGCGGCGGAAGAGGTCGTTTGTATTGATGGATGCGCAATCGCCTGCGCCAGTAAGATGATTGAAAAGATTGATGTGAAACCTAAAATATATACTCTTACTAAGATGGGGCTTTCAAATGGGAAAATAGAAATTTCTGAGATGCTTATTAACGGCTTGTATAACCAAATTATAAAGGATAAATAAGTTTTATTAAGGCATGATAATAGACTGGCGTGGGGATAAAAACATTAAGCACTAGTGAATCATGTGATCATCAGAGAAAATAGTGAAGTCGCCGAATAAAAGCAGACGGCGAGAAACAATGAAAATTAGTAAGCACAGTGGTAAAAAGCATGAAAGAATTATGGCATTCGTCAAATAGGTAATAAGTAAAAACCCACATAGTATGATGGAATTCATTGTACTATGTGGGCCTTTGTATTTAGGAGGGTGTATTGGGCTGCAATCATGTGCCTAACTGGGAACGGTGGGCAGTGGCAATGACAAAGAGTGCTCCTGCCGTTGATGCTACTAATACGATATTCTTCAAACAGGAATATTTTTCAAAAATATTGTTGCATAGTACAACCATAATGTGATATTATAGGTGTATAAGCCAACTGTATCGCAATACAACTAAAGCGGGAGGTAATTTTTAAATGTCTAATCTTAATCAAACGCAATTACTGAGAGAAAATTTACGGATTTTGGTCCGCAAATTAGGAGTTCTGGAGCGGGGGGAGGCTTCGTGTTGTGGGATGACGTTGAGTCAGAGCTATACCATTGTTGAGATTGGTAGAGCAGGGGCTATGTCGGCAAACCAGTTGACGGAGATTCTTGGGGTTGATAAAAGCACTGTTAGTAAGTCTATCGATAAACTTGTAAACAATGGAATTCTGGTGCGGAGTAGTGATCCGGAAGACAGGAGATCCGTTATCCTGTGCTTAAGCAACAAGGGGCAATTAGCTTTTGAGGAAGTAGAAAAGCGGGCGATAGCATATTTCGGGGAGGTTGTTGCTGACATACCTGACGACAAACGTGAACAGATTGTTGAAAGCTTGCAATATCTGGTTAAGGTGTTAAAAGGCCCCCGGTGTTGCTAATAAGCTTTCAGGTAATCTCGGGGTATGAAAGGAGAAGTTACCATGTTCAAAATTTTTGCTGATTTAGTGGTTTTTGATTGGTTGGGTCTGACTCCTGGCGATCCTTTTACCACCGCTCTCAACTTCTTTGTGTACGGTGTGCCGAAAATATCGTTGCTGATGACGGTGGCGATCTTCGTCGTTTCCATTATCCGCTCCTATATTCCACCGGAAAAAACGAAGAAGTTTTTAAGTCATCGACAGACCTTTGTCGGGAATATCCTGGCTGCTTTAATCGGGATACTAACCCCTTTTTGTTCGTGTTCTGCTGTTCCACTATTCATAGGTTTTATGGAAGCGGGTGTTCCCTTAGGTGTAACATTTTCATTTTTAGTGTCGTCACCTATGATAAACGAAGTTGGTTTGATTCTGTTGTTTGGCATGTTTGGCTGGAAGGTTGCCCTGTTATATGTGATCAGCGGCCTTGTTATCGCTATTATAAGCGGTTATGTTATTGGTAAATTGAAGCTTGAGCATTTAGTCGAAGAGTACGTGTACCAAATAAAGAGCGAGGACGTGGAGTTGCACGAACCCACCTTTACCGAAAGGTGCCGCGAGGCAAAGAAATTTACAGCTGACTTTTTGAAAAGGACTGTGTTATACATTGCTGTAGCAATGGCCATCGGCGGGTTTATTCATGGTTATGTACCAAGCGATTTTCTAACAGCCTATGCGGGTCGAAATAACCCGTTAGCAGTACCGTTAGTAGTCTTAATCGGCGTACCGATGTATAACAGCGCCGCGGGTATGGTGCCAATCATTTACGCATTAGTGGAAAAGGGGTTGCCGTTAGGGACAGCGCTTGCATTCTTGATGTCAGTGGCGGCACTTAGCCTTCCGGAAATGGTTATTCTCCGCAGGGTGCTTAAGGTGAAACTGATCGCTATATATGTTAGTGTCCTGACCGTAGCGATCATACTCACAGGTTATCTCTTTAACGCGATAGTTTGAAAAAATTAGGAGGGAAAAAGATGAAGATCGAGGTTTTTGAATCGAGTTGCTGTAAAGCTAGCAATGTCTATGGTTTGGTTGAACGGGCTATGAATGAAAGTGGTGTCAACGCAGAAGTGACAAAGGAAACTGATATGGTGGAGGCCATAAAACGGGGTATCATGCGCACTCCGGCCTTAATTATCGACGGCAAAGTAGTATGCGCTGGCCGTGTACCGGAATATGAAGAAGTAGCCAAGTGGTTATTGGGAGGTAATTCATGAACGAAGATGTTCGAGAACAGGTACCAAGAATAATGACAGTAAGTTCTTAGCGCCATTAACAGATTTATTAAAGAATCCCATAAGCCGCAGTATATATATATATGATTGTATTCTTTGAAGGTGTCTTTATTATGGGATCATTTTCTTTTCTTGGAGGATTCATTAAAAACCAGTATGACTTCAATAACCTTCTGATCGGGCTTATGATTTCAGTTTGAATTCCACTCGATACGCTCAATGACAATTTTAGGAATGAAAGGCAAGCACAAAGGGTTTACCGAAACGGTGGAAATCAGCGTAACGCCCATTCGCCCCGGAGTGTTTATGGTGGCCTGGCAGGAAGAAAACAAAACAACGGTATTTCACATCGAGGATTTTGAAAAAGGCATAATCTATGCCAATATAACCTTACCTGGCAACACCTCGCTCCGTTTGCAGGGACCTTTTAAACTGGTGAAATAGCGGCTTCATTAATCGATTTGTTATCTATGGTTCAGAAAAAAAGGTGGGATATCTCGAGGCCACTGAAACAGATTTAGTTTTACGATCCTAACAATAAAAAGAAACAGAAGATGCGGCACAAATTTGTTGCTTCTTCTGTTTCTTTTTTACTATTATTAGCAAAACCGAGAAAACATGTATTCTAGTATAAATTATCATATTAGGAAATTAAAATATTAAAATATTTCGATATAATCATTTAAATCTAGAAGGAATTTAACTTATATACATAGAAACTATTGAAATGATAAAAATAATCTATGTCAAATGATAATTGAGGAGAGGGTTATGAATTGAAAAAGAACGTTAATATTTCTGAAATTAAAAGTAGAGCTGAAGAATATTATCGTAACGGAGATTTTTATTGTTCAGAAGCTATTGTTAAAGCAATTAAAGATGGGTTTGAATTACCGATTTCAGACGATGCGATAGCAATGGCTTCTGGTTTTCCGGTTGGGATGGGAGGGTCTGGTTGTACCTGCGGCGCCGTGGCTGGTGGCGTAATGGCAATTGGTATGTTTTTTGGACGAACGAAGCCTAAGGACCCTAAAGTAACTAAAACGATGCAACTTGCAAAAGAGCTCCATAATACTTTTCAGGACAAGCATAATTGTCTTTGCTGTCGCGTGTTGACCAATGGAATGGAGCTTGGGTCGCCTAGACACAAGAGTCAATGTATTTCTTTTACCGGTGAAGTAGCTGAGGCAGTAGCAAATTTAGTAGTGCGAGAAATTAAGGAGTGATTTTAATGAAAAAAACTAAAATATTGATTGCCATTATTTCTATTCTTATAGCAACGTTAATAGGAGGTGGCTGCGCAAGCCAGTCCGCATCACAGCAAAAGGCAGCCACTTCTGAACTTAAAGAACTTCGCATGGGTATTGTTCCTTTACCCCATTATGCCCATATGTGGGTAGCTAAAAAGAAAGGTTTTATTGATGAGGAATTACTAAAGGTTGGCTACAAGGTAAAGTGGCAGCCTTTTAATATAGGCGTTATGGTTAACGAAGCGTTCACAGCTGGTCAACTGGATATGGGTATTATGGGGGACTTTCCAGTTTTCATCGGACGCTCCTCAGGCACCAATTATCGTATTGTTTCTAGCGCCTCAGCAGGGCCACAAACTCTAGCTTTGGTAGCGAAGAAGGATTCAAATATCACAAATATCGCTGACTTGAAAGGCAAAAAAGTTGCTACTACCAAGGCATCTTATGGTCAAAAACTCTTGGTCATGCTTTTGGAGAAGAATGGCATGTCGATACAGGACATCCAGTTCGTCCATATGTCAATGGATGATCTAACGGTGGCGTTGCTTCGTGGGGACGTGGATGCTGGGGTAATGTGGGATCCCCTGATTACTCGCATGGAAGAAGCTGGAGAAATTAAGGTTGTTGCTGACGGAACAGGTGTTTATGACGCCAACGCTGTATTGATGGCTAGCGGAGATCTAGTTGATAAAAATCCACAGGTTATAGAAGCTATGTTAAAAGCGTTTCAGCGGGGAAATGAGTATCTTAAACAAAATCCTGACGAAAGTATTAAATTATTAGCGGAAGACATAAAAATACCGCCAGCACAAATGCGCAAGATTATCAATAAGTTTAACTACGATGCTGCCATCACCGACAAATTCGTCGCTGACATGAAGGATACTGAAGCTTTTATGCGCAAGAACGGTTTGATAAAAAACCCGGTAGATGTCGATGCTCTTATTCGTAAATAAGTAGGTGCAGGAAAGCTAAGCATCCTAGTTACTTGCCAGCGCAGTCATCTGTATTAGGCAGCATTGGCGGGTAACTAGGTTTGTTGAAGTATGAGGAGGCTATAAAACAGTGGAATTAGTGATACATCGAGCCGCTACCTATACCGGTAAATTATTGTCTTGTTGGACAGCCTGGAAGCGAATATTATTGCCCTGTGCCTTATTACTTATTTGGCAGGGAATTGCTGATAGCGGCTTAGTAAAATCCGTATTACTTCCTTCCCCGATACAGGTTCTTGAGGCCATGGGGATTATGGTAAGCAGTGGTGAACTTGTTGACCATCTGGGAGTTAGTATCCTGCGGGTCCTAGAAGGATTTGCGTTAGCCGCTATTTTGGGAGTGGGACTTGGCATGGGGCTTGGCATTTTCCCAATTATGTTTGAATTAATGGATGGTACGATTCAATTACTGCGGCCCATTCCTCCCATTGCTTGGCTGCCCATGGCAATTCTATGGTTTGGTATTGAGGAAGGCTCCAAGATCTTTATTATTACCCTGGGCGCTTTCTTTCCCATTTTTATTAATGTCTTGGATGGAATCCGACAGACAGACCATAAGTTTGTGGAATTATCGAAGGTGCTGGAAGTGCCACAAAGCAAGTTTATTATGAAGGTTGTTATCCCTGGTGCGCTTCCCTTTATTATTTCCGGCCTTCGCGTTGGGCTGGGGTACGCTTGGATGTGTGTGGTAGCTGCAGAGCTATCTGCTGGAATGAAAGGCATCGGATTCATGTTAACGGATGCCCGGTCTTTAGCTCAAACCGACAAGGTTTTTGTTGGTATGTTATCTATTGGTATTATTGGTCAGTGCATGGACAGTATGTTGCGGATAATGGAGAAAAAAATTATCAAGTGGAGGGGAGCTTTTACTGGGGTATGATGAAAAAAGAACACTTGGTCGTCGCTAAGCTAAACAAAACCTATCAGACTGATGGGCAGGAAGTATCGGTATTAGAAGACATTTTTCTTCACGTAGCCCAACATGAATTTCTGAGTATAGTTGGTGCCAGCGGCTGCGGGAAGAGTACCCTGCTCCGTATCATCGGTGGGCTTGATACTGAATACGAAGGCATGGTTACTTTAGGAGGGAAAAAAATCCTTGGTGCGGGTCTGGACAGAGGGATTGTTTTTCAGGAACATCGATTGTTACCGTGGTTGACAGTGCAGGAAAACATGGAGTTTGCTCTGCAAGAGGGGAGCCCTGAGCAAAAGAAAGAACTTATTGCCGAGCACCTGGAGATGGTGGGACTGGTCGGATTTGAAAAAGCCTATCCCAGCCAATTGTCCGGAGGAATGGCTCAACGGGTTGCGATTGCGCGGGCATTGGTTAATAAACCTGATATTTTACTTCTTGATGAACCCTTTGGTGCGTTAGATGCCCTGACGCGATTAAAGATGCAAAAAGAAATGTTAAGCATTTGGGAAAAGGGTAAAACCACCATGATTATGGTAACTCATGATATCGAAGAAGCTGTGTTCTTGGGAAGTCGAGTTGTTGTAATGTCAGACCGTCCAGGTACAATTAAAAAGGAATTTGTTGTCGATCTACCGCGTCCTAGAAATCGTTCCGATGCAGCCTTTCTTCAATTGCGAAAAAAGATATACCAGGAGTTTCGTGAAGATCTGACATAACATAAGATTTAAGGAAATCGAGGAAGTGGAGATCCTAAATGGATAAATTG
The DNA here is from genome assembly GCA_017889585.1 of Bacillota bacterium. GTDB lineage: Bacteria > Bacillota > Negativicutes > DSM-13327 > DSM-13327 > CTSoil-075. The sequence goes on from JAGFZX010000027.1 coordinate 29,029, forward strand.
GAACCAAGTATAGAAACAAATTCTGGGTATGTCGTGCCGGCTCTTATATTTACAACTGTAATTTGGGGGATCAACGTTCCAGTAATGAAGGTTGGCCTAACAGGGATGTCCCCTCTTATGTTTATGACTTTGCGGTTTGTAATCGCAGCGATCACAACCTTTGCTGTTTTGGGAATAAAAAGACAATTTAGGCGAATGCCAGGCAAAGACATTCTGCGAATAGCATCAATTAGTTTTTGGGGGTTATTCTTTAATCAAGTATTGACTTTATTTGGCCTGCCGAAAACCACGGCTGGGAATGCTGCACTTGTATTGGCTACTGTTCCAATTTGCGTAGTGCTGATCAATCGCGTTATGAATATTGAAGTGATTACACGAAGGGTAGCATTAGGGGTAATGACTTCGTTAGCCGGTGTATTTATTATTGTCTTAAGTGTGGCTAAAGAGTTTAGCTTAGCAGGGCCCCATATTTTTGGGGCTCTGCTGATCTTGATGGGACAATTTTGTTATGCATACTATACAGTATTTCTAAAGCAATTAGTCTCAGAGTACTCAATATATCAAGTTTCTGCCATCGTTATGAGTGTATGCTCAGTTTATTGTTGCTTAGTTACATTGCCGGAAATTGTGAGGATTGAATGGGGAAGCATCTCAGCAGTGGCTTGGTACAGCATTGCATTTTCCGGTATATTTGCATTATCGTTGGGAAATTTTATATGGTTTTGGGGAGTAAAAAAGATAGGAAGTGCAAAAACTTCGCTTTATAATAACGTCGTACCGGTAGTTTCCATAGCCTTTGCATGGCTCTTTTTAGACGAAGCCTTAAGTTTTGTGCAAACACTAGGGGCGGCAGTGGTTTTTTGGGGTCTATACTTAACTCGAAGTCAACCGCCTCAATTTGTACAGTTGCATAAACAGACGAATTGAGCAAATCCACTAAAGAAGTGATTGAGTTACTTCCAGGTTCGATATTGATTATCGGGGTGCGGCTACTACGAGTTGAAAAAGCTTATTCCGAGCAGTTGACATGAAGTATGTCGCAACAAATGTTTATTGACAAAGAATATTTTGGGGTACATTATATGGGTATATGAACATATGGTCATATGTCAATCTTCCTAGACCCAGGAAACGTTCTGATGCAGATTTTCTGCAGCTGCGAAAGGAAATTTTTAGGGAGTTTCATGAAGATTTGATATAACTTGGTATAGATATCGATCAAGAGCGATGCTAGGCGTGGCAAGGCGCTTCAGGATTTTGTCGGTGGCAGTATTTGTTTCTATGATACTAAGGTAAAATTGATAAAAGTGTAAGCAGAAAGAGGCGGGATTCCGCCTCTTTTCTGTTTACCGAGAAGTCACTTTTGTTTCATAGCGATATTCACTAAGTCTCAATAGTATGTATTTAGCTTTAATGCATTCTATGTTAACACAATATTAACATAGAATGCGTTGACTGAAAAAACAATCTTAGGATATGATAAAAATACATTTTAAATAAATTGCCGCCAGTAGATAATCCTGGGGGTTTGATGAGGTAGATTATATGAAAATTATTATCATTGGAGGTGTAGCTGCTGGCACATCGGCAGCAGCCAAAGCAAGAAGAAATGATGAAAATGCAGACATCAAATTATTTGATGCAGACAGTGATATATCTTATTCGGGATGTGGCTTGCCCTACTATATTGGAACCAAGATTGCAGGCAGGGAACAATTAGTTCCTAGGGATGCCGCATTCTTCAAGCAGAAATATAATGTAGATGTATACACCCGGCATCAAGTTTTAGAAATTCAGCCACAAAGTAAACTGATTATCGTTCAAAATTTGGCTACGCGCGAAATCTTTCAGCAGCAGTATGATAAGCTGGTTATTGCCACTGGTGCAAAGCCCGTTGTGCCTGCTATTGATGGCATAGATAAAGCTAATGTATTTTATTTGCGGAATGTAAATAGTGCCGACCGCATCTGTGAGCACGTGCTAACAACCAAGCCGAAATCGGCTGTTATTATCGGATCTGGATTTATTGGTCTTGAAATGGCGGAGAACCTAACAACTAGGGAAATTGCTGTTAGTGTTGTGGAAATGGCGCAGCAGGTTATGCCAGCTTTAGATCATGATATTGGGGTATATGTGGCGGATCATTTGGCGGAGAAAGATGTACAGGTCATTGTTAAGGATTCGGTGATTCGCCTCGAAGGAAGCCCTTTAATCACCAAAGTGATATTAAGCAGTGGTAAAGAAATCGACGCGGATTTTGTGATCATGGCTGTTGGTGTAAAGCCTAATGTAGAACTAGCCCAACAAGCAGGTATTGAACTTGGGTCAACAGGAGCCATCAAAGTGAATAGTAAAATGCAAACCAATATAGAAGATATATTTGCCTGTGGCGACTGTGCGGAAAGCTATTCTTTGCTTACCCAAAAACCTTTGTATCGTCCGCTGGGTTCTACGGCCAACAAAATGGGCCGCATTGCTGGCGACCAAATCACCGGTGGTGATTTAGAATTCCGGGGAATTTTGGGTACAGGTATAGTTAAAGTCTTTGATATGACAGTGGGGCAGACTGGTCTTACGGAAAGAGAAGCAAAAAAAGAGGGCTATGAGGTTGTTGTCTGTCATAATATCAAGCCAGATAAACCTGAATATTATGGCGGTCATGAAATGGTCATTAAGGCAGTTGCCGATAAAAACACAGATAGGGTTTTAGGTGTGCAGATTGTCGGAAAATCCGGTGTCGATAAACGAATCGATGTCTTTGTGACTGCTATAACATTTGGTGCAAAAACCGAAGATTTGTTTCATCTGGACTTTGCCTATGCACCGCCATTCTCCACAACCAAAGATCCTGTCATGTATACGGGGATGATTCTAGATAATGCCATCAGGCGTGGTAGAAGTCTGATTACGCCAACTGAGTTACAGGAAAAAATAAAAAATAGTGAAGAAATCCAGATTATCGATGCCAGGGTGGCCAAGCAATATACCGCAGCTCATGTTGAGGGAGCAGTCAATATTCCACATGAGCAAATCCGCGCAAAGATTGATTCTCTTGATAAAGAAACTGTTGCTATTACTTACTGTAATAAAGGGGTCACCGGGAATGCCGCCCAGAATATTCTCATTAACCATGGATTCAAGAAAGTATACAACTTATCGGGCGGTTATAAGAACTATAGCAAGAGTGATAAAAAATAGAGGAATTCTATCCCCAAAAAATGAATAAATGCCTATATGAATAGCATCGTAACAGCAAGGTTAAATAAAGCGGGGTGAATATTTAGTGGGCATTTATCGCTTCAAAACAGGAGAAGAGACTGTTGAATTATCCCTTAGACCCGATGTGAAAAAAATTTATATGGAGCCGACTACGAGCTGCAATTACTCTTGCATTACATGTATCCGGCATTCTTGGGGTGATGAGATTGGTCATATGCCCTGGTCGGTATTTGAAAAGCTGATAAAAGATATGGAGGAATTGCCAGATCTAAAGGCTGTTCATTTTGGCGGCTTTGGCGAACCTTTGTCCCATCCGAGAATTATCGAGATGATCACTGCGTGTAAAAAAATGGGATATAGCACAGAAATGATTACTAACGGATCTTTATTGACCGCTGAAGTTGCAGTCCAGTTGATTGACATTGGCTTGGAATGGATCTATATATCCTTAGATGGGCCAGATGAAGATTGTTTTAGCCATATCAGGCCAGGGGCTAGTTTTGAGGATGTAACACGTAACATTCGGATGTTGCAGACTTTAAAAAAGAATATGAATAAACAAGCTCCTCAGTTAGGTATCGAGTTTGTTGCAACAAAAACAAATTTTAGTAAATTGGCGATGATGAGAGGCATAGTGGATGACTTAGGCGCAAATCGTTTCATCATATCAAATGTCTTACCCTATCATGAGAGTATGAAAGATGAAATAATATACAATGGGGATGCTAACCTTGAAGGTTTTGGCTGGGAATCACCACTCCTTTCTATTAAGGCTGCTCCAAATTTTCAACTTCGGACACAACGTACATGCAAGTTTGTCGAAGATAAGGCTTTGGTCATTACATATCAAGGGGATGTCAGTCCATGTTATGCGTTTATGCATACCTATCATTGTTATATTTTTGGTCGTGAAAAAGCTATGCTAGCCCATAGCTTTGGCAATGTAGCCAATAAGTCATTACAGGAAATTTGGAGTGATCCCAAATATGCAGTTTTTCGCTGGTCGGCTAGAAATGCACAATATCCGTCTTGTATTGATTGTCGACAAGCCGATGGTTGTATCATGTCCCAAACCAACGAAGCCGATTGTTGGGGTAATAAGCCCTCCTGCGGTGATTGTTTATGGGCAAGGAATATTGTAGTCTGCCCCTAAATGTCTTACTATTGACGATATAAGAAAAAGGTTATATGATTAAAATTGAATATAGTAATATTTTATTTATCAGTAAGTAAAGTAACAAAAATTATTAGCGGAATCATAATGGGTATATTATTGTAGTAACAGAGACATAGTAAGTGAGTGTTCCTCAATAGTAAACGAAGTTAGTCGAATTGGAATATATTTGGCAATTTATGCATGCGTATATTCACATATAAATATATATATCATAATATATAGTACATTAATGTAAAGGGGAAATGAAAATGAGTAAAATTGAAATTTTTGATCCAGCGATGTGTTGTGCAACTGGACTTTGTGGAGTTAGTGTTGATCAGGAACTTTTAAGGGTGGCGACTATGATCAATACTCTTACTAAAAAGGGCGCTACAGTCATTCGATATGGTCTGTCTAGTGAGCCTCAAGCTTTCGTTGATAATAAGAAGGTCAATGAGTATTTGATGAAAGAAGATGTGGAAGTTTTACCGATCACAATCGTCGATGGGGAAGTCGTCAAGACCAAGGGATATCCTACCGATGAGGAATTTGCCAAATGGGCAGGTTTGTCCGAAGAAGAAATAGTCACAGTGCCTTCACCTAAAAAAGGTGGATGTTGCTGTGGCAGTGACGGATGTTGCTAAGTAGAAAATTGGAGGACCTACATGTATAAAATATTTAATCCCGATAATATAAAATTGACCAAGTATTTATTTTTCACAGGCAAAGGCGGGGTTGGGAAAACCTCAACCGCTTGTGCTACGGCAATTATCTTGGCTGATCAAGGGGAAAAAGTATTATTAGTCAGTACCGATCCAGCTTCTAATTTGCAAGATGTATTTGGCGTAGAACTTACTAGTAAAGGTACTCCCATTAATGAAGTACCAAACCTAGTAGTAGCAAACTTGAATCCGGAAGAAGCAGCTAGAGAATACAGAGAATCTATCATTGCACCTTATATCGGTAAGCTTCCACCAAGTGTTCTGAAGAATATGGAAGAACAACTTTCCGGTTCATGTACAGTGGAAATTGCCGCTTTTAATGAGTTTTCTAATTTTATAACCGATGAAAACATGCAACAGGAATATGATCATATCCTGTTTGACACAGCGCCAACAGGTCATACCTTACGTATGTTACAACTGCCATCGGCATGGAGTAATTTTATTAGTGAGAATACTCATGGAGCATCTTGTTTAGGTCAATTGTCAGGTCTTGAAAGTAAGAAAGAAGTGTATAAGAATGCTGTAATCACCCTGGCTGATGGTCAAATGACAACACTTGTCTTAATTTCTCGGCCAGAATATTCTCCACTACAAGAAGCAGAAAGGGCTTCTAAGGAACTGAGGGAACTGGGGGTTAATAATCAATTATTAGTTATTAATGGCATACTCGAACTGGATATTGAAAATGATGAAATAGCAGACAAACTATATGCGAAACAGCAAGGGGCGCTGCAGAATATACCTGAATCATTGCGTGATACCCAGACCTATAAAATTCCGCTACGTTCCTATAATGTAACAGGAATTAAAAATATAAGAATGCTGCTCAAAGAAGATTATTTGGAAGCCCAAGATTATAAGTTAACTACAGCAGAACTCCCCAAAGTAAAGGCACTAATTGAGGATCTTTATTCGTCCAAGAAAAGAGTAATCTTTACTATGGGTAAAGGTGGAGTCGGAAAAACTACCCTAGCAGCAGCCATTGCCATCGGTCTTGCCGCTAGAGATGTAAAAGTACATCTAACAACCACCGATCCAGCAGACCATCTGAAATTTGTCGTGGAAGCAGGTCATGGCATTCGGTTAAGTAAGATCGATGAAAAAGAAGAACTGCGTAAATATACAGAAGCAGTTCTGGCAAAGGCCAGAGAAACTATGAAGGAAGAAGACATTGCCTATGTAGAAGAAGATCTTCGTTCGCCCTGCACCCAGGAAATAGCTGTATTCCGTGCTTTTGCTGAGATTGTAGATGAGGCTGATGATGAGATTGTGGTGATCGATACTGCACCTACCGGTCATACTTTATTACTACTCGATGCTACACAAAGTTATCATAAAGAAATACAAAAATCCCAAGGTGATATACCAGAATCAGTGAAGAATTTATTGCCAAGATTACGAGATGCTACAGAAACAGAAGTTGTCATTGTAACACTTCCGGAAGCCACTCCTGTATATGAAGCAATGAGATTGCAAGCTGATTTAAAAAGGGCAGGTATTAATAATAAATGGTGGGTTATTAATTCTAGTCTATTAATGACCAATACCCAAAGCCCGCTATTAAAAGCAAAAGCCGTAAGTGAGATTCCATGGATCAATAAAGTAGATGAAATTTCCCAAGGCAATTTTGCAATGGTGCCATGGAAGGGTGAAGAAATAAAAGGCGAAAAATTAGTAGAATTAATTGTTTAACTATAAATAAGGATCAGTCAGTGTTTACTTATTAACCTTGAAGAATAGGTAAACCTGATTCTTCTTTATCTTTGATAAGGGAAGTTGCGTTAGATCAGCGGACAAAAAGATTTCGAAGTAAGAGGTGGACTCATGGATATTATAGAAGTGCTTAAAGCCTTGGCTGATGAAACGAGAGTTAGGATTTTGAATGTATTATACAAAGAAACTTTATGTGTATGCGATTTGGAAGAGATATTAAAAATTAGCCAGTCTAACGCTTCAAGGCATCTAGCAAAATTGAGAAATGCCAGGCTGATTATTAGTGAAAAGCAAGCCCAGTGGGTATACTATCGAGTTGATGAAAAAATACTCGAGAGATATTCTTTTTTGAAAGAGCTGTTGGCAAAGGAACTGGATAAAAGTCCACAATGCCAAAAGGATTTTAGAAGACTGAAAAAGTACAGAGATTGTGGCGGCAGCTGTGAGCGGATCGTCAAAATTGATGACGAGTAAAAAATATAATGAATAAATGAATAAATTCAATTATAGGCATATAATAAACAGATGGTGCCTATCTAAAAGTGAAGGAGGTATCAGTATTTATATTAATTATTTACAATATTGTAAATAATTAATATAATAAAATTGCAATGTAAAAGTACGGATAATTAGGGATCTGATTAAGGAGGAATCGTAAAATGTCAAATACTCAAAAAAAACTATCTTTTTTAGATCGGTTTTTGACCCTATGGATTTTTGTGGCAATGGCTATCGGGGTCGGGGGAGGTTATTTATTTCCAGAGGTGGCAGCGTGGTTAGATGCATTTTCAATTGGGACGACTTCAATCCCGATTGCAGTCGGTTTAATTGTCATGATGTATCCGCCTTTGGCTAAAGTGAAGTATGAGGAATTGGGGAAAGTATTTCGTAACGCCAAAGTAGTGAAATTATCCCTGGTTCAAAACTGGATAATCGGCCCAGTTCTCATGTTTGTGCTGGCGATTACTTGTCTAGCGGATAAGCCAGATTATATGGTTGGTTTAATACTAATCGGATTGGCTCGCTGTATAGCCATGGTAATACTCTGGAATTCACTCGCTGAGGGGGACAATGAATATGCGGCGGCATTGGTGGCGCTAAATTCGATTTTTCAGCTGGTATTATATTCAGTTTTTGCGTATTTCTTCATCACCGTACTCCCAGGGTGGATAGGATTTAAGGGGATGCAAATACAGGTATCCATGCAGGATGTTGCAATGAGTGTAGCGATATATCTAGGTATTCCTTTTGTAGCCGGATATCTAACACGACAATTATTACTGCCGGCCAAAGGACGCGAATGGTATGAAAAAACCTTCATACCCAAGATTAGTCCATTGGCATTGATTTCGCTGCTGTTTACAATTGTAGTGATGTTTTCCCTGAAGGGCAGCTATATTGTGAAACTGCCTCTGGATGTTGTGCGTATTGCTATTCCTTTAATTATTTATTTTGCTGTGATGTTCCTGGTTTCTTTTTACATGAGCTGGCGTATGGGAGTTAACTATGAACAAACAACGACACTGTCGTTTACGGCTGCAAGTAATAATTTTGAACTAGCTATTGCGGTAGCCGTGGCCATTTTCGGTATAAACTCCGGTCAAGCATTTGCCGCTGTTATCGGACCGCTTATCGAAGTGCCGGTGATGATTGCCTTGGTTAATGTGGCACTGCGCTTGCGGAAATATTTTGTAGTTCATGAGCAATTAAAAGGAAATGGGTAGAAGCTGTTAGTGTTGTTTCGAGGTTGTACCATACGATATAAGCAGAGGCGTTTAAAGGTAATAGTGGGGGTGTACTAGTAAGTGATAAAAGAGATGGATGACCTATATTATTATCTAGAAAAATTAGAGGAAGCTTATGACGTAAAAATTTCAAATTCTCAGGAATATTTGGGAATTCATGAGAATTTGATGAAACTGAAAGCGGCGATTTCAAACGTAGAGGTATTGGTAACGCAATTGATGTTGCAATAAGAAGGTCAAACAAAACGGTTGTGTTCAGAATGAACCGAAGGAGGAATAATTATGTCCGAAACATGGTACCCAATCGTCGATTTGGGGAAATGTACGGGGTGTCAGATCTGTGTTAATTTCTGCAGACAAGGAGTCTACATGGAGCAGGAGGGTAAGCCACTAGTCATCAAGCCCGTCGGATGTGTGCACGGCTGCAGAGGGTGCCAGAACCAATGTCCGTCAGGTGCCATTGAATATGCCGGTAGTGGTGAAGGTGGCTGTGAAGGTTCAGATTGTAATTGTTGTTAGGGCAAAGAAGGGATAAAGACCGCTTTCAAAAGGGATGGTTGCAGAAAAACTGTGACCATTCTTTTTTTTCGCTATAGGACATTATTTAGGTCAGTAGCATATAGTACATCGAAGGGCTATGTATAGTCCTGATAGGTATAAGGAGGGGGATTGTGTTGAAATATGAGTCCAAGGAATATTGGGCAAGTCTCATCAAAATGAGTCTATCACGCTTTTTTATTTTGCACGTACTACATAAACACGCTCTCCATGGTTACGAAATCACCAAGCAGGTGGCTGATATAACGTGTGGCTGCTGTGCTCCTACCGAGGGTAGCCTCTATCCGGTGCTAAGAGAGTTTGTTGATAACGAATTGGTGCAGTTTGACGTCCAAATGGTCGCCGGACGGGAACGCAAAGTGTACACGATAACGCGCAAGGGAGAGCGGGCTTATGTTGTTGCCAGCCAGGCTTGGGGTGAGGTGGCAGGTTATATCTTACAGGCTGTAAATACAGATAAGGTGTAGCAGGCAGTCTAATGATAAGGGGAGGAAGGTTTACATGTTTGAATTGAATAACCTAACGGCAACTGGTGAATATTTTCTTTTGATTACAGGTGAATTGTTGGGCTTATTTGTAGGGGTATCATTTCTCATTGCTGCGTTACAAGAATTTATTCCTGAAGAAACCTTACGGCGTTTTCTTAAACGGCCGTCCAAATGGTTGGGGAATATTTTAGGAGCATTTTTTGGCGCGATAACACCCTTTTGTTCTTGTTCGACGATTCCTATATTGGTAGGATTGCTTAATGCCGGTGCGCCTTTTGGCGCGAGTATGTCATTCCTTATTGCGTCTCCGCTCTTAAACCCCGTCATTCTTGGTTTATTTCTTATGTTGCTAGGCTGGAAGGTAATGATGGCTTATGCAGTAATTACTTTCATCGCCGCTGTTTTGGTTGGAGCCATATGGGAAAGTATGGGGCTAGCTAGTGATTACAAAGCAGGAGTACTACAGAGCGGTTGTGGGTGCAATTGCTCAGGCGTTCTAGAAACAATTGAATTGTTAACCTGGCAAGAGAAAATGAAGCGAGCCTGGGGGCAAACATGGATTTTATTCCGACAAGTATTTCCTTATTTACTTGTTGGTGCTGGCGTAGGCGCGTTTATCTACGGTTTTATACCAGAGGAATTTATTATCCGGGTAGCCGGCCCGAATAACCCTTGGGCCATACCGGTTGCTGCTGCGGTTGGCGTGCCGATGTATATTCGGGTTGAGACGGTGCTGCCGATCAGTTCGGTGTTGCTGGATAAAGGCATGAGTCTGGGCGCATTGATGGCACTGGTAATTGGCGGTGCTGGTGCCAGCATTCCAGAGATAACGTTATTGGCGTCTATTTTTAAACTAAGGTTGGTCAGTATCTTTGTGATTACCATTTTGGGTATAGCCATAATAGCAGGATATTTGTTCCAAGCCTTGCAGGCGACGCTTTTGTAGATTAGGGCAAGAGAATGTACTAAAGATAAGTGTATAGTTGAAGGTTCTGGTGCGAAAATTTTACAAAGTCAAAGATACCCTACCTTTCACCAGAAGATCAAGCTACGATACCCATAATCCTGTTTAGAAAAACAGAGTGGCAGATTGATTTTAAGGGCTTGTGGGTTTACGGTAATTTCATATGTATGTTTCATGTTCGCCTTCAACGTGGTTTGGGCGAATTTTCTATGGGGGGTGACGCACACTTACATGAGTTTCAAGACGACTATTAGACTCAAACCTATTTATAGTTGTTTTGTTGATTGCTGGGAAAAAAATTGAGCACGATGCATTAATCAAGCAGGAATTATTTGATATAAATAGAAGCTTTGATAAATAAAGAATTTATCTATGTAACTTAAATAAGGAGAGGAGTATTAGGATGAAGAGAGTATTATTGATTCTTATGATTAGTGTCTTTTGGTTGTTCAATTCGGTGTCTGTTTTTGCAGCTGAAGGTAAGGCGGATAATTCGCCGGATTGGTTTTATCCTTCTTGGGCAGCTGAAGCCAAGTATAATCAACCTATCGCTGTACTGGACACAGATACTGGTTTAGGGAGATATTCGCTGCACACAAAGGAGATCAGCCTTAAAGATCTCGCCCGTATACATGGACATCTGTGTGATGGATTGGTAATTAGTTATATCGAAATCAATGCCGTATTAGATAAACTATTCCCTAATGGTGTAGTCGATAGAACTGACTTACGAGTAGTTTCGAAAAACGGACCGTGTTGGGTTGATGCTTCATCTATGATGACTGGTGCTCGTATAAATTTCCAGACACTACGGATTGATTCAACAATTGGTGATGGCTTTATTATTCAGCGTATATCAACTGGGGAAGCATATGATGTTCACTTAAAGCCAGGAGTATTTCCTAAAGAACAAGCACAGCTTGAGAGTAAAATTCGCAAGCTGAGAAGCCAAGGACAATCAGTATCGGCTGAAGATATCGATAAAGTTGAACAAATGGGTGAAGAATTGAGCCGAAAGATCTTGAATTTACCACCAGAGGAAATTTTGGTAATAAAAGCTTTACCAGACTATAAATTTGTATTTAATGACATGTTTGGTAATCGTGGAGATATTATCAATAAAAATATGCTTAGAACGAGTAACTAATTTTGTGCAGACTTCTTGATTTCTGAAATAGCACAAAATTGTAAGTAATAATTCTATAGGAAGAATATCTTATTCATATATCCAGCAGAATTAAATAACTGTATTGAAAAGACGGCTCAAATTCAATCTTTGAATTTAGAGTCGTCTTATTATGGAATTAGAAAGGATAACGCTTTCCGATTCCAAGTAAGGGCAACTAAGGATTGATGCAAGCCAAGTTTTCTTTAATATACTAGAAAGTATAAAATTTATGAACCGCAGAGGGCTTATAATAATAATTTCTCTGTGTTCTCTGCGCCTCTGCGGTTAAAAGTTTTTGTCTATATGTTTCTTCCAGAGGACGTGCTAGCGTTGTTCTTATATTTAGGGTCATATAAAAATAATTTGATCTCCCAAGAATAAAAAACTTGTGTTAACTTAAATATAGTATTATGATATTATAAAAAAATAATATACATTTTATGGGTAAATTATTTTAAGAGGAGATAGATATGCATAATCATAGTAGTCACGGTCATGGAGGCAATGACCATAATCACAGCCATGGATTGCGGCGCGAAGGTAACAAGAAGAGTTTGACCGTTGCACTTATCATCACATTCGGTATCATGATTGCTGAGGCAGTAGGAGGGTGGCTAACTAACAGTTTGGCACTGCTTTCAGATTCGGGACATATGCTCAGTGATGTAGGGTCATTGGCATTAAGTCTCATGGCGGTTTGGTTTGCCGCGAAGCCAGCATCAACGAGTAAAAGTTATGGCTATCATCGGTTTGAAATTTTGACGGCTTTATTGAATGGCTTGGCTCTTTTTGCTATCGCTGGGGTCATTATTTGGGAGGCTTACAGCCGATTTAACGAGCCGCCGATAGTGAACAGCGTTCCCATGATGGCGATTGCTTTCATCGGATTGGTTGCGAACCTTATCTGTGCCTGGGTGCTTATGCGTCAAGGTGATGTAAAGGGGAATATTAACTTGCAGAGTGCGTACTTGCATATGATCGGGGACGCTCTTGGTGCGGTCGGAGCCATTTTGGCTGGTTTTTTCATGTATCAATTTGACTTGTATATCGCCGATCCGATCATTAGTATATTGATGTCGCTGGTGATTCTGAAGGGAGCTTGGTCGGTTGTAAGTCAATCGATTCATATTTTAATGGAAGGTACGCCAGGCAAAGCGGATGTGGCTGAGATTGCTGCTGCCCTTGCCGCTATTGACGGAGTGATTAATATTCACGATGTCCATGCATGGACAGTAACTACTGGTTATGAAGTATTCAGTTGTCATATGTTGGTGCGCAAAGGGGTCAGTTCATCCCAGGTATTATCCAAAGCCGTACCGATCTTGGAACAACGATTTGGTATTAAGCATACGACAATACAAGTGGTAGAGGGAGATGCCGATATGAGTTGTTGGGGCTGCAAAGGTGGGGTATGTACTTTTTCCGTGGCCCAGTAAAATATTAAAAAAAACGTAAGATAATAGAGAGGGTAATGGACTATGGAAGTTCGGATTAATGAGACAGCGAGTGATTATATCAGAGACAAGTTGCCGGATAATAGTATTACCCTAGAGGTAGTAGAACGACCAGGCGGGGTCTGAAGCGGGGGTGCTTGCGGGCAGACACCCCGCTTCCCGTCCGTGCGACGGAGTAAACCCAAGAACCCGGAGAATCATGAGTTGCTTGAACAAGAGGGTATTTTCATATATTATAAAGCTAGCATGGCAGACGTATTTAAGACAGTAACCATAAAATTGGAGAAATTTCTATTCATCAAATCCTTGGTGGCTACTGGGGAGAAGTGATTCAAGAGCTAGGTAGCAAATTTTGCTTAAAAAACTAGTAGGCTTTTTGGAGGTTGTTAGCATGGCAGAGGATATCGTTGTAAAATTGACGTCTGAGTTTTTTAAGACATTGTCCCATCCGGTCCGAATTAAAATTCTCCATTGTTTGGAGAAAGGTGAACTGTGTGTGTGTGATATTATTGAGGAACTCGATATTGAGCAGTCTAATTTGTCTCAACATCTAGGTATGATGAAAAAACAGGGGATTATCGACTCTAGAAAAGATGGTCAGAAAGTTATTTACCGCATTGTGTATCAATCAGTTATGGACGTGGTTGGGGCAGCTGAAAAAACATTGAGTGAGCAAATTAGCAATAGTCAGAGCATCTTGAAATTTCTAAAATAGTGTAAACTGGAAGTTGATTATAGTTAATATTGACATTTCCACTTTATAGTTATATTATAATATTATAATATAATAAACAAGTTAAGGTGGTGGTGGATATGTTTCAAATATTTGCGGATTACATGACCTATGAAGTGTTTAAGATTGAGCCTGGGACACAGCTGGCTGGTGCAGTAGATTTTTTTATTTATGATTCCTTAAAAATATTTTTCATGCTGACTGTGATTATATTTGTTGTTTCCATAATTAGAACTTATTTTTCACCAGAGCGTACTAAACAACTCTTAAGTCATAAACGAGAATTTCTAGGCAATATTATGGCAGCGTTACTAGGCATTGTGACACCTTTTTGTTCCTGTTCAGCTGTACCTGTGTTTATTGGTTTTGTGGAAGCGGGTGTGCCGCTAGGAGTGACATTTTCCTTTTTAATTTCTTCGCCGATGGTGAATGAAGTGGCACTGGTGCTACTCTGGGGGATGTTT
>JAGFZX010000006.1 GCA_017889585.1 Bacillota bacterium
TGTTATGTGAGTGCTTTTTTCTTATGCCTAAAAGTAGCCATAGGAGCTAGTCAAGTAGAGTTCGAATGATGTTAGCATTTCGATGCTAAGGTCGCGACTTACGAAAAACTTTGGAAAAATATCAAAGTTTTGGTTCGCTGCTTCAGTTAAGCCCATACGCTGAAAGTACTTGGCTGGAAACAGCCTGGGAGGATAAGTAGTTGCCAATTAAGCAAAGGGGGTGTCTCAAAATAAAATGAAAATTTGAGACACCCCCTTTTATTTCGTGGTATCTGAGATATGTCGAATGTTACCAAGGTTCAGATTCAGAGAAATAAAAGACTTGGCCTAAGCCAAGTCTTAAGACATATATTCTAAAAGAAAAATAGTCTGCTATTAATATTCCCAAAACATTCGTTGGATCTCTTTAACATCAGTCGTTTTAGTTAGAGCCAGCATTAGCAAAATGCGAGCTTTTTGTGGGTTAAGATTGTCGCTAGCGATGAAACCATACTTGTCATCATCAGCTTCTCCGTTACGAGCAATAATACCACTACCAACACGGGCACTTCTGACAACAACTACGCCTTTTTTGAGGGCATTTTCAATAGCAGGGTATTCAGCTTTGCCAATACTTCCATCGCCAGTACCAGCATGAACGATGCCTTTTGCATCAGCATTTACAGCAGCATCAATCATGGTTCCACCATTACCAGCATAGTGATACACAATATCAACACGAGGTAATGTAGTCAGGTTAGTCACATCAAACTCGGTAGCTGTTGTATTTTTACGTAAAGATTTACGATAGAAGACAGGTTGATCACCAGTGAAAACGCCTAGAGCACCAATGATAGGAGCTTGGAATGTGTCCACACGGTCGGTGATTGTTTTTGTTACTTCGCGACCAGCATTAATGGTGTCATTTAGCATTACCATTACGCCTTTACCAGCAGCTTCTTTTGTACCAGCAAGAATAACAGCACGATATAAATTGAGAGGACCGTCAGCACTCATAGCAGTACCAGGACGCATTGAACCAACAAGAACAACGGGTTTGTCGCTTTTTACTACGAGGTCAAGAAAATAAGCAGTTTCTTCTAAGGTATCAGTACCATGAGTAATAACAATACCATCAACGTCATCTTGAGCAAGAAGCTGGTTCACACGTTTGGCCAATTGCAGCCAAATATCCATTGTCATACTTTCGCTGGCAATTTGAGAAACTTGTTCTCCACTTACATTGGCAACTTTGGCTAGTTCGGGAACATTGGAAATTAGCTTACCTACTGGTGTAACGGCCGCGGTATAACCTACTGTTGTAGTACTTGTTACGCCAGCACCAGCAATTGTCCCACCAGTAGCAAGAATTTTAATATTAGGAAGTTTGTTAGGGCTTTCTGCAGCAAATGCTATTTGCAAGCTAAAGACAAGAAGACACATGACTGCGAGGCTTAGGATCATTTTTCTGTTCATTTTCATTGTTCCATCTCCTTTTCATTTATATGTAATAACCAATTTCAGGATACCATAATTGGCCAGTTATGAAAATACAACATACAAAAAGATACGGAAACATACCAAATATTCTAACAATTAAAAATCTCAGTTTGCTACAGCTGTTAGAGGGGAGGATATTTTATTTTTTGCTAAATTAAGGAACAATCTAGTACCGTCTCCTGATACTCCATCTAAGATTAGGGTGGAATTGGCAGGAGTTCTTTTGTTCATATAACTATGTTTTCATATTGGTAAATCAAGTTATTAATGCTGCGTTGAGATAAAGCGATCTTCCTAAGTAATGCAGTGATTAGGATGGAAGTGGTCTAGATGGTTGTTTTTTCTGCTCTTCACCATTACTAGCAGTACTAAAATACGGATCAGGGAGTTTCGGGGCAATATCTGATTGATATGCAGAGGAATAATTCATTGTCTCCATATCAAAAATACAAAAATTTTCCTCCATAACGTTTTAAACTCCGCGGCTTATATTTTTAAAGATAATGG
Source organism: Bacillota bacterium (assembly GCA_017889585.1). GTDB lineage: Bacteria > Bacillota > Negativicutes > DSM-13327 > DSM-13327 > CTSoil-075. The sequence continues at coordinate 1,987 of JAGFZX010000006.1, forward strand.
ATGTTCATTGTACCTTAGCGTAAATTTTATTTTCACAAGGCTAGATCTTATGAATGCCAAGGGCAGAAACAGTAATCTTTAATAACAGTAACTACATTCCTGAAAATAGGTTCATCAGCTGAAACTATTATCGAGTTTTCCAAAAGGAATAGCAGCGCTTTCATCGTCATTGGCTGTAGGGGATTAGATTTAATCAAGGGGCTGTAATGGGCAGTATAAGTTCTTATGTTCTGCAAATGCTACCTGCTCGATTACGATAGTAAAAATGTGTGAAATTCTTGCAGGAATTCTAGTGAGGATTTTTGTAAGGAATTTGTGTTTAATGATAAATATAGCATTGTTGATTCGAATATTTCTAAATGATGTATAATTTTTTGGTCTCTTCTCCATTTTCTCCTCTGGTTTACATTAAATACATTTTGACATAGGTATCATAAACTATTAAAATTAATAATGTTAAAGTTAATAAGTTATGTTAACTAGGAGGTATATTAAATGTCCTTTATCAAAAATAAAGATTCTAAGACATGGATTAAAATTCTTACTGCTTTATTGATTTTAAAAGTATTAAATAAGCAATCGGCATATGGAAATCAAATAGCAGAAGAAATAAAAAGGAACACCCACGAAACGATTGAACCCAACCCTAATTTTCTATATCCTCTGCTAAGGGAGATGGAGGAGGCTGGGTACCTTGATGGATATTGGGAGAAACCCAATGTTCGTGGAAAAAAATTTTATACAATAACTCAGAGTGGTTATAGCTATTTGCAAACTCTCAAAGAAGTGGTGCACATTAAGTTTTTAGAAATAGAACGCAGACAACAAGCCATTAGCAAATTTTTATTTGAAGAATAATTATAGGAGTGAAGAATATGAATCAAGAACAGGCGCCAAATAAAAAGAAAAAGTGGATGATAGTCGCAGGTGCTTTCCTCGGTATATTTGCCATTGTTGGTGGATGGTGGTGGATGAAATCTAGCGGCATTGTCTCCACTGATGATGCAAGTGTAAAAAATAATATTGTTAGGATTAGCGCAAAGGTCGCCGGTCAAGTTGAGGAGAGTGTCGTAAAAGAAGGAGATATTGTACAGGTTGGTCAAGTACTCGCGAAAGTTGATAGTAAGGCATTTCGGATTCAAGTTGAGCAAGCACAGGCAAACTTGGCATCTGCTCAGGCTAAGTTAGATTCTTTGAAAGCTGGAAACCGTCCTCAGCAGTTAGCTCAATCAGAGGCTTCTGTCGAACAGTCTTCAGCGAGCCTAGAGAATGCTCGTAAAAACTATGAACGGATTGAGGCTTTATTTAATACAGGCGCAATTTCTGCGCAACAAAAAGATGCTGCCTTTACTGCTTTAAAGGTTGCCGAATCTCAAGAGAAGGCAGCATATCAAGGGTATAGTCTTATCTCCGAAGGAGCAACAGAACAAGATATTAGATATGCCGAAGCCCAAGTTGCGCAGGCGGTTGCCTCTTTAAAAAGTGCTCAGCTTCAACTCGATAATTCGGTCATTGTTACACCGATTGCTGGTATTGTTGCGAAAGCACTTGTTGATCAAGGAGAGATCATCTCTGCTGGTCAGCCAATCTTTAGTATTACGAATCCGGATGATTCCTGGATTGAGGCCAATATTGAAGAAACTGCTATCGGAAAGGTTCAAGTCGGACAAGCAGTAAGTTTCAAGATTGATGCGTATCCAGGAAAAGAGTTCAGAGGTGAGGTCATAGATGTAGGGACTGCTACTGGTTCTCAGTTTGCGCTACTTCCAGCAGATAATACCTCAGGGAATTTTACCAAAGTGACTCAGAGATTATCTGTCAAAATTAAAGTGACCGATGCTGGGAATGCTGTTTTGAAACCTGGCATGTCTGCAGTGGTTGATATTCATGTAAAGTAGGGGTGTGCTATGAAATATAGTGGTGATAATAAACCCAATAAGTATCTGGTGCTGTTCATTGTATCATTAGGTACTGTCTTGAGCGGTTATGTCAGCAGCTCACTTGACATAGCTTTGTCTAACATTATGAATACTTTTGGATTCACGATGGATAATGTAACTTGGGTGCTGCTTGCCTATATGATCCCTTATGGAGCAACATTGCCAATTATGGGTAAGTTGGGAGATCAATTTGGACGTAAGAAAATGTATATTCTCGGTTGTTCGGTATTTACGGTAGCTACTATGATGGTAGGACTGGCCTGGAGCAGTGCGACAGTAATATTGTTTCGGATAATACAAGGACTGGGTGCGGGGATGTTTTTTCCTAATGCAATGGCGTTGGTTTCTGACGCTTTTCCACCGAATGAGCGGGGACAAGCGTTGGGTATGTGGGGAGCCTTTGCTGCCAGCGGTGCTGTACTAGGCCCGATTATCGGAGGCTATATTGTAGAATACGTAGGTTGGAGGATGCTTTTCAGTAGTATAGTTCCCATTGCCGCTATTAGCATCTTTCTTGCGTTTTTTGTATTGCAGGAGTCGGAGATAAATGGCTCCGGGGAGCGGATTGATTATCTTGGTGGATTACTTTTGGTAGCCAGTCTTAGCAGCTTAATTATTGCTCTTAACCAAGGATCAAAAGAAGGGTGGACATCACTATATATCGTAGGGTTGTTTGCTTGTATGATATTTAGTATACTGGCATTCATTTATGTCGAGAGTCATACTAAATATCCATTAATCAGCCTGGAGCTATTTCAGAATAGTACATTTACGATTGCTAATCTTGTTGGCTTTTTAACATTTATGACATTAAACGGCGGCTTGTTTCTGATACCGTTTTTCTTGCGGAACATTCTTGGTTATACTCCGATTCAGGCAGGACTTTCCTTGTTCCCGCTAATCGGATCACTGATATTATTAGCACCGTTAGGCGGTAAATTGGCAGATAAAGTAGATGCTAGAACGCCGGCTGTGCTAGGGATGATGATTCTTTCGATTGCGATGTATTCTTTTCATACGATGACCGATCTTACGGCCTATCCGTTTATAGCCCTGCGGCTTATTTTGATGGGTACGGGGCTTGCTCTTACGATGTCTCCTTTGTCTAATGCTGCCATGGCAACGCTCCCCAAGGATAAAACCGGAGTTGGCTCTGGGGTGTTCAATTTATTTAAAAATGTCGGTGGCAGTGTTGGTATTGCCACGATGGGAACGATGTTAGATCAAAGACAGTTATTTCACAAGCAAATTATATCGACACATGTGAATACTTCATCTGAGGTTGCCAAACAAACAGTAGCGCAAATTCAGGGGATGTTGGTCCATAACGGAATGACCTCTGAACAAGCCTATGCAGTTGCTATGGCTACTATTAAAGGTCTTGTGACCAAGCAGGCTGCTATTATGGCTTATAACGACGTTTTTCAAATTACGGCGGGGCTTGCGGTGCTAGGTGTTATCATGGCGATGATGTTGAAGGACAATAAAAAGATAACTAAGCAGGTCTTTAATTTAGAATCTGAAGATCCGGTTCAGGTAAATTAATATTAATAAAAAAGATATCCATCAGCCGATTAATGGTAAAATTTATGGAGATTATAGATATTTATCTAAATGTATGATATGATTATAACCAATAGCAAAGACGCTGTTTTCTTATTAGAGGAAACTGGCGTCTTTTGTACTTTAATTTAAGAAGAAAGGAGGGTGAAAAGGATTATTTAGGTGGCAAATAAGACAATACATAAACATCCTTATGAATTTTTTTTAGAGAGAGAGGATTTTTTTATGATGACTGCTGTTGGCGTTATTATGGTATTTATTACAATTTACTTTTTGATTAAGCGTTATGATGCGCGATTGGTATTATTATCTTCCGGTATTATTATGGCTTGCGCGGCGGGTACGCCGATGGCTCCCTTGAATGCTTTTGCAAAAGAAATGACCAATGGTGGGCTGATTCAGGCGGTTTGTTCCGTTATGGGTTTTGCAATGGTAATGAAGTATACAGAATGTGATAAGCATTTAATTAATTTTATGGCAAACGGTCTTTCAAAAGTTCGTCCGCTATTGATTCCGGGCGTTGTTTTTGCTACTTATGCGGTCAATGTGGCACTACCAAGTGCTGCAGGAACGGCAGCGGCAGCAGGTGCGATTTTTGTGCCGTTGATGATGTCGGCAGGCGTACATCCTGCGATGGCGGGAGCAGCAGTAAAATGCGGTACATATGGCAGTATGCTGAATCCGGGATTGGCGCACAACCCATTTGTTGCGAAGATTGCCGGTGTGGATGTTATGGACGTTATCGCATTTCACTTTAAAGCGAATATTGCGTCTTTAATTGTAGCAACAATTTTGATTACGCTGATTGCTTATTACAAAAAAGAGCATAAGGGGTATAAAGCCGAAGGCTTAGAAGTAGAGGAATCTTTCAAGGTAAATATACTGTATGCGTTGATGCCGATTTTTCCTATTCTAATTTTAATTTTAGGTGCAACGTTAATTATTCCGGCATTTAAGATGGATGTTCCGCAAGCCATGATTATCGGTTCATTGATTTCACTGTTGGTAACGAGAAAAAATCCTGTTAACTTGAGTAATGCATTCTTCGATGGTATGGGGAAAGCTTATGGTGAGATTATTGGTATCATTATTGCCGCAGGTGTATTTGTTTCTGGCTTGACAGCAATGGGACTCGTAAAAGCTTTTACAGCTGCAATGTTGAGCAATCCGGCAATTGTTAAGGTTTGTGCGGCGGTTGGCCCGTTTATTCTGGGATTGGTTGTTGGTTCAGGCGACGCGGCAACCTTTGCATTTAATCAAGCGGTTACACCACATGCAGCAGATTTTGGGATGTCAGTGGTGCAAATGGGCAGTATGGCAACACTAGGCGGTACACTGGGGCGTACGATGTCACCGATTGCCGGTGCTACAATTATCATAGCTGGTATTGCCGGTGTAAATCCGATGGAAATTGCGAAACGCAACTGTTTGCCGATGGTGGGAGCTATGATTGTCGGTATGGCATTTTTGCTAGTATAAAAGTTTAAACCGTTCATTTTCGAGCAGCTATTTTAAGAAGAGGAGCTGAGTTGCTATAGCGAAGATTTCTATTGTAGCAACAGGTGATTCTTTTATTATGCAACGATTACCGTAAGATGTTCATGTCACTAAATTGAAAAACTATATAGAAGCCCATAGTATTGCATTTACCAGCTTTGAGATCCTAGTGTTTGGCTGGAAAGGGCTTGGGAGGATAAGTAGTTGCTGGCTAAGGAAAAGGGGGTGTCTGAGACACCCCTTTTGTTTTGCTCAAAAACAGATTGCTTAGTCGAGTTTTTATTGATCTGTATTTTCTAGCTCTTGCGTATCAATGCCCGCCTTCTCATTTTTAAAATTAGTCGCAAAGGCGGTCGACCTAGCTTGTTGAATTCTCAATTGTCTTAACTTTTCATAATTTATTGGCTGTATGCTGTTGCCATATTGACTTTGTAACAAATTCTCAATTTCCTCTAGACCAAGGCGATAAGACTTCAATCCTGATTGACTCATGTTACACCTCTTCTCACATTGCTTTTCACGTCAGTTATTATATCCAAAAATATGGTCATGTGATACCTATAGCAAAGCAGGAAGTGAATTTCTTTGTGAATTTTTTTTATATTCGTGTTAAATTAAGGGTAAACCTTTCGATTGCAGCTGATGATGGTATATCCTATACTAAGGGTCACAATTTTGCACTGGTTACAGCGTTTATATTTTTGATCACCTGCCATATGATGAGTATACTGCTGAATCTCACAAGAAGATTAAATAGGAGTGAATAGTGTAATAAAATGTATTATATTGACATTGTGAAATATATGGTTTACACTTAATTATAAGATTATCAAAATCGATGGCAGTGACGCCTAGGTCTATAGACCTGGGTGTTTATTTTTTTACTTATGGGTGAAAAAGTATTTATTTCGGAATCAGAATTTATATCACATTTTCGATTCTAAGCAGGTCCAACTAAGGTTTCAGTCTGTGCTGGGGCTTGGCGGAAGCAGGTTTTCTTTATGAATTTTGTGAAAGAGAGATGATTGCATGGTTAGCTATAAGCGATTAGCGGGAAATTTTTAGCGATTATCAACAATAGGCAAACAGGAGGACGGCGGAATTACAACGACTTGCCTTTAGCGACACGGATTGGGAAGCACGTGAATTAATAATAAAAATTATGAAGCAGGCGGGTCTATAGGTTCGAGTTGATGAGTTTGGCAATCTCATTGGTCGAAGAGATGGTTTAAGACCTAATGAACCTTTAGTAATGCTTGCTTTCCATATTGATAGCGTTCCTAATGGCGGGAATTATGATGGGGTTGTTGGTGTATTAGGGGCGATAGAAGCATTGCAATGTTTAGAGGATAAAAAGGAAAAATATGATCATTCAATTGAAGTAGTTGTATTATGATTTTGGCATAAAGGATGGAGATTAGAGATGAATTCAAAAATTTTGAAATTAGCTGAGGCACAGAAAGAAAAAATTATCACTCGTCGAAGAGACTTTCATAACTATGCGGAAGTGGCATGGACTGAATTTCGGACGGCTTCTATTGTAGCTGATACCTTGGTTAGTCTTGGCTACCAAGTATTAACTGGAAAAGAAGTGATCAATCAGGAAACAATGATGGGCGTACCCTCTTCTGAAGAATTGGAAGAACAAGAGAAAAGGGCCTTACAACAAGGAGCCAATCCAGAATGGATCGCGAAGATGCAGGGAGGTAAGACAGGGGTTGTAGGTGTAATGAATTTTTCCCAGCCAGGCCCTACCGTTGCTTTTCGTTTTGATATGGATGCCAATGATGTGGTAGAGGCTGAAATAGAAGGACATCGACCTTATAGAGAAGGTTTTGCCTCTGTGAATAAAGGAGCAATGCATGCTTGCGGTCATGATGGCCACACTGCTGTAGGATTGTCTCTTGCTGAAGTATTAGTTGGGTTAAAAGATGTATTAAAAGGTACAGTAAAGATCATATTCCAGCCAGCGGAGGAAGGGGTTCGGGGCGCTAAGGCGATGGTAACCCGTGGCGTGGTAGATGATGTAGACTATCTTGTTGGTATGCATCTTGGTTTTGCCTTGAAGAAAAGTAAGACTGTGACTTGCCAAACGGAAGGATTTTTAGCAACTACGAAGATAGACGCAGTATTTACTGGTGTTCCTGCTCATGCAGGTGCTGCACCAGAAGTGGGGCGTAACGCATTACTTGCAGTGGCAACAGCAGCTCTGAATCTTCATGCCATTTCTCGTCATAGTAAAGGAACATCACGGATTAATGTAGGATTTATACAGGCTGGAACAGGACGAAACGTAGTACCCGCCAATGCCGTTTTGAAATTAGAAACTCGAGGTACTAGCAGTGAAATTAATGAATACATGTACAACGAAGCTGTGCGAATTTTAAAAGCCGCAGCTGCTATGTATGATGTTACTGTAGAACTTACACAAATGGGTGGCGCTGTTGGATGTGACAGTAATTCAGAGTTGGTAGCAAAGCTTCAACAAGTAGCTGTAGGCAGTGGTTTGTTCGATGAAGTTCTACCTTCTGTTAACCTAGGAGGTAGCGAGGATTGTACTTATTTTATGGAGCGTGTCCAGCAAAATGGTGGGCAGGCAACGTATTTGATAGTAGGAACGGAGTTAATGGCAGGGCATCATGATTCTCATTTTGATTTTAATGAAGATGTCCTTGTTTCTTCTACGGCTTTGCTAGGAGAGATTGCGGCAGAGTTATTGAAAAAATAAAATTATAGAATTATAATCCGATAATTGAAGTAACGCCGAGTAGGATAATAATAATGCCTGCAAGTTTGTTGATGCGGACTATGATGGGCGGTGTCACTCTGTTGCGAAAAAAATATATGATACTGGTGAGGGTAATCCACCAAAGCGTTGAGCCAATAAAGAGCCCTAAAGCGGCTAATACTGTAGGTACAGTTTCCGGCGCTACCGGCCCCGGGTACTATTGGCGGCAGTCAAAGAAGGCCTTGACGAGAAATTGATGATTAAAGTAGAAGGTAAACCGGACATATATTTAGTGCAAAATGCGTTACTGGTGGCATATCCAGAGTTATCGATTAATACAAAAAATAGTAATTTGGATTTGGTTATTGAAACAACAATTGATCTTAGTTCTCAGATAAAAGATGTAAAAATAATTGACTTACGTTAATTTGATTTAATCTAAATACATTCTTGTTAGGATGGGACTAAGTGCAGAAAGTAGATTTTCCAGAAGTTAGCATTTAGTGGAGCAATCCTGCTGTATCAGATATGAGAATAAACTCCTGCAAGGTATTCAACTTTGCAGGAGTTTTGTATTTTAATGGTAAATAAAGTAGAAATAGCAAGTAAGTTAAGAATTTATAGATATAATCTCGCGATACGATCGATGAAATCTGCATTAATTATACTTGCCCATTAGTTTAGGAGGAAAAATAATGAGAACTAACACTATAAAAATAGTCGCCATTGGCGACTCCATAACCTACGGTTATCCTTACGAGCCAGCATTATCCTGGCTCAATCTTACTGCCGAGAGGCTTAACATTGATTATATGAACCAGGGTTTAAACGGTGATATGACTGATGGCATGTTAAATCGTTTTGACTGTGATGTGCTTAGGTATAAGCCGTCCCACGTTGTCATTATGGGAGGCACTAATGATGCGTATGCTGGAATGACAGTCAATCAAGTCATGAAGAATATTCACCATATGGTGGAGTTAGCAATGCAGAAGGGGATCATTCCTATCCTTGGTCTGCCGATACCTTGCAATGACTTAGCAGAAGAGAAGTTGTTAGGGGAGTATCGCACGGAAATGCGCCAATATGCCGAGGAACATAATATTGAGATCATTGATTTTCATAAAAACATAGTCGATGATGATGGAATACACGTAAAAGCAGGGCTGTATTGTGATGACGTTCACCCGAGTATAGCTGGATATGAAGTCATGGCTGGCGTTGCAGCTAAATTTTTTGTTAAGGTATTAATTGATGCTAGAGCCCATGATTACTACTGGAAAGAAGATTTTAGTTGTGCAATTACTACTTTGAAAATACTATCCGAAATATTTAATACTAAGTTTGATCAACAAGTGATGGATGCTGCATTTGGACTTAACGCAGGCAGATTGGGATCCCAGTGTGGACTGGTGGAAGGAGCATTGATGTTCATTGGAATTTATGGACAGAAAAAAGGGCTTGTTTACCAAGGCATTACTGAATTATGTCATACGTTTTCAAGTAGCTTTCAGGTTGAATTTGGCAGCGTTTTATGCAAAAAACTAAGACCCCAGGGATTTAGCCCTGATGATCCCCCTCATCTTTGTGAAAATATAACTAAGCGTGCTATCTGGTTTTCGACAGAATTTATATCTAAGAACATCGGGCTGGATTTTTCTAATATGTTTATGCTGTCTATCAAAAGGGATGTACTTTTAGATTAGCATGTATTTAAAAAAATATAATAGCATCTGATTTATTTATAAACTATAAGCTGAAAGTTATTGCTTATTGAAAAAATTTCCAGTAGTATATAACTATAAAATCAGAGGAGGGGATTGGTTGAAACGTGTATTATTAGTATTACTATTCATTGCCATTATTAATGTTGGTTTAATGACTAGCACGAGTGCGGCTGCCTTTATTGAAAATGAAAACTTCGAAAAGTACTTTAAAGGATTTACCTCCAGTACATTTATTATGTACGATGAAGCTGATGACCGATATATAGTTTTTAACGCGACTCAAAGTATAAAACGTTTGTCACCGTGTTCCACCTTCAAAATTTATAATTCACTTGCTGGATTGGAAACTGGTGTCTTGGATCAAGAGGATGTATATACTTTGTTTAAATGGAATGGGATGCAATATACATTTCCTGCTTGGAACCATGACCAAACACTGGCGTCCGCGACAAGGGATTCGGTCGTCTGGTATTTTCAAGAATTTGCATCCCAGATTGGAACTGAAAGAATGCAGGCATATCTTGATAAGATAGAATACGGAAACCGTGATATTTCTGGCGGATTGACCACATTCTGGCTACGGTCGTCATTGCAGATTTCGGCACGTGAACAAGTGGACTTATTGCACAGACTATACTCGGGGAATTTGCCGGTTTCTCCCCAAAATGTGGAGATAGTGAAAAAGAATATTACATTGTCGGGAAATGACAATGTACGATTAATGGGTAAAACTGGTTCGGGACTAGAAGATAATAAATGGCTATTAGGATGGTTTGTCGGCTGTGTCGAAAAACAGGGAAATCGCTATTTCTTCGCTACAAATATTGAAGCATCAGATGGAGCAACCGGTGGAAAAGCAAGAGAAATTACAAAATTAATATTGAAAGACCTTCAAATCTTAGAATAAAAAATTTAGGGTTATTGCTACGTTAACTTGAATCTGGCGAAAACCGAGGCGTGAAAGTAATTATCCTGCAGGGTGATTCTGTTGGTAAAGAGGTTATTGTGGTTATTTGAATGTTAGGAGGATGTTATGATGCTTGTGAAAAATAAAAGTAAACAGTATGTAACGGCTATTGCGGGAGTACGCAGAAAAACTTTGGCAGTTGGTGAAAAAAGTTTACTAGGGGAGTTCGTGCTAGAAGCTGGGGCAATTCTGCCACCCCATGCTCATCCCCATGAACAAATTGGATACTTAGTTAGCGGTGCACTGGATTTTATTATTGATGGGCAAGAATATTCGGCGAAGCCAGGGGATAGTTGGGTCATTCCCGGTAATGTAGCGCATACCGCTAAGGCTCTAGAAACATCGGTGGCAATCGAAGTATTTGTGCCAGTTCGCGAGGATTATCGGGATTAATATCTATTAAATACGGGAGTTTATCGTTATTCGCTTGGTAAAAGAAATGAGCAGAGAGTGACGTCTGCGCCGTAAAAACATTAATTTATTTGTATGCGATGATGATTTTAATGAGCGATCATCATTTAAAACAAAAATTTCAATGGGGATAGAGAGTAGGCGAAAGCCTACTCTTTTCAGGCTGTTGAGAAATAACTTTCTCAACAGCCTGAAAAGAACTAATTTTTTTTATTTATCTTAAAATGGGTAAAATATAAAAAAAGAAAGGTGGGGTAATAATGCAGGATTATTGTGGGAAAAATGGTTGCTATATGTTGGAGTCGAGTGAGGATTTTGATGGTGAGTTCCTTGAAATTTATCTCAATAGTCCGGTTGTTTGTGTTCTTGATGATAATGGTAGTAGTGTGCGTGTGATAGGTAGTGAGCGCCCCGAACCTGATATAATTTTCGAGATGTTCAAGAATGATGAGGATTGTGTTTTATTAACAGATAAAATGGAAGTGCCGTCTTTATTTTTACATGGTGTTAAGGAGTTTGTAACAGCATTGTTACAGTATGACAGAGAGGACCTCAGTATAAAAGAGGGGCTTTTACATGCTGTAAAGGATTTACTAGATAAGGAAGGCGCAGAATGGGGTATTATTCATGAATCAGCAACTGAATGAATCTATAAATCTTTGAATAGATAAGAGGAGTACAAATAAGAATGACTAAGACTTGTGCTGGTGTTAGAACTTAGCAAAAGTCGTAGTCATTTTTTATCGTATTAGCAAGATAGGTATTTTTGAAAGTGAGGGTAATAGTATACGAAATTCGATTACATTTGATTTGGATTTTTAACTGGAAACCGCTAGACTTGGAAGAAGCTTTGTATATAACGATTCATGGTAAAAATTTAAATCTTGCATAGTTTTTTATTTGGAGTGATGTTACAATTTTAGTATTAGGAACAATATTCGATAAATAAATACAAGTGCTCTGTATTAAAGGTGGAAGTGATATGAAAACTTATGAGGTTGTTGCTGGAATTATTATTTATCAAGAAGAAATTTTGTGCATGCAACGAAATAAAGGAGATTTTGATTATATTTCCTATAAATATGAGTTCCCAGGTGGAAAGATTGAGCCTGGAGAAAGCGCTCTAGCAGCATTAAAGCGTGAATTACGAGAAGAAATGGATATAGATGTTGAAGTAGAAAATAATGATTATTTTATGACAGTAGATCATGAATATCCAGATTTCGGGATTAAAATGTATAGTTATATATGCAAAGTTAAAAGTGAAAAATTCAAATTAAAAGTGCATATTGATTTTAAATGGTTAAAAAAATATGAATTAAAACAACTTGATTGGGCTAAAGCCGATATTCCTATAGTTGATAGACTAATCGAATTTGATATCAATGAATAGATTAGGTGATAGCTTGATTAGTGGATTTGATGATGAATATGGATTTAATCAATTATATGATCATTAAGGAGGGTATCGACGATGGCGGAGCCTTTGAAGGCCGTGTACAATGAGGATTTTTTGCGTCAATTTAGCGAGAGGGTACATGCCGTGTACAATGCTTTTGACAGGTCAGGGTTCATCGGAAATGTGATAGACAACACCTGGGATGGACTTGCCTTAAAAGCCCGAATGCGCCGGATCGCCGTAATGCTTGGGAGGTATGTACCGGCCCGGTACGAGGAGGCTCTGGAGATATTATTCTCTATTGATGAGGATTGCATCGGGTTTCCCTATCTGTTTTTTCCAGAATTCGTGGCAGTGTATGGTCAGGCGGAGGAGCACTGGGTGCTTTCCATGAAAGCACTCGAACGATTCACGGCGAAGTCGTCGGCAGAATTTGCCGTAAGGTCGTTCCTGCTGCGCGATCCAGCGCGAATGATGTGCCAGATGGAGAAGTGGTCGAAGCATCCCAATGAGCATGTACGGCGGCTTGCAAGCGAGGGCTGCCGACCTCGTCTGCCGTGGGGAGAGGCACTTTTAATGTTCAAGCGTGACCCCGCTCCAGTGCTTCGTGTACTCGAACTGCTGAAGGCAGACCCATCCCTTTATGTACGCAAAAGCGTTGCCAATAACTTGAATGATATTGCAAAGGATCATCCTGCTATCGTGATTGAAACAGCTCGTCGTTGGAAAGGCGTGCATTCATATACGGATTGGATTCTTCGGCAAGGCTGCCGAACTTTAATCCGCAAAGCTGATCCGGAGGCCATGGCGCTGTTTGGCTATGGGGAAGCGGTACTTATAACCTACGCTTCATTGTCGGTGGAGCCACCTGTGTTGCCGATGGGCGGAAGCTGTGAGTTACGATATGAGCTATGTATCCAAGAGGGCGATTCATTACGCATTCGTATTGAATACGGGATTGACTTTGTGAAGTCTAGAGGACGCACATCTCGTAAAATGTTTCTGTTGTCGGATAAAACAGTGCCCGGCGGAGCACAACTTAGTTCCAGGCGGACTCATCGCTGGTTGGATCTGACGACTCGCCGACATTATCCGGGCGAGCACAGGATCTCTTTGTTGGTTAACGGACGTGAAGTTGCTTATACAGTGATGAAACTTGAGGCGGATAATAAGGAGAATGGCATTCAAAGGCGATTGCGATAAAATTCTCCCAAATAGATTAAATAGTCTTTAGTCAACAAGGGAGGAACTTTGGTAAGTTCAGTAGTGCCTCAGTCGTTCATTAGTTATCGATCGAGTGACGTTTCTATTTTAACGGCATAAATAGTAATATAATGATATTTGTCAATATGAAGAATAAAAATGATTTGAAAGTAAAAAATTAATGGTGTTAGTATGGAAGAATTGGATTGTAAAATAGTAGTTGATTAATTATCATCTAATATTCTATATATAACCCTTTCTCCAGGCTAAAAATTTTTTCCTAGTTGGATTAGATAAAGTGAGATTGCTTACAAGGGAGGATATGGAAATGAAAAAGGTCAATCTAGATACAGCCATAATTATGGGTAATACTGAAGCGTGGGTGATTCATGATCCTATTGGAAAAGTGCTGAATGAGATTTTGGCAAAGGTTTCACCGTTATGAAGAGAGCAGATGAAAAAAAAGAAAAAATGCAGATTTTGCAGTTTGACACCATTTGTCCGATTCTTCAAGACGTAAAGATGCTGGCAAGATACCACAAATATAACGCACTTATTGTACCGACGTTGTACCACGACCCTGAGGGAATTCATGGAGTTAGTCATGTTCGACGGACATTACTACTCGCATTATTGATGTCCTATTTAGATAAATTATCTGATCAGCAAGCAGGAATTCTCGCCTATGCTAGTGTTTACCACGATATTGGGCGGGGGCATGATAGCAAAGATGATGATCATGGTTATCACAGCTATCAAAAAGCAACTGAGCAAGGGCTATTAAGCAGGCTCTCAGATAAAGAAGTTCGTATTGTTAAGGAACTTATCGAACGTCATGCCATTGATGATTCTCTAGCTTTCTCTCTTGAGACGGTTGCTGAAGACATCCGAGATGAAGTTCGATTGTTGCTTAGATACTTTAAGGACTCTGATAACCTTGATCGAGTGAGAATACACGACCTTAATGTAGATTATCTTCGTACGGAAATTGCAAGGCAAATGCCATTGGTGGCCCAGCAACTTTTGGAGGAATTTTCAGGTATTATACAAAAAATGGGATCTGCTTGAAAAAATAGCAGTGCTACTAGAAATGATATATATATGGTTGGATATTTCATATTGATAGACGCTGGTTCAATTAATGTGTAGATGATATACTTTAAGAAAATACATTTATATCGGCAAAAGGAGTATGTTTATATGTTTGCGGACGAAAATGAGCAGTCTTTTACTGCGATTCAATGGTTTAATAAAGGGTATGATTATGATGTTAAAGAAGATTATGATAACGCCATTTTAGCGTATACGAAAGCGATTGAATTAAATCCACAAGATGCGGATGCTTACATCAATCGTGGAGTTATTTATGATATCAAAGGCGAATACAATGTAGCTATTAGGGATTATACTAAAGCGATTGAATTAGAGCCACTAGATGCGGATACTTATACTAATCGTGGAGTAATTTATGATACTAAAGGTGAATATGACTTAGCGATTATGGATTACACTAAAGCGATTGAATTAAATCCACAAGATGCAGTTGCTTATGTCATGCGTGGTGTTGTTTATGATATCAAAGGTAAATTCGACTTAGCAATTATTGATTATAATAAAGCAATTGAAATAAATCAACAAGATGCAGATGCTTATCTTAACAAGGCAACTACTTGTAAAAAAGCAGGATATAACCCTGAAGCGATAGAGTCCTATAACCTATTTATACGCTATGCACCTTCTAATGATCCGAATATAGAAACAGCTAAACAACAAATAAACGAACTTGGTGGTACTATCTAAATACCTCAGTTATGTTACATATACTTAGAAAAGGGACATCAAGGAGAGCTTGTAGGAAGGTTTGTCAATATGAGCAAATTATGATAGTATATTAGAATTAACAATAACGAATGGAGAAAATGAAATTATGCTTGATTTGCCCAATTGTCCCAAATGTAATTCTGAATACACTTACGAAGATGGAAGTCTTCTTGTTTGTCCAGAATGTGGCCATGAGTGGACTTTAGGATTAGAGACCGAAAATAGTGAAGATAAAAAGGTTATCAAAGATGCAAATGGAAATGTCCTAAACGATGGTGACTCTGTAACAATAATCAAAGATCTTAAAGTAAAAGGAAGTTCATCAGCCTTAAAAGTAGGTACAAAAGTAAAAAATATACGTTTGGTTGATGGAGATCATAATATTGATTGCCACATTGATGGCTTTGGAGCTATGAAATTAAAATCTGAATTTGTTAAAAAGATTTAAATGCGGTTTTAATGCATTAGAAGCAAACTCTTGGACTACCTCAAAAATCCGTTGAACAAAGTGCCAACTTTCAGTATAAAACTGAAGTTGGCACTTTGTTTTTACGTTATAAATTTTATCAGTATGTTGACGTTTAAGAAGATTTGATTTAACATATACTATACAGGGGTATAGTATATGGAGGTGGATGATGTTAAACGAGAGCGAAAAAATTGATATAAAGAAAAGACTGAGAAAGACAGGTGGGCAAATAAGCGGAATTGAAAAAATGGTAGATGAAGGGCGTTATTGTGTTGATGTATTGCAGCAGATTTCGGCGGCAAGGGCAGCCTTAAACAAGGTAGCATTAATGATCCTCGAGAGTCATACAAAGAGTTGCGTGGTGACAGCTATTCAGGAGAATCGTACTGAGGATACTGTCGAGGAATTAATTGAGATTATATCGAAATTTACCAAATAGCTACTGTAACAACAATTTTTCATAAGATCTAGAAAGGAAAGGGTGAAAAATATGACTGATGGAAACAGTGAGGCTAAGTTAAGCAACCTCACTATAAAAATAGGCGGGATGTCTTGTGCGGCCTGTGCTAATAGAATAGAGAAAGGGCTATCATCTTTGAATGGGGTGGAAAAAGCGGGAGTTAATTTCGCAACAGAGAAAGCTTCTGTAACCTATAATAAAGCGCACATGAGTTTGAATGAGATAAGCCAAAAAATTGAAAAATTAGGATTTCAAGTCATCAAGGAAAAAATAGATTTAAAAATCACTGGTATGAGTTGTGCTGCCTGCTCAGGCCGTATTGAAAAGGCTTTAAATAAGCTTCCTGGTGTATACAATGCTGTAGTGAACCTGGCAATCGAAAAATCAACAGTTGAGTTTAACCCCGGTCAAATCAATATTGTTGATATAAAATCAAGAATCGAAAAGTTGGGATTTGGGGCACATGATGTAGCCAACAGTGCTGAAGGAGATATAGAAAAGGAAACCAGAAAAAATGAAGTCACTCAGCAACGATTTCGTTTGATCCTTTCTGCAGTATTCTCCTTTCCCCTTTTATTTGCCATGGTGCTACACATGATGGGGGTTAGGGGTACTATAACAGATCTATTAATGAATCCCTATTTCCAGTTCATCGCTGCAACCCCAGTTCAGTTTATTGCAGGATGGCAATTCTATCGGGGGGCATATCTTGCCCTTAGAAATGGGGGCGCTAATATGGATGTGTTAGTTGCCCTAGGAACGTCAGCCGCTTATTTTTATAGTGTCGTTAATATAATACGGAGAAATCATGACTTATATTTCGAAACATCTGCTATTCTAATTACCCTTATTATATTAGGCAAACTATTAGAAGCGACTGCAAAAGGGCGTACGTCAGAAGCTATTAAAGCACTGATGGGGTTACAGGCTAAAATGGCAAGAGTCATTCGTAATGGACAGGAAATAGATATTCCTATTGAGACCGTATTAGTAGCAGATATTGTTGTGGTTAGGCCAGGGGAAAAGGTACCGGTAGACGGTGTTATCACAGATGGTACATCAGCAGTAGATGAATCTATGCTTACAGGGGAAAGCCTACCGGTGGATAAAAAAATTGGCGATGAAGTGGTTGGTGCCACCATCAATAAGTTTGGCACGTTCAAATTTAGGGCAACCAAGGTGGGGAAAGATACTGCTTTGGCCCAAATTGTACGTATTGTAGAAGAAGCCCAAGGATCGAAGGCGCCCATTCAGCGCTTTGCCGATGTGGTTTCAGGATATTTCGTTCCTGCCGTTGTTACCCTTTCGGTATTGACCTTTCTTGCTTGGTACTTTATATTTGACCTTGGAAACTTTTCACGAGCATTAGTCAACTTTACAGCAGTGTTAGTAATTGCGTGTCCTTGCGCGTTAGGGTTAGCTACACCGACCTCTATCATGGTTGGAACAGGAAAAGGCGCGGAAAATGGCATCTTGATTAAAGGTGCAGAACATCTTGAAAATGCCCATCGATTAACAACCATTGTCCTTGATAAAACTGGAACCATCACCAAGGGGCAGCCTGAAGTAACAGATATAATCACAACGGCAGATTTTTCTGATGATGAGATATTGGGTCTCATTGTGAGAGCCGAGAAAAACTCAGAGCATCCCTTGGCTCAGGCCATTGTTAAATATGGCCAAGGAAAAGGATTATCAATGGAGGACCCGGAAAGTTTTACTTCGATTCCTGGTCATGGTGTAGAAGTTAGGATTCATGGTCAACGAATTTTAGTAGGAACTCGTAAGCTAATGAGTGAAAACAACATTGAATTTGAAGCATTGATTCCTAAAATTGAAGGACTCGAGCAGCAGGGTAAGACTGTCATGCTGATGTCGGTCGACAAGCAAATGGCTGGATTGTTCGCGGTGGCTGATACTGTAAAGGAGAGTTCTGCTGAGGCGGTGGCCCAGCTTCAAAAGTTAGGTATTGAGGTATGGATGATAACTGGGGACAACGAACGTACGGCCCGAGCGATTGCGGCGAAAGTTGGTATTGATAAGGTTATGGCTGAGGTTTTACCTGAGTATAAGGCTGAAAAGGTTAAGACGCTAAAAAGAGAAGGAAAAGTGGTGGCAATGGTGGGTGACGGCATTAACGATGCTCCCGCATTGGTAACTGCTGATGTCGGTTTTGCTATCGGAACAGGTACTGATGTTGCCATTGAAGCTGCCGATATTACGTTGATGAGCGGTGATCTGAAAGGTATTGTGGCAGCCATCAAGCTGAGTAAAGCGACCATGAGAAATATTAAGCAAAACTTATTTTGGGCACTTATCTATAATTCACTAGGTATTCCCATTGCTGCGTCGGGATATTTATCCCCCGTAGTGGCTGGGGCAGCAATGGCTTTTAGTTCAGTATCTGTTGTAACAAATGCCCTGCGACTAAAAGGATTCAAACCCTATACTGAATAAATTTGATATCACTCGACAGGTGTAAAAGAAGGTGTAAAAAATATGCAGGCACGTAGTAAACGGATTTTTGTCATAGGTTTCTTATTTATGGTGGTTATGGCAAGTTTCATTTTCTATAGCAACCAACGTATTTTGGACGTTGGGTCAAGCTATATTCTGAGTGCTGATGAGGTGCCGCAGAGTGAAGCGATATTGGTTCTAGGGGCATATGTTTCACCGGATGGAAAAACATCTCAGATGCTTGATAAACGATTACAGGTTGGGTATGATCTTTATAAGAAAGGTAAGGCCAGTAAAATTATTGTAAGTGGTGACCACGGTCGTAAGGATTATGACGAGGTTAATGTAATGAAAAAGTTTTTTATGGATAAAGATGTTCCTCCTGAAGCAGTTTTTATGGATCACGCTGGTTTTACGACCTATGATAGTATGTATAGGGCTAGGACTATATTTAAGGTAAATAAAATGATTGTAGTTACTCAAGAATTTCACTTACCACGGACTATTTTCATTGCTAGAGAATTGGGAGTTGAGGCGTGGGGAGTTGTAGCTGGCAATGGGAACTACAGTGATTTGGTAATGTTAAAAAATTACCTGCGCGAAACAATCGCTAGAAGCAAGGCTTTTATTGCAACACTTATAAAACCCTATCCTACATTTTTAGGTGAAACGATACCAGTAACTGGTGATGGCAGAATCACTGATGATAAGCCCCCTAAATAAGAAAATGCTATGAACCTACATTTAGGTTCATAGCATTTTCTTACGTAAACGGACACAAGGCGTGGTTGTGTCCTGTGCTAAGAGGGTAATATACAGGAGATCTAATTAGGGGAAAAAATTGTAAAATGTATTGACAGAATAGCAGAGATTGTATTATAGTTTGGTTAACGATTGTTAACCAAACTGGAGGGCTTGAAATGTTAAAATTTGTTGCCGAAGTTATAAGTTGTAAAGCCTACCATTTACGAATTGCTTGTCTTGCCGGGGTAATTCTGGCTGCGGTTTGTATCGTGGCAAATTTAACCGCTATTCCTCAAGATCTTAGTTATCATAGTTTTTCTGATGCCAAGATGCGATGGGGGATTGAGAATGGGAGTAATGTAATTTCCAATGTTAGTTTTATTATTGCTGGCCTTGTAGGTTTAATACGTACTAAGTACTGCCCTTTGTCACAGATGACTTTTATGTGGAGGTTTTTCTTTTGTTCAATTGCATTTGTTGGACTTGGATCAGCATATTATCACTGGCAACCATCTAACAATACTTTATTTTGGGATCGGCTGCCAATGACCGTAGGATTTGCTTCATTAACAGCATGTGTGTGTGCACAGCGTTTTAGCGTTCGAGTAGGAGGTTTGGTATTTGGTCCATTAGTGTTAAGCGGTGTATATAGTGTATTGTATTGGTTGATTACAGAACAAGCAGGAGCAGGGGATCTGCGCCCTTATGTATTAGTGCAGTATCTTCCAATTCTTCTAGTGCCCCTGATCATTATTCTTTTTCCGAAAAAATTCGAAGGGGATCAATATTATTGGATCTTGCTAAGTAGTTACATAATTGCCAAAGGATTTGAAATGCAGGATAACCAAATCTTTGAAATGACTCATCACGTTATTAGCGGACATACTTTAAAGCACTTAATAGCTGGGGTTGGTATCTTGATGTTCCGTGCAGATCGAATTGAGAATGAAATGTTATGGAAATAGAAGTGATTGCTGCTGGTTTTAAAACTGAGTGGGGAAATATCCTTGACAAGATGATTTCTAATAACATACCATTGAGTTAACTTTTGTTAACTTATGGAGGAGAAATAATGGAACAACTATTTGTACATGACGGGAAAAAAGGCGCTATTTTGAAAACTAGTTTGGAATTGTTTGCTTCTAAGGGCTATAATGCTGTATCTGTGCGGGATATTGCCAAGGCTGCCGGGGTATCGGAAGCGGCGTTGTATAAGCATTTCAAAGGCAAAGAGGATATGGCTCTTTATATATTTAGTGCCATTATTAGTGAGTATACTAGGCAGCTAGAGCAGGTTGATTCCATGGATGATGAGGCCGTGAACAAGCTTTGTCATATTGTTGCAGTCACTTATGATTTATATCGCCAGTATCCCAATGAAATTCGATTTGCACTGCTGTCCCAGTATTTTTTGTGGGATATGGTGGCAGAGGAAATAAAGCCTCATTTCCTTATTCGAAAAATCATTAATGAGGGTATGGATCATGGGAATATACCACGTCAAGAGGTATATCTTTGGATTAGTATATATACAGGAATCATGTTGCAACCCTTAGCCCAGTATCCGTATTTTTATGATGTATTGCCTGAATTCGACATATTGAAGACCAAAGTTATTTTCTTAGTACGTAAGCTTTTTGGCTAAAAAAGGAGGATCGGTATGAGAACTTTACTAAGATGGTTATTGAAATTATTATTTAAACCCCAGGTAGTTGGCAGGGAAAAACTTTCTTTCGAGGGGCCATCCATTGTATTGCCGAATCATGTTTCATTCCTTGATGCTATTTTTTTATATGCTTATTTACCAAGTGGTACTTGTTTTGTTGTAAATACAGCCATTGCGCGAAAAATCCGTTTTATCTTGAGGTGGGTCAATCATATTACAGTTGATCCCCTTAATCCTTATTCATTGAAAAAAATCATTGGTGTTGTGAAGAGCGGTACACCAGTGGTGTTATTCCCCGAAGGTCGTATTACTTATACTGGTAATTTGATGAAAATTTATAGTGGGGTAGGCTTAATTGCCCTTAAAACAGCAGCGAATCTATATCCGGTGATTTTCCTTGGTCCAGAACGCTCGAAAGTGTCTAGAATTCAAGATAAGGTAAAGCCCCGGTGGTTCCCCACGGTACATATCTATATTGATCAGAAAAGGAAACTTGCAGTATCTAACACCCAGAATGTCCGGCAACAAAAACAAGAAAGCAGTGACAAAATTCTTGATATGCTGCAACAAGGGATGTTTAAGGCTCGGCAGGAACAAGAACGGCGCGTTAATTTATTTGACAAATTGTTAGATGCCAAGCAGGTACATGGCAGTAGTAAGATTATGGCGGAGGATATTAATGGCACC
Organism: Bacillota bacterium; assembly: GCA_017889585.1. Taxonomy (GTDB): domain Bacteria; phylum Bacillota; class Negativicutes; order DSM-13327; family DSM-13327; genus CTSoil-075. The sequence goes on from JAGFZX010000006.1 coordinate 23,726, forward strand.
ATCACCTACTGTCGAGGCATTATTGGGAGTTATATTTTGGCAAGGAAGTTGCGCCCCTTACTCATCCAGCAGGACAACATCGGTGTGTTGCTTCCGAATTCAATTGGTCATCTGATTACCTTATTTGCCTTATTTTATCTTGGCAAGACACCAGCGATTCTCAACTTTAGTGCTGGCGGCGAAAATAATCTTGATTGTAGTGAGACGGCAGGTGTTAAAGTCATTCTGACCTCCCGCGTATTCATTGAAAAGGGGCATTTTGAAGAACTTGTAGCTAGACTTAGGGTTAAGTTCCAGATTATCTATTTGGAAGACTTAAAAGCACAGATGAACTGGGGTGACAAAATCAGCGGCTTGATAAAATATCTGAGGGGGGCTGAATCGGCAGGTGAGGCTGGTGTTATTCTATTTACGAGTGGTAGTGAGAGCAAGCCCAAAGGTGTGCTCTTGCGGCAAGTGAACATTATTTCTAATATTAATCAAATTTCTAGTATTATAGACTATACCCACCGCGATAAGATGCTTAATGCATTACCCATGTTTCATTCCTTTGGTCTTACAGCTGGCACTTTGCTTCCAGTGTTGAGCGGTGTTGAAGTTTTTTTGTATCCATCGCCGCTGCATTATAAAATTGTTCCAGAGATTGCTTATGACCGAAATGCCACTTTGTTATTAGGTACGCCTACCTTCCTTCACGGCTATGCTAAATGTGCTCATCATTATGACTTTTATAGTCTGCGTTATGTATTGGCTGGTGGAGAAAAATTGAAGGACGAAGTAAGGCAAATTTGGCAAGAAAAATTCGGTATTCGTATTTTTGAGGGCTATGGTACGACGGAAACGGCACCAGTTTTGAGTTTAAATACGCCTTTATTTAATCGGGTTGGCACAGTGGGGAGATTCCTCCCGGGCATTGAGTGGCGTACTGAAAAAGTACCTGGTATTGAGGAGGGGGGCAATCTCTTTGTCAAAGGACCCAATGTCATGGCCGGTTATCTGCTATATGGTAAAGGCTTTGTACTAGCGCCTGAGTGGTATGATTGCGGTGATGTAGTGAGTATTGATCAGCAAGGTTTTATCAGCATTCGCTCCAGATTGAAACGCTTTGCTAAAGTATCAGGGGAAATGGTTAGCTTAGATGCAGTGGAAAGGACTGCTGAGAAATGTTTTGGCAGTAACCGCAATGCTGCTATTAATCTTCCTGATCAGAGAAAGGGAGAAAAAATTGTGTTATATACTATGGAGAAAAATGCCTCTAAGCAAATGCTGCGGGAATTTATGAGCCAAACGAAGCAGAGTATGTTAGCTATGCCTGGTGAAGTTTTCATAGTCGATAAATTACCCCTCTTGGGCAGCGGCAAAACAGACTATGTTACACTCAAGGCGATGGCTCTTGACGGGGTGAAAAAAAATGGGTAGGTTGTCACCATTAGGGGCGCTGTTTACTGCTCAGTTTTTATCGGCCTTTGTTGATAATATGATTTTATTTATTGCCCTAGGAATTATAAAACGAGATGCTTATCCTGACTATTATTTACCATTTGTGCAGAGTACTTTTCTGGCTTCCTATATTCTGTTATCACCATGGGTTGGACGAGTTGCTGACAAAAAGCCGAAGGCCAAGGTGCTTATTATAGGTAATTTAGTTAAAACAATCGGCGTATTAATGTTACTCGTTGGTTTTGATCCAGCTCTAAGTTATGGGATAGTGGGGATTGGCGCAGTCATCTATAGCCCAGCGAAATATGGCATCTTGCCATTTCTCACTCGGGGTGATGATGAGCTATTGCGCGCTAACTCTGGTTTGGAAAGTTATACTATCGTTGCCATTCTCCTCGGATCGGTGGTGGGAGGGGTTCTATCTGATTTATCCATTACCCTAGCCCTCCTTATCTCACTGCTGTTATATTGTACATCGATTGGTGTCAATACTATGATCCCCCAAGACCCAGGCAATCGATCCATTACTTATAAGAACTCCATCCGTGAATTTTTTTCTGATATCGCAATTTTGCTTAAAAATCCCCAAAGTCATTACTCCCTGATTGGTACAGGATCATTTTGGCTGGTTTCTGCCGCTCTACGGATGATTATTTTTGCTTGGGCACCCCTTACTTTAGGTATCACTAGCGGTACTTCGATTAGTATGATTATTGCTGTTACTGGAGTAGGGATTGCCATTGGTGCGCTGGTGACGCCATATCTGATTAGCATTAAGACTTACAGGCGTACGATTTGGTTTGGCTATGTTATGGCAGGGTGTATAATGATTTTCCTTGTGATTAGTAGTCTAGAGGTAGCTATTGCTTTCTTATTACTCATTGGGATGATGGGAGGTATCTATATTGTACCGATGAATACTTGTCTGCAGCAGGTCGGTCATCGTACTGTTGGCGAGGGGAAAACCATAGCCGTCCAAAATTTTGTAGAAAATGGTTTTATGTTTTTAGGAGTAGTTATATATACCCTTGGGACTAAAAATGGAGTGAGCACCCATATCTCTATCGGTGCTACGGGAATAACACTTTTGCTGCTTGTTAGTTATATGTATATATACATTAGAAATAAAGATTACAGTATTAGGTAATTATAGTAACAGAAATCAACTAAATCTGTCTGAATAGGGCGATTTTCTTTTGCAGGAATTTATTATCTTTTGCCGAAGTCTTTAAAAAAAATAGAGGAGGCGTTAGTATGGCTGGGGCCCCGATTATTTGGATAAATGGTGACAAGAGTGAACAAATAGTATATTTCAATAATGAATATGTCTTGATAACAATAACCGACATGAAAAAAATATCCCTTGGAGAAACCTTGGAGGCGGCGAAAGAAAAGTTAAAAGAGATTGGCAGATATGATATCTATAAACAGCTAAACTAAGTATCATCTAAAAGTTATGCGTCCTGCGGGGCGCTTTTCTTATGTATTAAAAAGTAATAGTTAACGACGTTCATAACAAATTGTAGTTTTCCCTAGTTATTTATTAAATGTAAAGTATGTTATGCTGGTTATCAATTGTTACATGTATTGGTTAAATATGGTAGCTATGCTTCGGAATATTGTTTTGAAAGGGCGGGAGCATGGCTAAAGAAGATGCAACAAATCATAAACGGAAGACCCCCAAAACTTATAGATAAGTTAGGAAGTCTTCCTTGAATTAGTAATCAATTAGAAGTTTCAATTAAATTAAGTGGTAATATTTTTTTAAAACCAATGTCGGTGGAAGAAAAATGGAGAGAATGGGAATATGGGGAAGAATGGGAAAAACCCGAATCTATGTCTGCCAAATCCACCAAATCTACGTCTGCCAAATCCGCTGAACCCACCGAATCTACCGAATCCAGGCCTACCAAATACTTCGGCTTGAGGTGGATCGTCCATTGGATCATTCATTGAGTGTTCCATAAAAGTAGCCTCTGATGGTGCACCGCACATTGTGCATCTGTGATGTTGATGAATATTATATTCGTGTCCACAGTAAGAACATACTTTGCAAATCTCGTAAGAACAGTTTTGATAAATTTTGTGTTTCGTGGTATGGGTTCCAATGCATCTTCTCTCACATATAGGCATAGGCTCACAATTTATCATAGAATTGCATTTAGGCATACAGCCACATTTTGATCTATAGGACTCCATCATCATGCCTCCAATAAATTTAATAATATAAGTTTGATATATTTTATGTATAGTTTTAGAGATATGTTACGTTAATTGTTTATTTAAATTTCTGAGTAATACATGTGTAAGTGAGATACTTTAATATTCGGTATGGATGGTTTCTCTATAATTGTTAAACAGTTAAGTCAAATTTAACAATTATTTAAGCCTGTCCCCCGGATTACATCCTTCGGTGTCAATATAAGGAAAAATAATACAGGATTTTAACTATAATTGTCGAAATTTATCTTTATGAATAATCTTATACTGATTAAGAGTCTTTGGCCGAACGGGGGATTAATTTGAACCAGAATCTAAACCAGCAAAAAAAAATCTTTCAACCATTAGGTTATAGCCAGTTTGTAGCCATTGTCCCAATCTTGTTTTTGGTGATTCTTTCTGGGGGGTTGTTTGCTAGCCAATATTTGTTGCCGTCAGTGACTGGTTTGAAATATATATCCATATTAAATACGGTATTATATGCTGTTCCTGCACTTATTGTCAGTTATATTGCAGGCAAGGTCTATGTTCTAAGTGGGGCCACGGCTCTGCTCCTCCTTGGAAATGGATTGCTCGCTGCTGGGATAGGTAGCTTTTTAGCCGGGTGGATGCTTGATCTGACCCAGTCTTTGAATATTTCTGTAACTATTTATAATTTGGGCGTATTATTTTCTTCTTTCTTTCTGACGGGAAGTAGTTGGATGATCGCGACCCAACACCCAGTCAGGGCCTATTGCTGGAGACGCATTCTAGTATTAGCCATTTATTCTGGAACAGCTTTGCTCATGTTTCTTGTTGCTTTAGCCACCGTTGCGGGCATGATGCCAACTTTTTTTGTTCAAGGGGAAGGGCCGACGCCTCTTAGGCAGCTTGTTTTAGGGACAGGCACGTTCCTCTATTGCCTATCTGGGGCAATGCTAATTACTAGATACTCTCGTGCCAGAAGCAACTTTCTCATGTGGTATTCTTTATCACTCTTCCTTATATCATTTGGGCTCATACTCACTTTGCAGGTGCACTATGTAGGAAGTATGCTCAACTGGTTGGGGCGGGCCGCACAATATCTTGGCGTTGTCTATATTTTGCTGGCTGCGTCGGCGGCTATAAAAGAAGCGAAAGAAAATGAAATAACGTCGGAGCAAGGAATTATTGAATTTTTGTTGGACGCTGAAAAAAATTATCAGGCATCATTTTATAAAAATATTGTAGGGCAGGCACGAGATATTATCTTAGTCGTCCACATAAATGGTAAAATTTTAGATGCAAATCAAGAAGCCATACTTGCTTATGGTTATACTCTGCTAGAACTTCGTAACATTGGTATTTATCAATTACGTGCATCTGATAAACGTGCTATGGTTGATGATCAAATGAATGCCGCTCTCGAACATGGCATTTTGTTTCGTACTACTCACGTGCGACGCAATGGTGAACAATTTCCTGTAGAAGTTAGTTCGCGAAGTGTTCGTGTTTTAGAAGGAAAAGCCCTTGTGAGTATCATTCGGGATATTACTGCCACGGTTGCTATGGAAACGGCTCTGCAAAAAAGTGAGGAAAAGTATCGTATATTGCATAAAACTATTGAAAAAGATAATCAGTTTCTTGAGGAGAAGGTCAGAGTTCGGACTGCTGAATTAGAGAAACTCAACCAATCACTCAAAATGGAAATTGAAGTTCGCAAGCGAGCTGAACAACGCTACCAGTTTTTATTTAATAGTATCAATGATGCTATTTTGGTATACCCATTGGATTCTATAGATAACCCTGGAACTTTTATCGAGGTGAATGATGTTGCCTGTGAGAAACTGGGTTATACGAGGGCGGAACTGATGGAATTAACTATATTCGATATTAATCCTCAGATCACTACATCATTTCATCAGCAGAAAAAGCAGGGCAAACTATTGCTGGAAACGACACATCTCAGTAAAAACGGTAGGGAGATTCCGGTGGAAGTTAATATTAATGTTCTGGCCTCTGAAAATATGATTGTTACGATTGTTCGTGATATTACATTGCGTAAAAAAGAACAATGGGCTTTGCAACGTAAGTTAGAAATGGAAGAAATTTTGGCATCAATATCAAGAAAACTTATTTCATGTCCATTTGAAAATATAAATCAGGAGATAAATGAATGCCTCGCAATCATTGGTCAATTTACGGGTGTGGATCGGAATTTTATTTTTATAGATAATGTCGAGGGTACTAGGTCAACTATGACTCATTTTTGGTGTCGAAACCATGACGTGCGGTATGCAGGTTTTCCTGATTTATATACTGCTGATTATGCGTGGGAAAGAACACAATTCGCCAAGCAGGATTTTTTTGTAATCTCTACTATAGATGATCTTCCAGCAGAAGCCCAGTCGGGGAAAAAATTCATGGAAGCTTTTAGCTTAAAATCACTACTCATTATGCCCATGGTATGCACGGGAAGAATCATCGGCCTAATTGGGCTAGGCACTGTTCACCAGATTGAGTCATGGGACCAAGAAGAAGTGGTTTGGTTAAAACTCATTACAGAACTTATAATCAATATGATCGAACTCCAACGAGCCCATAACGCATTGATCTTGCGAGATAAGGAGTACAGAGCATTGCTCGATGCTGTGCCTGATCATTTTTTTGAAGTTGATAAGGAAGGAATGATTCGTTCTGCTCGAGGCAATCAAAACTGGAATTTACGACTTTCTGAGGAAGTCGTTGGGAAAAAACTAATTGAGGTCTTGCCCCCTCAATTAGTTCCCAAATTTTTAGAGAATATTCGGAATGTCATCATGACAAAATCCATGAGAACTTTTGAGTTTGATAGTACCATTGATAATGGACTGTTCATAGGAGAGACGCGAATTGTCAGTTATAAAGATGACGAGGCCTTAGTTGTCATTCGTGATATAACTGAAGAAAAATGGGCTGAGGAAAAAATGATTGAGGCTAGTAGGCTAGTGGAACAAGGACAAAGGTTGGCCTCCTTGGGTATCATGGCAACTAGCCTTGCCCATGAGATTAATCAGCCCCTTAATTCTATCAAAGTTTCTGCAAGTGGCGTAGTATATGCACACAATAATGGAGTGAGGCCTACAAAGGCAGATATGATCATAGAATTAGAATGGATATCAGAACAGGCGGATCGCATTGACGCAATCATCAAAAATATCGGGATGTTTGTAAGGAACGACTACTCGAACTGTCAGCCGATCAGTCTAAACTGTGTTATCGAACAGGCAATCCAAACTCTTGCTAGTCAACCTTTATTTCAAGACATCTTAATTGAGATGGAATTTGACGACAACCTGCCACCTGTATTGGCAAATGCAGTGCATCTGCAGCAGGTGGTTACCAATTTAATGATTAATGCCGCTCAGTCTCTTTTGACAAGCTCCCGAAACTTTAGGATGATAGAAATAAAGGCTTGGGCTCATGATGCTGTTATAGTGGAAGTCATTGATAATGGAATGGGATTCCATGATGAGATGAAAACGAAAATATTTGAACCTTTTTTTACTACAAAAACTGGTAGTCATGCAATGGGGCTTGGTTTGGCTATTGCTCAAACCATTGTCAACGCCTACGGAGGAAAGGTAAACGCTTATAATAATGAATTAGGAGGTGCTACGTTTCACCTCGAATTTCCGAAAATAACAGTAAGAAAAACCGATTAGTCGTTATATGTGCGAATTTGCACAGGTTGTAGGAAAATGCACACCTTTTTCCGATATGTCCCTATAGTAAGGGATATAACTTATGTTAAGGTAGAAGCTTTTTTTGAAAATAGTCAATATCTGATAATTAATTAAAGGGGCGATAGATTTGCGTATTCTTGTAGTCGACGATGATGCTGGCAGTCGAATCAGTGTTGCTCGATTTCTGAAAACAATGGGGCATCAGGTGACCCAGTGTGAAAAGGCTGAAGAAGCCTTATCGTTCATTAGCCTTACTCATTTCCCCCTCATGCTATCAGACATCAAAATGCCGGACGTATCCGGACTTGATTTATTGCGAGAGGTTTCATTTCTGCCGCTGGAGAGACAACCTAAGGTTGTACTTTTCACTGGTCATGGCTCTATGGAGTCAGCAATTGAAGCACTACGGATGGGGGCTTATGATTATTTGCTGAAGCCAGTTAAAGCTGAGGAGTTAGTGGTTATCATAAAAAAAATTCAGATTGATATGGAGAAAGGAAAGATGTCTTCCACGCCTGAGAAAAGGGAAAAGGATAGTGAAAGTAATGATAACCGGTTAGACCATAAGGAAAATATAATTGCATTTACTCCTAAAATGCAACAGGTTGTGGTTCAGGCCCTTAAATATCATACTGATTCGTCGATACCTATTCTCATTCAAGGAGAAACGGGAACGGGTAAAGAACTTATCGCTAGACTTATTCATAACGGTGGTAAAAATACAGATCGGCCCTTTATCGATATCAATTGTGCGGCGATTCAGGCTAATTTATTTGAAAGTGAGCTATTTGGTTATAAGGGAGGTTCCTTTACAGGCGGTATGGGGAAAGATCAAAAAGGGAAATTTGATGCTGCCCAGGGGGGGACGATTTTTCTTGATGAGGTGGCGGAAATTCCGATTGAATTACAGGCCAAACTGCTACGAGTGGTTCAGGAAAGGGAATATTACCGAGTGGGTGGCCTAGAAAAAATCCAAGTTCAAGCCCGAATTATTTGTGCTACTAATGTCAAACTTCTGCAGGCTGTGGACGAAGGAAAGTTTCGTCGAGACCTATTTTATCGTCTGCAGGGTGGGCAAATTTTTTTAACACCCCTGCGGGAGAGGAGGGAAGATATATTGCCCCTTGCCACAAGGTTTTTAGGGGAATGCTCTCGTCAAAGGAAGAAAGCTTTTAAGGGAATCAGCGTGGAAGCGGGAAAAACTTTATTAAATCATAATTGGTTGGGCAATGTTCGCGAACTTAGAAATGTGATCGAGTGGGCTGTATTTATGTATGATGAAGAAGAGTTAAAACCTTATCACTTGGAAAACTCCCACTTCATAACTGAAAAAGTGATAGGCACGGTAGAATCCTTGGCCAAGTACTTAGAAAAAGACCAACAACATATTGACAGATTAGTATATGATGCTCTTCAAAAATACAATGGGAATAAGACGGCTGCTGCTCGTTACCTAGGAATTTCTCGACGGTCATTATACCGTCTGCTGGAAAAGTCCAATATATAAACAACATAAGGCATGAGAGTAGATACGTGTGCGGTTTTGGCACACTTATCTACTTTTTTTTATTTCCATGACATATTTTAGTGTCATGGATGATAGAGGTTCTAACTGTAGAAATCGGCATAGTATAAGGGGGGCCACTCTAGACTAGAAGCGGAAGAATGTATTTTTTGTATGATTGGCATGATTATTGCAATAAATTACAGCTATGAAATATAAAACGTCAAATTATATTAAATAATTATATTAAGTTATGTATAGTGGTGTTAGGAGGGATAACAGCATGTCAAAAAACGACAATACTCCTACTGAGATCGCGGATTTCATGAACGTTATTTTTTATAGAAATATAGTGGAGCAAGCAAGGGACAGTATTCTAGTTGTTGATGCAGATGGTAAAATTTTAGATGCCAATCAAGCAGCTTCAAATGCTTATGGGTATTCAAAGGATCAACTCCGAAACCTTCGTGTCCACGATTTGCGTGCTCCCGAGACATGTTGTGCAGTTGATGACCAAATTAGAATGGCTCAAAAAGAGGGTATATTGTTCCGTACAGTTCATGTGCGTTGTAACGGTGAAACCTTTCCAGTAGAAGTAAGCTCTCAACGTTTTGAGCTTCCTGATTTTGAGGCCATTGTTAGCATTATTCGGGATATCACAGAAACAGCTGGAATGGAAAGAACTCTCAAACAAGGGAAGGAAAAATATCGCTTGCTCCACGCCGAGCTTTCGGCAGCCTACGAGGAAATTACTGCTTCTGAGGAAGAGTTGAGGCAGCAGCTTGACGAATTGGTTACTAAAGACAAAGAAATTCGTCGTCAAAATATCATTTTGAATTCGCTGCATGAAACGGCACTGGGACTTATGAATAGGTTCGACCTTGACGAAGTACTGAAGATTATTGTTTCCAGGGCAACGCAACTGCTAGGCACTCCGGATGGTTATATAAACCAGGTGGATGAGGAAGAGGGTGTATTTGTAAGAAAAGTCGCTGTAGGACAATTTGCTAAGGACATGGCAAGGCGCACAAAAGTTACGGAAGGTCTTCTTGGTCAAGCCTACATTACCGGCGAAATTGCAATCGTAAATGACTATAGTACATGGGAACATCGTTTTCCTGAACCTTTTTTCGATACAATGCAATGTGTTGTTCTAGTTCCACTAAAGAGTGACGACAAAGTGATTGGTGCCTTTGGACTGGCTTTTCCCGATAAAGGGCGAATTCTTGCCGATCACGAGATTTTTATGCTTAAGCGATTTGCCGATCTTGCGTCCATTGCTCTGGATAACGCAAGGCTTGTTCAATCTTACAAAGAGGAACTGTTGGATCGCATGCGCGTTGAAGACGCATTGCGAATTTCCCAGGCCAGTAATCAGGCCTTGATTAACGCCATTCCAGACTTGATGTTTATCATCAAACAGGATGGTACATTCATGGATGTTAAGGGCAACAAGGAACAACTCTATATGTCGCCAGAACAGTTTTTGGGGAAGAAAGTATCCAAAGTTTTCCCGACAGAAATTGCCGTCCAAACCATGCAGAGTATAGAAATGACAATGGCAACAGGAGATATCCAAGTTTTTGAGTATCAGCTTCCCGTTCAAGGTATAGCCCAACAATATGAAGCCCGAATCATCACAAGTGGGGAAGATGAAGTACTGGTAATCAGTCGCAACATAACCGACAGAAGACGGATGGAAGAGCAATTAAAGCATCTAAGTTTATATGATGCCTTAACGGGAGTATATAATCGGACTTTCTTTGAGGAACAGATGAAGTGTTTGCAAAGAACACGTAATGGTTCAGCAGGACTGCTCGTCTGTGATATTGACGGGTTAAAGATTGTCAATGATACCTTGGGTCACAATATGGGCGATCTGATTTTGAAAGAAACGGCAGAAATATTGAAAAGTTCCTTTAGGCCTGGTGATTGCGTAGCTCGCATAGGCGGAGACGAATTTGCAGTACTTCTTCCTAGTAATTCGGGATTTGAAGCTGATTGCCGCAGAATTCGCGATAAGATACAGTGCTATAATGCTCAAAATTTAACTGTTCCAATTACTCTATCCATGGGATTTGCGGTAAGTAAGCAAGCTCCTATGGACATGAATGCCTTGTTTAAAGAAGCAGATAACAATATGTACCGAGAAAAACTCCATCAACAGAAAAGTGCCAGGAATGCTATCGTTCAGGCTCTTATAAAGGCTCTTGAAGCCCGAGACTTTATAACTGAGGGTCATGGTGACCGATTGCAGTATTTGGTTGAATCCTTCGCACATATTTTAGGCTTACCAGAAAGCAGTATTGCAGATATTCGTTTGTTGGCTCATTTTCATGATATCGGCAAAGTGGGAATTCCTGATGACATTCTCTTTAAGGCTGATTCTTTAACACAAGAGGAGTGGGCTGTTATGTATCAACACTGCCAGATTGGTCATCGCATCGCTATGTCTGCTTTAGATTTAGCACCAATTGCAGATTGGATACTTAAGCATCATGAATGGTGGAACGGACAAGGATATCTTAGTGGCATAGCTGGGGAAAACATTCCCCTTGAGTGTCGAATATTTGCGCTTGCTGATGCCTATGATGCAATGACCAATGACCGTCCTTATCGGAAGGCTATGTCTCATAAAGAAGCAATTGGTGAAATTCTGTACTGTGCTGGGACACAGTTTGATCCATCTTTAGCAAAGATTTTCGTTGAAATGTTGGAAATGGAATCGGCGATCCATAGAAATGTAAAATAGATACTGAAGGAGGAGTCTGATATTGGTCATTTATTAGAGCAGGAATTAATAAATTTTTAGGAGTGGAGACATGAAGAATCTGCCATTACAGCGTCAATTTAGATTATGGACGGTTTTGCTTGTTATTGTTCCTAGCCTGCTGATCATGGGAATTTACACTGTCAGCCAGATTTCAGTAGCTAAACAACAAAACTTGGAATTGATCGGACAACGGGTACACTCTCAGGAACGACTAATCGGCTACTGGATGATGGAGCGAGCCCAAAATATTCGTGAGATTAGTCAGAGTGAGGTTTTTCGAACATTGGACGAACAGCGGATGAAACGTGCTCTTTATGTAAAGCAACAGGCCGATAGCAATTTCGATTCTTTATCATATATCAATAAAGACGGTTTTTTAAAAATAACTACCCTCGGTGTAGGAATACAGTATCCATCGGCAGTCGATAAGCCTTATTTTGAGGCAGCGCTGGCGGGAAAAGAATATATTTCTGATGTGGTTATTGGTCGCAACAGCGGCCTCGCAATCATTAACTTTTCTTGCCCTATTTACGATTACGCCGGGAATTTTCAAGGGGCGATACTTGGATCTATAAGCACAGCAACACTAGAGATACTCTTACGTGAGAGTTGGATTGGGCAAACGGGAGAAGTCTTTCTGGTTAATCGGGAAGGTACAATGTTGACAGAGCCACGACATGTTAATATATTAATCGACAAGGGACTTGTCAAGGATACTGCCAAAATGAAGTTTAAGATTACTAAGAATGCTTTTCGTAATATTCAGCTTGGTCAGTCTGGCACGGCGGAATGGATCGATTATCGGGGCAATAAGGTACTGGGAGCTTACCTGGACATGCCTGAGCATAGCTGGACTTTTATCGGTAAGATCGACGAAATGGAAGTTCTTTCTCCTATTTATCAGCAGTTGTCGATGATGGCAGTTGGTACATTCATTTTAGTTTTACTGATTCTACCCCTGGCCACGCAAATAACCAACAAAATAAAACAGCCTATAGACTGGCTGATTGGACAGTCAAATCTGATTGCAGCAGAAGAATATCAAATGGTTGGTAGAGATAATAGCTTAGAAAAAATGCCCCACGAATTAAGGGATCTTTGCAAAATTTTCGTTCAAATGAGCGGTAAAATCGGAGACACTGTCAGCCTACTTAAAGAGAATGAAGCTAAACTCGAGAATGAGGTGAATCGCCAAACCTGGGAATTGCGTCAAAGTGAAGGGAGAATTCGCACAATTCTCAACCAGTGTCCTATTGGAATCATAGTAATTGATCGTCAGGGAACAATCGAAGCTGTGAATCAAGGGTTTATTTGTCTGTTACCAGGCTATACATGGATAGATGTTATCGGTCATTCTTATATGGATGTTGTTGACAAGATAGGGCGAAAGGAAGACACTCTAATTTATAAGGCTTTACAGGGGAAAGCAACTGTCAATCAGCACTTGTTCGTAGCGGATAGGGAATGGAATGTAAGTGTGACTCCTATATATGATGACGAACATATAACTGGTGCTGTGGGCGTATACCTTGACATCACTGATACAAAGCAAAAAGAGCGGGAGCGTATACAGGCACTTACGCGCTTTGAGGTATTATTCCAAAATAATCTCGCAGCCATGGCGGTAGTGAATCTACCTGACCAAGTGTGTGTTGATGTTAACTTGGCATGGGAGCGCCTTACAGGCTTTAGTCGGGATATAGTAATTGGACGCAATGTTACCGAGTTAGGCATAGTAAATCAGAATTCCTCCAATAATCAGACATTATGGCAGGAACTACAAATGAAAGGGTTTGCCAGCGGAGAATATGATTTGCGGACAAAAAACGGTGAAGATAAAAAGACAATATGTTCGATGATCATCTTAGATGATGAGCAAGAGCAACAGTACCTAGCCACATATATTGACGTAACAGACCAACGCCGCATGGAGGCAGAAATTGCACAATTTGACAGGTTAAATGTGGTTGGGGAAATGGCTGTCGGTATCGGTCACGAAATTCGTAATCCCATGACCACAGTGGGCGGCTATTTGCAACTGTTTCAGAGAAAAGCAGAGTTCCTTAAATATCATGAACAGATTAACATTATGATTGAAGAATTAGATCGGGCGAATAATATCATAACAGAGTTCTTGTCTCTTGCCAAAGACAAGGCAGTTGAAATGAAATGTGGCAATCTAAATCATGTTATCTATGGCCTTTATCCACTCATTCAATCAGATGCACTGCGCCGGGGCCATAATATTCAATTAGAGATAGGGAATATACCAGACACTATTTTCGACGAGAAGGACATACGTCATCTGATTTTAAACCTTGTGCGAAATGGGTTAGAGGCCATGGAAGAGCAAGGTGTAGTTATAATACGGACATTTCTAGAGAACCATCAAATCATATTAGCTGTCCAGGATACAGGATCAGGTATCTCGGCAGAAATTCTAGCAAAACTGGGCACTCCATTTATGACTACGAAAGATGGGGCAACAGGACTTGGTCTGCCAGTATGCTTCCGGGTTGCCGATAGGAACAGGGGGAAGATTAGCGTTGATACAGGAAAAATGGGAACAACGTTTGCCGTGAAATTTAGCTCTCCCGAGTATGATACTAAAAAATCATCTAATAATGAACAAATGGTGGCGAATGTAAATTAATTAAGGAGCCGAGATATGACGAAACAGACATTAGAGCACCAATTCAAATTATGGACGGTTTTGCTTATGGTTGTTCCCAGTTTGCTGATTATGGCGATTTACACCGTTGGTCAAATTACAGTTGCTAAACAGCAAAACCTGGAACTAATGCAGCAAAGGGTACATTCCCAGGAGCGACTGATCAACTACTGGATGGGGGAACGGGCTGAAAATATTCGTGAGCTAAGCCATGCAGAGGCTTTTCGAGCGTTGAATGAACAGCAGATGCAACGTGTTCTTCATTTAAAGCAGCAGGCCGATAATAACTTCGATTCTTTATCATACATACATAAAGACGGTTTTTTTAAAATGTCTACCCTCAGTCTAGGAATACAGTACCCGTCAGCAATCGATAAGCCTTATTTTGAAGCCGCTCTGGCGGGAAAAGAATATATTTCAGATGTGGTTATTGGACGAAATAGCGGCCAGCCTATCATTAACTTTTCTTCTCCCATTTATGACTTCGCGGGGAATTTTCAAGGGTTGATACTTGGGTCTGTAAGAACAACAACTCTAGAAACACTCTTACGTGATAATGGGATTGGCCAAACGGGAGATATATTCCTAGTCAATCGCGAAGGAATGTTTATTGCGGAGCCACGATTTGTCAATTTGCTAATCGACAAGGGATTTGTCAAGGACACCGCTATAATGAGACTTAAATTATCTGACAATGCTTTGAGCAATATTCAGCTTGGCCAATCTGGCACCGCCACTTGGACTACTTACTTGGGAGATAAGGTTTTAGGGGCTTATCATTATATGCCTGAGCGAGGTTGGACGTTAATTGGTAAGATCAATGAAGGAGAGGTTCTGGCTCCTATTTATAAGCAGTTGGTGATGATGGCCAGTGGCGCCATCTTGTTGATGTTATTGATTCTACCCTTAGCCGAGGTAATCACCAATCGGATTAAGTTACCCATTGATTGGCTGATTGGACAGTCGAATTTGGTGGCGATGGAAAATTATGAAATGGTTGGACGAGACAAGTGCTCAGAGAATATATCTTATGAGCTAGGAACCCTATGCGAAACTTTTGTCAAGATGAGCCAAAAAATCAAAATCACCATCGTCCTGCTTAAAGAGAATGAAGCTACATTGGAGAGGAACATGCAAGAAATCCAGGAGATGAATGCAACTCTGGAAGAAGAGGTAATGGAACGGCAAGCGGCGCAACTGGCACTGGTGAACTTGAATGATGAACTGGAGAATAAGGTGAGTGAGCGGACGCGCGAACTGCAAGATATGAATGTAGCCTTGGAAGAAGAGATTATGGAGCGTCAGATGGCACAAGAAGCGTTGAACCAAAAGACAGAAGTAATTCGACAGATAGCCTACTCTGATGTACTTACCGGTTTGCCAAATCGTGTACATCTAAATGAAAGACTTGAGGCGGAAATGGAAAAAACTCGTCAAGGCCAGTCGGCAGGTGCCGTGCTATTTATCGATTTAGATGATCTTAAAATGGTAAATGATACTTTCGGTCATACATATGGTGATGCTCTTATCATCCTGGCAGGGAAGCGCATTGTGAAGGCAGTGGGGGAGGGTGCTTTTATTAGTCGCATTGGCGGAGATGAGTTTATGGTGATCTTATCTGGTCAATATGATCAGAAAAGTATAACCGACACTGCCGATAGAATCATTGGAGCATTCAATCAGGATATGGAGGCACATGGGATTTGCTTCCACATGTCGGCCAGCGCGGGCATTGCTGTATATCCTGCTGACGGCGATACAACGGAGGAAATCTTCAAAAATGCGGATAACGCTATGTATGCAGCTAAGAAAACTGGCAAAAATTGTTGGCGTTTTTACGAAGCAACTATGCAGGTGAACGCCTATGATAAGATATTGCTGATCAACAGCCTGCGCCACGCTGTCGAAGGCGGCGAATTATTGCTGCACTATCAGCCACAGGTGGGTATCAATGGCATTACCGTCGGATTTGAGGCGTTACTTCGTTGGAATAGTCTAGAATATGGTTCAATATCACCAGCACGTTTTATTCCGTTGGCAGAACAAAATGGGCTCATCCAAGAGATTGGAATTTGGGTGCTCAGAGAAGCCTGTCAATTTGCCCGTCGGTTGGCCGATAAGGGATGGGGGCATCTGCATGTCGCTGTTAATGTATCACCCTGTCAATTATGCGCCGATGATTTCATTCAAAGTGTGCAGGAAGTTCTGCATGATGCTGGTATTGAACCACATCAACTCGAACTTGAGATTACTGAAAATGCGTTGATAGAGTCTCTGGAAGAAAGTACTCACATCCTCGAAAATATAAAATTAATGGGAGTGGGGTTGTCTCTGGATGATTTTGGGACAGGTTATTCATCCTTAACCTATCTTCAGCGCCTGCCAGTTAGGACTCTAAAAATAGATAAAGCGTTCATCGATATGATCCTGACAGGTGGAGCGCAGAAAGCAATTATTGGAACCATTGTAGATATGGCTCACATTATGAAGATGACTGTGGTTGCGGAAGGCGTAGAGACAGAAACTCAAATTGATTATTTGGCACAGTGCGGCTGTGACTGCCTCCAAGGATATATTATTAGCCGTCCAGTGCCGGAAGATGAAGCTGTGCGTTTTCTATCTAGGTGTAAATAGTAATTGTATTCCTTTTAAGGGATTTGTTTACTTTTCGCAAAGTCTTTCAAGAAATATAGGGGAGGCGATAGTATGGCTGGAGCTCCGATTATTTGGATAAATTGTGACAAGAGTGAACAAATAGCGTATTTCAATAATGAATATGTCTTGATAACAATAACCGATATGAAAAAAATATCCCTTGGGGAAACCTTGGAGGATGCGAAAGAAAAGTTAAAAGAGATTGGTAGATATGATATCTATAAACAGTTAAAATAAGAATCATCTAAAAGTCATGCGCCCTTCGGGGCGTTTTTTTTTGGTGCGCCCAGCATGGGCGCTTACTTGTTGTTGAAAGTCTAATACGGGAGTCGATAGTGCTAACCGCTAGCCAATGTCAAGGGTGTCCACAGAGTGGTGGATGAAATAGGCGAATCCCTAATGGAATTCGCCCCTCCCCGAACCGTATGGGCATTTTTCGATGGATACGGCTCTCCATTCCTATTAAGCTTTCGTTTAAAGATATTAGATTGATTTACAGCACATCTTACATATGGGAATCTGCCTACGATTAATGCGAATCATATACTCGATGATAAAAGTAATAGCTGAGGACGTTCATAACAAATGTGTAAGGCAAATGGGCATGAGGGAGGAGACCTTTAGCAAAGAACAGTTAATTGACTGACCGCTCATGAAACTACTTTACAGTATTATATTCTATGACTGATATATTAGTCTTGGGCGTGTATGGAAATATTAGTACGAAAAGTATATATTTTGAGATATATACTTTTTAAAGATTATTTACAATACGGCAGGAATTGTATTGTTTTATGGGGAAATGATACCAATAGACGCTTGTGAAGGCTAATAAAAATGCTACGAACATGCTTTAGCTTTTGGCTTTGTTTGATTTTATAGGGTGAAGGAGAGATATAAAATTGTTTAAAGTAGTGATATATGTATTAATAAGCATCCTGTTTGTTTTTCCTGTCATGGCAAAGCCTATCTCAGAAGACACTGAAGCTCTAGCGCAGACAATTTGGAAAGCGCAGACAATAGATGGGTTAAACAATGGTTTATGGGTTATTCCTGAAGTAGCACTTAATGACTACTTTTCTAATTCTTTAACTAATGACAAGGTTAAGAACCCAAGATTAAAGTTGCTAGATAATAACAGGATGTATATTACATTTGATAGTAGTATGGGGAGGGTGGCTCTAAATTGTGAGATTAAGCAGTTTGTTCATAATCAGACTGACTCCTATGTTGAAGTTTATATCCGTGAAAAAAAGCTTGCCGACAAACCCGTTCTGTCTTGGATGCTCAAATTTGTTAGCCTAGGAGCGATAGCGGATTTGTATGGAAATCCACTAAAGGATGTAAAAGAGGTCGATGCAAAATTCTCTGGTAACACACTTAAAGTAAATTTTCGGACACTGGTTGAGAAAACTCTTCTTAATAATGAAATAGGAAGAAAAATTGATATTAGCAGCATAACGACGCGGGAAGGGATGTTGGAGTTACACACTAACCTGAAAGCTGCTGATATTTTAGGACTATTTATGGGTCAATCGTTATAGAAATCTACTGGGAAAATTGTCGGATTCGTAAAGGGAAACTTATATCTGATGGGGTTTAATACCATTGGATACAAGTTTCTTCTTAATTTCTAATCGGTCTCCAGAGGTCACTGGACATTATGAGGCAATCGTCTTACCGTTTCCAGGAATACTGCGAGAGGGTAGCTAGCTTTGTCCACGGGTATGCATTGCGACAATCTGTTTTATATCAACTTGCCGACAGAATTCTTCTACCCTTAAATAGCTCAACCCAAGGAGTCAAGGAACAGCTTTAATTTCAATTATGCTATTTTAATAAGTTTCTTTGATTCTCATGTTTCATAGAAGAACGATTAGAAGCATATATCTAATTTGGGTGATTTATTTGAAAATGTTTGTAAAAATTATCATTGTGATCAGTCTTATCTTAGGGGCGACATGTAATGACACTAAAGCAGAAGGGGATCCAGAGGTTGTTGATCGTCCGATTTTGATAACACCGCACCGGATAGATTTAATCCGTGAGTATAGTAGCATTCATTATGGGGGAGTGATCGAAAACATAATTCCAGGGGCTATTGTAGTGCATTGGACCGCGTCGAATAGTTGCGAAAGCACCTACGATTATTTTTATCCAGAGGAGACTCGTGATGAAGAGATGAGAAGCTGCGGGAAGTTAAATGTTGCATCCCACTATCTTGTCGATCGTGATGGGACGATATATCAACTTACACCTGATAACCTTCTAAACCGACATGCAATCGGACTAAACTGGTGTGCAATCGGCATTGAAAATGTGGGAGGTGTAAACGATAAGGAAGATCTTACTGATGAACAACTTGCTGCCAATGAAATAATTATTCGTCACCTTATAAAGAAGTATCCAACGATCAAATATGTATTCGGTCATTATCAGCAGGAGTATGCAAAAACCGTGGGCATATGGCGTGAGAATATTCCTGATTACTTTGCTGAGAAACCAGATCCTGGACCAGTTTTTATGTCCAAGGTTTATTTTGCAATAAGAGACCTCCCGATTGTGGGATTCCCTGTAAGCTATTGATGGAAGTTTTGATTATTGCTTATAACGGGTAGTAAAGTAATAATCGATTTTTTTTTAGCAGCACACAAAAACCTCTTATGGTAGGCAGTTTTCCTATCACAGGAGGTTTCTTTTTATAAGCTTGCCTCTAATTGTATCCATCATCCAAGAGGTTTAATGAATATAAGTAAATTATGATACATAGATTGAATAAGCCAAAATAAATGATGGAATTATACCATGTTAATATTGGAGGTGCATCGGCTCTGTGATCGGCGGGATTTTAATACTCGTGGTGAGATAACATAAGTTGGAAGGAGGGACATCAGTATGCAATACTGTACAAAATGCGGGACTTCCATGTCTGATGATGCAGGTTTTTGTTCGACTTGTGGTCACAAAATCAACGGGGGAGCAACAACAGCCCAGACACAAAGCGGAACGAATCTGTCAGGCCATGGTAAGCATCAGCAATATGATTCGATGGTGCCAGGAACTTTAACGACTATAGGCACCAAACATGCAGTATGGTGGGGAGTCGGAATCCTTGGGGTGCTAATAGTGGCAGGAATAGTCGCGTTTTTTGTGACGCAAGTTACTAAGCCTGCTCCTCAGCCTGCTTCCCAGCCGCAGATTATTCAAAAAAATGAAACGAAAGATCCTATACCCGCGCAGCCTTCCCAAGCTGTTACAGGTGTGATACCCAATTCGACAGTGAGTGCCAACGCCCTCGCTGATTTTCGCATCTATGTTCAGGCCAAAGAAAGGCTTAATACGGAAATCATTGCTTTAGCTACTCAGGTCAATGGTCGTTTGAATCAGACTGGCACGCTGCGATATTCCCAAGATTTAAGAAATAGAGCCCGATTATTAATAAATGATATTACGCAATACAGCAGTAATTTATCGGGAAGAAACTATCCACCAGAGTTTCAAGGTGCTAAGTCATTGTTACTGCAATTATTCGATCTAGAAACAACCCGGGCGAGAAGTCTATATAACGGTTTGATAGAAGGAATAAATGACCAGGATTATCAAAGCTCTTTTTCTGTGGGAACCAGGGCAGCATATGAGTTTGACGATATGAATGCAAGGTTTGTTCAAGAATACGGCTTATTAGATAAATAGTAAGAAGAATAGGGGGTGATAGGTTGTGTTTTGTAGTAAATGTGGAAATGAGACAAATAATCTAGAGGTCATGTTTTGTCCGAAGTGCGGTAATGGACTGACTTCTCAGCCAGAACTGCCGTTAAATTCTATTCAGCGAAAAATATTATCTGTATCAGCGGGGCAAAAATATCCTATATTACGGTTGATTGCAGTGTTATATAAAATAGGTTCAGTCATAATCGGGATACTTGGTGTTATTTTTTCCTTGGGAAGTTGTGCCGCTATGCCATCATACGGCTTGCTTCCGGGATATCAGATATTTTTAGGATGGGCAATGTTATTCGGAAGTATTGTTCTCGCTGTGAGTCAATGGGCTCTAGGCGAAGGTATCATGGTTTTCTTAGATATGGAAGAAAGCATTCGTAAGGTTGCCGAGAAGGAGTGAGCGTTTTCCTACTTCTTTTGATTTATTTTAGCTAAGGCGGCAGAAATACTGTCTTATTTTTTTTAATTATTTGTTATCATAAAAAAGTGATATAATGTAAAGTGATCAATTAGATCAATACTATATCACCAACAAATACTATCTATGTATTTTACTTAATAATATAAAAATTTTTAAGGAGTTCATGAAAATGTATAGTTTTAAAAATGACTACAGCGAAGGAGCTCATCCCCAAATATTGGAGGCTTTGATTGATACGAACATGGAACAGGTTGAAGGTTATGGTGAGGATTG
The DNA here is from genome assembly GCA_017889585.1 of Bacillota bacterium. GTDB lineage: Bacteria > Bacillota > Negativicutes > DSM-13327 > DSM-13327 > CTSoil-075. The sequence goes on from JAGFZX010000006.1 coordinate 45,086, forward strand.
TTATACACTAAAAGCTGTTAAACTGCTAAAACAAAGAATCAAAAGAAACGATATTGATATTCACTTGTTATCTGGTGGTACACAAACAAATCTCACTGCTCTTTCGGCTTTTTTAAGACCTCACGAAGCAGTTATTGCAGCCAATACTGGTCATATTCTAGTGCACGAGACTGGAGCTATTGAGGCCACGGGGCACAAAATCATTTCTGCTGAAGTAAGGGATGGTAAATTGGACTCTGCCCTTATTAAATCGGCCCTTGATGCCCATACTGACGAACATATGGTAAAGCCTAAGCTGGTTTATATTTCGAACCCCACAGAAATCGGCTCGATTTATAAGAAGAGGGAGCTGGAAAAGTTAAGCCAGTTCTGCAAGGCAAACAATCTTTTTTTATACGTGGATGGCGCACGGCTAGGGTCGGCTTTATGCTCAGAAGAAAATGACATGGAACTTTCTGATCTGGGTATGCTGGTTGATGCTTTCTATATCGGGGGAACAAAGAACGGTGCCCTCATGGGCGAAGCCCTTGTTATTTGTGCGGATTCACTCAAAGAGGATTTCAGGTTTCATATGAAGCAAAAAGGGGCGTTACTTGCCAAGGGCAGGCTTCTTGGTATACAGTTTCTAGAACTTTTCAGAGACAACCTGTATTTTGATTTGGCAAAACATACCAATAGGATGGCGGGTTTACTGAGGAAGGAAATCAGCCAAGCAGGCTATCCGTTCTTAATTCACTCCCCATCTAATCAGATATTCCCTATCTTACCAAATTGGTTGATCGCACAGCTTCAGGTCAAGTATTCCTTCTACGTTTGGGAAAAAGTCGATACCCATACCTCCGCTATCCGCCTTGTCACCTCTTGGGCTACAACTGAGGATGCTGTTTGGACATTTATTGAGGATTTGAAAAATGCCATGGTTTCAGATCATTAGAACTCTGTATCTGATGTTCATGACAAATATTTGATCTAAATAAGAAAAACTTATAAATCCTGATACGAAAATAAAGAGCTATACGGCTCTTTATTTTTTTAGCTCATCAGAAAGTAGAATACTTTGCTATTGTTAAAATCTGATGTATTGAAATAAACCACATCTTTTGATAGACTAAATAAGCATTATGTTAACATGGGTCGGCAATGCTTAAAATGGAGCTGTTGTTATTTCCGGATAATCGTTGGTATCTATAGAACCAGCGTCTATGAAAGGGTGTTCCTTGTGATTAAAAAAAGCAGTAACCAACGCCTTGATACACTAGCAGTTATTATTCTTCTTGTTTTTGTAGCTCTTATAAGTAGGCTGGTATGGTTGCAGGTTTTTCACGGCCAAGAATTCAAACAAAAGGCTGAGAATAACCGAATAAGATTGTTGCCGATTACAGCTCCACGCGGTACGTTTTACGATAGAAATGGAGTGCCATTGGTAAATAATCGACCTGGTTTTTCTATATCCTTGGTACCGATTAACGGACCAATTGCGGATGATGTTATTGTCAGATTGGCCGGAATATTAGGCATGAATCCTGATGATATAAGAAAGAAAATTAAACAGCAAGACAGCCCGCTTCAACCCATCAAAATCAAATCAGATATAGGTCCTGAAGTTATGGCCCAAATAGAAGAACGGCGACAGGATCTGCCTGGTGTAGTTCTTGAGATTCAAGCAGTGCGAAGTTATATTGACAATGAACTTGGTGCTCACATGTTTGGATACGTAAGTGAAATTAGTGATACTGAACTGGAAAAAGGCAAAGCAAAAGGTTACAAAACAGGGGATATACTTGGGAAATTTGGATTAGAGCAAGTATGGGATAAAGATATTCGCGGCACCGATGGCGGGGCTCAAATCGAGGTTAACGTATCAGGGAAGCCCGTACAAATGCTCGGTACAAAGCAGCCAATCGCCGGAAATGATCTAATTTTAACAATTGATGCGAAGATCCAAAAAGCTGCTGAAAAGGCTATGGATGAACGTCTCAAATACCTGCAAGACAAGTTGGGAAATCCTGAAGCCAAAGCCGCTGCTGCTGTCGTGATGAATCCGCAAACAGGGGAGATTCTAGCATTAGTAAGCCGTCCCACATTTAATCCTAATAAATTTAATGGCGGCATTTCCATGAAGGACTGGAAAGAGATTAATGATAATCCGAATAATCCCATGCAGGATAGAACCATTAGTGCATCATATCCTCCTGGTTCTGCGTTCAAAATCGTTACTGGTACTGCAGCTTTAGAGACAGGGAAAGTAACCCCAGAGGAAAAGATCTTCGACGCTGGTAGACACAGACTGGCTCCAGCTAAGAGTAATGCCCACAACGCCGCTTTGGGTTGGATTGATTTTAAAGTAGCTCTTGCCAAATCAGATAACGTCTATTTCTACGAATTGGGAAATCGCTTAGGCATTGATACATTGGAGGAATGGGCTCGTAAATTTGGCCTAGGAGCACTCACCGGTATCAATTTGCCTGATGAAGATGACGGACTGGTTGCAAATCAACGATACAAAAAAAAGGTGTACGGTGAAGATTGGGTTATATCTGAGACCTTTGATGCTGCCATAGGACAAGGGTTTCAATTGGCAACACCTCTTCAAATGGCTTCTGTAATAAGCCAAGCTGCTAATGGTGGTCATCGTTTCCGTCCATATCTTGTAAGTAAAATGGTTTCACCTACTACAGGCGAAGTGCTTAAAAGCTTTGGGCCAGAGGAACTGGGTACTGTACCGATGTCTCCCAAAACCCTAGAAGCCATTCGCACAGGACTTCGTGATGTTGTTACACCAGACGGTACTGCTGGATATATCTTTGAAGGATTTCCTATTCCTATTGCCGGAAAAACAAGTACAGCAGAAAATCCCCATGGCGATGATCACGGCTGGTTTGTAGCATATGGGCCTTATGATAATCCGACCATAGCTATTGCCGTAATCGTAGAACAAGGTGGCTACGGATCCGACTCAGCAGCGCCTATTGCGCGAAAGATAATGGAAGCAGCATTTAATTTGCCACCGAGCAGAGACGCTGCAGATATATATGCAGAAGAATTGGCAGCAAAGCCAGGCACCATTATTGCTCCTGAAAATAAAATACAACCCCAAAGGGTTGTGTCAGAACTTATTAAGGATTAGAGTTCATGGTAGTTTGTAAAGACGCCTATTATCTAGGCGTCTTTACTGTTCTTTTCAAATGATATTCCTCGTTCAGTATGGTACGAAATCAGAAGGGAATACTAATTTTATAAGGAGGTCGTCAGATGGGAAAACAAACTGTAATATTTGATTTTGATGGGGTTATTAATAGCTATGCGAGCCGTTGGCAAGGTGCAGATGTAATTCCAGATACTCCAGTAGAAGGTATTAAAGAAGCAATAGTTGAAATTCGCAAGCATTATCGTGTGGTCGTTGTTTCTTCAAGGTGTTATCAACCTGGTGGAATTGAGGCGATAAAGGGCTGGTTAGAAAAATATGATATCAAAGTAGATGACGTAACAGATGAAAAGCCGCCGGCTGTGGTTATTATTGATGATCGGGCAATTACCTTTGACGGTAATACAAAAGGATTATTGGAAAAAATAAAAACCTTCAAGCCATGGAATAAGAAGTAAAAAACACTCTTTATAGGGTGTTTTTTACTTCTTATTCCATTGACTCTTTTTGATAGCTGCTTTTTCCATATATCCAGTGCTTTATCAGCCGCTTTTAGGGCACTATCGCATTTTTCAGCGACAAAACCATTGATCACTTTTTGTGCTTCCATATCGTTACCAGCATCTTTGAGGTTAATATACTGTTGCTCGAATGTTGGCATATCGATTAATAATTGTTTTTCATAGGGAGCGAATGCGGCACGAATCCCTTCATGATAAAGTTTATAGTAGCCAAAACTGCGCATAGCAATACTATGGAAGGTATAAGCTGCCTCTGGCGTGCTATATATCTTGGATCCACATTACTAATTCCAACATAGAACGTAACGAACGTGCTGCTGCAAGGTGTCATAAAACTATGCAACCTTAAGCCTAATTCATTCGGAACGTCAGGTCTAGATATCATCATTCCGGTAGAACTAGTTGCCCTCCAACCTAAATCATGCCCACAAGCACCACGAATGTAGATTTAGGAAAATTATTGAGGTGTGGGATAAAATATAATTTTTTCTAAGTAATAAAGGTGTAAAATCTTGAAAGAGTCATTATCAGATGATGGTTTGACATTTACCAGCTGTTAAAGAAACACTATGGGATGTTTAATCAGCATCGAGCCCTGCTATCTGATAAAAGTTGACATATTACCAACACCTCTGGTAATATTAGCATGTAGTATTGTAGGAAGGTCACAGATCTCGTAGTAGGATGGCGAATTTGCCAAGTATGCACTTCTTGATTAGGAGGGCTTTATTTGTTTGACTTTGCCTTCAAAAAACGCGTAGAAAGGTAGGATGGGAAAATGAGTATTCAATTGTGGATTATTCTTCTGTACATTTGTGTTTTATTTGGAATTAGTATTTATGTGAAACGTCGGACGGAAAGCAGTAGCGGTTTTCTATTTGCCGGGCGCAAGCTGAGCACTACGCTGGTGGCGGCAAATATTGCTGGAACAGCTATTGGGGCGGCAGCGACTATTGGTGTTGCCGAAAATGCTTTTCAATCTGGTATCGCTGCAGGCTGGTATAACGTGGCCTGGGCAGCAGGGGCCGTATTGATGGCTATGGTGGCCGCTGAAAAATATCGGGAAATGAATTGTACTACAATACCGGAACTATTTGAACGTTATTATGATAAAAAAGGACGAGCAATCGCCGTATTTGGTATGATTACCATTCAATTGGTTATTACGTCGTTGCAGTACCTTGCTGGTGGAGCAATATTGTCTGCGTTATTGCCTGATATATTCTCTTTTCAGGGTGGTATGATAACCAGCGCCATTGTCTTTATAGGTACTACTATTCTTGGCGGCTTGTGGTCGTCAGGATTGTCAAACATCCTTAGTGTAACTCTTATTTATATTGGTGTTCTGATTAGCACTATTACCATCGTATCTGATCAAGGTGGCATTAGTAACATAGCAGCTTCTTTACCACCTGGCATCGACTGGTTTGGACCAGTTGGTGGGCTTGGATTGGCGACAATTATCGGTTGGATTGTTGTTATGATGACCCAGGCTATTACGGCGCAAGGGCCAGTGCAGGTTGCTTGTGCAGCGATTGATGGTAGAACGGCGAAAAAAGGTTTTTTGTGGGGAGCACTCTTAATGTTACCCATTGGTTTTTTATGCGCCATTATGGGCGTGGCGGCTCGGGCGGCACATCCTGGAATGAAGGCGACTATGGCTCTTCCACAGATGATTATGGGACTTGATCCAGTAGTATCTGGATTGACACTGGCTGCACTCTGGGCGGCTGATGTTTCAACTGCTTGCCATATTTTACTTGGGGCGGGAACTCTGTTTTCCCAGGATATTTATAAACGTTTTATTAATCCGGAAATCAGCGATAAACGTTACACGCTGGTTAACCGTTATTCCATTTTGGGGCTAGGGATTGGCACGTTATGGTTAGCTTTTAATGCCGCTGGTATTGTTAAGACTATGTTAATCGGTCTAAGCCTAACGACGGCTTTTACTTTGGTGTTTCTATTCACAATGTTTGCACCTGGTCTTTGTCGGCGGAACTCGGCGTTTTATACTACACTGGCCGGTATGCTAACACTCCTTGTTTGGCAGGTCTTTCCGGCGGTTCAGATCTTTGCTCATCCTATCTATATGGAATGGCTTGTTTGTCTTGGTACCTTTTTTATGATTGCCATAGTTGACAAAGAGAAGATTACAGTTGTCAATAAGCAGGAGGCTGTACAAAGTGGAAATTGCAAGTATTCATGTGGGCAGGGCGGCGTTGGCTATGGCCATCAGTCCGGACCGACAGGATGAACAGGAACTACGCACACGGTTGAATTCTAGTGGAATCCTTGCGACAGCAGTAGATTTTGGTGGTGAATATATAACCTCGGTAAAGAAGATTATTGAGCGGGCAGTAGTTGCTGCCCAGCGTCAGGGGTTAGTCAAAGCCAATCATATAGGCGAAGGGGCGGTGGCTGGCGCCACTCATGCAGCTCTGGAGCAAATTACGCCAAAAGCAGTCGGACTTAATGTCGGCGGCAAAATAGGAATCGCTCGTTGCGGCGAACACCTTTGCGTAGCAGTCTATTGCGGTGTGGGAGTGCTCAACCTTAATGAAGTAACGGTAGGTCTAGCCCATCGCTCATTGCCCACAGGGTAATGATGAATCCTTATTGAATTTAGAGAAATGTTCTAACGGTGTAAAACAGCTTGAAGCCTTGCATAATAGCAAGGCTTCAAGCTGCTTTTTTGTTAAGTGTTGTGAAATGATATTGTTGTTATATTTAACACTTTTGGGAAAAGAAGGAATATATCTTTTTTCGTTGAATTATGTACAATAAAGAAAGAGTTGTATTTTTGATTTTACAAAAAAGATTACTATCTCGCATAGCCAGGACCTTCTTTAGATGCAGATTTAATGTGGAGAGAATAGGGTGAATAAGGGGGGGGATAATATTTTACATCATGAGCCAACAGGAGAACAAGTTTTTTTCGAAGCTTTTTTTGATGTACTTGAAGATTATCTGCTGATCCTGGATGATACTGGGGCAATCATAAATGCCAATAAAGCAATTGTAAGAAAGCTTGGATATACGTTTGAAGAATTATACAATATGAAGGTATTTTTACTGTATCCGCCTGAAAGGCGTATCGAGGTACAGGATATTGTTAAAGGCATGTATGAAGGAAAGATATCTGTATACTCTATGCCGTTGTATACTAAAACAGGAGAGTATCTTCCAGTAGAAACCAAGGTAGTGAAAGGTGAACTGGAAGATAAAGATGTATTGTTTACAATCAGTAAAGATATTTCTAGATTCAAGGAACAAGTTATGCCCATTTTAAATCATATACCTTTTTTGACATGGCTTAAAGATGCAGAAGTGCAAAAACAAAAGCGTTTTTTGAAATCGATGATGGATGCGATTCCCGACTTGATATTTTATAAAGATATGGCAAGTACATATCTTGGTTGCAACAGAGCATTTGCCGAAAAGTTCATTGGATTGCAAGAAGAAAACATAATTGGAAAAAATGATTTGAATTTTGTTAAAGACCTGGAACTTGCCAAATTTTTTAGACAAAAAGATTTGGAAGTGTTTGAGGCCGGCGAAACAAGAATTAATGAAGAAACATTAACAATGGCAAATAGTAATATTATCGATGTCGAGGTAGTGAAAACTCCCTTTTATGATGAAAGGGGTGAGATAGCTGGAATTATAGGAATTTCCAGGGATATAACAGAAAGGAAAAAGTTTGAAAGTCAGCTTAGAGAAAGCCAATTGTGGTTAAGCTTGGCAACCAGTAGCGCGCAGATTGGCTTGTGGGAGTGGTCTGTGGTTAGTGGCAATGTTAAATTTAATGACCAATGGACACCTATTACTGGCTATACTCCTGAAGAACTTGTACCGGTAAGTATTGATACATGGATTCGGCTTAGTCATCCTGAGGATTTAAAAAAATCGGAAGAGTTGCTAGCAAAGTGTTTTTCCGGTGAAGTGGAGTATTTTGAATCTGAAACGCGGCTGAAACATAAAAACGGTGAGTGGGTATGGGTTCTTAGCCGAGGTAAGGTGATTGAATGGGATGAGGACAAAAAGCCTGTCCGGATGGCTGGAACACATATTAATATTACAAGACAGAAGCAGGAAGAGGAAGCTTTACGAGCAGAACGCAGTCTTTTTATGGGGGGGCCTACGATTGTATTTCTCTGGGAAAATGCAGATGGTTGGCCTGTTGAGTATGTATCTCCCAATGTATATCAAATTTTGGGGTATAGGGTGGATGATCTTATTTCAGGCGAAGTTAGTTATGCATCAATTATTCATCCAGACGACCTTGAACGTGTGGTAGCAGAAACTCTTATGTATACAAAATGGCAAGATCCATTCTTTGAACTGGTATATCGAATCATTACTGCCAGTGGTGAAACCCGGTGGTTTTTGAATTTTACAGTTGTTAAGCGCAACTTGTCAGGTAAGACCACTCATTATCACGGTTATATGAATGATATTACAGAACGTAAATTGATTGAAAGTAAAATGGCCCATCTGGATCGCTTAAATGCGATTGGGGAAGTAGCTGCTGGCATTGCTCATGAGGTACGGAATCCCATGACAACGGTTAGGGGTTATTTGCAACTATTCCAGAAGAAAGAAGAGTTTGTTCACTATCAGGAGCAATTTGGCACGATGATCGATGAATTGGACCGAGCTAACTCTATTATCACAGAATTCTTGTCTCTTGCAAAAAATAAGTCGGTACATAAAACTCATGGTAATTTAAACAATGTGATACAAGCCCTATTCCCAATACTACAGGCGGATACATTTCAGCGAGGACACCAACTGCGTATACAGATTGGTGAGATTCCTGACAGCTTATTTGATGAGAAAGAAATTCGGCAATTAATTTTAAATATGGTGCGTAATGCCCTTGATGCAATGGAGCATAACGGGGTAGTGATCATCAAAACTTATTCTGAGAATGGCAATATTATTATTGCGATCCAAGATACTGGTTCGGGCATACCATCGGAAATTTTGGAAAAACTGGGTACCCCTTTTATAACGACAAAGGAGCACGGAACGGGATTAGGCTTGTCCATATGCTATGGAATTGCAGCTAGACATGGTGGTAGTATAGAAGTGAGCACGAGTTCTGAGGGTACAACTTTTACAATTACATTTATCTTGTCACACACAGAATTATTGTAACAAATTAGGCCAGTGCTTTTTGCACTGGCCTTAATAATATGATCTGTAGCAGATTAAACCCTCTATAACGATTACGCTAAAAACGCGGTAACGATAACGCCTGCACTAAGTCCCAGTAATGTTGGCCACATGTTGCGCCTCGCCAGGTCAGCCGGGTTTACGCCGGCAAAAGATGCAGTAACCGCCAGAAAGCCCCAAGGAACCAAAGTGGCACCAGTCCATATAGCAGCCATTTGCGCTTGAGAAGCCAGGATAGCTACATTGGCACCGATCGGTTTACCAAGGGCCATCGCAATGCTTGTTCCCAGCGGAATGGCCGCATAGCCAGAACCGTCGAAAGCCGCTAGTAGGCCAGCAATAGTCACCATTAATGAAACCATAAAAGTATTCAGCGGCACATGGGCGGCAATAAAGTATCCCCAGTCAAACATGAGTCCTTGAGCATTGTTATCTTTAACAATATCTTTCAGTGAATCGCCGCCTAACCAGAAGAAGCCGGCAATAATAACAACTGGTCCGAAGACTTTGACAGCAAACATCCAGCCGTGTCGAGCGTGATCCATTACTTTAGAAAAAGCTTGATCTTTATATTGAAAACTAGAGCTAATCATAGTGATAGCTAGCACGGTACCGCCAATAAGAGCGGTGGCGGCCCCGCCTTTCAGTCCTAATGTAAACATAAAGTAAACATCTAACAGTAAGGACAGTGGGATAACCCAGGCCATCACTTTGCCAATAGGACTGGCGCTGATGGTGGCCGTTGCAGCAACAGCCCTTTTTGCCATTTCTTGACCGCTGATTGTGGCAGCAACCTTTTTTTTCATATCTTGGATATCGGTGTTGTTGTCCATTACTTTTACGTTGTTGGCTTTTATAGCCTTATGCGCAATGTAGAAAGCACTAGTAGCTGCAACAAGAGAAACAGTTGCCCATACGGGAAGGCTGGCAGCTATAATGTCGCCAACTGGTATTCCTGTCATCTTGGCAGTCACTGATGGTGTGCCTTGAATAATAAAATCACTTGATAACCCAATGCCTTTACCAAAGATCGATAAGGACATGCTGGCAATCATAGGTGGTAAACCGCCAACAATGGCCAAAGGTAAAACGAGGGCACCCAGCAGGGCAACAGCCGGCGTAGGCCAAATAAACCAGGAAAGAATCAGCATTGAAAAACCGATAACCCAGTAAGATACGCTAGGATTTTTTAATAAACCTCGTAGGGGGGCAACCATCAACCGGTCTGAACCCATATCTTCCATGGTTTTGGTCATCATCACAACGAGGGCGATAACAATAATAATATTCAATAAGTCAGTAGTAGAGGCCAAAATAGCATTAAATGTAACCATGAGACCGCCAATAATACTACCCTTTAGAATTGAGCCAACTATCAACAGACCAACGGAAGTTGGCAGTAAAGCATCCCGGCGGGTTGCTAGACAGATCAAGGTGACAATTACAAAAAACATGAAAGTCCAATCTGCCAGCGATAGTGTCGTAACTTGTTGCATTATAGAATACTCCTCTACTTAATTTTAGTGGCCTTATTGATGAGGCTCAAAATGGAGGTTCACCAACAAGGCAGATCTATTGATTGGTTTTCGTTGCTGCAGCTTCCCGACAATAAGTTGTAAGATTATTTGCAAAAAAATCTGTCATATTGGCATTATTAACGTTGTCCTTGACTTGTTGAACGTTAGTAGTGTACAGGTTCTTGCTCTTCATATGATCGAATAATACGGAGCCAGAGAAGGTGTATTTCTTAGTTAACCCTTCTTTGGTCTGCATTCTTTCTTTTACATGGGCGATACCTTCGCCGCAGGCCAGGCTCCGGGGAATCTCGATGGCTTCTAGACCGAGTGCGCACCTTGCTGCATTATGGCCAGCTAGTGTTCCCGTTATGATTGCTTCCGTATGACCCACCAGCAAACCGGCTTTTTCTCCGCCACAGAAGACATTCTTCAGTCCTTCTACTTTAAGTGTATTGTCGCGGGGCAGCATTCCGAAATAACGCATGGAGTTGCCAATGCCGCCGGAATAGGGATCTTCAAAGCGAGCATTTTCACAGCCAGGGATCTGGCGGAGCTTATCAAGGGGATAATAGGCAGACATTAGTTTTGCGTGACCAGTATCCAGTAAAACAATGTTCTCGGCAAACTCTTTCAGTGCATATTGTTGACAAGCCTTTTGGTCAAGTTCAGACATACTCTTTTGGAGATTTATGGGGACAGGGATGACGCAAACGCCAGTGGTATTCAGCTCTTCTCTGATTTTAGACGATAAGGAGTCTTTATGCAGTTTGCAAGATCCACTCATGGCACCGAAAGTACCGTCCGCTTTTTCGCCAATCATCTCTTTAACACCAGCTTTAGCGGCAATGCTGAAGCGAGGTCCAAAGGTAGGGCAACGATAAACGCACATGGCACAGCCGTTACCATACTTCATGCAGTTGTTTTGGGGTCCAGCCGTACCAGAGACGTCGACGAATGCATCGCCAGTAGCTTCGATCACTTCGTTACTATGGAACACATCGGCGATAACCTTGACAAGTGTGCAATCTTCTACAACAATATCTTTGACACGAGCCTTAAGATGAATCTTTACGCCTGCAGCCCAAAGAGCCTTGCGGACAGCGGGTTCAATGGTAGATACATCATAAAGAGAGGCATGTTTATGCCCTGGGAACCCGATGTTCTTGTGGCGAGCGGTGTCATCAGTGATTTTAAATAGGTCGCCGCCACCCATGGCCAGCATTTCCTCGGTAACGGTGAATCGACCATTATTGCGCATAATGCCGCCAACCAGCCCGGTACCAAGCAACATGTCAGAACGCTCAAACAGTTCTACCTCGCAACCAGCCTTACGCGCAGCAAGGGCGGCAGCTGAACCTGCCCATCCACCACCAACAATTATTACTTTGTTAACCATTTGAATTCCTCCTTAAAAATAAGAATAGATATGGAGGAACCCTCCATATCTACTCACATTGAGTGAATAAGAATATTAGTAGATGACTCCCACTCATTATTGATAAACGATTATCCTTTTAATGCAACTTATAATATTCTAACCATATCGACATAATCCTGCATTTTATTTCAAATTAATACTTTTTATTAGTGTACCTGAATGAAGATTCTATATGTAAGAATCATGTAAAACTAAAATATTTTGATTTCACCATTTTGGAGCTGAACTCCGCTACACAACGGCTGAAACCATTCCAAAAAAGTTTGTCGGTCTTCTCCTTCCAGTATAGTCGGCTGATAGTCATTGATCCAGGTTGCTGACGAAATTCTGGCAGGAACAATTTTGGCATCAGGCATTTGTACGCCTTTTTCATTGGTAGTGAATTTGACTTGCAAAAGCATTGTTCTTTTATCTTGGGGGTTCATATTTCCACCAAAGGCAAAGTTACCAAGACTGTAAGCGATAAGTCTGTTTTTGTATATTTCAATTCCCTGCAGGACATGGGGATGATGCCCAATCACTATATCGGCGCCGCTATCAATGGAAAGTCGCGCAAGAATGTTTTGTTCAGAGTTTGGCCAGTAAGATCCTTCTTCTCCCCAATGAAAACTGACCACGACGATGTCGGTGATATCTTTTAGTGCTGATATTTCTTTTGCCAACTGTGTCTCATCTATAGTGAACGCATATCCTAAGAGTCCAATCTTAAATCCTTTGGTTTTATAGACCTTGGCGGTACCTTCCCCCAGCCATAGGATACCTTCCCTGTCAAGAGCCTTAATAGTGTCCTCGAAGCCTGCCTCATAGTAATCATAGGTATGATTATTGGCAAGGTTAACAGCTTCAATAGAGCCTAAGGTAAGCATTTTTGCATATTCGGGAGGACCTTTAAAGGCGAATGTCTTAGGGTATCTTGCGCTCGAAGTCGTAAAAGTACCTTCTAGGTTGGCGATTGTAAGATCATCTACAGAGGTTACTTGATGGATGCCTTTGAAGACATAGGCTAGATCACCATTATTAGCATCGATTACTGCGGGTAATGTAGAATCATACCCGAATGTAGCGTCGGTTGCAAGTGTGCAATCGCCAATTGCTGTGATGACAATTTGTTTCTTACCTTGAGCTGTTGTGGAGGGGCTAATGTTTTCCATGGGAGGTTCTAACGTTTCTGCTTTCACCTTTTGTGAGAAGATTAAGGGCATAAAGGTGAGTACTGCCATAATAAGAAGTAAGGCTGATATGCTTTTAAACCACATGTTATTCACTGTCCTTTGTATTTACTATCTATACATAACTATTTCATCTGGTTAATAATTATGACAGTGGTCAATTACAGTAAAAATATGTGGCTGAATAAACTAAATCTGCCACTCTTTTTTTAGAGTGACAGATTTAGTTTATTATTTGATGTTATAGTCAGTATAAGGGCAAAAATATAAAGAAAACTTGACTTGCGTCAAGCCTTAGTTGTCCTTACTTGGAATCAGAAGTGCTATACTTTCTGATTACGTAAGAAAAATAGTGTAAAAAAGGAGAATATTTGTTAATATATTTCTAGAGAGTATTTACAGCACCCTATGTATTTTTTTAACGGCAATGTTGTATCGAAATCATGCAAGCTGTAAGGTGGTGAGCATAGTATGGAAGTTAGATATGCCACTACTGCAATACGTATTTAAAAAGGGAGGAAAAATAATGATAGGTGCTGGAAAAAAATTAGAAAAAGACTATCCTGCGGAATGTGCTAAGCTTATTGAATTATGTGGACTAGATGATACAGGTAGCCTTCCACATTATCTAAATCGTGTATATGCCGTAACTGAGCAAAAATGGGAAGAAAATGTTCAACGCCTAATGAAATATAATGTTCGTATCAAATATCTAATGTTTGGTGAAGCAGCCCCTCGGACACTAGAAGGTGAGATAAATTATTTTTATAATAATTGCCACGGTAGCTGGGGCACAGCAATTGTGGAAAGTCTTCTTTTGCCGCAGCAAGTTTTTGATGGTGCAGAGCAAAAGTTGGATGCATTAGCACAAAAACAGTTCCTTTTAGTGGATACTATGCCGTTCCCAGTTAATTTTAACTATCCTAATAATTATCGGAATAAAATCGCCTATAAGGAACTGGTCAAACTTTGTGCTCATAGCTATTTGCGGGATAAATTGTTTGATCCGCGCCTGCAATGGGACAGTGATGTGAAAATAGCATTTGGAGTAAAAAAGAATGCTGAGGCTATGATGGAGACTTTTCCTAAGGGATTTAGCTTGCCGAATGGCCAGAAAGTGAATTTCAGTCTTGATTTTGTAGTCACTAATGCAACTAACTATTCTCATGCTGAGAGGATACGAGATGTATTTGGGATAAATAAATTCAGATAATTGTAGTAGACCTAGAGTTCATTTAGCTTCTTATGTATGCGGCTGCAATAATCTTCCATCTATCGTGTAGTAATTTGGATGGTATGTTGCTCTGCCATTTTTAATCAGATGTACATACCTGCCATTAGGGGTTAAACCTTTTAATGTACTACTAATGTACATATAACTCTTAGGAATATGTCCTGTGCGTTCATCCATATCATTTGGTGTACTCATTAAAGCACCCCAGACGGTGCTTGACATTTAGATTCCCCCTTTAAAATGTATGATGTTTTTATTCCTATAATGTATTGTACGATAGTGGTGCTAAAAATATCACTATTTTTAAAAATTTCAGGATCAAGCATTAGGGCGTTACATGGACCAATAATAAAACCACTGATAAAGATTATCAGTGGTTTTATTATTGGTCGGCCCAGGGTTGGGCTTGACTTACTAGAGGGGGAATTTGATACCAATAAATAACAGATATAAATATAAATAATCAAGGCAGAAGATGGAAACATAATACAGAAGATAAGATTCTTATGTGATGTCAAGATTCATTGTAATAGAGGTGGTAATTGGGTGGTGAAGGAAGTTCTAATTATTAGACTGAGTTCCATCGGAGATGTTATACACTGTACGCCAGTGGCTAGGTCCTTAAAAATATCTTGGCCAGATTGTAGGATTACATGGCTGATAGGGGAGGTAGCGGCAGAGCTCTTAAAATATAACCCTTATGTTGATGAAATTATAGTCTGGTCGCGGGAGAAATTTGAAAAATACTTACGAGGCTTTGAGTTTGAAAAAGCTTTGGCGATGTGGAGAACTTTACGGGAACAATTATCAGCAAGAAGTTTTCATGCAGTTCTTGAT
Organism: Bacillota bacterium; assembly: GCA_017889585.1. GTDB lineage: Bacteria > Bacillota > Negativicutes > DSM-13327 > DSM-13327 > CTSoil-075. The sequence continues at coordinate 60,128 of JAGFZX010000006.1, forward strand.
ATTCATGGATTATTTATCACAGGAATGATAGCAAAACTAGCAAGAACTAATAGACGCATTGGTATGAGCCAAGCTAGAGAGTTAAATTCTTTGTTTATGACAGAGACAGCTACGCCTTGCGGCTCACATATTACTGATAAATATCTTGGTGTATTACTGCCTCTGGGCATTGACTCTATAGACCATCAGATGTTTCTTGCCATAACTGAGCAGGAGAGAGGTTTTGCTGAAGAATTTTTGGTGAGGGAGGGGATTGTTTCCCATGAAAAGTTTGTAGTTGTCATACCAGGAACTACTTGGCTTTCAAAAAATTGGCCTACTGAATTATTTGCACAAACGATACAAATATTGTGTAAGGATTTTAAAATAGTGATGTGTGGTGGCAAAGGTGAAGGAGAGTTAGGGATAAAAATCCAGCAACAAGTTAGAGTGCCGATTGTCAACGCTGTAGGTAAAACTAGCCTGCTAGAGATGGCAGCTCTCATTGAAAGAGGGACAGTAGTAATTGCAGGAGATACGGGGCCTCTTCACATTGCTGCAGCATTGATGGTTCCTACAGTATCAATATTCGGTCCAACAAACCCAGCGACCTATGCACCCCTAGGGCAAGGCAATGCTATCTTAGTAAATAACCTATCTTGTTCTTTCTGCCATAAATTGAATTGTCCCCAGGGCAATGCCATTTGTATGAGTAGTATTACGCCAAGAGCTGTTGCTGAGCAGGTATATCGTATATCATCGAGGGGGAGGCTTGACTGATTATAGAATGGTAAGCAATTATTGACAAAACAATCTTTAGGTGTTATATTTTGATCATATTATGAATTATGAAAATTCATTTGTGAATGTGCGGCAGTATGATAATTACATATTTTAAAATCAAGGTATGAAGCCTTAAGAGGATGGGGATCCTTTTTAGCTACATGCTTTTTTCTTTTACATTGAGCGCCCTCTCTTGGTAATTGTGTAAAGCATATATAGTATGAAGGATAGATAACTTGTGTTGTGGAAAAATTAGTTATCAACTTCCCGTAAAAATAGTCAATTAATTTGAAGGAGTCGATAAAAATGCATATGGCAGATGCTTTGATTTCACCAGTAGTAGGAGGAACAATGTGGTTAGCGACTGCAGGCCTTGCTACTTATTCAGCCAAGAAGATAAAACAAGGGCTTGATGAAAAAAAAGTACCACTGATGGGAGTGCTCGGGGCGTTTATTTTTTCAGCGCAGATGATAAATTTTACAATTCCCGGAACAGGATCAAGCGGACATCTTGGCGGTGCTATGATTCTTGCTATATTACTTGGACCACATGCCGCCTTTTTAACAATTGCTTCGGTATTAGCTATTCAGGCATTATTCTTTGCCGATGGAGGACTACTAGCTCTAGGCTGTAATATCTTTAATTTAGGTTTCTTCCCTTGCTTCATTGCTTATCCTTTCATCTATAAACAGATTGTTGGCGAAAGGTCAAATCAGAAACGACTCTTTTTAGGTGCAACAATAGCTTCGATTATTGGTCTGCAGTTAGGTGCTTTTGGTGTTGTACTTGAAACGGTTTCTTCGGGTATTTCCGATTTGCCTTTTTCAACTTTTGTGTTGTTGATGCAACCTATTCATTTAGCAATTGGTATTGTTGAAGGTTTGGTAACCACGGCAATTATTTTGTTTGTTTGGAGAGAACGTCCAGAAATTATTCAAAAGGCGGCAATGTCTGAGTCTTTAGGTAATTTAACGATAAAACCTGTTTTGGTGGGGCTTTTGGCATTCACCCTCATTACTGGTGGAGTATTATCCTGGTTTGCGTCATCTAATCCAGATGGATTGGAATGGTCCTTGGCCAAAGCAACTGGTGTGGAAGAATTGCAAGCACCTGAAGATGGTATCCACGGCATCTTGGCCGCTATCCAAAAAAAAGTTGCCTTTATGCCTGATTATAATTTTAAAGAAGCAGAAGAAAGTGTAGTTAATGCACCTAAAGGAAAAGTTGAGGAGTCGTGGCCAGCTGTTAACAGTGGTACTTCCACAGCTGGTATAGTGGGAGCTATGATGACTTTACTGTTAGCAGGAGTCATTGGGAAAAGCCTACAATTAGTCGTTAAGCGTCATTAAGTTATTTTTGGGAGATATATACATGAGTAAAATGGAATCCTATTGGCTAGACTTGAAGCAATTGGATGAGATGGCAGGTAATAGGACAGTACTTCATCGCATACATCCTTGCGCTAAACTATTAACTACTGTTATTTTTTTAACAGTAGTTGCTTCTTTTTCAAAATATGAAATAAGCGGTTTATTCCCTATGTTTTTTTATCCTATATTCCTCATCATCCTGGGAGAGTTGCCTTTAGGACCTATTTCAAATAGAGTATTACTGGCATTGCCTTTTGTTATTTTCATTGGTATCTTTAATCCCTTATTGGATCAGAACCCTGTAGTGCAATTTGGACCTTTTTTCATCTCCGGCGGCTGGATTTCCTTTCTTTCTATTCTTCTGCGGTTTTTGTTAGCAGTTACTGCAGCATTAATTTTGGTTGCGACTTGCGGCATTGATGCTATCGGTATGGCCTTATTACAGTTGAAGGTGCCAAAGGTATTTGTCATTCAGCTGCTGTTTATGTATCGATATTTGTATGTGTTATTAGAGGAGTTTATTAGGACCATTCGTGCTCATTCCTTACGTTCCTTTCAAGGGGAAGGAATCCGGCCTAGGGTGTGGGGTTCATTACTAGGACAACTGTTATTACGCACGATTGACCGGGCTCAGCGCATTTATCAGGCTATGCTGTGCCGAGGATTTGATGGAGAAATTAGGCTGATACGACAAAAAAAACTTGTAGGGATGGATATTGTCTATTTCTTAGGGTGGTCGGCTTTTTTTATTATAATTCGCTTAGTGAATGTGACCCAGTGGTTAGGTACATTGCTGATAGGGGGATACTGATGAGCCATCATATTATTGAAATAAATAACCTGGAATATATCTATCCTGATAAAACTAAAGCTCTCAGTGGTCTTTCCTTTAGAATACTTCATGGTGAATCAGTAGCAATTGTTGGGGCCAACGGTGCCGGCAAATCAACATTATTATCTCACCTGATTGGTATCTTGGTTCCCACTGCAGGTACGGTGCGTATCGGTGACTATCCCTTGACCAAACAAACACTTCCTCATATCAGACGCACTGTAGGGATGGTTTTTCAGAATCCGGATGATCAACTGTTTATGCCCACGGTTTTCGAGGATGTTGCCTTTGGGCCTCTTAACTTAGGACTTCCACTTCCGGAAGTAGAAAAGCGAGTGATGTCAGCATTAGAAACAGTGGGAGCTGCCCACCTAAGAGAGCGGCCCCCTTATAAATTATCAGGTGGTCAAAAACGCTCTGTTGCTATTGCTTCAGTTCTCTCCATGTTGCCAGATATTCTTGTCCTGGATGAACCGACTGCGGGCCTTGACGCGAAGGCCAGGCGTCAGCTGATCATGCTACTGAAGTCTTTTACACATACAAAAATCATCGCTACCCATGATTTGGACTTGGTCCTGGATCTATGTGAGCGCACCATTGTGCTCAGTGATGGAGCGATTATTGCAGATCGTCCTACGTTACAAATTTTTAGTGATGAGGGGCTGCTTGCTCAGGCTCATTTAGAAAAGCCCATAGGCATGCAAGGCTGTCCGATTTGTAGTATAAAATGAAAAAAATGCCGATTGAATATATTTTAATGACATTGAAGGAACAGCTCAGTTGCAATATGAATGCTGTTCTTGTGGCACCGCCGGGGGCGGGGAAAACGACACGTATTCCTTTGGCCCTACTGGAAGAATCCTGGCTTGCAGGGAAGCGGATTTTGATGCTAGAACCTCGTCGCTTGGCAGCTCGCGCTGCTGCTCGTTATATGTCAGCACTTCTTGGCGAGCAGGTGGGAGACACCGTAGGTTATAGGATTAGGTTTGATACTTGTATTGGTCCAAGGACTCGTATTGAGGTTATTACAGAAGGCATTCTGACCCGTATGTTACAGACCGATCCTATGCTAGAGAATGTAGGAATTGTCATTTTTGATGAATTTCATGAGCGCAGTATACATGCTGACTTGGGCTTGGCACTGTGTTTGCAGTCGCAGGCAGTGCTAAGAGAAGATTTAAAGATTTTGGTGATGTCTGCCACCTTAGATGCAGTCCCTATCGCGAAGATGATGGGCGATGCGCCGATTATTGTCAGTGAAGGTCTATCTTTTCCCGTGGCAACTCACTATTTATCTCGTCCTGTTGTTGGCCCAATCGGAGCAGCTGTTACTCAAAAAGTGCAAGAAGCCATTGCAGAAACACAAGGGGATATATTAGTGTTTTTGCCAGGGGTGGGGGAGATCCATTGGGTGGCGTCCCGGTTATTGGCATTAGGCATTGGAGAACATGTAGCAATTGCCAAGTTGTATGGTTCTTTACCCCAGACAGCTCAGGATCTCGCAATATTGCCGGGCCCCATGGGCAAGCGCAAGATTGTGCTAACCACATCAATAGCGGAAACGAGTATTACGGTTAAAGGGGTTCGTGTTGTGATTGATAGTGGTTTCATGCGAGTCCCGCGATTTTTACCACGTACGGGGATGATGCATTTGGCAACAGTCAAAGTATCACGGGGTTCAGCTGATCAGCGGCGCGGACGGGCAGGGCGTGTGGCAGCAGGCGTTTGCTATCGGTTATGGACACAGCAAGAGGAAATTACCTATGAACTGTATAATACACCAGAGATTATGGAGGCTGATCTTGGCCCCCTGGCTTTGGAACTGGCTGCATGGGGCGCGAGGCCTGAGGAGTTATTGTGGCTTGACCCGCCTCCCCAGGCTGCCTTTGCCCAAGCTACTGAACTGCTTCAGCAACTAGGTGCACTATCGCCAGAGGGGCAGATTACGACTCATGGACGTAAAATGGCAGAAGTTGGACTTCATCCACGCCTTTCCCATATGATCATGCAAGCTATTTCCTTGGGGTATGGCAACTTGGCCTGTGAGATTGGGGCATTACTTGGGCAGCGGGATCTATTTCAGGGAGAAAAGAGTATGCCAGATGGGGATTTGCGTTTGCGTATTGAGGCCCTTCGCCATGGCAACTCAAGTTTAGCCCCTGGATATTCTTTAGGATATACCATCGATGCAAGTATTTATCGGCGTCTGCAGGCTGATATTCGTCATTGGAAACAGGTTTTTGCTGTGCCAAAGAGTGCAGTGGATGATATTCATGCTTGTGGGCTGATACTGGCATTTGCTTATCCTGACCGTATTGGTCAAGGGCGGGGAGATGGCCGCTTTCTATTACGTAATGGGCGTGGTGCTGCTTTTAAAGATCCACAGGCTTTAGCAAGAGAGCCTTATCTGGTAGCAGCCGAACTTGGTGGAGAGATCGGTCCGGAAAATCGTATTTTTTTGGCGGCACCTATCAATGAGGTTGAATTAAAGAGACACTTTAAGGAGCAAATAGCTGTTCAAGAGATCATTGCCTGGGATCATGATGCTCAGGCTGTAAGGGGGCGGCGGTCTGAATCATTAGGAGCGTTGGTTTTAACAAATATCCCCCTTAGTAATACTGATCCAGTGCAAGTATTATCAGCTTTAATAGCAGGTATCAGGCAGGAAGGAATGGACATTCTTCCTTGGTCAAGGGTGGCCTGCCAATTTCGCCAACGTCTTGCTTTTATGCATTATTTTCAGCCTGATTGGCCAGATGTATCTGATGAGGGCTTACTAGGAGCTTTGGAAGAATGGCTTGGGCCTTATTTATATGGTATGAGCAATCGTGATCATTTGCAACGTCTACAGATGGTAAAAGTTTTGGAATCCATGCTGACTTTTAAAGAGCGTCAGCAACTTGATGACTGGGCGCCTACTCATATTCTTGTTCCTAGCGACCAACGAATCCCTATTGATTATAGTCAACAGGGTAATCCCATATTAGCTGTACGCCTGCAGGAAATGTTTGGTTTGCAGCAAACTCCTCTGATCGGGCAAGGGATGGTGCCGCTGACCCTGCATTTGTTGTCACCAGCTCAGCGTCCAGTGCAGGTGACAAAGGATTTAGCAAGTTTTTGGCAAAATGCTTATTTTGAAGTCAAAAAAGACCTGATGGGACGTTATCCAAAACACTATTGGCCAGATAATCCTCTAGAGGCTATGCCGACAAATCGTATTCGACCTCGCGCGAAAAGTTAAGTCGGTAGCTTGGTCTTCGACGGCAGGATTCCACCATGGATCATAGTGAATGACCATATCAGTGCCAGTAAGATTTATTATTGGCATAAGACAAAGGAGGTTATCCTATGAAGGAATACGTTATTCAAATCGACTTTGTAGACCGCCCAAGTTTAGGGTATGAAATATTTAGGCTCACAGAGCAGCATCATATTGATAAAATCGCCATGGAAGTATTGCCTAAACAGGGAATGGTGATAAAATTTTATTGTGAGGTCGCGAGGAAAGCTCATCATTTGATTGATGAACTGCGTTTAGTGACAGGGGTTAAAACTGTGAAATTCCGTGATCAAATGCCTTATGAAGAACGGGAAGATACACTGAAAACGATTCTAAATTCTGTTGATGAAGGAATTCTAGCCGTCGATAAAGATGGCAAGATTACACATATAAATGAAGTTGCGAGGAAGTTGCTGCTGTGTACGTGTGCCCAAGTGCTAGGCTGCGGGGTGGAGGAATTGCTTGGTACAAACCACCTTATTTTTGAAACTTTAAAATCTGGTAAAACCTATACCTTGCAAGAAGGAAGAACGAATAAAGATGGTTGTAATATTCGCTACTTGATTAGCGGTCAACCAATCATTAACGATAAGGGGCAAATTATTGGCGCTGTTGCCACCCTCAAGGATTTTCGGCAAGTTGAGGCCATTATTTCCAAGGTGGATAAAATTCGGCATCTGAAGACTTTTGATGAGATCGTTTTTCAAAGTAAAAAGATGAGTCAACTGATTACCGCGGCACGCACTGTAGCTCGGAGCACTTCGATTGTTCTGCTCCGTGGGGAAAGTGGAACAGGGAAAGAATTGTTTGCCAGTGCTCTTCACACGGAAGGACTAAGACGTCAAGCTCCGTTTATTGCTGTGAACTGTACTGCTTTGCCGGAGACTCTACTAGAAAGTGAATTATTTGGCTATGAAGAAGGTGCCTTCACCGGCGCGGCCAAGGGTGGTAAGCGAGGGTTATTTGAGCAAGCAAATGGCGGTACGTTGTTCTTGGATGAAATTGGAGAACTGCCCCTGTTGATGCAGGTGAGATTACTACGTACCCTACAAGAAGGGACCATTCGGCGGGTGGGAGGTAGCAAGGAACAGAACGTGGATGTTCGAATTATTGCAGCCACGCATCGCAATCTTGAGGAAATGGTTCGTAAAGGGACGTTTAGAGAGGATTTATATTACAGGCTTAATGTTATTCCCCTCATCATTCCGCCACTAAGAGAACGAAAAGAGGATATTCCTGTGCTTGCCCAGCATCTGATCGGAAAAATTTGCCGGAAATTAAATAAACCAGAGGTTCGATTGGTAAGTGAAAGTGTTGGATTTTTAATGAATCAGGAATGGCCAGGGAATGTACGGCAATTAGAAAATACTTTAGAAAGGATCATTAATTTGCTGGATTCCCCGGAAATTACTCCTCGTGATCTTGCAATATGGTCTGATATCGGGAATCAAAATAATCGAGTACCTAGTGCATTGCAAAGGGGAAATGTGATACAGGTTGAAATCCCCAGTGATGACGCAGGGGTTCGGCTAAAAGAAATTGTTGGTCATGTTGAAAAAGAAATTATTATGAGAGTGTTGGAAAAATATCCTTCATCCAGATTAGCGGGACAGGTCCTGGGAGTGTCAAATACAACGGTTTTAAATAAGATAAAGAATTATGGATTGTAGAGATTACTAGGTTGTATATAGTGATAAGTTTTCTTTTCGAGTGAAAAGAAAACTTATCACTATTTTTTATCAAAGGAATAGACAATTGTGATATTCTGCTGGCTGAATCATTGGCATGAAACTTGCTATGAATAATAGTAATCGATTGATAGCAACAAACAAGGAGGAGATCAACGTGGAGAGAACAGCAGAACCCTATCGCATTAAAATGGTGGAACCCATTCGTAAGATTTCAAAGGAGGCAAGAGCTAGGGCTTTAGAAGAAGCGGGGTATAATCCCTTTGCCCTTAATTCGGCCGATGTATATATTGATCTTCTAACAGATAGTGGAACTGGGGCAATGAGTGATCAACAGTGGTCGGCGATGATGCTTGGTGATGAATCCTATGCTGGCAGTAAGTCTTTTTATAAAGTTAAGACAGCAGTTAAGGATATTTTTAACTATAATCACGTCATTCCCACTCATCAAGGGCGGGGAGCTGAACAAGTTTTATTTCCTCATCTGATTAAGAAAAAAGGTCAGTATATTATCGGAAATATGCATTTTGATACAACCATGGCGTGGATTGAAATGAGTGGAGGGATACCCGTCAATTTAGTTATTGACGATGCTTTTGATACACAAAAGGAACATCCTTTCAAAGGGAACTTTGATTTGGAGCGCCTGGAGAATTTTATTATTGAAAAAGGTGCAGAAAGTATCGCCTTTATTATTGTGACTGTGACCTGTAACTCGGCTGGCGGGCAGCCTGTTTCTATGGAGAATATTCGTGGCGTAAAGGGCATTGCTGACAAGTATGGTATTAAAATTAACTTTGATTCTGCTCGTTTCGCTGAAAATGCATATTTCATAAAAAAACGTGAAGTTGGTTACGCTGATAAGAGTATTCAGGAAATCATAGGCGAAATGTATGATATGGGCGATTTCTTGACCATGAGTGCTAAGAAAGATGCCATTGTTAATATGGGCGGTATGATCGCCATCAAGGATGACGCTGCTCTATTCGCTGCTGCTAGCGCCTCTTGTGTTCCAATGGAAGGGTTTGTAACATATGGCGGTTTATCAGGTAGAGATATGGAATGTTTAGCTGTTGGCTTGCATGAAGGGTTAGACTTTGATTATTTGGAAAACAGGATCGGTCAAGTGGAGTATTTAGGCGAAGAACTGCGTAAACGTGGCATTCCTATCCAGTGGCCTGTAGGTGGTCATGCTGTATTCGTGGATGCTGGGAAATTTCTGCCTCACATCCCGGCCGAAGAGTTTCCTGCGCAAGCTTTATCCAATGAACTGTATCTTGAAGCAGGAGTTCGCCCTGTAGAAGTTGGTTCACTGCTGCTCGGGCGAGACCCGGCAACAGGACAACAGAAAAAAGCTGGCGTAGAGTTTATGAGATTGACAATTCCCCGCCGAGTGTATACAGATCGGCATATGGACGTTGTTGTGGATGCACTGGCTAAGATTTGGGCACGGCGTGAGCAAGTCAAAGGGTTACAGTTTACCTATGAACCCAAGGTGCTTCGTCATTTTCTGTGCCGGTTAAAGCCAATAGAGTAGTCTATAAAACAAATAATACTACCCGCGGCTGAGCTGTGGGTAGTATTATTTGCTTTACGAATATGGAACTTGCGATGATAGATTGTTATGGGATGTGTAACCATATATAATAGAATGATAGAAGCAAAATAATAAACAAACTTGCATGTTTGTAGAAAAATTAGGGGGATTTTATATGCCATTAGACCGGGTCAAAAAGTTCCTTAGTCCATTTCCAGATCTAAAAATTATCTTATTTGATCAAAGTACCCATACGTCAGAATTAGCTGCTCAAGCACTCGGGGTAACGCCTGCACAAATTGCTAAAACACTCGTATTTGTTGCTGATGCTGAGCCATTATTGGTTGTAACCTGCGGTGATAAAAAGATAAATACCAAGAAGCTAAGTAAGGCAGTAGGTGCGAAGAAAGTTAGATTTGCTGATGCCGAAATGGTGATGAATTCAACAGGCTTCCCACCTGGCGGGGTATCGCCAATTGGAATGGTTAGTGATATACCGTTGTATCTAGATCAAAGCCTCTGGGATTATGAGGTGGTTTATGCTGCCGCTGGTACTGCTAATTCCGCGCTACCAGTCAGTCCAGATCGGTTGTGTGAAATTACTGGGGCTCAGGTTATTGATGTTTGTTGTTGAAATAGTAAGTCAAAATTAATCCCAATATTAAAAAGTCGTCTGTTATGGACGACTTTTTTTACGCGGTTGGCAAATATGTTCTTAAATTATGGTGTTTATGGGATCTTATTTGAGGGTAGAATCGAGGAATGATGCTTGCTATTTGAGCATCTCCCAATCAGTTTCTTTGAACCCTATCCAAACCCTATCGCTGCCAATTAAGATAGGACGTTTGACAAGCATCCCGTCGGTTGCAAGCAGGGCAAACAGGTCTGTATCAGACATGGTTGGCAGCTTATCCTTCAATCCCAATGACTTATACAACATTCCGCTTGTATTAAAGAATTTTTTAAGGGGAAGCTTGCTTTTTTTGTGCCATTCTTCCAACTCAGTTACCGTCGGATTTTGCTCCTTAATGTGCCGCTCTTCATAGACGATACCGTTGTCATTCAGCCACTTTTTGGCCTTTTGACAAGTCGTGCATTTCGGGTAACATACAAATAGATATTTCATTGCTAGTATCCTCACTTCTATTTTTTAATAAATTTAAAAGTTCTGTACCTTATTGTATAAAATAATGAAACCTTCTCGATTATTTTTGGCAGGTTTCCAGAGTCTTTATATTGGCAAGATCGGAAAATATACGCATCCATACTAGGGCGATCATGATTGTACCAATCCCGCCTAAAACCACAGAGGGTACAACTCCCAAATAGGCAGCCAGCAAGCCTGACTCAAATTCTCCTAGTTGATTAGAAGTACCAATAAACAGAGAATTAACAGCACTAACACGTCCGCGCATTTCGTCTGGCGTTTGAAGCTGCACCAAGGATGAGCGGATCACGACGCTAATCGTATCTGCTGCTCCAAGAACCGTTAAAGCTGCAATGGATATCACAAGAGATGTGGAAAGAGCGAAGGTAATAGTAGCTACGCCAAAAATGATAACGGCCATAAACATTTTGCGCCCCACACCTCGTGTTAAAGGATTGTGTGCTAAAAATATAGACATGATTAATGCACCAACAGCTGGTGAGGATCGGAAGATGCCGAGGCCTACCGGCCCAATTATAAGAATTTCCTTTGCATATACTGGCAATAAGGCGGTGGCACCACCGAGCAGTACGGCGAAAAGATCGAGGGATATAGCTCCTAATATCACGGTCTTACTGCGAATAAAGATAATGCCAGCAAAGAGTGACTTGATGTTGACCGGCTCACGCTTAGGAACTAGCGGATTAGATTGAATAAAGGAGATAAATAAGCTCGATAACATATAGAGGGTGCAGACAATCGCAAAAACCGTCGTTGAACCATGAATATATAAAATGCCACCGAGGGCTGGACCGATAATTGTGGCGGTTTGCTGGGAAGAAGAAGCCAAGGCGATTGCACGAGGAAAAATCTCTGGATCAACTAATCCTGGGAGTAGTGCCTGCATAGATGGTACTTCAAAAGCGCGGGCTGCACCGATAATGAAAACAATCAGTAGAATGCTCTCTTTTGTCAGGTAGTTTGTATAGCAGCCTACTGCTAGCAGCAGAACTCCTGCTGCTTCAACCCCTTGGCAGAGACGCATAATCATTCGGCGATCATATCGATCCACTACATGGCCCACCAATAAAGTAAGAAGAACCATAGGCAAAAATTGCATCAGTCCAACCAAACCTAGATAAAAAGCGCTATCTGTTAAGTCATAGATTTTCCAGCCCACTCCTACCGTCAACATTTGATATGCTAGGGCTGTGGCGATGCGAGCAAACAGAAATACTTTAAGATCTTTGTTTTGCAGGATACTAAGGGACTCTGAAAATTTGTGTGACAGTAAACTCATATAAAGCTCCTTGTAGAATGTAGAATTGAGAACAAATGCAGCAAGACATGAAAAGAGAATCAGCAAAATAGGAAAAGAAAATAATACTATAATACCATATTTTCTCATGGAATTCATATTCTTTTACAAATTTTTCATTGTATCTAGATCAAAGTCTCTGGGATTATGCCATTGTCTACGCCGCAGCTGGTACTGCCAATTAGGCACTACCGATCCGTCCTGATCGGTTATGTGAATTTACTGGGGCGCAGGTTATTAATATTTGTTGTTGAATAATATAATGTTCGAGTTATCCAGTGCTATCCAAGTTATGGTGGTGGTTGCTATCCGCGCCGTTAATAAGCCGGCGAATTATCCTTATTAATAGAGTATTTAGTCTTTACTATTTCTATAGAGAAAAGGACTTATTGATCGGTAAGTCCTTTTTTAGAGTGCTCCTAGCGTAGACGTGCATTTGTCAACGTAATTTTTATTATAACAAATATAGATATATACTTATAAGTAGCAATATAGCTATAATAGGTATATAGACAAGTGAATCACTGAATTGTGGAGGACGATTTTATACAATGGTAGGGATTTTCAACTAGTAAAGGCGATTGAAGTTCTAAAAGAAAAATTAAGGGAAGTTGGAACTGGATAATTATAACAATTGAGGCAATCGCTTTTAATACCGAAAGCGATTAAGAGTCAAGAAGTGCTTGCTATTGATGATAGACAACAATGATTGATAAGTGCGATTGCATGGAGGAGTTCAGTATGATACATGGATGGGGAAAGTTAAACAGAGAGAAGTCTGTAGACAACAAGATTCAACAAGAAAGTAGAGCGCGTAAATCCTTGTTTTCTGCATGTTTAGCACATGTGACGCATGATGGTATTAGCGATACTCTATATGTTCTTTTTCCTATTTGGCAAGCACAATTTGGATTATCTTTTGTCGAAGTGGGTTTTCTCAAAACTCTCTTTTCTGGTTCTATGGCTAGTTTTCAAGTGCCGACTGGTTTTTTAGCACAGCGTATTGGTGAAATTAGATTGCTGCTGGTTGGTACGATTCTAACTTCTATTTCGGTTATGGCATTTGGTTGGGTGAGTACACCATTTTTTTTAGCAGTTTTTTTAATTGCTGGAGGTTTAGGGGAGAGCGTTCAACACCCCCTTTCATCCTCAATGATTTCATCAGCTTATACAGAAACGCAAGCTAGACGTACAGCACTTTCAACCTTTAATGTAGCTGGAGATATTGGGAAATTAATCCTTCCTGGTATCACAGCTTTTATAATTTCACAATTTAACTGGCAAATAGCCACTAAATTACTTGCTCTTTTTGGGCTATCCGCAACATTTATCATCTATCTGCTTACTAGAAGTATAAGGGTTACTACAAAAACAAGTACTAAAAAATTTAGCTCCTCACTTTTAGGGTTGAAAGGATATGGGGCTTTTTGGTCACTCTCAGCAATTGGCATCATAGATAGTGCGACTAGAATGGGTTTTTTAACTTTTTTTCCATTTCTGTTAAGAGATAAAGGGGCCAATATTGCGACAATCGGTTTAGCATTAACCTTAGTTTTTGCTGGTGGTGCTATTGGAAAATTCGTATGTGGAGTACTTGCTACACGATTGGGGATTCTACGCAGTGTCATAATAACTGAGGTAGTTACTGCTCTATGTATCGGAGGTATGCTGACACTTTCTTTAGAAAATGCTCTCATACTTACACCCATACTAGGGGTTGCACTTAATGGTACTTCATCGGTTCTTTATGGTAGTGTCCCTGAACTTGTTTCAGAAGAAAAACGTAACCAAGCGTTTGCTCTGTTTTATACTGCAACTATTGGTGCTGGTGCAATATCTCCGCCAGTTTATGGATTATTAAGTGATATTGTTGGGACTCAAATCGCTGTAGTTATTATTGCCTTAGTTGTTTTAGTAGCGATACCCCTGACCATACCGCTTCGGGGTAAATTGGTACAGCAGGTTTTTTCCGATTAATGCTAAAGTGCTGCTAAGTTGGTTGATGTTAAGGTAACCGCTTATTTTTAAAAGATGTTTTAAAGCATATAGACGCATAATGGAAGTAGCCTTCATAAACTGGAAAACGCCCATATAGACGATGATAGATGAGTTTGCATCTGCTCAAGATATATAGTATTATCAATCTATTTTAGTAAACACGTTGCCTGGGATGTATGTTAACTCTTATATGGCCAACCTACTTTTATAAATAGGCAATCTAAATGTTGTGTGGATGATAAAAATGTAACTAGGATGCCCACCTGCGAGCTGCAGGTTTGGATATATAAAAGAAACGATATATTGGGCTTTATTATGTCGATAGTGATAAGGACTTACCGATCGGTCGGTCTTTTTTTATTGCAAATAGTTATTTGGGGAGATCTTAAAAAATATTGATATAATGCAAAAATAATTGACAATCAATATAGCTGATCATATAGTGATTGTATGATGAAAAAATCGAGGAAAGATTGCATTCTAAAAAAGGAAATTTTGGAGGGGTAGTAATGAGCAGACGATTAGAACCATTTCATATTGACGCCCATCTAGAATTGACCTGTGTTGTTTTGGCAGATCTCGTATTGACAAATGGCGTAGTGTATACTGCTGATGAGCAGGAAACAGTATGTGAGGCTATCGCTATCAAGGGGAATAAAATTATATTTGTTGGTAGTGATAATGAGGTCCAGCAATATGTAGGTAAGGAAACTCATAAAATTGACCTGTTAGGTAAAATGGTAGTACCAGGTATGATAGATACCCATATTCATCCGCCAGGATTGTCTTTATTTGCGCTTTATGAGGTCCAGCTGTTTAATATAAATAGCTTAGAAGGGTATGTTGCTGCAGTAAAAGAATTTATAGATCAGCATCCCAATATCGAAATCGTTTATGGCAGAGGCTGGTCCTGGGACGTATTAATAGGTGATGAGTTGACCAAAGGACCCCGTAAAGAGTACCTTGATGTTGTGGCAAAGGATATCCCCGTGATACTAAGGGCTAATGACGGACATACTTTGTGGGTTAATTCCAAGGCTTTGGAGATTAATGGATTGACTCAAGAGACAGAGGCGCCCAAAGGCGGAGTTATCGAAAAAGACCCAACAAGCGGCGAGTTGTGGGGAACGCTAAAGGAATGGGCGATGTGGCTTATTGCCTTGCCAGAATATAGTGTAGCTCAGTATATTACAGCCATGAGTGCTTTTCAGAAAAAGATGCATAGCTTTGGAATTACCAGTATCCTTTGTATGGCAAGTCTAACATTTGAAACAATATTTAAAGCATGTGATGAGATGCAAAAAAGAAAGCAGCTAGAACTTCGTGTTCGCGGTGCCATGACAATCAATACAGAGGATGATTTTTACACCCAACTTGAGGCCATTACCGAGATGCGGGAGCAGTATAATACTCCATATATGCAAGTGATATCAGCAAAGTTTTTTACTGATGGCGTTATTGAAGGCGGTACAAGTTGTTTATTAGAACCCTATAGTCTTAAAGCTGGAAAAGGGGCTAATTATTACGGTGATTTTTTGTGGGATATGGAAAAACTGAAACATGCTTTTTATATGGTGAATCAGTGTGGCCTCTCAATTCATGTTCATTCTACTGGAGATGCATCTACTAGAATGGTTTTAGATGCTTTGGAATATGCTTATGGGAAAGCGCCAGAAGGGGATTATCGTAATACCATTACCCACTTGCAGCTTGTAGATCATAAGGATATATTGCGTTTTAAAGAGCTTAATGTCATTGCCAGTGTGCAGCCTTATTGGCAATTTAAAGGCCCTACTTGGTGGAATAATGTGGATTATCAATTTTTAGGTGAGCGTGCCGAAAAAGAATTTCCGTTAGGTTCTTTTTTTGCCAATGGCATAACTGTGGCGTCTTCCTCTGACTATCCTGCTACCCTTGTGCCCAATCCTCTTTTGGCCATTGATGTTGGCGTTACTCGCAACATTGATAATGGTAATTTTCATGGGGTTGAGGACATAACTGATATAGATGATGAGCGATATCTGCTAAATAAACAAGAACGGGCTACTGTAGGACAAATGATTAAAAGTTTTACCATAAACGGCGCGTATACAATGTTTATGGAAAATGAGATAGGCTCTATCGAGCCAGGCAAGCTTGCCGATATAGTAGTACTGGATCAAAATTTATTGACGATAAACCCTATTGATATAGATAAGGTAAAAGTTGTTATGACGTTTTTTGATGGTAAGCTGGTATATGAGAGAATAGAGTAACTTGGGTCTGGTGTTGTCATAGTTCTGTCAAAAGTATATTGGATAATGGAAGTATCCTAAATAAAAGTAGCAAAAAAACAGTCAATGCTGTTTTTTTGCTACTTTTCCATGGTGGGATTGTTGCCTATAAGGTGAAGCTTTAATATTGAGAAAGATTAGCCGATGGTAAGGAATATGAAAACTAACTAAGTAATTGAAGTATGTTTATATTTTTCGGTAAACCAGTCAATTAACTGCCTGCCAATGCTGGGTTTATCAGGAAGATCAGGGAGGTTGTGGGGAGTAAACCAATCGGCAGCGACAATTTCATTATTATCAATTGTAATTTCATGGGTTAAAGCCTTTGCGGTAAAAGCGATCATAAGAGAATCGGGAAAAGACCAGGGTTGGCTGCCGAAATAATTGATTTGCTCGACTTCAATTCCGACTTCTTCTCTTAGTTCCCTTTTGACGCATTCTTCGACTGTTTCCCCTGGTTCTACGAATCCAGCGATAACACTATACCTATTAGGGGGGAAACGCTTGGATCGTGCTAGTAATATTTGATTTTCTTTAATTACAGCAACAATAATAGCAGGGGAGATACGAGGATAGACAAGATGGCCACAGTTTGAACATTTCATCGCGATTTCATGGGACAAAATAGTCATGCTACTACCGCAACAACCACAAAATTTGCTGGTTTTCATCCAATTGATGATATGAAATGCACGACAAGCGACCCAAAAATATTTATCTTCTAGATATCCATAGAGGGGCCTTACTTTTTTAAAAGAGAATCCGGAAAGTAAATTATCATTGCTTATAGTGGCAATAAAGCATTCGTGTTCATGGAATATACCGATAGACTGGACATCAGCGGGCTGACTAACCAATAATTTAATATCACATGTGAGTGGAATAGTAGTGTTGCCTTCACCCTCTTTAACCAACAGCTCATCGTTATGAAATAAAAACCAGTATGCATCTTTAGGGATTTTTTCTGATACTTTAATATCCATTGTATTTACCACCTTAATATTGGAATATATATTTTATATAGGTACTATATTATCATAAAAAACTTCAGCTTAGGCTGTTTTTTCAATTTGCTGATAGAGGCCTTTCGTTATATATATATATATCAACAGTAGTAATGCCCCAAATGATGGCTTTGCAGGAAATATATTGTCATAAGTTTGTCACAATTATATAATATAATTCAAATATGTTATTCAAAAAATAAAGGCAGGTGTTTACTTTGAAGAAAAAATGGTTCATTATTACCTTAGTAGGTCTTTTTCTCATTGCGTTAACTGGTAGTGTATTTGCTTGGTCAGGAAAAGCAGATGTAGGCGGGAAACCTGATGAATTTTCTCCTAATGGTCAAAAGGGCTACTATATATGGCAAGATAAGAATGGTTTCCATATTTGGACAACGACTCCTGGTGAAGAACATGTTTTTAGTGGTGTCATTCGTACTGATGGAACATTATTTAACATTAAAGGCCACAATTTAGAAAGAGGAGATTATTTAAGAAAAGATTCAGATATTCAAGGGAAATCTTGGTTTGATGGCCGTCGGGACAGAAATGGAGGAAATCATGTAGTTTTTGGCGGAAGAGAACTAAACTACGAAAATAATCAGATTCGTTTTAAATTTGAGACAACTGGTGGATCAGATGGATTGAATTTCCGCATTACAGATGCAAATTATATTGATTTCGATTTATACATAGATGGACACCCCATTAGCCGTAAAGATATACAAATAGGTGAAAACAGTTGGCATCCTCAATCCCATAGATTTAGATTAAGTCAATAAGGACAATAAAAAAACCAGCTAATGCTGGTTTTTTTATTGTCTGCTTGTGGGCGTGATTGCTAGGTTAATTGCCAGCTTTTAGTTTTTGAAGTTGTAAATATTTTTTTTGTAGTTCTTGTTCCATAAGGTTAATTTCTTGCAATAGATTATCTACATGAGAACCTGTGCATGTTTTATAAATAAAGACTTTTTTGCCATACTCTTTAAATAAACGGTCTTGTTTATTTTCGAGGTATTCCATTCTTATACGAAGTTCAGTTACATCTTTGGCTAATTTGAGATCATCCCCAAAGTCATCCCAAAGTTTTGAAATTTTTTTGGAAAATAGTTCAGTGTAATGGCTAATTTTCTCTTTATCCATAACATAACCTCCTCAATGATAGTATAGTATTGACTCGATATTTGTGGGGGAAACTCTCTTTTGTGGGGGAAAGGATTATTTGCAATAGGCGCAAAAAAAAGTTATAGTAGTTTAAATACCATCTTTCATTAAAGTAAGCATTGTGAATCATGAGCTTAGAACCCAATTAACCCGTGATCAGCGGTGTTTATTCACTAAGGAGGAATGTTGTTATGAGTGAAGTCATTAATGTTATCAAACGGCGCCGGAGTGTTCGTGCCTATCAAGAAGAGCAAATCAAGGAACATGAACTGCAGGCTATATTGGAGGCCGGCTTATGGGCACCGAGTGCTCATAATAGTCAGCCATGGCATCTAACTGTCATTCAAGATCCCGATCTCATTCGTTATATAAGTGAGGTTAGTATTGAAGATATGGTCAATTCCTCAGTAGAATTAGTGGCTCGCCTAGGACAGAGTGGTCGTAGTATTTTTTACAATGCACCGACGGTGATTATTGTGTCTGGCAAGAAGGAAGGCTTGTTAGATCCAGTGATTGATTGTTCGGCTGCGGTGCAAAATATGTTGTTGGCTGCCGAAGCGCTGGATATTGGTTCTTGCTGGATTGGCTTAATTCGCTTCTTTTTTAATCATGAGGAAGATGTGAAAAAACTACAGTTGCCTGAAGAATATAAGCCCTTCTATGCTGTATGTCTTGGCTACAAAGCACAGCCGAACGGACAGGGGGCAGCGCGTACGAGCAACACAGTTAGCTATATTCATTGATTGATTTTTATAATAACTAAAAATAGAGTATAATAAGTGAGTCTATCATACATACAGTAAGTAATTGCGCAAAAGAGGAGTAAATAATGATTGAATCATTTGAACAATTAGGGTTAAGTGCAGCGCTTGTAGCAGGACTACGCGTAGCAGGAATTGAGGTTCCTACTGCAATACAGAGCCAGGTCATTCCGTTGGCGCTACTAGGAAGGGATATTATCGGGCAATCAGCAACAGGTACAGGGAAGACTTTGGCATTCCTACTGCCATTATTTCAAAGAATTGATACAGGGAAACGTGAAACCCAGGTAATAATTATCGCTCCGACTCATGAACTGGCCATTCAGATATTACGGCAAGTTGAAATGCTTTCCAAACATTCTGGTCTGCCTGTGACCTCTACGTCGATTATTGGAAATGTGAATATTGCCAGGCAAATTGATAAGTTGAAAGATAAGCCACATATTCTCGTTGGTTCCAGCGGGAGAATATTAGAATTGATACAAAAAAAGAAAATTATTTCCCAGACCATTAAGACCATTGTTATTGATGAAGCTGATCGTTTGCTCGATGACAAAAATATGGATACTGTTAAAGCGGTAATTAAGACTACATTAAAAGATCGTCAGATCATGTTGTTTTCCGCAACGATCACGCCAGACACTCTAGAGCAAGCTAAAAAAATTATGCATGCGCCTGAAGTACTTACGATTGAGGGACAAATTGGCGATATGCCTGATATTACCCATTTATATTTTTTGGCAGAACAACGGGATAAGATTGAAGTGCTAAGAAAAATTGTAGCATTGATCAATAATGAGCGAGTTTTGATTTTTATCAATAAAAGTGAAGAAATCGAAACCACTGCAGCCAAGCTTGAATATCATGGACTTAAAGCGGCAGGTATTCATGGCAGTTCATTTAAGGGTGACCGTAAAAAATCCTTAGAAGATTTTCGTAAAGGCAAAATTCAATTATTAGTTGCTTCTGATGTGGCAGCCCGGGGACTTGATATAACAGGAGTCAACTATGTATTTAATTTGGATATGCCTGAAGATCCCCAGGTATATTTACATCGCGTGGGGCGGACAGGCAGGGCTGGAAAAAGTGGTATAGCCATGAGTATTATTACTAAGAATGAATTGGCCTTAATTAACAAATATGAGAAGGTTTTAAAAATAAAGATAGCGCCCAAATATATGGCAAAGGGCAAAATTTTGGATAAAGTTAAAACAATAGATCAGGCGAGCGCCCAAGATAAGGTTAAACCTCTAAATAAGGCTAAGCCTGTGAATCAGTTTAGACCTGCTAAGATTAAAACTGATAAAATATAATAGAGAGTTTTAAATGACGGGAGGGGTAATGTGTGTATAGTTTTCCAGTAGAAGCTGGTGAGGATATTTTGAAAAAGGGTTTGGTCAATTTGGAGTGCGATGGTGAAGCTTTTAGTGGAGCTTTGTATTTGACGACTGGTCGACTCGTGTTTGTCGGGTATTTGCTTGATATTACTCATAAGTATATGGAAGATGTGCCACTGGCCCATATCAGTGAAATGACGAGAGGTAAGTCTTTATTTATTATTCCTAATGTGCTGAATGTGTGCACAATAAAAGACAAAAAACTGAAATTTGTGGTGAGTGGTAGTGGTGAGTGGTTAGCAGAAATAAATAAACAAATAGAGCTGATTGTCTGAGCAACCTATAGTGGGTTGCTTTTCTTACGCAATCAGAAAAGCAGGCACACGATGCTTCCGCAGCGATGTGATGGGCTCTGTTCGATGCGTTAGCAGTCGAACATCCTTCTCCCTGATGACTTGGTACAAGCCAAGGCTTTTCTTATCTTGTATGCATTTATCATGTAGTACATATAATAGATTATGAAAGGAGTGAGGGTGGTGAAATTGCTTTCTGTTGGCTTGACGGGAACAACACAGGAAATACGAGAAAAATTGCAATTGGACTGCAATACAATCAT
Organism: Bacillota bacterium; assembly: GCA_017889585.1. GTDB lineage: Bacteria > Bacillota > Negativicutes > DSM-13327 > DSM-13327 > CTSoil-075. The sequence goes on from JAGFZX010000006.1 coordinate 81,216, forward strand.
ACAAGATGGTTTTAGAGTGGCAATTGATGAAATTAATAAAGGTCATTATACTTTTATCGGTTGCAATGTGATCGAAGGCGAATTATCCTTTCGTAATTATGAACGCATTAAGAATTCAATGAAAAATCATGTTGCTAATATGCTGACTGAATATATTATTTTACGTGAAGAAAAGAAAATTGTGAGAAAAATTATTGAACGATATTATAGTTATTATTCGGAAGATGAACGTAAGATTATTTATGAACGTACGTTAGATCTATTAAGTGGCACTAATGATGTGATTGTAGATTTTGGTGTGACAACACGTTGTACCAAAATCTTAGAAAAAATCATAGAATATCTTGATACTCATCATGAGTTGGTACTGGAAGGATTCATAAATTTTCGGTTAAAAGAATATCGAGAGAAATTGGTCCAGACTGTAGATAAGGCTGTAGATGATTATACAATGGATTTAGAATACAAGGAATTTATTCGTGTGTTACGTTGTTTCGTTGATGTTCAAGAACCACAAGTAGAAGAAGTTCATGTGGTGATTGTTGATAGTGGTATTTATAAGATTGTAGATGCTCAGGGGCAGGCTATCAATAATCAGAATTTCGAAAACTTCCTAATGTATAGGGATGATCATATTAATTATGAGGATTTGCTGATTACGGCTCTAATTACTATTGCCCCATATAGTGTTATGGTGCATGTGCATAAAAATAATAATGCTAATATACAAAATGTAGTGGAAACAATTAAAAATATTTTTGATGGTCGTGTCATGATTTGTTATGGATGTGATTTTTGTTATTGACAATCATGTTAAAAGTGGATATTATTACGTTAAATAGGTTGCTTAAAAGTAATGCAAAGGACACGACAATAGTGTAATTGGCGGTTCAGAGAAAAGATGCCATAGGCTGCAAGCATTTTTACGTACATCATTATTGTTACCACCTTTAAACTGCTAGCTGAATATTTTATACTGTAGGGGGAAAAAACTAGTTATGGACCTATAGTTAGGATAATAAGCTGTGCCGGGGTCGTTCCCGTTATCAAAATTTGAGAGGCTTTGGCCAATCAGGGTGGAATAGCGAGTTACAACTCTCGTCCCTATGGGATGAGAGTTTATTTTTATGCAAAAAATGTTCAAGGAGGGCACTTATATGAATAAGTTGCAAATTACATTAAAAGATGGAAGTCAGCGTGAGGTACCGCAAGGAACTACATTAGCGGAGTTTGCTGTATCTATTAGTCGCAGTTTGGCGAAAAGCGCGCTAGCTGCCAAAGTGGATGGTCGCACCACAGATTTGTTGGCTAAACTGGAAAAGGATGCTAAAGTAGAGTTTGTTACTTTTGAAGATGCTGAGGGGCGCGATGCCTTCCGTCATACTTCATCACATATTTTAGCCCAGGCTGTAAAAAGGTTATTTGGTGATGTGAAAATAGCCATTGGCCCAGCGATTAACAATGGATTCTACTATGATTTTGATGCATCTACTGCTTTTACCCATGAAGATCTGGCGAAAATTCAACTTGAGATGGAAAAAATCGTAAAAGAGGATTTGACCATTGAAAAAATTGAGGTTAGCCGCGCTGAGGCAATCGCTCTTTTTGAAAAAATGGGAGAAGAGTATAAAATAGAATTAATTTGCGATTTGCCTGAGGATGTAGTTATTTCTATGTATAAGCAGGGTGAGTTTATTGATTTGTGTGCAGGTCCTCATCTTGCGTCTACTGGCAAAGTGAAGGCCATTAAATTGCAAAGTGTGGCTGGTGCCTATTGGCGTGGTGATGAGAAACGCAAGATGTTGCAACGGATATATGGTACTTCTTTTGAGAAAAAAGCTGATTTAGAGACCTATCTTACTATGTTAGAAGAGGCTGCTAAACGTGATCATCGCAAACTCGGTCGAGAGCTTGATTTGTTTAGTTTGCAGGAGGAAGGCCCAGGATTTCCATTTTTCCATCCTAAAGGTATGGTGGTTAGAAATGAACTGGAAGCTTTTTGGCGTAAGCTACACTTTAAATATCGTTATCAGGAAATTAAAACCCCGATTATATTAAATCAAAAGTTATGGCAGCAATCAGGTCACTGGGATCATTATCGTGAGAATATGTATTTTACGAAGATTGATGGTGAAGGATATGCTGTAAAACCTATGAATTGCCCAGGGGGGATTTTGGTATATCGTACGCAGCATCATAGTTATCGGGATCTGCCACTGAGAACAGCAGAGCTTGGTTTGGTGCATCGCCATGAAATTTCCGGCGCTTTACATGGTTTGATGCGGGTACGGAGTTTTACCCAAGATGATGCTCATATCTTTATGTTGCCATCTCAAATTAAAACAGAAATTCAAGGTGTTATTGATTTATTTGATACTGTCTATAGTACCTTTGGCCTTTCTTATCATGCAGAACTCAGTACTAAACCGGACAAGGCTATGGGCTCTGATGAAGTATGGGAATTAACAACCAATGCACTGAGAGAAGCCTTGGATGAACGTGGGTTGCCATACCGTATTAATGAAGGTGATGGCGCGTTTTATGGTCCTAAAATTGATTTTCATCTCAAGGATTCTATTGGCCGTACTTGGCAATGTGGTACGATTCAATTAGATATGCAAATGCCAGAGAAGTTTGATCTGACCTATGTAGGGGAAGATGGACAAAAACATCGCCCAGTAATGATTCATCGTGTTGCCTATGGGAGTATTGAACGATTTATTGGTATTTTGATTGAGCATTATGCTGGTGCATTTCCTGTGTGGTTAGCACCTGTACAGGTTAAGATACTGCCGATTACTGATCGGCATGTTGCATATGCTCAAGAATTGGCAGAGGCTATGTTTGAGCAAGAGATTCGCGTGGAAGTAGATGGACGCAGTGAAAAAATTGGTTATAAAATTCGTGAAGCACAAGTTGAAAAAGTACCCTATATTCTGCTTGTTGGTGATAAAGAAATTGAATCACGTAGTGTGGCAGTACGTAAACGTGGTCAGGGGGATATTGGCGCCCAGAATGCAGATGAATTTATTGCCAATCTTCTCTTAGAAATAAAAGAGAAAAAGTAAAGAATAACCCTGTTAAACACAAAGAGCACAAAGAAGCGCAAAGGACACAAAGAAATATATACAATATCCCCTTTGTGATCTTTGTGTCCGCGTAGCGGCTTTGTATCTTTGTGTTTCAAAATTGGGTTTTCTATTCATTAAACAAAAAAGTATAGTTTATATGCTTGACTTTAGTTATCGTAAATGGTAATATAATTCAGTACTCAATAATCTTGAGTTGAAGTAGAAGCCATCCGCTTCTCACCTTATGACGCTGCGGCAGTTAATAAGGTTATCAAAGCATATTTAAGTTATTATGCTATTGTTGCGGGTGGTATTTATACCATCCGCTTTATTTATATTTAGCACAATTTTATCAGGGGGTGAGTGACAATTAGCAAAGACACAATGAGAATTAACGAGGAAATCAGAGCTAGAGAGGTTCGCTTGACTAGTGCGACCAATGAACCGTTAGGTATTGTCCAATTGCGGGATGCACTACAGATGGCAGTTGAACAAAATCTCGATTTGGTAGAAGTAGCACCAACAGCTAAACCTCCCGTATGTCGTATTATGGATTTTGGCAAATTCAAATACGAACAACAAAAACGGGAAAAAGAAGTAAAGAAAAAACAGAAGGTTGTAACTGTTAAAGAGGTAAAACTTCGTCCCAATATTGAAGATCATGATTTTGAGGTTAAATTTAAGAATGCCCAGCGCTTTCTCGAAGATGGTGATAAGGTAAAAGTAACCATCATGTTCCGTGGTCGGGAACTTTCCCACCCTGAGCTTGGGAGAAAAGTTTTAGATAAAATGGCTCTTCAAATTAAAGATATTGCCAATATCGAACGCGGGGCTAAGCTTGAAGGTAAAAATATGATAATGATTTTGGCACCTAAGCCACACAATTAAGAAGGGGGACCAATTATGCCTAAAATGAAAACACGTAGAAGCGCTGCTAAACGCTTTAAAGCTACTGGCTCTGGAGAGTTCAAACGTAACAAATCCCATAAACGTCATATCCTTGAGAAAAAATCTCCAGCGCGTAAACGTAATTTGCGTAAAGCTGGTTTGGTTAGTAAATCTGATCATGAACGCGTAACGAAAATGCTTCCTTACGCTTAAAACGTTACACATATTAAATAGGGGGTACAGCACATGCCAAGAGTTAAGTCAGGCGTAACTGCACATAAACGTCATAAAAAACTTTTAAAGTTAGCTAAAGGTTATAGAGGTGCAAGAAGCAAACAGTTCAAGAAAGCCAATGAAGTAGTAATGAAAGGTCTATACTATGCTCGTCGCGATCGTCGCGCTAAGAAAGGTGAATTCCGCAGATTGTGGATTGCCCGTATTAATGCTGCAGCTCGTGTACACGGTCTTTCTTACAGTCGCTTGATTAATGGTTTGAGCAAGGCTGGTGTAGAAGTGAATCGTAAAATGATGGCTGATTTTGCTGTTAATGATATGGTTGCTTTCGGCAAACTTGTTGAAATTGCTAAAGAACAACTGAAATAAATAAATAAATCCTAGACTTTTGTCTAGGATTTTTTTGCATACTAAGGTCAGTAGTGGTAAAATGTGTAGACGTCGAGTCGTAAGCTGATTATAATGGTATATGGTATTTTAAACTTGGAGTGAAATATTTTGGTTCTACCAAATGGCTTTTCAAATTTGCTGGATATTTCTGAGTGGAAGCTTACACCCTATCAAATTTTGGTATTGGGGTTTGCAGGATTAATATTATGTGGTGCCTTACTACTCATGATGCCAATGGCCTCAGTGGCAGGTCAGAGTTTGAGTTTCATTGATGCTTTATTTACGTCAACATCAGCAGTCTGTGTGACAGGACTCATTGTGGTGGATACTGGTACATATTTTTCTTTATTTGGACAACTAGTGATTATCTTGCTTATCCAGGCTGGTGGTCTCGGTATTATGACAATGGCAACCCTAATGGCCTTGGTCATGCGTCGGAAAATTCAGTTACGGGAACGACTGATTATGCAGGAAGCATTAAATCAGTTGACGGTTTCTGGTATAGTGAGGCTAACCCAATATATAATTTTAATAACATTATTGATTGAATTTATTGGTGGGACGATATTAGCTATCCGTTGGTATTCAGAGTTAGGTATTCAGGGTATTTATTTTGGCTATTGGCATGCGGTGTCTTCTTTTTGTAATGCTGGATTTGATTTATTTGGCAATTTTAGCAGCTTAACGAGATATGTAGAGGATATTATAGTCAATCTTACGATTACATCGCTCATAATTTTAGGTGGTATTGGTTTTTCGGTGATGTTTGATGTTTGGGATAATCGTCAGTGGCGCAAATTAAGACTGCATACCAAATTAGTGCTTACAACCACTTCCACATTACTTGTTTTCGGTACATTGGTTATTCTTCTGCTTGAGATGAATAATCCAAATACTCTCGGTCCATTGACATGGCAGGGTAAATTTTTGGCAAGTTATTTCCAATCCGTGACTCCTCGAACGGCTGGCTATAATACAGTAGATATTGGTAAACTCCAAGACGCAACGGTATTTTTTATGGTTATCTTAATGTTTATTGGTGCATCGCCTGCATCAACGGGTGGTGGAATCAAGACGTCGACTATTGGGGTATTGATTGCTGCAGTATGGACGTTAATCAGTGGTAAACATGATGTAGAAGTGTTTAAACGTCGTATTTCGCAAGAACTGGTCTATAAAGCGTTTTCTATATTTTTTATTGCGGCAATATTGGTTATCTTTGTAACGATGATGATGAGTATTACCGAAAAGGCGTCTTTCCTGCAGATCTTATTTGAGGTAGTGTCGGCTTTTGGTACGGTTGGGTTGACAACGGGTATAACGCCTGATTTAACTGAATATGGTAAAATGTGGATCATCGTTACGATGTTTGCTGGTCGAGTAGGACCAGTCACTTTGGCACTTGCTTTGGCACTTCGGACTAGGAAAGGTATGATGCACTATCCAGAAGGTAAAATTAGTATTGGTTAGGAGGCTAACAATATGAGAAAAACAAAACAGTTTGCTGTAATAGGTCTAGGACGTTTTGGCACTAGTGTAGCCACTACCTTGCATAAAATGGGTTATGAGGTGCTAGCAATTGATAATGATGAAGAACGAGTGCAAGAGTTTAGCAATGAAGTAACTCATGTGGTGCAAGCCGATACTACAGATGAAGATACATTACAGGCCTTGGGGATTCGGAATTTTGATGTGGTGATAGTTGCCATTGGTGAAGATATTCAGGGGAATATTTTGACGACTCTCCAGCTAAAAGAACTTGGTGTTCCCTACATTGTGGCTAAAGCCAGTAATAAACTTCATGGTAAGATGCTGGAAAAAATGGGCGCTGATCGGGTGGTATATCCAGAAAGGGATATGGGGCAACGGGTAGCGCATAATTTAGTATCAAGTACTGTAATGGATTATATTGAGCTTTCACCTGATTTAAATATTATGGAAATCAGTGTTCCCCAGGCAATAGTGGGGAAAACATTAGCGCAAACAGATTTGCGGGCGAAATATGAGATTAATGTGGTGGCTATTAAACGGGGTGACGATATTATTGTACCGCCATTACCTAGTGAAAAGATTATCTCTCATGATATTCTGGTTGTGGTCGGCAGTATTAAAGGTATACAAAGGTTGGAGGGGCTTACGTGACTGAAATAATTACCAGTCAACACAATAAGTTCATAAAATTGGCTGCATCTTTAAAACTGAAGAAATACCGTGATGCGTTAGGTTTGTTCACTGTTGAGGGCGTTCGTCTGGTAGAAGAAGCTGCACATTCTGACTGGTTTATAGAGACTTGTATCTATACTAACGAAGCTTTGCAACAAGAGCGGGTGCGGGAAATAATAACTGACCTAGAGTCTAAAAACTGCCGGATGATTCAGGTATCAACAATTATTTATGATAAAATAACAGATACGAAAGAGCCTCAAGGTATTATGGCCATTGTTCAAAAATACGCCTATCAGCTTAGTGATGTGCTTGCAAGTGGGAAGAAATCATTTTTTGTGATTCTTGATGAACTGCGAGATCCAGGTAATGTGGGGACAATTATTCGTACTGCTGCTGCTGCAGGTTGTACAGGGATTATTTTGACAAAAGGCTGTACTGATGTATTTGCGAATAAGGTGGTACGGGCGAGTATGGGCTCAATCTTTCATGTGCCGATATTTGAAGGCTTGACCAATAGTGAAGTTATTTCTTATTGTAGGCAGCATGAGATTGACATATTGGCAACTTCCTTAGAGTCATCTAACGTATACTTTAAGGTTAATTTCAATAAATCAATAGCAGTGGTGTTTGGTAATGAGGGGAATGGAGTAAGTTACCAATTGCTGGAATGTTCTCAGGGCAGGCTATATATTCCTCTACTGGGCCGAGTTGAATCATTGAATGTAGCAGCATCAGCAGCTGTTATTTTATATGAAGTAGTACGTCAGCGTCAGTAACTCTAAAGGTTAATTTTTAAGTTATGGAGGTATTTATGGAACAACAATTACAATCCTTAAAGGAGATGGCTGTGGCAGAGTTGTCTCAGGCCAGGGACATGGAAGGACTCAATGAATTAAGGGTTAAGTTCTTAGGCAAGAAAGGAAGCCTTACAAGTGCTTTAAAAGGTATGGGGGCACTCAGTGCTGAAGAAAGGCCACGTATTGGTCAAATTGTCAATGACATTAGAGGTGAATTGGAACAAATTATTGGTGTTAAAGGTGAGGCGTTTAAACAGGCTGAGCTAGCAAGAAAATTGGCTTCAGAAAAAATTGATGTTACTTTGCCTGGGCGCAGGATCAACATTGGTCATAAGCATCCCTTGACTGTCACTCTTGAACGCATTAAAGAAATTTTTATGCGGATGGGGTTTGCTATTGCGGAGGGACCAGAGGTTGAGCAAGATTATTACAATTTTGAGGCTCTTAATTTGCCGAAAGATCATCCAGCCCGTGATATGCAGGATTCCTTCTATATTACTGAGGAATTCTTGTTACGAACTCATACTTCGCCAGTGCAGGTGCGTACTATGCAGGCTGCTACGCCGAATGAGCCCATTCGGATTATCGCTCCAGGCAAGGTGTATCGCCGCGATTATGATGCTACTCATTCACCCATGTTTCATCAGGTAGAGGGCTTGGTTATTGATAAGAATATTAGTTTTGCTGATTTAAAAGGTACGTTAGAGTTATTTATTCATGAAATCTTTGGCAAAGATATTGGTGTGCGTTTCCGTCCCAGTTTCTTTCCCTTTACTGAGCCTAGTGCTGAAGTGGATATGTCCTGTGTAATGTGCAAGGGTAAGGGTTGTAGAGTGTGTTCAGGAACTGGCTGGCTAGAAATTTTGGGCTCGGGAATGGTACATCCACGAGTACTGGAAATGAGCAATTTTGATCCTGAGCAAGTCAGTGGTTTTGCTTTCGGTATGGGCGTAGAGCGGATTGCTATGCTCCTATATGGTATTGATGATCTACGGCTATTTTACGAAAATGATTTGCGATTTTTACGGCAATTTTAAATGAATTTTAATAGGTGATCGATAAGGAGGATGGGTATGCAAGCATCAATAAAATGGCTTAAAGAATATGTTGAGTTTAAAGAGTCTCCTGAAGTGTTAGCTGAAATGCTGACCATGGCTGGTGTTCCCGTAGAAGGAATTACATACTTAGGAAAAGGTATTGATAAGATTGTCACTGGCAAGATTGTTGATATTGAGAAACATCCTAATGCAACTAAATTATCTGTCTGTAAAATAGATGTAGGCAATGAAAAATTAACTATTGTTACTGGCGCCACAAATGTGCAGGTAGGACATGTTGTTCCTGTAGCATTAGTGGGGGCAAAATTGCCTAATGGTCTGGAAATTCAGCCCACAGATTTGCGTGGACTCATGTCTTATGGGATGCTCTGTTCTTCAACTGAACTTAATATTGATAGTAAGTTATTATCGGCTGAAGCTAGAGAAGGTATTTATATTTTGCCGGCAGATACGGCTATTGGCATAGATATTAAAGAAGCTTTAGGACTTGATGATGTCGTTTTGGAATTTGAGTTAACAGCAAATCGGGCAGATTGCTTCTGCATGCTAGGACTGGCCCGAGAAGTGGCAGTGTTAACTGGCGGCAAGTTAAAAAAGCCAATACTTAATGTGCATGAAACTGCAGAAGATAAGGCGACTAGTCTAGTGAAGGTTATTATCGAAGAACCTGCTTTATGTTCGCGTTTTGCAGTGCGGGTTTTACAAAATGTGAAAGTTGGGCCATCGCCAAAGTGGCTTGTACATCGTCTGCAAGCTGTCGGTATGCGGTCCATTAATAATGTGGTCGATGTGACTAATTATGTGATGTTAGAAATGTGCCAACCTATGCATGCTTATGATTATAATTTGTTGTCACAACATAGTTTAACAGTACGTAAAGCGTATCCAGGCGAAAAATTAACTACACTTGATGGAGTAAAACGTATACTTACCTCCGAGATGTTAGTGGTCGCTGATGGTATTCAAGCTGTAGGGGTTGCTGGTGTAATGGGTGGCCTGGCTACTGAAGTAACTAGTAATACACAAAATGTGGTATTAGAAGCAGCAACTTTTGATGGGGTCAGTATTCGCCGTACTTCCCGGGCCCTAGGACTGCGTTCTGAAGCCTCAGGAAGATTTGAACGGGGTATAGATACTGCCAATAGTATTCGGGCTCTCGATCGTGCCGCGGAGCTCTTAGAAAAGATGGGGGCATGTAAGGTTTGCCCTGAGATTGTAGAGAGTTATCCTAATATGTTGTTGCCAAAGCAAATTACCTTTTTACCGCTCAAAGTAAATGCTTATTTGGGAACGAGTATAGATAGAGTGGTGATGCTCAATATTTTACGTTCCTTAGAGTTTGAAATTGATACACAATCTACTGATGATAAAGTGATAGTGAATGTACCTAGTTGGCGAGGGGATGTTCATGGTCATGCTGACATTTGTGAAGAAGTTGCTCGAATTTATGGTTTTGATAAGATTCCGACCACCACACCTGGTGGAAATATATTGCGTGGCGGACAAGAGTATGTTCAGTCTATTGTTGACCGTATCAAGACAATTTTGACTGGAGTCGGATTTGATGAAATTGTTTCACTCAGTTTCACCCACCCTCAGACCTTGAATAAATTAAATATCGAGGAAGATAGTATACTGCGTAATGCTATTACAGTACTCAATCCTATTACCGATGATTTCCCGATATTACGAACTACTTTGCTCGGTGGTATATTGGAAACCGTTGTTCGTAATATTTCGCGAAAAAATGAAGATATTAAAATTTATGAACTGGGTGCAGTGTACTTGCCAAAAGAGTTACCACTAAGCTCCCTGCCGAAGGAGCCATTAATGCTCTGTGGTGCCTTGGTAGGCAAACGCAATGAATTTTTATGGAATACAGGTAGAGATGTTGTTGATTTTTATGATGCGAAAGGCACTATTGAGGTCCTGCTGAATTCCTTAGGAGTTAGTGATTATGAGGTTAGAGAAGGCGCGCATGCATCACTTCATCCGGGAAAAACAGCGATCTTTACTAAAGATGGTCAGGTACTGGCAACAGTTGGCGAAGTACATCCGAAAGTAGTAGATGATTTTAATATTAACCGTAAAGTATATGTTTTTGAAATAAATGTAGAAACTTTATCAAGTCAGGTGATGTTACTTAAATCCTATCAGCCGTTGCCTAAGTTTCCAGCAATAAATCGTGATTTGGCAGTTGTGTTATCAACAGAGATATCTGCTGATAGAGTGACGCAAGGGATTATTGCTAGTGCTGGACCACTGTTGAGTGATGTGCGATTATTTGATGTATATAACGGTGAGCAGGTCGCTGAAGGATCACGCAGTTTAGCTTTTTCCCTAACTTATCGTCATCAAGACCGCACTCTTACTGATAGTGAAATTGATGTATTCCATAAAAATGTAGTTGAATACTTAGGTAAGACATTGAAAGCTAAGATTCGGAGTTAAAAAGCAGGTACAGGTTGCTTCGGCGACAATGTTAAGGGCTTTGTTCGATGCGTTAGCAGTCGAACTTCCTTATGCCCTCAGGACTTGGTGCAAACCAAGTCTTTTTTCTTTTTAGTATACAGAAAGCATAATTTATAGTTGTCATTACGAGCGTAGTGTCGCAATCTCTGTTCACGTAGGGGATTGCGACACTATACTTGCAATGACATAAAAGGACGACAAGTTTTTTCTCATATACATGCAGGAAAATATATTTATTAGGTCGAATGTAATGGTTAAGTAAAACTATAGGTAATTAGGTGGAGCTATGAATGGAAAAAAATATAAAGTAACAGTTGAAGTTTTTGGTGAAAATTATTCTTTGAAAAGTGATATAGAACTTGATAGGGTGATTAAGGTTGCAGCATTAGTCGATGAGCGCATGAAAAAAATTTCTAAAGCTAATTTATGTTTATCACCGAACAGGGTAGCGATACTCGCAGCACTTAATATTGCCGAAGAACTTTTACAGCTGGAACATAATTATAAGGAACTCATCAAAATGGTAGAAGAATAACATGTAAAGCAACGAGGTTATACGGAATAATAGTCCTTTTGATTGGAGATAATAATAATTAAAAGGACGGGTGTTATGCCTCAAATAGAGAATGCTGGTCACATATTATTACATATAGTGGTTTTGTTTGCGGTGGCTCTTATTGTTGTTCGATTGATGGGGAGTCGTACTGTAGGACAATTATCACCTTTTGATTTTATTATTATGGTGGGAATTGGTGACATTATTGTTACTGCTTCCATGGATAAGGGACAGACGTTATTTGCTGGAATTGAGGGGTTAGTAGCGCTATTGGTATTACAGCAATTATTATCTTATTTATCCCTAAAAAATACTACCTTGCGTAAATGGTTTGAAGGCACACCGGTTGTGCTTATTCAAGATGGAAAAATTATTCGAGAAAATTTTACTAAAACTAACTTTAATTATGATGATTTGCGTCAAGAATTACATAAACAAGGTATGGATATGGCAGATTTAGCGGAGATTAGATTGGCACGACTTGAAAGTTGCGGTGCTTTTTCGATCATCAAAAAGCCAGACACGGAGCCCTTAACTAAAAGTGAGTTTGAATTATATCTTAAAAGTATTCATACAAATCCCCTTAGCCCCCTAGGGCAGGAATGGCTCAAAATAGAGCAGTATATGTCTGAAGTACATTATTTGGTAGAATATTTTAAAAATCAAGACGTATCAAGGCAAACAAATAATAGTAATGAAGTAAAAGATACTAAAGATTTACCGTAGAGGAAGGGGATACCTTCTTCTATTTAGTTTGTATGCATTTTGAAGGTTGTTGATTTAGAAAGGAATGAAGTAAAATGATAGAATTATTAGCGCCAGTTGGCAGCCATGAAGCTTTGGTGGCAGCAGTGGAGAGTGGGGCAAATGCTGTATATTTGGCAGGAAAAATGTTTGGTGCTCGTGCCAGTGCGCCTAATTTTAATAATGAAGAATTGTTAGATGCAGTAAGATTTGCTCATTTGCGTAGTGTGAATGTGTATGTAACAGTCAATACCATTATTGATAATAGTGAAATACCTATATTTATCACATACTTGCGGCATTTATATCAAATTGGTGTTGATGCTATTATTGTTCAGGATTTAGGTGCCATTCAAATCGCTAAACAAGTTATACCTAATATGCCAATACATGCTAGTACACAAATGACAGTGCATAATCTAGAAGGTGCTGAACTATTAACAGAGCTTGGCTTTGCAAGAGTGGTAGTCTCTAGAGAGTTGTCTCTTGATGAGCTTACTCATATGTGTAAGAATACACATACAGAGATTGAAGCTTTTGTTCATGGGGCCTTATGTATTTCCTATTCAGGGCAATGCTTAATGAGTAGTATGATTGGGGGGCGTAGTGGTAATCGGGGGCGTTGCGCTCAGCCATGTCGTTTGCCTTATACTCTTATGGATAGCTCGGGTAATAATGTAATTGATGAAGGGGAAGCTGGAGAATATCTCTTAAGTCCTAGAGATTTAAATACACTCTCCATGATACCTGAGCTTATTCGTGCTGGGGTAACTTCTTTTAAAATTGAGGGCCGTATGAAACGGCCAGAATATGTAGCAGTGGTAGTTGATACTTACAGGCGAGCAATTGATGCTTGCCAAGCTGATGAGGAAAATTATGTGATTGGGGATAATGAACAAAAAGATCTAGCGCAAATTTTTAATCGGGATTTTACCACTGCTTACTTAAAGAGTAATCAAGGGCGCAATATGATGAGTGATCGCCGTCCTAATAATAGAGGGGTAAGAATTGGGCGGGTTAGTGAGTATCATTACCAGGAAAGAATGGCAACTATTAAATTGGATGAACCTTTATATATCAATGATATTGTTGAATTTTGGGTTAAAGTTGGTGGACGAGTTAGCTCAACCATAACAGCAATGACTGTAAACGGTCTGCCGGTAACTGTTGCGCCAGCCGGGGCAGAAGTAGCCATTGGAGTGCAGCCTGTTCGTGAGAACGATCGGGTATTTAAGGTTTTTGATGCTGGACTAATGCAGAGAGCCCGGTCTTTTTTTGAGGCTCCAAATGCGATAAGACGTATAAACGTTGATATAACAGTGAATGTCAGTGAGGGGCAGCCCCTTGTGATCAGTATGCACGATGCAGATGGTTTTTGTGGAAGTGCTGCCACTGAGTTTCTGGCAGAGAAGGCTATAAAGCGACCATTAACAATTGAAACAATTACAAAGCAGATCAATAGATTGGGTTCGACTATTTTTAGCCTGGGCCGATTAGAGTGTACTATCGATGGGGAGATTATGGTTCCGGTCAGTGAGATCAATGATGCGAGGCGACGAGCTACTCTAGAACTGGAAAAAGCTCGTTTGGCATCTTATGATCGACCGCCTCTTCCTGCTCAACGCTATACTGTAAATGATTTTATTCCCCGAGCAGTCAACGGCGGGAGTCATATATCAAAAAAAGAATTGACTGTGCCGTTGCTCACAGTCAATGTTGATACACTTGACAAACTAAAGGCTTGTATCACTAGTGGTGCTGATCGTATTATGTTTGGTGGGGAATCTTTTAATCATCATGAGATTACCCCTGAGGAGTATAGTCAGGCAGTGTCGATAGTACGCGCCCATGGTAAAAAAATTATTTTGAATACGCCGCGCATTGTAAAACAGTGGCAGATGAATGCTCTAAAAACCGAGCTCAGTTTATTTCAAGAATTACAGCCTGATGCTGTTAGTATTAGCAATCTTGGCGTACTGCAGGTTGCTAAGCAGTTGACTCAGTTGCCATTACATGGGGATTATCCTTTGAATATCTATAATGATGTGTCCTTACAGTTTCTTGTCGAGCAGGGATTTTCAAGCGCGACCTTATCGCCTGAACTCAATTTCTCACAAATAACAGAAATTAACCATGGTGATAAGATTGCTTTAGAATGTTTAGTACATGGATACTTAACGCTAATGGTCTCTGAATATTGTATGATGGGTAGCTATCTAGGAGGATTGCATACTGGGAAATGCAATCAAGCTTGTTTACGCGCGGAGTATCAATTGAAAGACCGTAAGAATGAAAAATTTCCAGTTGTCACTGATCAATTTTGTCGAATGCATCTTTTGAATGGCAAAGAACTTAGTATGTTGCCCCATGTTCCTAAATTCGGTAGGATGGGCATCGATCGTATAAGAATTGAGGGTAAAAAAGGTACGATAGAGTATCTAGGCAAAATGACCAAGTTATATAAAGAAATACTATTGCAGGGAGAAAAGCATCCATTGTTTGTACAAGATCAATTAGGAACAATGGAACATGAAGAGATCACGCGGGGACATTATTTCCGGGGTGTGTTATAAAAGTAAGAGATGATTTCTAGGGAGAGAAATAAATGGATTTATCTGTGTTAAAAACATTAGAATATAATAAAATACGTAGTATGTTGGCTGATCGATGTAGCTGCACGATTGGTTGCGAACTTGCTGAGGAATTGGTGCCTACCAATGAAATACATGAAGTTGAAAGACGGATTGCAGAAACTAGAGAAGCTAGAGAAATTCTTGATGCCATGTCGAATATCCCCCTTGGTGGTATTCGAGATATTCGCGGCATGCTTAAAAGGGCAGAAGTAGGTTCAATTCTAGACCCCCATGAGCTCACGGCTATTAGCAGCACTTTATATGCATCGCGGAGGATGAAAAATTTCTTTGTTGATATGCCGGCAACTATTGTTATTCTAGCTGGTTATGTAGTAAATATTACAGTACTTCGTAATGTTGAGAATGCCATTGAAAATATAGTGAATGAGCAGGGAAACATTCGTGATGATGCAAGCCCTGAACTATTAAAGATTAGACGGGAAGTAAGGAATGCTCAGGGGCGTGTAAAGGATAAATTGGATAGTATATTGCGTTCTAGTGAATATCAGAAATACTTTCAAGATACACTCGTGACCATGCGAGGCGATCGGTATGTTATACCTATCAAGCAAGAGTCTCGTTATCATTTTCCAGGCATTATTCATGATCAGTCCGCAAGCGGTGCTACTGTATTTATTGAACCCATGGCGGTAGTCGTTTTAAACAATGAGATAAAACAGCTCATGTCTGCTGAAAAAAATGAAATTGAACGGATCCTGCGAGCTATTGCAGCCCAAATTGCTAATTTTGCTGAGGAAATGTATACAAATTGTGATGCGCTAGCTCAAATTGATTTTGCATTTGCTAAGGCGAAGCTAAGTCAGGATATGCAGGCTACAATGCCAATTATCAATAATGAGGGATATGTCAACTTGCATCAGGCGAGGCATCCTTTAATACCAGCTGCTGTAGTGGTTCCCATTGATATTTATCTAGGCCGCGATTTTAATACCTTATTGATTACTGGCCCTAATACAGGTGGTAAGACGGTGACCTTAAAAACCCTAGGGCTATTTGCCCTCATGTCTCAGGCTGGACTCTATATTCCGGTCGATAGTGGTTCGGAAATAGCCGTCTTTAATAACGTATTTGCGGATATTGGTGATGAGCAAAGTATTGAACAGAGTTTAAGTACTTTTTCAGCTCATATGACTAATTTGGTCAGGATTTTGGGGAAAGTTTCTCTGCATGATTTGGTACTGATTGATGAAATTGGTTCAGGTACTGATCCTGATGAGGGTTCAGCTCTCGCCATTGCAATTTTAGAATATTTGTTGGGTGCTGGTGCGCGAACGATTGCTACAACTCATTATAGTGAATTAAAAACATTTGCGTATTCTAGGGCGGGAATTGAAAACGCCAGTGTAGAATTTGATATACAAACACTGAAACCTACTTATCGTTTACTAATCGGTATTCCAGGTAGTAGTAATGCTTTTGCTATTAGTAGGCGATTAGGGTTATCTGAGGTTATAGTCGAACAGGCTAAAAATTTGATTGGCAAGGATCATGCTGAGTTTGAAACAGTACTTAATGCTTTGGAAGAGCAAAAGATAGCTTATGACAAACTGAATGAGGAACTAGCTAGTCAGGAGCAATTGCTATCAACTCTTAGGGCAAAGCTTGCTGAGGAGCAAAAGTCTTTAGCTGCCAAAAAGCAAAGTATTTTGGCAAAGGCTAAAAATGATGCTGAGTCCATATTGCGGCAAGCAAGACGTGAATCTGAAAGCATTATTAGTGAACTTAAAGCGCAATTTACGGAAAAAAGTGGCTCAGCAAGACAGATAACTATTGATAAAAACCGAAAACGGTTACGTGAAAATCTAGATGGTCTGAGACCTAGTGATGAGGACGATGATAGTCAATTGCCAACAGTTACGTCCGAAATGTTAGAACCTGGTATGAATGTATATGTAACAACAGTAAAACAAAAAGGCACTGTATTATCGGTCAATGGGAGTAGCGTGACTGTTCAATTAGGTATTATGAAAATGAGTGTAGGAATAGGAGACTGTCGATTAGTGGGAGAGTCTTCTATTCAAGAAGGTAAAATTAAACAGAGTAATATGGATTTTTCAAAGATGAGAGATGTTTCTCGAGAAATTGATATACGGGGTCTTATGGTGGCTGAGGCTGAAATTATTTTAGGAAAGTATATTGATGATGCAATTTTAGCTGGTTTTAGCAAAGTTATTGTTATACATGGTAAGGGGACAGGAGCGCTACGTAAAGGAGTTAGAGCATACCTGAAACATCATCATTATGTTAGAGATATCAGTATTGGTGAACTTAATGAGGGTGGTGATGGGGCCACTATCGTACAATTGTCGTAAAGAAGAAGTGGTGAAAGTCGAAGGTAATTTAAAATGGATATTAAAACTAATGGATTAAAAAGCATGTCAATATAGCAGCGCAATCTAAAAAGAGACGACTCTAAATTCAAATCTTTGAATTTAGAGTCGTCTCTTTTTAATAAAGTTATTTAATTTTATTGGATATTCGTAGTTTTTCGGTACCCTTGTGAAAAAAGCATTTCCCCCAATATGCATTTTAAAACAGAATAATGTATTATATGACAAAATATTTAGAAAAATATGAAAAAATTAATTGTCACTAACAAAG
>JAGFZX010000028.1 GCA_017889585.1 Bacillota bacterium
TTTAACTGGTTTGACTTAGGCTTTTTCGGCGGGTTTAGTGGGCATACAACTTTTATAAATAATTTAAATGCCTTGGACGATTTTTGTACATTTATCATGAATTATTATACTGATAAATCCCGTCTCAAAAGACTGGAAAATATATATCAAGATTTTTTAAAGAAAAATTTGCCTGGTGGTATTTGTGATATGACTTTAATTGATCATTATTGTTCACAGAGTCATTATAATATTTACGATTTAGAGAAGGTAGTCAATGATGCTACTTTTGACCATAATATCAATGTTGTTCAAGGATATGAAAACTGGTTCGGACGGAAAAAAATATATCGCACCAGCAATGGTATATTTTGCAAAAACACAGCATTAAATCGTTATATTAAGTTTAATTCACTGCACTTTCAAGGTGATGCTAAAATGTTTATGAAATACTTTGCTGAACAAATAAATGATGAGCGTGATGAACCATTAGCTTTTGATTACTCTTGCTGCCAGTGGATTAAAGCAGATGGTTGGTAGGAGACCACTGGGGAGGAAAAATAAATGATTCAGCATATACGTGTCGGTATTCCACTTATTAAACGTCAGGGCTTTTTTGATGGTATTTTATATACTGAAACACTTATAAAATCAATTACATGTTTCCCCAAGCATGAGCGACCTCAGTTGTTTTTAATTGTTACTGATGAAACCTTAGCGGAGTTTAGCCTACACTTGTCATTTATCATGTTGTTTGATGGAATTATATTTGTGGGCCCCAATATTACAGAGGCTAATATAATAATAGGTTTACCCTTTATTCACTGTAGTTCTCAAGATGAGTTATTTAGCAAAATAGACCTTTATTTTCCTGTAATTGCCGATGTTCTGCCAGGAAGGGGCGCGGTATCGTGGATAGGCGAACTTAAGCACCGTTATTTGCCCGAACTTTTTTCGCTGAGAGAACATGCCATGCGTAATGAAATATGTGGGAAAATTGCTAAGCAGGCCTGTTTAATAGTGTTTAGCAGTAGTAAGGATGAAAAAGAATTTTTAAAGCTTTATCCTTCATGCAAAGCCCTTACCAGGGTTTGGTCAATAGGTATATATCCTGAAGATGAATGGTATGCAGGTGATCCTTGTGAAACGCAAAACAGATATGGATTGCCGGATCGTTTTATATTATGTTCTAATGATTTTTGCTGGCATAAGAATCATATCACATTGTTTAAAGCGATCGCGTTTTTACGCCAGTCAGGGCAAGAGGTGCAGCTGGTCTGTACAGGTTTGACAGATGATCAGCAGAGTGACTACCTCCAAGGGTTAAAAAGCTATATTCACCAAATGGATATTGCTGATATTGTTCATATTCTTGGGGAAATTCCTCGCTATGACCGGATACAACTTATTCGGCGCAGCCTATTTGTTATTCAGCCATCTTTTAATGAATGGTTAAATATAACTGCACAAGAATGCCAAGCAATGGGGAAAAGTATCATACGTTCCGATGTGGATATACATGGTGAGCAAAACTATGGAATCTATTCTCCAAGCATCAATGTAGAAGAACTAGCGGGCAAAATCACTGAACTAATCTCTGTTTCTAAGCCTGGACCGGATCTGGAGCAGGAGCGAGTTGCCAAGAATGAGGCAACTGCTTTGGCTGAAAGATTTGCCGCAGAATTTAACAATCTTGTGGAAAATTCACAATTTATTGTTGATAATAGAGACTATTACGAAATGAGGAAGCTTCCTTCGAGTGGGACAACAGATGTAATAACGATTGCCACATCATTAGCCCCATGCAAAGAATTAGATATTCAAAAAAAGGCTGTTAGTAGTTGGCTAGCACTTGGCTTTAAAGTAGTGTCAATTAATGTGCCTGTAGAAATAGAGATATTACAGCCCAGTTTTCCTAATATTGAATTTGTAAAAGCCACTAGAGATGCAAGACAGCAATTTGGTAAACCCTATGTATATTTTGATGATTTTTTGGCGTATTTTAGCGCAAGTAAATCAAAAATATGTGGAATCGTTAATTCGGATATCCATTTGCTAAAAGAAAATTTCTATACTTTTATTAGTAAGGCGGCAATTAATTCTTTTGTATACGGTTCTAGAGTTGATATAGAAACATTTAATAACCTGCAGGGCGAAGTGCTGCAGGATGGCTTTGATTATTTCTTTTTCGATAAACAGCTTGTGCAGTATTATCCCAAGTCAGAATTTTGTATTGGCTTACCCTTATGGGATTACTGGGTAATACTTATTCCACTATTTTACCGAATACCTGTGAAAAAAGTGGAGACTGCTCATGCCTACCACATCAAACACCAATCAAATTGGGATATGATATCTTGGGAGCATTATAAAGTTGTGACATTAAAGTACATTAAACAGCTTACAACAAATCAGATATTTCCTGTTGATATCTTGCGGTTGATTGCTAAGTATTCAGCAGGAATAGCATTTGACGATGGTGATAAGTATACAGATGTGGTAACAGGATACCAGAAAATAATGCGGATGATTGGTGATGAGACAGACACAAGAACCATTGACAATTTAATGTTGGAAATTCGAAGTTGCTTTTAGTTTGCTTATAAGTGATACTTGCCAGGATAGAATGAATGAGTCTTTAATCTGATTTATAATGGAGTGTAATTATGAGCGAATTTAATTTAATGACCCCTGTGGTTTTTATTATCTTCAATCGTCCTGACACAACCCAACAAGTTTTTGAAGAAATACGCAAAGCTAGGCCTAAAAAGCTATTCATCATCGCTGATGGTCATCGGCCGGATAAGCCCGGTGAAGCGGAAAGCTGTATTGCTGTTCGGGCTATTGTTGAAGGCGTAGATTGGGATTGCGAAGTGCTAAAAAACTATTCAGATGTGAATTTAGGTTGTGGGAAAAGGGTAGCCACCGGATTGGACTGGGTCTTTAATACAGTGGAAGAGGCCATTATTCTCGAAGATGATTGTATACCTCACCCTACATTTTTTCCTTTCTGCCAAGAATTATTGGAAAAATATCGTCATGATGGGCGAGTACTGACAATCTCCGGAAATAACTTTCAATTCGGTCATCAGCGAACAGATTGCAGTTATTATTTTTCTCGATATGATCATATATGGGGCTGGGCAACATGGCGGCGTATGTGGAAATATTATGATTTTAGGATGAAACTCTGGCCTGAAGTTCGCGATAGCCGTTGGCTTTTCGATATTTTTGGTAGTATACAGGTTGAATCTCAGCAGGGTAAACAGTGTTTCAAGCCTTATGGAGTTAGCACTATCGAATACTGGCATGAAATTTTTGAAGATACTTATGCAGGTAAGATTGATACTTGGGACTATCAGTTGTTATTTGCTTGTTTGGTGCAAAATGGATTACACATTTTGCCGAATACAAATTTAGTATCAAATATCGGTTTTGGGCAACATGCAACACATACCCCAGGTTTATGTAAGTTTGCTAATATGTCGGTAACTGGGCTGGAATTTCCCTTAAAGCATCCTGCATTTGTGATTCGGGATGCTTGGGCAGATGAGTATACGCAAGTAAATAATTTTAGCTAGTATAATGCTCAATTTGGCAGATGATGCCTATAAATACTAGGATAAAATCTCAGTTTTAGGAGATGAAAGATTTGCGAGTCATACATGTGAATCTTACTGATTTTCAGGGAGGGGCGGCGAAGGTTGCTTGGACACTCATGGATAGGATGAATGCAGAAGGGCATGATGTTCGAATCTTTGCCCATGATAAGAGTAGCAATGATTCCCGTGTGATACCTATACCATTTTTCAATATTGAATGGCAACAGGAGTTATTTAAGCAGCAATCAGAGCGGGGTTTATTTGATTTATATTCTGCTGCTTTATTAAGAGTTCTTGGTGATCCGCTATTTGCCCAGGCAGATATTGTTCATTTGCATTGCATTTATGGCGGATATTTTTCATTTTTGTTATTACCGTTTCTGACAGCAAAACCCACAGTGTGGACGTTGCATGATTCCCTAGCTTTTACAGCTGGTTGTTTGAATACTGATTTATGTAGTGCCTGGAAAGATGATTTGTGCGCTGGGTGCCCAATGGATAAAAGTGACGGTAAGAATCCGCCACAGCGTGTATTAATGCAATCTATTAAAGAATCGATTTATAAAATCGTGAAGTTTACAGCCGTATGTCCGTCAGTATGGTTGGAGAAACAAGCCAAAGAAAGTATCATGAAAGATCAGGCTATCATGATGATTCATAACGGTATTGATGTAGAAGTTTTCCATCCCGGTAACCGTGGAAAACTCAGGGCCAAACTAGGATTGCCTATTAATAAAAAAATTATTATGTCAGCAGCCTATGGTGGTTTGAATAACCCTTTTAAGGGTGTCAGTCTTTTAATCGACGCTCTAAAAAAACTTCATGATGACTATAAAGATATAATATTGCTTAATATTGGCACATATGATAACTCTGTTTTAGAGGGCTTACCTACTGAACGCATTGATATTCCTTTTATTTACGATTCCCAGCTATTATCTGAATATTATGCGGCTGCCGATATATTTGTTTCAGCCTCTACAGTGGAAAATTTAAGCCTCACAGTATGCGAGGCTTCGGCCTGCGGCACGCCGGTGGTTGCTTTTGCTGTCGGCGGTACGCCAGAAATTGTTGTTCATCAGGAGACCGGATATATAGCGAAGCAAGGTTGTAGTGATGATTTAGCGTGTGGTATTCGATATTTCCTGGATGATGACTATATCAGGCAGTGTGCCGGAGAAGCAGCACGCAAGAGAATTATGGATAAATTTAATGCCAGACATATGGCTGACGAATATATGAATTTGTATCAAAAAATGCTGAATACGTGATTGCTGGATTGATATTATAAAGGACTTGGCGGAAGCCAAGTCTTTTTTTCGGAATCAGAAAGTATAAGTTTTTGGCTGTCATTGCGACGAGGTACGAGGAAGCAATCCCTTACTTGGTCAGAGATTGCTTCGCTACACTCGCAATGACAAGAAAGGACGCGCTAGCGTTTTTCTTAACGCAATCAGAATTTATAAGTTTTACGAACCGCAGAGACACAGAGGACGCAGAGGGTTTATAATAATTTTCTCTCTGATTTCTCTGCGGTTATAAATTTTCGTCTCTATGCTTTAAAAGACGTATAGCGTTTTTGTTATGTATGTTATTAGCTGCTTATTTTGTTTATGCATTAGATGACGACACTCTTTAGTGATGCCCTGAATACGATATATTGTATGGTAATTATGTTGTAATACACGATGATATATCCGATTAGGGGTGTGATTATGAATATTTGTATGATTGGTACAGGATATGTTGGATTGGTAACTGGGGTGTGTTTTGCTGAGATAGGTAATAGTGTTTGGTGCGTTGATGTAGATGAACAGAAAATTAATAGCCTTAAGTCTGCCATATTGCCCATCTATGAACCAGGGCTAAAAGATATAGTGGAAAAAAATATTAAGGAGGATCGACTACGGTTTACCACTAACATAAAAATCGGCCTTGAGAATGCTCGAGTTTGTTTTATTACTGTAGGAACACCGTCCTCTGAGGATGGCTCGGCCGACCTTTCTTATGTCCTGGCTGTTGCGCGTGCTATTGGTCAAAGTATGAATCATTATTTGGTTGTTGTTACTAAATCTACTGTGCCTGTTGGGACTGCAGAAAAAGTCAGGAATATTATAAAGCAAGAATTAAAGATACGGGGCAGGGATGGCTTAATGTTTGATGTTGTAGCCAATCCGGAGTTTCTTAAAGAAGGAGTGGCAGTAGATGATTTTATGTGCCCTGATCGTATCGTGATCGGTACAGATAATGAGCGAACAGCTGAACTTATGAAACAGTTGTATCAACCTTTTGTACGGAGTCAAAATTCAATACTGATGATGG
Source organism: Bacillota bacterium (assembly GCA_017889585.1). Classification (GTDB taxonomy): domain Bacteria; phylum Bacillota; class Negativicutes; order DSM-13327; family DSM-13327; genus CTSoil-075. Next base: position 5,904 of record JAGFZX010000028.1, read on the forward strand.
ATATTCATTCAGCAGAAATTACCAAGTATGCAGCTAATGCCATGCTGGCAACACGTATCAGTTTTATGAATGAAATTGCTCAGCTTTGTGACAAAGTTGGTGCAGATATTGACAGCATACGGTTAGGGATTGGTGATGATCAGCGTATTGGCAGGCACTTTCTATATGCTGGAGCAGGCTATGGGGGATCGTGTTTCCCTAAAGATGTTAAAGAGCTAATAAGCACAGGGCATAAAAACAATCTGGAGATGGCGATAGCCACGGCAGTAGATATAGTGAATGAACGACAAAAGTATTATTTGGTCGATATGATTAAGAAAAGATTCGGTGAAGATCTTAGTGGCAAACGATTTGGTATATGGGGGCTGGCTTTCAAAGCACAGACTGATGATGTACGAGAAGCTCCTGCGTTGGTAATAGTACAGTCCCTTATTAACATGGGAGCAGATATTACTGTTTACGACCCTGAGGCTATGGATCAGGCAAAAAAAGTTTTTGCAGATGATTATGATATTCACTATGCAGATAATATGATGGAGGCTTTAAACGAAATTGATGCCTTACTATTAATAACCGACTGGCAGCAGTTCAGGCAACCTGATTTTGCTGAAATGAAAAAGCGGATGTACCAGCATATTATATTTGATGGTCGCAATCAATATGACCCTGTGCATATGAAAAACCTTGGTTTTGAATATTATTGTATAGGGAGAAATTGCTATGTCAAATAAAGTAGATGAAAAGGTTTTAGAATGTGAAAATTATGAACGTATGGTAACAAAAAGGACTTACCAAAATTGGTAAGTCCTTTAGTTGTTCGTCAGCATGGTTATTCGATAATCGGTGCAGGAAGTTTAAGTTTTTTAAAATTATCTTGCAGCAATGTTTGGCCCAGTATATTGCTATAGTTGACATTATTAATGCCGAAAGAGGTTACAGCCAGCAAGTCGTGGCTTTCGTCGTTGCACGTAGATTGTACCTCATGATAATAACTGACTCTGATTTCATACACAGGTAAAAAATCTAGACGCAAGAGTAACATTTCAAAATTATTGGGAGCCACTGTTAGTGTATTTGTGATGGTTGGATGTGGCGTTCCCCACCAACTACGGTCATAGAGGTCAATGGTTACGGTATAACTGTTATTAGGGTCGGTATTAAGCAGGAAGAGTGTAGTATCGGTAGCATAGGGGCCGTCATGCAACATTCCCATGTTCTGAATTATGCCAGATGTTAAGGTTAATTTTTCTCCGGGCAACACGGTAGTGTCCTGGGTTGCAGTGTTGTTAGTGAGGTTCGGATCATATTCAAAGCCTTGGACCACGGCCGTATTAGTGATAGTTTCAGGTATGGTTGTCGTAACAATGATGGTAACTGTTACCAGTTCACTTACGCTCATAGTGCCGATGGCACAGACTACCTCGGTTCCGTCGTAACTGCAGGTTCCCTTAGTGGATGAGGCTGATACATAGGTGACGTCTGCTGGTAGGGTATCGATCATGAACACTTCCGATGCGGTTGATGGACCGTTGTTGGTGACCTCAATCGTATAAATCAGGTTTTCTTCTACGTGTATCGGATCAGGTGAATCGGTCTTGGTTACGGCCAGGTCAGCCGAAGCCAGCACGGTGGTGTCTTGGGTTGCGGTGTTGTTAGTAAGGTTCGGATCATGTTCAATGCCGCTGACAACGGCCGTATTGGTGATAGTCCCAGGTGTGGTCGGTGTAACAATGATGGTTACAATCACCTCATCAACTACGTCCATAGTGTCGATGATACAGATTACCTGATCTCCAGAGTGACTGCAGGTTCCCTTGGTGGATGAGGCTGATACATAGGTGACGCCTGCTGGTAGGGTATCGATCATGGTCACACCTGATGCGGCTGATGGACCATTGTTGGTGACATCGATCGTGTAAGTTAAGTTTTCACCCACGTATACTGGATCAGGTGAATCGGTTTTGGTTACGGCCAGGTCAGCCGATGCCAGCACGGTGGTTTCCTGGGCTACTGTGTTGTTATTGAGGTTCGGATCATGTTCAATGCCGTAGACGTCGGCCGTATTAGATATAGTTCCAGGTGTGGTCGGCGTAACAATGATGGTTATCGTCACCAGTTCATTGACAGCCATAGGGCCAATTGCGCAGGTTACCTGATCCCCTGAGTGACTGCAGGTTCCCTTAGTGGATGAGGCCGATACATAGGTGACGCCTGCTGGTAGGGTATCGGTCATAATTACACCTATTGCTGGGGAGGGACCGTCGTTGTAGACATCGACCGTATACGTCAGGTTTTCTCCCACGTATACCGGATCAGGTGAATCGTTCTTGGCTACAGCCAGATCAGCTGATGCCAGCACGTCGGTATCCTGGATTGCGGTGTTGTTAAAGGGGTTCGGGTCATATTCAATGCCGCTGACGCTGGCTGTATTAGTGATAACCGTAGATGTGGTAGGCGTAACAATGATGGTTACCGTTACCAGTTCACTTACCGCCATAGAGCCAATGGCACAAATTACCTCAGTTCCTGAGTGACTGCAGGCTCCCTTGGTGGATGAGGATGACACATAGGTGACACCTGCTGGTAGGGTATCGGTCATGGTCACACCTGATGCAGTTGATGGACCGTTATTGCTGACCTCAATCGTGTAAGTCAGATTTTCTCCCACATATAATGGATCAGGTGAATCGGTTTTGGTTACGGCCAGGTCTGCCGATGCCAGGACGGTGGTGCTTTGGGTGGCGGTGTTATTACTGAGGATCGGGTCATGTTCATTGCCGAAGGCGTTGGCCGTATTAGTAATAGTCCCGGGTGTGGTTGGCGTAACAATGATGGTCACCGTCTCCAGTTCACTTACAGCCATAGGGCCAATGGTACAAATTACCTGGGTTCCTGAGAAACTGCAGGTTCCCTTAGTGGATGAGGCTGACACATAGGTGACGCCTGTTGGCAGGGTATCGGTCATGGTCACACCTGTTGCCGGTGATGTACCGTTATTGGTGACATCGATCGTATAAGTCAGGTTTTCTCCCACGTATACTGGATCAGGTGAATCGGTTTTGGTTACGGCCAGGTCAGCCGATGCCAGCACAGTGGTGGTTTGGGTTGTGGTGTTGTTAATAAGGTTTGGATCATGTTCAATGCCGCTGACGTAGGCCGTATTAGATATAGTTCCAGGTGTGGTCGGCGTAACAATGATGGTTGCCGTCACCAGTTCACTTACGGCCATAGGACCTATTGCGCAGGTTACCTGGGTTCCTGAGTGGTTGCAGGTTCCCTTGGTGGATGAGGCTGACACAAAGGTAACATTTGCTGGCAAGATATCGAAAAGGCTCACACCCGATGCAGCTGATGGGCCGTTGTTGGTGACAACGATTGTATAAGTCAGGTTTTCTCCTACGTATACCGGAGCAGGAGAAGCGGTTTTGGTTACGGCCAGGTCAGCCGATGCTCGCACGGTGGTGTTCTGGGTTGCGGTATTGTTACTAAGGTTCGGGTCATATTCATTGCCGCCCACGAGGGCCGTATTAGATATAGTGCCAGGTGTGGTTGGTGTAACAACAATGGTTACCGTTGCCGATTCACTGACAGCCATAGGGTCAATTGCACAGATTACCTGGGTTCCAGAGTAACTGCAGGTTCCCTTGGTGGATGAGGCTGACACATAGGTGACGCCCGCTGGTAGAGTATCGGTCATAATTACACCTGTTGCTGAGGATGGACCTATATTGGTGACAGCGACCGTATACGTTAAGTTTTCTCCCACGTATACTGGATCAGGTGAATCGGTTTTGGTTACAGCCAGGTCAGCTGATGCCAGTACGGTGGTGGTTTGGGCTACAGTGTTGTTACTGAGGTTAGGGTCATGTTCAATGCCGCTAACACTGGCCATATTGGTGATAGTCCCAGGTGTGGTTGGCGTAACAATGATGGTTACCGTTGCCGAGTCACTTACGTCCATAGTGTCGATGATACATATTACTTGATTTGCAGAGTGAAAACAGGTTCCCTTGGTGGATGAGGCTGACACATAGGTGACGCCTGCTGGTAGGGCATCGGTCATGGTCACACCCGATGCGGTTGATGGACCGTTGTTGGTGACAGCGACCGTGTACGTTAAGTTATTTCCCATGTATACTGGATCAGGTAAATCGGTCTTGGTTACGGCAAGGTCAGCTGAAGCCAGTACGGTGGTGGTATGGGTTGCGGTATTGTTACTGAGGTTCGGGTCATGTTCAATGCCACTCACGATGGCCGTATTAGTGATAGTCCCAGGCGTAGTTGGCGTAACAATGATGGTCACCGTCACCAGTTCACTTACAGCCATAGGGCCAATGGAACAGCTTACTTGGTTTCCAAATTGACCGCAGGTTCCCTTAGTGGATGAGGCTGATACAAAGGTGACGCCTGCTGGTAGGGTATCGGTCATGGTCACACCTGTTGCCGATGATGGACCGTTATTGGTGACATCGACCGTGTACGTCAGGTTTTCACCCACATACACCGGATCAGGTGAATCGGTTTTGGTTACGACCAGGTCAGCCGATGCCAGTACGGTGGTTTCCTGGGCTACCGTATTATTACTGAGGATCGGATCATGTTCATTGCCACTCACGATGGCCGTATTGGTGATAGTGCCAGGTGTGGTTGGTGTAACAACGATGGTTATCGTTGCCGATTCACTGACAGCCATAGGGCCAATTGCGCAGGTTATCTGATCTCCTGAGTGACTGCAGGTTCCCTTAGTGGATGAGGCTGATACATAGGTGACGCCTGTTGGTAGGGTATCGGTCATGGTCACACCTGTTGCCGATGATGGACCGTTGTTGGTGACAGCGACCGTGTACGTCAGGTTTTCTCCCACGTATACTGGATCAGGTGAATCGGTTTTGGTTACGGCCAGGTCAGCCGATGCCAGCACGGTGGTTTCCAGGGTTGCGATGTTGTTAAGGGGGTTCGGATCATGTTCAATGCCGCTGACCATGGCCGTATTGGTGATAATCCCAGGTGTGGTCAGCGTAACAATGATGGTGACCGTCACCGGTTCACTGACAGCCATAGGGCCAATTGTGCAGGTTACCTGATCTCCTGAGTGACTGCAGGTTCCCTTGGTGGATGAGGCTGACACATAGGTGACGCCTGCTGGTAGGGTATCGGTCATGGTCACACCTGTTGCTGGGGATGGACCGATATTGGAGACGGCGACCGTATAAGTTAAGTTATTTCCCACGTATAACGGATCAGGTGAATCGGTCTTGGTTACGGCCAGGTCAGCCGAAGCCAGCACAGTGGTTTCCAGGGTTGCGGTGTTGTTAAGGGAGTTCGGGTCATGTTCAATGCCGCTGACGATGGCCGTATTGGTGATAATCCCAGGTGTGGTCGGCGTAACAATGATGGTCACCGTTGCCGATTCATTGACAGCCATGGGACCAATTGTGCAGGTTACCTGATCTCCTGAGTGACTGCAGGTTCCCTTAGTGGATGAGGCTGATACATAGGTGACGCCTGCTGGTAGGGTATCGGTCATGGTCACACCTGTTGCCGGTGATGGCCCGATATTGGAGACAGCGACCGTATACGTTAAGTTATTTCCCACGTATACTGGATCAGCTGAACCGGTTTTGGTTACGGCCAGGTCAGCCGATGCCTGCACGGTGGTATCCTGGGCTGCGGTGTTGTTACTGATGTCAGGGTCATTTTCACTGCCGTAGACCATGACCGAATTGCTGATGGACCCAGGTGTGGTCGGCGTAACAATGATGGTTACCGTTGCCGATTCACTTACGTCCATAGTGTCGATGATACAGATTACCTGACCTCCAGAGTGACTGCAGGTTCCCTTGGTAGATGAGGCTGATACATAGGTGACACCTGCTGGCAGGACATCGATCATGGTCACATTAGATGCGGTTGATGGACCGCTATTGGTGATATCGATCGTGTACGTCAGATTTTCACCCGCGTACACCGGATCAGGTGAATCGATCTTGGTTACGGCCAGGTCAGCCGAAGCAGCCAGCACGTTGGTGTCCTGGGTTGCGGTGACGGAGGCAGTTTCATTGCAGGAGACGGTGGCCGTATTAGTGATAGTCCCAACTGTGGTCGGCGTAACAATGATGGTTACAGTCACCTGTTGATCTACAGCCATAGCGCCGATGGCACAGGTTACCTGATTTCCTGAGTGATTGCAGGTTCCCTTGGTGGATGAGGCTGACACATAGGTGACGTCTGCTGGTAGGGTATCGGTCATGTTCACAACTGTTGCCGGTTGTGAACCGTTATTGGTGATAGCAATCGTATAAGTCAGGAGTTCACCCACGTGTACCGGATCAGGTAAATCGGTCTTGGTTACGACGAGAGCAGGCGAATCTCGCACGATAGTGTCCTGAGTTGCGGTGACCGGGGCAACTATTTCACTGCAGAGGACGGTGGCCGTATTAGTGATAGTCCCAACTGTGGTCGGCCTAACAGTGATGGTTACAGTCACCTGTTCAGCTGCAGCCATAGTGTCGATGTCACAGTATACATAGGTTCCGTCGTAACTGCAGGTTCCCTTGGTGGATGAGACTGATACATAGGTGACGCCTGCTGGTAGGGGATCGTCCATGGTCACAAATGTTGCCGATGATGAACCGTTATTGGTGATAGTGATCGTATAAGTTAGGTCTTTACCCACGTATGCCGGATCAGATGAATCGGTCTTGGTTACGGCGAGATCAGGCACCCCGGCTCGGACTAAAAACTGAGCTCGGTCATCAGTATTTACTAAATCAACATGTTGACCTTGCAAATTTTCCATTTGGTTATTCCTCCATAAAATTAGTTCTAGGCACACTTATCTTCGGGGAATTTTCCGTGTACTTAGTGTATTATATGACCCTATGCCCAATTGAGTTACATAAAAAGGTGGCAGTGTTCATTTAAATGCGAGTAAATGGTGAAAAAAACGATGGTAGCATTCCGATTAGATACGCATATCATGATTGTATGGTTGAGTAAAAGGGGGATGAGGGTATGAGTGGATATGACGTGTCCAATGGTAATGATTGGAGCCAAATTGAACAAATTACGGGATATTTTACACAAAGTGAGGCACTTGCCATGCAGTGCCTTGTTAAACAATTATCTCCAAAGTCAACAGTAGTAGAATTAGGATCATTTCAAGGTCGCAGTAGTGTCGTTATCGCTTCAGCGTTACCTCCTGACAGTATTTTATATTGCATTGATCACTTTCAAGTGCCAACATTTAATCCTGCTGATGTACTGGCCAGCTTTAAAAACAATATAGATAAATCCCATGTTGCTGATCAAATACGCCTGCTAGTAATGGAGACTTGTAAAGCGGCAGAGCATTTTCAACAAGAATCAATTGATTTGCTGTTTATCGATGCATCTCATGATTGTGAATCTGTTAAGGCAGATATTTTCCATTGGTATCCCAAACTCAAAACTGGTGGATTTTTAGTCTGTCATGACTACACGTATGCTGATTGGCCAGGGGTTGCAGAAGCTATCAAAGTATTACAGCTGGAGGGGACACTGATAGGTGGTAGCTTGTGGCTACATAATAAAAATAAGCAGCAATTTTAACAAAAAACACATAAGAAAAGACTTGGAATCAAGAAAGTGATATACTTTCTGATTCCGTAAAAAATACACCTAGGAATAAATCCCGGGTGCATTTTTATGTGAATTACAGTTATTTTTAGGATAGTATTTCTTGTATATAGTCGTATAACTGGTGGGCGCGTGCTTGTGCAGTGGCATGTTGAAGGACATATTGATAACCATTTTCGGCAAATTCATTTCTTTCTCTTGGTCTTGACAAATAGTAATCAATTTTTTTGATGGAATCATCATAGCCATCTGTAAATACAACACAGTCTTTTAATTCACGTTCAGCTGAAGGTACTTTGTCGCTGATGAGAAACCCTTTGCAAGCCATGGCTTCAAAGAATCTAAGATTCAGAGCATCCCAATAAATGGAATCTTGTGCAGTGAAGTTTAAAATTATTTTAGCGCTAGAGTACACAGCAGCAGCTTCTTCACGTGTAATACTACCTTGTGATATTTTTCCGAGAATATCATTATGCGAGAAGTGATGCCAGGTCGGCTGCCAGTTGCCGAAGAGGCCGAAGTTATACTGCATTGCTGGGTAGATATAACGTATGGTTCGTTCCTCGCCTTTGATGTCATTGCCAACATAGACCACATCGTATTCATACTTTGGGTTTGGGGCTTGAGGTTTGAAGATGTTGGTATCTGCCGCTAACGGTAAAAAGATGCCAGTAAAACCTGCTTGCTGGTGAATTTCAAGCAAACGCTGGGAGAAAAAAATGTAGCCATCATAACCTGTTTGCTGCAATTTCCTTAAAACCACATCTGACCCTTCGACATAAAAGTTTTGAATATAAAGAATATTTTTTCTGACGGTTGGTATAGGAAGGGTGTCGTTAAAGTGAATCATCACATCAAGTTTGACTGCTGGGTGAAAATCTGGAGTATAGACTTGAGCAGAGTTAACTCCCTTTATTTGCATTAATTCTCGGCATAAAGACCCAGCATAGAGTTCTTCACCGACAATGTTTCCTGTGAATTGCTTGATGCTATCTGACCATTTTAATGAAGAACTCCATTTTGTCAAAAAGCCGATATTCATAATCTCATCTCCCTGATTCAGCAAGTTATTTAACAGAATGGTATTATTGTCTCCTATTATTTTATTCATTGCTGGGTTTATTCGTGACGACTTAAGATTTATTCATAATGTACTGTATTCCTGATGACACTTTGTATGTGTTTTTAGAATAATATGCAATATAAGATTGTGTAATCTCATGAGTTTTTTCCGGAGGGATCAGTATGAATGAGTTTCAATTGACGACACCAATTGTTTTTATAATTTTCAATCGTCCTTCCACAACGCAAAAAGTTTTTGAAGAAATACGTAAGGCTAAGCCGGCAAAACTGATGGTTATTGCCGATGGTCCACGATGGGATATGGTGGGGGAGGCGAAAAATTGTACTGCAGCCAGAGAGGTTGTTGAACAGGTAGATTGGGATTGCGAAGTGTTGAAAAACTACTCGGATGTAAATTTAGGTATCGGCAAACGGGTAGCAAGTGGGCTAGATTGGGTGTTTAGTTTAGTGGAAGAAGCTATAATTCTGGAAGATGACTGCCTGCCCCATCAGGACATGTTTCGATTTTTCCAAGAAATGCTGGAACTCTATCGTGACGATGCTAGGATTATGGCTATTAGTGGAACTAATTATCAATTTGGCCGCTGCCGCATGGAATACAGCTACCATTTTTCCCGTTATGCACAGCAATGGGGGTGGGCAACATGGCGACGGGGATGGAAATACTATGATTTTGAGATGAAATTATGGCCAGAATTTCATGAGAACCGGTATTTGTTAGATGTTTTTGGGCATATTACTGCCAGTTATAAGCATGGCCAGCACCATTATCAGTTACTTGAAGGAGTGCGGGACTCTACATATTGGTATGATAAATTTGAAGCTGCTTATAATGGTGTAACAGATACTTGGTACTATCCCTTCCTGTTCGCCTGTTTAATACAATACGGATTAATTATTACTCCCAATGTAAATTTAGTATCTAATATCGGTTTTGGCCCTGAAGCTACTAATTGTACCACAATAACTGAATTGGCCAATGTGCCTGTTATATCCATGGAGTTTCCACTGAAGCACCCTCCATTTATTATTCGTGATGTTTGGGCAGATGAGTATCTGCAGTCGATTTTTGTGCAGAGTTGTTAGACAAAAAAAGTACCCGGAGAGTTTCTCCGGGTACTAAAGAGCATATTTTCTTATCATTTCAATCATAAAATGAATCTTTTCTTCAGTCATTCCTGGATATACCCCTAACCAAAAAGTCTGATTCATAATCATATCCGTATTTCTTAGTTCACCAACAACTCGATATCCTGCTTTAGCTGTCTTCATTTCATTAAAGCAAGGATGTTTTAGTAGATTCCCAGCAAATAGCATTCTGGTTTGTATACCATTTCCCTCTAAATATGATACAATTTCATCCCGCGTAAAGGGGGCTTTTTTACGTACTGTCAGTAAAAAACCAAACCAACTAGGCTGAGAATTTGCTGTCGGTTCAGGTAAAATGAATACGTCCTTTAAGTCGTTAAACCCAGTGCGTAGCATCTGCCAGTTTTGCTTACGTTTCTCAATAAATGCAGGTAATTTTTCTAATTGTGCACAGCCAATCGCAGCCTGCATATCTGTTAATTTTAGATTGTAGCCAAAATGAGAATAGACATATTTATGGTCATAACCAACAGGTAGTTCGCCAAATTGCTGCTGGAAGCGATGTTTACAGGTATCATCTTTACCAGAAGAACACCAACAGTCCCGCCCCCAGTCGCGGAATGATTCTACAATTCTTTTCAGTTGAGTATTGTTGGAGTATACTGCTCCACCTTCTCCCATGGTCATATGATGGGGTGGATAAAAACTTGATGTTCCTAAATCTCCAATTGTTCCAGTGTATTTCCACTGGTCATTATATAAATACTTTGTACCTAAGGCATCACAGTTATCTTCAATCAGCCATAAATGGTGCTGATCACAAAAATCCTTAACCCTTTGTAAATCAAAAGGATTACCCAAGGTATGGGCAAGCATGATAGCCTTGGTTTTTTCTGATAGCGCGGCTTCCAATTGACTAATGTCAATACTATATGTCGGCAGTGTCACATCCACAAATACAGGAATAGCCCTATATTGAATAATCGGCGCAACTGTTGTGGGAAAAGCTGCTGCTACGGTAATGACCTCATCACATTGTTTGATTCGTCTCTCACCTAGCTTGTGGGATGTTAAAGCCATGAACGCCAAGAGATTGGCAGAAGACCCTGAATTGGTCAAAGAACAATGTTCTATCCCTAAAAACTCTGAGAAGTCTTTCTCGAATTTTTCAGCGTATTTGCCAGTCGTAAGCCAGAAATCTAAAGCTGAATCGATTAAATTGATCATTTCTTGTTCATCAAATATACGGCCACCATAAGGAATAGGCTCACCAGGTCGAAATGGAGTTTCGCTGTTATGTTTTATTTCATAATATAAGGCAGCAGAATCAAGAATTTGCTGTTTTAGTTTTTTTTCTAATTGCTCATGGCTAATCATCTGTATACCTCATTTGCCGACGTACTATATTCTAGTATTTGCCTTACACTTATATCTCGCATATTAGACTGATGTTGATAGGCCTGTATCCATTCTATGATTTTGACCAATGTATGCTCTAAATTCCATCTTGGCGACCACTTAAGCCTGGACCTAGCTTTAGAACAGTCCAATTTCAAATGATGAGCTTCATGAGGATGGAATGTTTTGTCAACTTCGTAAGCAGCATGATTGCCCCATAGTTGACACATCTTGATTACAACCCACTCCACTGGCCTCGCATCACAATCATTAGGACCAAAATTCCAGCCTTCGCCAAAACCTACACCAGCTTCATACAGTTTCTGGGCCAATAGCAGATAGCCACTCAGCGGCTCTAATACGTGTTGCCATGGTCTGATGGCATAGGGGCTACGAATAACAATTTTTTCATTTTTAAGCAGAGCATCTAAACAATTAGGAATCAATCTATCTGCCGCCCAATCCCCACCGCCAATGACATTGCCGGCCCGGGCAGAAGCGATGGCGACACCGTGCTGTTCATATTCAATGGGATTAAAAAAAGAGCTACGGTAGGAGGCTGTCACTAGTTCTGAGCAGGCCTTACTATTGGAGTAAGGATCATATCCCCCTAATGGTTCATTTTCCCGATAGCCCCATAGCCATTCTTTATTTTCATAACATTTATCTGTTGTTATGTTGATGACAACTTTGACACTATTACATTTGCGGACAGCTTCCAATAAGTGAACAGTACCCAAAACATTGATGGCATAAGTTTCTACTGGATTTTGGTAAGCATTGCGCACAAGTGGCTGGGCCGCCATATGAATGACTATTTCCGGCTTAGCCTCTAACATTGACTTTGTTAAATGCTCTATGTCACGAACGTCACCAATTATAGAAGTCATGAGTTCATTTATAATACAAAGTCCATACATATTTGGCTGTGTTGGTGGTTGCAGAGCATAGCCGGTAATATCGGCCCCTAATGTAGAGAACCATAAACACAGCCAGGAACCTTTAAACCCGGTATGACCGGTGATAAAGACTTTTTTACCAAGCCAAAAATTTCCATTGATCATGATGAACACCTTTCTCCATACTTTCTCGTTAGAACAATAATATGAATATATCTTTATAATATGACAAAGGAAAAGCCGGAGCAGATAAATTAAACCTGACCGGCTTTTCGTGCTTTTTAATTATTACTGAGTCAGATAGCCAATAAAGTGTTTTATGCATATATTGCATATAGATTAGCGGTTTTTTTCTATATTTATTAATGAAGGAGGCTAAGAAAAAAATGCATACAGAGGATAAGTTGATTGCTACAGATCTGCCACGGCCAAACACGAAAATTATTTCTAGTCCTGCAGAACCTATATATATTGCCCAACCCATAGCAAGCGCAACAAGTGCGGCTGATGCTTGTAGTAAAGGAATGTTATATGTTATTGTCACATCGTTACAAACGGTTGCTAAAGATAACAGCTTGGTTATTCAGATTGAAAATCCGAATAATTCAGGTAAAACAGTTTATTTAGATCAAATTTCCGCATTTAATAGTACAGTTGCAGCGGCAGCAGCAGGGATATATATACAAGCAGACCTTTATCGTGATGCGACTTTAAGTGTTACTCCTTCGACTGTAACTCCCCATAATCGAAACTTTGGTTATCCAGCAATTTTATATCCAAGTGTATGTGCCACTGGCTATATAAATGGTGCAGACCCAATAACAGCTGGAACTGTTGTGAATACGGTTGTCCAACCTCCTTCAAATCCGGCTATCGTATTTCAGCTTTCAGGCAATATTATTATACCGTCTAACCATGATGCAACTTTTCGGATCATGAATAAAACTAGTCAAGCAGTTACTTTAACGGTTAATCTCATCTGGTGGGAGAGCTAGTGGAGTTTCAATTTGCTTGGGCATGTGACTGTTGGGGGTACTGGATAAGCTGGCACATATTATTGTGGATGTGAATATAGTAAGGTATCCTATCCAAGATTCCTACTCTATATAACGTGTTAAATATTAATGCGTTATATAAAGTATAAAAAAAGAGGTATCAAGTACATATGAAACAATCAGAAGTTGAAAAATTTCAGGCACCATTGGTAAGTATTATTCTGTTGGCATTCAATCATTTAGATTACACGAAGCTGTGTGTGGAAAGTTTATATCGATTCACATCCCATATTAATTTTGAATTAATCACCGTTAACAATGGCTCAAGTGATGATACGGAACAATTTTTTAATACACTTCCTAATAAGAAAAAAATAAATTTCCCATGTAATGTAGGAGGTGATAAGGCTAGCAATGAAGCACTGAAGCTTGTTGAAGGAAAGTATACTGTCGGTTTAAGTAATGATTTAATTTTAACACCTAACTGGCTGGATAATTTGCTAATATGTATAGAATCGGATGAAAGTATAGGTATAGTTGTTCCTGCATGCAGTGCCTCATCAAATTATCAGCAGGTTAATCTGAATTATAATAACTTGGATGAAATGGTTCAGGTAGCAGCAGCCTATAACATCAGCAATCCTAATAAATGGGAAGAAAGAATGCGGCTTATTACTTATACAAATCTAATGAGAACAGAGTTAGTAAAAAAGCTTTGCGGTAGTAACGAGATATACAGTCCAGGTGGTTTTGAAGACGATGACCTCAGTTTTCGACTAAGAAGAGCGGGTTATAAATTGATTTTTGCCAAAGACACCTTTGTGCATCATTTTGGTTCTATTACAATCAATGATGATTATGCGAAACTGAATTTATTAGAAAGAAATCGCCGGATATTTTTTAACGAGTTTGGTGTTGATGCTTGGGATGACTGCACTATTGATTTCGAAGTAGTAAATTTAATTCAATGTGGCCCAAAAGATCATCAGGATGTTTTGATATTATGTGCTTCTTGCGGTGGGACAGTTTTACAGGTTAAGAATAAACTTCGTGAGAATGGCTGTTCGGATGTAACATTGTGGACTATGACGGAAAAACAGAAATATTTGCAGGATTTGCAGACAGTAAGTGATTACGCTGTATTGGGCCAATTTCAAAATATCACTGCTGTTTGTAAGGATAAGTTATTTGACTATATCCTTATCGAAGTCGATTTACAGGGAATTGTAAATCATCAAACTTTATTGCAGGATACAATAAAATTATTGCGAGATGATGGACAATTAATTTTTACGGCTGCCAATGAGGCATTCTATTTGAACGTAATCAATTTATTAAATGGAAATGTTGATTGTGATGAAAAGTTCAGTCGCTGCGGTTTTAATATCGAAAAACTTTGCAATTTTATCGCAAACGAAGGTTTTGCTGATATGCAAATATACTATCCACTAGTACCAATACCACCAGAACATCGCCCGTTATTTGAAAATCTAAAAAACGTTTCATTAGTAGAAGATAAGAAACTTCTTGATCAGATTTATGCCAACCGCAGGGCTATTTTATCGGTCAAAGGAAAAGCTCAGTTTAAAAATGTATTATTTTATCCTGGTTACGATTATTGGCTGAATGATGTGGTATTTAGTGATAATACCATTGGAAACTTCCTGGGTGTAGATACAGGAAAAAATGGGTCGGCAGTGCTAAAAGAAGAATTAGAAAAGCATAAATTTAATTTGCTCACCATCGATAAAGGCAACATTGAACAGTCGGAATATATTATTTTTTGTGATATACCCAAATCATACAATAATCCAATGTTCAGACTGATGTATCATCAAGTCTATCGGGGTGAACAGTTTTTTAAAGAGTGGTTGGCAAGGGGTAAGGGGAGTAAAATGGTATTCATTTTGGCGGAATCGCCTTTTGTCATGCCAGAAAACTATGATAAGAGTTTTCACCAGCATGCAGAAATTGTATTTACTTATCTAGATGATTTAGTCGATAATGAAAAATATTTTAAATATTTTTATACACAGCCTCTGCCTTTTAAAAATCCTTATACAACAAGCTATGCTGATAAACAGATGGTTACATTAATTGCTGGCAATAAGTTTTCCAATGTGCCTGGTGAACTATATAGTGAACGACGCAAGGCAATCGAATATTTTGAGAGCAATCTAAAGGAAGATTTCGATTTATATGGTCCAGGTTGGGAAACGGTTGGCTATACATGCTATAAAGGTCAAGTGCCAGGTAAACTCGCTGTTTTATCTAAGTATAAATACTGTATATGTTATGAAAACGGGGCTAGCAACGGCTATATCACTGAGAAAATATTTGATTGTTTTTTTGCAGGCTGTGTGCCTATCTATTTAGGCGCTCCGAATATTACTGATTATATACCCGCCAATACTTTTATTGATCGAAGATTGTTTGCAAACTACGACGAGATGTACCAGTATGTTAATTCTATTGATGAAAACGAATACAATACTTATTTGGATAATATTCACCAGTTTTTATACAGTGAGGCTTTTGAAAAATTCACATATGCTAACTTCGCATATAGGGTAGCACAAGTGTTAGAGGAAAAATCATTTAATAATGGGTGATAAAAGTGAAAGTCGTAATTCTGGCTGGTGGCTTTGGCACGCGAATCAGTGAAGAGTCCCATTTAAAGCCTAAACCCATGATTGATATTGGGGAGAAACCTATCTTGTGGCATGTTATGAAAATATATTCTTATTATGGTTTTAATGATTTCATTATTTGTTTGGGATATAAAGGCTATTATATCAAAGAATATTTTGCTCATTATTTTTTACATGAATCGGATGTAACATTTGATTTTCGGCATTCTAATCAGCAAATCATACATCATCATCAGGCAGAACCATGGAAAGTTACTTTGGTGAATACTGGACTACATACCATGACAGGAGGCCGAGTCAAGAGAGTGCAACCCTATGTCGGCAATGAACCCTTTATGCTCACTTATGGTGATGGTATTAGTGATATCAATATTCGTGATTTAGCCCTGTTCCATGGGCAACATGGGAAATTGGCCACAGTAACTGCTGTGCAACCCAGAGGACGCTTTGGTTCAATTACTATCGAAGATAATGATTTCGTTAGTGATTTTAAAGAAAAACCACAAGGAGATGACGGGTGGATTAATGGTGGATTTTTCATTTTGCAACCTGAAGTCTTTAATTATATTCAAGATGATAGTACCGTCTTGGAAAAAACTCCTTTGGAAAATCTAGCTAAAGATGAGCAGCTTATGGCGTATAGACATACTGGTTTTTGGCAACCAATGGATACTATGCGCGATAAAAATAGCTTAGAACAGTTTTGGTCTTCAGGTGAAGCTCCGTGGAAGATATGGGAGTAGATAACTACTTAAAATTTAAACTATCATAAAAGAGGTTTTTTTATGAAACAAAGAGTAGCTGATTATATAGCCGACTATTTAGTAGCTTGTGACATAACTGATGTTTTTACGGTGGTTGGTGGTGGTGCTATGCATCTAAATGATGCATTTGGGCAACACAAGGGACTTAATTGTACTTACAATCACCATGAGCAGGCAAGCGCAATTGCTGCCGAAGGCTATGCAAAAATAAAGGGTAATATAGCTGTTGTGTGCGTGACTACAGGCCCGGGTGGTACAAATGCTTTGACAGGTGTATTATGTGCGTATCAGGATAGCATACCGATGCTTGTTATTTCTGGGCAGACCAGATATAACACTACAGTGGAGAGTACGGGACTTGATTTGCGTCAGTTTGGTGAACAGGAGTATAGCATAATACGTTCAGCCATGCCTATGACTAAGTATGCCCAGATGGTGCGTAATCCGCTGGATATTCGCTATCATCTTGAAAAAGCACTATATATCGCTCAAACAGGTAGGAGAGGTCCATGCTGGTTGGATGTGCCGTTAGATGTTCAAGGGGCCATTATAGAAACTGATGACCTGTGCTCCTTTACGCCTGAAGTTGAGCAAAGTTCCTGTAATAATGATGCGCGGAAAGTACTTGAGTATCTTAAAAATGCTAAACGTCCTGTTATATTGGCAGGCTCTGGGATTCGAAGCGCAAATGCACTTGTGCCTTTTCGAGATCTAATTGAGTCACTTAATATTCCCGTTATTTGTGCAACCAGCATAAGCGATTTATTACCAGTGGGACATCGGTTGTGTTTTGGTAATTTCGGTGTATTTGGTGGTAGAGCTGGCAATTTTATATTGCAAAATGCGGATGTTATTTTGACTTTGGGGTGCCGTATGTCATTTAAACAAATAGGTTTTAATTTTAATGCATTTGCACCACAGGCGTACAAAATTGTTGTTGACGTTGATGCACAAGAGTTAAAAAAAGATACGATACATATAGATTTGCCCATTCATTCAGATATATTGCAATTACTCAAAGCTATGGATAGGTGTATCAATCAAACCTGGGAGAAACGTGTCAAGTGGCTTGAGTATTGTACTCAGTTATATGAGGGTTTTCCTATTTTCCAACCAAAACATGAGCAAAGTACAGCGGTTAATCCATATTATTTCGCACAGGTACTTGGCAATTTGTTAAAAGATGATGGCATAACTGTGGTGGGTAATAGCTGTGCGTGCGTTGCAGTTTTGCAATCGGGTGTTAGGCACATAGAACAGCGATTGTTCGGAAACGTAAATTGCGGCACTATGGGTTATGATCTTCCTGCTGCTATTGGTGCTACTGTTGCTTCTAAAAAGACAGTTGTTTGCATAACTGGTGATGGTAGTATTCAAATGAATTTGCAAGAATTGCAAACTATTGTTCATAATCAATTGCCTATAAAAATGATGGTGTTCAACAATGGTGGCTATCAGGCCATTGTACAGACACAAACCAATTTTTTCGAAGGACGATTATCAGGTTGTACAAAAGAGTCTGGCGTAAGTTTTCCCAATATTGAGCGTATTGCTTATGCGTATGGTATACCGTATATGCTACTTGATAATCACGAGGAGCTTTATGATAAACTTAAAGTGTTTTTTGAGCAAGATGGTTACGGTATATGTGAGGTTATTCAAGATATTACCCAGACGATTGAGCCTAAGATACAAAGTAAAAAACTTCCTGATGGAACTATGATTTCTCCGCCAATAGACGATTTAGCCCCTTTCCTTGATAAAAAGATTTACAGCGAATGCAGATATTGTGAAGGGGATGTATAGTATGACAGGCTTTTGTATAGATGATATCGAGATAGGTCGCAATGCATTGCCCTTGGTTATACCAGACATAGGCATTAATCATGGTGGTAGTCTGGAGGTGGCATTTGAACTGGTAGATGCTGCACATCGAACAGGCGCAAGGCTTATAAAGCACCAAACCCATATCATTGAAGATGAAATGAGCCATGCAGCTAAAAGTGTTATACCAGGAAATTCAACGTTATCCATATATGATGTAATGGAGCAGTGTGCTTTATCCGAGAATGATGAAAATGAGCTATTTCAGTATGTGAAGTCTAAAAATATGCTTTTTTTGAGTACGCCTTTTTCGCGTGCTGCTGCTGATAGATTAGAAAAATTTGGTGTTAAAGCATATAAAATAGGTTCAGGGGAGCTAAATAATTATCCATTGATTGAGCATGTAGCAGCTTTTGGTAAACCAATGATAGTTTCAACAGGTATGAATGATATGATTGCCATAAGAAAAGCAGTTGACATAATAAATCGTATAGGGACGCCTTACGCTTTGTTGCATACTACAAACTTATATCCTACGCCGCCCGAGTTTGTAAGGTTGGGTGCAATGGTTGAGATGATGAATGCTTTTCCTGACGTGCCGATAGGTTTGTCCGATCATACCTTAAACAATAACGCATGTATTGCCGGAATTGGATTAGGTGCTTGTATCGTTGAGAGGCACTTTACAGACCATCGTGATCGCGTAGGTAACGATATTGTATGCTCCATGGATGAGGATGAACTTTCTCAACTTTTGCAAGCCGCTAGAGAAGTTCATTTGATGCGTGGTGGAAAAAAACAAGCACTTGTGCAAGAGCAGGTTACTATTGACTTTGCATTTGCAACTGTCGTTACAATAGCCGACGTTAAGGCGGGACAATTATTTGCAAAAGATAATATATGGGTAAAGCGTCCGGGGATAGGTGAGTTTAGGGCTGAGGAGTATTATAAAATACTTGGGAAAACTGCGGCTTGTGATATAAAGAAAGACACTCATTTGAGTAGATACATGATAGGGTGGTAGAGTCTTTTGAAAAAAATAGTCTTTATTACTGGAACCCGCGCAGATTACGGCAAGCTAAAGGCTCTTATGTTAGAGGTAGATAAGTGCAATGATATACAGTGCCATATATTTGTATCGGGCATGCATTTGCTTAGTAAATATGGCGCTACTTACTGCGATATACTAGCCGATGGTTATAAAAACGTGTATATTCCTGAGACGTTATCGATAGTTGATAGGATGGATATAAATCTGGCCAATACAATACATTGTTTTTCAGACTACATACGACATGTTAAGCCATACATGATCGTTGTCCATGGCGATCGTATAGATGCATTAGCAGGGGCGATTGTGGCAATGTTGAATAACATACCCCTTGGTCATATCGAAGGCGGTGAGATTACAGGAACAGCGGATGAGGCTATGCGTCACGCTATTTCAAAAATGGCTAATGTACATTTTGTTGCAAATGGGGAATCTCGTTTGCGTCTTATTCAGCTTGGAGAACGTGAGGATAGCATACATGTTATAGGCTCCCCCGATATTGATATAATGCTTGGGGGGGATTTGCCAGATATCAAGATGGTACGTTGTGAGTATGGAATACCTTTCGACAATTACGCCTTGCTTATGTACCACCCTGTGAACAGTGAGGTAGATAAGCTGCCGAGTCACGTTAAGGCGTTAGAAAAGGCGGTTGTTAAGTCAGGTCGTAATTTTATTGCTATATATCCTAATAATGATCATGGCTGTGATATTATAATTTCTGCGTTGAAGCGACTTGAGAAAAATCCGCAATTTAAGGTATTTAAGTCACTTCCATTTGAAGTGTTTTTAACGGTGCTAAAGAATTGTGACTTTATGATAGGCAACTCTAGTGCTGGAATAAGAGAAGCGTGTGTATATGGTATACCTGTTATAGATCTCGGCACGCGGCAACATAGACGCTATTCTCCCCATATCTTACAAAATATTATGCACGCAAACGAGGATATGCATGCAATAATGAGTTGTATAGAACGCGTAGACGGCTATAAACGTGTATCTAGTTATTTCGGCGATGGAAAAAGTTCAATACGATTTGTTGAGATACTTACAGTACCGCAATTGTGGCATGGTATAACACAAAAATGTTTCGTAGACAGTGACATCACTCAGCGTGGGATATTGAGTTATATTAATGAGGTGTGCTTTTAAAAATGGTAGAACGGACTATAAATAGTATGAAAACAGCAATGATCACTGGTGCGAGTGGTTTTTTGGGTAATCATTTGCTGCATGAACTATTAAATCAAGGTGTTTATGTACACGTTATTAGTCGTCCTAGTTCAAAACGACTAAGTCGACTTAACGGATTGAAAAACACCAATATTATTGAACTTGATATGGATGATATTTTGCGGTTGGAAGAGTTAATGCCATTGCAATGTGATGTATTTTACCATTTGGCTTGGCAGGGTGGTCGCAATGATTTCACTACCCAAATACCAAATATTAAGCGTACCATGGATGCACTTGAAATCGCTTATGCATTAGGATGCAAACGATTTGTTTGCACAGGATCACAAGCTGAATACGGTATACATCATGGACTTATAACGGAAAATACCACTACTAATCCCAATACCGCCTACGGGGCAGCAAAACTGGCTACTTGTAATCTTTCACGAGTGCGTGCTGAGCAACTTGGTATTGAATGGATTTGGGCCCGTGTATTCAGCGTTTACGGTCCTGGTGACAATCCCAATTCACTTATTCCATACTTATTGCATACATTGATAAACGGTCAAATACCTTCATTGACACAGGGTAATCATAAATGGGATTACCTGTATGTAACAGATGCTGCCAAAGCGTTAAGCGTACTGGGCAATACACCGCATACTAATCAAATATACAACGTAGCAAGGGGGGAAAGCTTTCCTTTGCGGTGGTATGTTGAACGGTTGCGTGATATTGTAGCCCCTGGCTCACCCCTAGGCTTTGGCTTAGCTGAAGGTTTGGTCGTGCCGCTTGAAGCATCTGTAGAAAAACTTAAGGAAAAAACCGGGTGGCAGGTGCAAGTGGGGTTTGATAGTGGCGTTATGAATACATTTGATTACTATAATAACTCAACTTTTGCAGAGACAAAACAGCTTAATTATGATAATTGATGGCGGGCATACCTGTTGATAAGGTGGTAGACATTTCAGAAACGAGGGAGGAAAATATGCTAGAGAGAGTATGTCCTGTCTGTTCTTCGGGGCAACATTATAGCGTACACAGTGTTAATTTCGAAGATAATATAGGGTTGTTATCTGGTTATAATGTTGTAGCATGTTCCGATTGTGGTATGGTCTTTGCTACACCACTTCCTGAACCTAGTGTATTTGAGCATTATTATACTACTTTATCGAAATATGACAGCAGTCTAGAGAATATTTCGATCTATGATCAAGAACGGTTTCAATTGATCACTAAATTTATATCCACCTTTTTAAAGAATGAAACTAGGGTATTAGATCTTGGTTGCGGTTCAGGCGGTTTATTGCGTGAACTTAAAAAATTTGGTTATACTCATTTATTTGGTCTTGATCCGTCAAAAGCAGTAGCAGACTATTATGAGGGCAAAAAATCAAATATTAAAGTATTTACAGGATATTTAGAAACATGTGAAATTCCTAGAGAGAATACCTACGATTTAATTATTTTAGAGGCCGTACTAGAACATATTCCGGATGTGCATGCTTTTCTGGGTAATGTGTTAAAGCTCTTGAGCAAAGACGGGTTGCTATATATAGGGGTTCCAAACCTTTGGGAGTTTAAAAAATGCAATGATGGACCATTTCAGCAATTTAGTATTGAACATATAAACTACTTTTCCAGCGTGTCTCTTAATAATCTTATGAACGAAAAGAATTTAAGTATGTTGTCAATTGAGCAAATAATGCTACCAGGTGCTCCAGGGATATTTGCTTCAGGTATTATGGGCATATGGAAAAGGGAAATAAACAAAATGAATAATAAGATTGTTAAAGATAATTATGGGTTAGAAGCTCTAAAGGACTATATTACCCTGTCAATGATGATGTTAAATAATATTGAAGAGATATTGAAATCAGTAAAACAAAATGAACGGGAAATATATGTATGGGGAACTGGAACCCATACATTCAGGCTACTTGCTGCGACATCATTAGGAACTTGTAACATTAAGGCATTTATTGATATGAATCCACATTATGTAGGAAGGTTGGTTAGAAATATTCCTATAAAGCTGCCTGGCTCATGGCTGGACTCTTCAACTCCAATTTTAATTTCTTCCAAAATAGCACAAAGCGAAATTGAGCAATATATCAAAACTGATTTAAAGCTTTCTAATCCAATAATAAAATTATATAGGGATTAGTAATCTCTATAATGTCAGATACAATGCCTGCCAATAAATATGTATATTATCAAGATAGGTTGTTTTAGAGAACGGTGAAAGACTGCGTTGATAAAATATATTTAAGAGAAGTGAAGATTACAGAGGAAGTGGGAAAATGCCCTTATCTCTCCAACCCCAATCTATGAGTTTTAAACGCGGCAGTACTGCCATATGCCCAATATGCGGGAAAGAAACAAATAATACTCTTATCAGTCTGCCCTTCTCGCCCAAAGGTGGATTACCAACACGTGTGAGTCTTTCAGTTTGCGAGGACTGTGATTTTGGCTTTACATATCCTGCAAATCAATTATATTATGACAAATATTATAGATATACAAAAAATGACTTGATTCATCAAGAGTTAGAGATTTCTCCGATAGAGGTTCAAATAGAATGTTTGAAGGAGTTTTTTAGTCGACATCATAGTTTAAATGTACTTGATTTTGGCTGTGGAGATGGGGATTTAATTAGAAAATTGAGTTTGGAATATCCCAATAACAAATATTCTGGATATGATATCAATGGTCAAGAAAAAATAGATCCCAATGCGAGCCATAATTTATTTTTCTTTAATCAAATATGTAAGATTGATATTAAATTTGACCTTATTATTTTGTCTCATGTTGTGGAACACATAATAGATTTAAGCTTTATCAAGTATATTAGTAGCCATTTTCTTAATTCCAGAGGAATATTATATATTGAAGTACCTGACCCATACAGGTACATTGAACATCCGAAAAGAGAATACCTATATTATATTGACAGACTTCATGTAAATCATTTTTCGCAAAAATCCTTGACCATACTGCTGAATAGCATAGAACTAAATGTCTTACGGTTCGGACGACATATCTTGCCGTATAAAGATGGGGGGACGTTCCCCGCTCAATATGCTTTTTGTACTTTTAATAAGACACAAACTGTACCGAGTCTTTTAGGAGGATTGAATGACAGCCTTATACAATACATTGAAAAGGAAAGTACAAAAAGTAGCATATTAAAAAATAAGTTAGGTGGAATGCAAAATGTTATTGTTTACGGATTTGGTGACAATTTCTTCCGCTCTAGATCATCTTGTGGTCCTTTGTCCGATTTGAATATAAAAGTTGTAATTGACCAGCGTTGGGAAACATTGAAAAATTCAGAGGAATATCGATTGTACCAATTCGCCTCACTAGAAGAAGCACTTCAAACCTATCCTGATTTACCGATACTTGTTACTGCTTCGTGGGACTTAAATAAAATAGAAAGCAGCATTAGACAAGTGAGCAATTCTCTCATTATACCAATTTAAGGTGAACGGTGTAAGGGAAAGTTGACGATTGATCTTGTGATAAATAAACTGAATCGTCAAAGTAGAAACATTTTTATGAGAATCTTAATTACCGGTATAGGTGGTTTCGTCAGACGTAATCTAAAAGAATATTTATCAGCACATAAAAAAGGTGGCAAAATGAAGAAATATCTATTGATTTTGAGTTTCGGGATTGAGGGTAGATTGTGATATTTAGTAGTGTAAACTTTCAGAAGAAAATTTTAAACAAGTTATAAATATCAGTTTTTACTGATAAAGACTGGAGGAGTATATTTGGTTGACTATAGTAGTGAATTGTTAAGTCTTTTTGAAAAAAGAAAGGATAGTGAAAATTTCTTGTATAGACTTACTAGTGAATTAAAGAATGCTCAAACCCAGTATGTTTGTATATTTGGTGCAAAAGAGCTAGGGGTTTTTCTAGTAAATACATTTTTAAAGTTGAATACGAATATAAAAATTGACTTTTTTTGTGATAATGATAAGAAAAAATGGGGAAGAGAAATTTGTAATAATATAAAATGTATTTCCCCAGAGGAATTAGAAATTTATAAAAACGATGTTGCAATAATTATTGCAAGTAAAAGCTGGAAAGAAATAATGGAACAATTGCATAGTAATCATTTTAGAAAAATATATCCTGTTTTTAGTATGATATATTTAAATTTTAATTTTTTTTACAACGATAAATTGAATTATCTTCAAAATAAGTATCTGAATGTAATAGATATGTTTGCTGATCAGGAATCGAAGCGTACTTATTTTACTGTAATCAGAAATCTATTTGTGGACAGCCCAGTATACGCTGATTATACAGAAATATGTTGCGGCAAGCAAAATTTTGCTGAAGGCATTATAGAGCTAAATGAGAATGAAGTGTTTGTGGATTGTGGGGCTTATGATGGGGATACTGTAAAACAATTTTTGCAAGAAGTTCACAATAGATTTTCTGAAGTACATGCTTTTGAATTGGATAAGACTAATTATATCAAATTAGGCAAAACAGTAGAAGCTTTAGGAAAATTTTTACAATGTAAAGTTTCTACTTATAACGTAGGATTGTGGGATAAAGAGGAAATTATATTATACAATAATCATGCAGATGAGTCGTCTAGAATAACAGATCAAGGAAATGCGGAGGGGAAAGTAGTTCCACTTGACTCTATTTTAGAAGGGAAAAAGGTATCTTTTATAAAAATGGATATTGAAGGTGCTGAACTTCAGGCATTACAGGGAGCAAAAAATATTATAATGAAGCAACAACCTAAGCTTGCAATCAGTATATATCATTCGCTGGAAGATTTATGGCAAATCCCAAGTTATATAAAAAATATAGCCCCGCAATATAAACTATATTTAAGGCATCATACTACGGCTTATTACGATACAATATGCTATGCTATTCCCTGAATAGGATAAAATCCCCCCCGGTGCTAGCTGGGGGGGATCAGTCATTGATTAGCCTTGACCTTGGAAGAAAAAGCTTAGCGACACGGCGGTACTGCCGGCAGGTGAATAGTATACTCTCGAATATTTGAGGAATCTGGAAGGAACCATCGTGGCAATCGTATTTTGCGTGACCGTTACATATGAACTGTTGTCTGTCCAGACGCTGCCATCAGGACTACCCTGCATTTTAACCTCTGCTAATGCAGTAGCTACTTCAGAGGTATTGTAAGCAATCCATGACCATTCTGAAAGAGCTAAAACATTTTGAGCGGGAGTCGTTAGGGCGCTACCAGCACCACCAGCTACTGATGCGGGTGTTGTATATGTTACATCGGTAATAGCTAATGATGAAGTGACAACAAGCTTATTTTCTGCATCTTGCAGTAGTGCAGCGTTATTGCTACCATACACCTTTACTCTGGCCTCGTCAGGTTGATCTTGAATGATTTTAAAGTTGGGCATTATAGATCCTCCTTAAATTTAATTCTCAATACAAATATATTCATATTTACTACATAATATGGTTTTAGTAATTAAAAGGTTCTCAGTAAAACATAAAAAATACCTATTTATTGGGGAATGGCACAGTCCAGCAGGAGTGACAATACTTGATTTGCAATCATATAGTAAATAAAAACGAGATAAAAGAGTGGAGAGCGTATGACTGCAAAAATTAGTTTATGTATGATTGTTAAAAATGAAGAAAAAAATATTGGGCGTTGTTTACAAAGTGTAGCTGATGTGGTGGACGAGATTATCGTTATTGATACAGGTTCCAGTGATAAGACCAGCAAAATTGCCCAGACTTTCGGGGCAAAGGTTCAATCTTTTATTTGGAATGATAATTTTAGTGATGCTAGAAATGCATCCTTAGACCTTGCAACAGGAGAGTGGATTTTTTTTCTTGATGCGGACGAGGAGTTAAGCCCAGAAAGCGGCGTAGTTTTACGCGGTGCTACTGAGAATGGTGACGTGGAAGGTTATTTTAATAAGATAATAAGTTACACTGGCAATGAAGCATGTCCTGAAAGGAGTGGGGATGTAGTATTTCGTCTATTCCGCAATAAACCAGAGTATCGATTTCGTAATGCAATCCATGAGCAGATATGTGATGTGATTTCAGAGCAGAATAATCAGATGAGCTATCCGTTGTTAGAGGATTTAGTAATTTGCCATTATGGCTATCTGAATAGTCATATTCAAGAAAAAGATAAAAAAAGGCGCAATCTCGTTTTACTAGAAAAAGAGCTTATGAATAAACCACAAGATTCTCTAGTACGGTTTCATTATGCAGTCGAGTTATATCGAATGGGTGAAAATCTGCTCGCGGCAAAAGAATTCGAAAAAGTTTCAGAAGAGATAAATCCACAGGAGGTTATTTATGGCCCCAAGCTCATGCGATATATTGTCTCAGCTTATTATGGAGGCAAAGAATTGGTGGCGGCATTAAATGCATTGCAGCGAGGGTTAGCATTGTTTCCAGATTATGCTGATCTTTATCATTTAGGTGGGGGAATTTATTATGAAGTAAGAGAGTATGGGGCAGCTTATGAATATTTTCAGAAAGCGTTACATACACCAAAGCAACCCGTTCATTATGCATCACTTTATGGGCTACAAGGATGGAAATCCTACTATTATTTGGGTCAGATTGCAGAAAAGTTCTGCAACGAGGAAGAGGCACTCCGTTACTATATCGACAGTTTTAGAGAAAATAGCAATTTCATAACAGCACTTAATCGTATTATTACCATCCTGCAGCCACGTAGTGATCCAGACTACGCTACATACGCAATCAATAAAATATGCGACCTTTCCATACCTCAGGGCAAACTGCTGATCGGAGAGCTATTGTTTAATCATTCTGCCTATGGGGCGGCACTAGCATATTTTGAAGTGGTTCCGAATGAATTTTTTACGCCACAGTTCAGCTTACATAGGGCAATCTGTCTTATTCAGTTGCGGCGCAGTTTAGAAGCACTTCATCTATTGGACTCGATAGATGAGGATGAACAATTATCTTTTATAGCAAAGCTAAATAAACTGCTATGTTTTTGGCTTGAAGGCAATCGACTGAAAGTGAGGGCAATAAGCGCCGAATTATTAGCCGTAGGGCTATCCGAAGATACGGCCGCAGTGATAGAACTACTTAGCAATACGTATACCAAACAGAAAGAGTTCAAGTATATTGGCAGTGAAGGAATGACGCTGCTACTGGAAATCGTTAAACGGACGCTAGATTTAGGCGCCATAAAACGTTGCAGTTTACTGCTGTCAGGAGTAAGTTCCCAGTCAATGGTGGAGTATTATTTGGTATTTGGGGAATTTTTTTATCAATATGGACACGTAAATATAGCTGAAGAATATTTAAAACAGCATATGGAGC
Source organism: Bacillota bacterium (assembly GCA_017889585.1). GTDB lineage: Bacteria > Bacillota > Negativicutes > DSM-13327 > DSM-13327 > CTSoil-075. Next base: position 33,789 of record JAGFZX010000028.1, read on the forward strand.
AAAACAGTGAAGATGCAGCAGCTTACTTTCTCTTAGCCGAGATAAAAAAGGAACAGGAATTGTATTTTGATGCCATTGATTATTATCAGAAGGCATTACAGTTTGATCCTAAAGAACCTAAATATTATATCAAACTCATTCAGTTATACGAAAAGGTACGCGCAGAGTTACTGAAAGAGGCCGTAGTCAAATATCCAGAATTCCCTATATTCGGCACTCTACTAGAGGAGGCTGAAAAATGATAAAGAGGATAAGTCTTGCCATGATAGTGCGGGATGAAGAGGCTAATTTAGCGGAGTGTCTGGGCAGTGTTAAGGATGAAGTGGATGAAATTGTCATTGTTGATACTGGGTCAACAGATCAAACCCTAAACATTGCCAGTAATTTTACAAATAAGATTTATCACTTTCCCTGGCAGGGTGATTTTAGTGCGGCGCGTAATTTTGCGATTAGTAAATGCTCAGGGCAGTGGATACTTAGCCTGGATGCCGATGAAAAATTGGATTCAGAGAAGGGGAGTATCAGGCAATTAATTGGTAGCAGTCCGGAAACCGAGGTCTTCGGCTTATCTCTTTTAATCTACTCAGCTACCGAATATGAACGGTTTACGGTGATGCGGTTATTTCGCAATACTGCTGAATATCATTTTGTGGGCAAAATTCATGAGCAGGTAGTGATAAACAATACAAATGTCGTGGATATTGGGGATGCACCTGTAATTTGTCATAAATTTGTTACACATAAGCAGCGCAATAAAAAACGGTGGCGCAATTTGCGACTATTGAAACATGAATTACATCGTGATCCTGATAATTATTACTTAAAATATTATATGGGGGTCGAATGGCTAGGTATAGGGCGGTATGAAAGAGCAGTAGACTGTTTGCAAACTGCAGTCGCGAGCATTAGCTTGTACCAACCTATGTTTAGGGGGCCAGCTGTAAGATACTTGGTTGATTGTTTAAAATTCTTAGGACGCCCTGATGAAGCTTTGGAAATTTGTCAAAATGAGTGTGAGCTAAATCCAGACTTTACGGATGTTTTTTTTGAAACAGGGGCAATTTTGGAGGAACAGGGTAAGTTTAAGCAAGCAATTGATTATTTTCTCAAAGCAATACAATTAGGAGACCCACCACTCTGGCTTTTCCATTCTAAGGGTACGGAAAGTTTTTTGGCCTGCTATCATTTAGCATTTTGTTATGAAAAAATAGGGCTCTATGAATTGGCCGAAAATTATTATTGGCAGGCCCTTGAGACAAATCCTAAATATACTTGCCCCTTATATAGCTTATTCTTAATGAAAATTACCAATTTAAAGCCATCAGAGGTATTTGATTATTTTAATAAAAAGAACAGTTTTCTTCATGACCAATGGGCAACGACATTGGCGATGCTATTTTTCGAAGTGGGTTTGCCAGAACTCGCCGCCCAGTGCTATGAGCAGTCATTAACATTACGTGGGGATACAAGTATTAATCGGATAAGAAGTCTGTTATACAGCGGTTGTGTACAAAAAGCTTTGGATCTTATAAATAGTATGGATAGGGCGAGCATTGCCATCGAAATCAAGATCGAAGAAATCCTAGCCCATATTCTTAACGGGGATTTTAGTACAGCCAAGCGATGGGCCTTTGACTTATGGGTAACTTCACCTGAGCAGCGCAGCAAGGCATGGGCAATGCTCACAATTATTGCGCGCATGAGTTCTAGCCCAGGATATAGTAGGCCGGAAAAATCCCGGGAAGGGGCGGTTATTGAACTACAACTATTAATTTTAGAAAACTGCTTACGCTTTAGCCCGAAATATCTTGGTATTACCTGTGACGGCGCATTTAAAAAGTTAGTAAAAACAGTAACTGACATTCTAATGGATTCATCAGTTGAAAGTAATATGAAGCTTATTGATTATATGCAGGGTAAAGCCGAGAACCTTCGCTCTATGCTTTATTATAAATATACAGCAGCAAGGGGTTTATATTTATGAGTAGGAATATTAGCGTGACCTTATGTATGATAACAAAGAATGAAGAAGATTATATTACTTGTTGTATTGATAGTGTGAAACATTTAATTGATGAAGTCATTATCGTAGATACCGGATCGACAGATCGTACAATTGATAAAGCCTTACAAGCAGGAGCAAGGGTATTTAATTATAATTGGCAACAAAATTTTGCCGAGGCTAGGAATTATGCCCTGGATCAGGCAGCAGGCGATTGGATATTGGTGTTGGATGCGGATGAAACATTAGAATATGTTGATATAGAGGGGTTTAATAATCTGTTAGTTGCTTCTCATATTGAAGGATATTTTATTGAGATTGAAAGTGTTATTGGCAATGGTGAAGAAAAAATGTTTGATCAGGTGGTACGCTTATTTAGAAATAAGCCTCATTATCGTTTTTCAGGTGCCATCCATGAACAGGTGATTGGTAGCATACGACAATTCAATAGTGAAGAGGCATTAGGCTGCACGGATTTTAAAATTATTCATCGGGGTTATCTAAACGAGCGAATAGCCGCACAACAAAAGCATATACGCAATATGGAAGTCATCAATCAGGCTTTAATTGACAATCCATATGATCCATTTTTACGTTACAGTCTTGGTATTGAATATATACAGCAGGGGAAAATAGCCCAGGCCAATGAGCAACTGTCAAAATCATTACAGAAATTAAAAGGGGGCGAAGGTTATTTTCACAATGTATTAGTGAATTTGGCTTCAGGTTATTTACAGACAGGACAATTAAAAGAGGCGCAAGAGTTGATTGATAGGGCCCTTCTTATGCTACCACAGGACTCAGATATAATGCTGCTCAAGGGAATCACAGCCCTATATAGTAAAGACTATCAGGTTGCTATAGAGTTCTTAGAGCAGTCCCTTACCGGCAATAGTATGAATACCTTGGCAAATTCGATTCATACCATATGCGGAGATATCTACGGGATTTTGGATGATTATGATAATGCCGAACTAGAATATTTTACGTCATTGCAATTAGTCCCCCAGCATGTATACCCCCTATTGCAGATGATTGGCCTTAAACAAAAAGGGAAAAGTCAGCTTACTTGGTATGAAATTAGTAAGTTTACCTCACAGAAAGTAAGTAAGGATTTACAATTGAAATTGATCAAGATGAAAGAGCTGGAAGTAGTTTTGGTATTAGCACTGCTTACTATTATAAATCAAAATTCAGTAAGTAAAACAAATCTGATCATAGGGTGCAATGATTATTTGCGAGCTATTATGCTCTATCAGCCTGCAAATGAGTTGTCAAAAATAGTACTTCAATATTTGAAGTATAGCGCAGAGATGATGCTGTTGTACGCAAGCATTATATCAGCCAATTGTGATTTTACATTTTTGCCAATTACACAAAAAATAGCAGATATTAGCAATGATAACCTAGATTTAATTATAAAAACCTTATGTCCCACTTGGATTCCATGCATAAAATTGAACAAGATGCTACCTAATGTTGAAGAATAGAAAAACACACTCACTGGGTGGGTGTGTTTTTTATTAATATGTACGTCCTTGTATATGGATTGTTAGATTTGTATGTTGATCCATATCTTGTGCTTGGTAGCACAATCTGGAATATTTTGTTATTGTATCTGGCACGCAGGAGACCATTTCTCCAGTAGCAATTGTTTTTACTGCTGATTCTGTTTGCCAGTGTGTACCATCACAGCTTACTTGCAAGTACACCAATGCAGGATATAGGCCATTGTTGACAATCAGGTAGGAATAGTTGAAGAGCAAAATGTTGAGAGATCTAGTATAGTTGGCATTATCTTTAGCCACGACATACAATGTTAGATCGATTGCTTTACAGCATTTGTCGGATATTGCTGGATCCTTAATATTCACTTTAAGATAGGGCCAAAATTGAGAATCTTCACATTCCCTGCTGCACAGTCCGATTAAATTATTGGTCGATTCATCAAGCATTTTTAGCATAATCCCTAAGTTTGCTGATTGGTTTGTATACCAGTTTTGTACTAATGTAGTTATGTTTAATGATACAAAAATATCATTTTGGTTTGTAATTCTGATAACATCCAATGGCGCAGAGGCTATTAAAGGCTCTTTTGTACAGTGTGTTTTTTTTGCCCATTTTGATAATATCTGAAAAATACCGAGGGATTTTTCTATGCATGGAAATTCATTACATGAGAGGAAGATATGTAATGTACTGCTTGTAATGGTTAAGAACAAGGGTAGTGAGGAGAGATCAAATTGGATGAGTGTCCTATTGGTTTTGGCTGATTTTTTTCCTATTAGGAGTTCCCTAGAGCCGTATCTGCCTGGGGGGCTACACATAAGTTTATGGATATCACTACCAGAGATATAAGTATTCATAATAGGTGGCTTAATAATTTGTATTGTCATCAAAATCCCTCCTCTACAGGGTATGCAATAGATTTATTTTTGATACAAAAATAGGTTTACTATCTAACATACTAAACAATCTTCTACCAGTTATTATATAAGGGCACTTCCTATCAAGAATCTGAATAGGATATCTTTGAAAGGGTCACTATTGGTTTGCCTTAAAAAACTACTCAATATGACCCTGTACACCTGAAAAACTTAGTTTTGAATATTATTGTATTGGGAGAAATTGCTATGTCAGATAAACGAGTGTTAGTTACTGGTGGTGCTGGATTTATTGGCTCTCATTTGTGCAAAAAATTGCTGGAAGAGGGGCAAAAAGTTATTTGCTTGGATAATTATTTTACAGGCTCACAGGAAAATGTATCAGATTTATTACAATATCCTACATTTACACAGGTACATCATGATGTAACCCTACCGATGAATGTTGAAATTGATGAGATCTATAACTTTGCTTGTCCGGCAAGTCCAGTGCATTACCAGTATGATCCTGTAAAAACTACCAAGACCAGTGTGTTAGGTGCTATGAATATATTAGACTTGGCACACCAAAGTGGGGCAAAAATACTGCATGCATCTACGTCGGAAGTATATGGCGACCCTCTTATTCATCCTCAGCAAGAAGAGCATTGGGGAAATGTAAATCCAATTGGTATTAGGGCCTGCTATGATGAAGGAAAACGCTGTGCCGAAACCTTATGTTTTGATTATTATCGCAAGTATGATGTTGATGTCAAAGTAATTCGTATATTTAATACTTATGGCCCCAATATGCATCCCCAAGATGGGCGGGTGGTGAGTAACTTCATTGTGCAGGCGTTAAAGGGAGAGGATATTACAATTTACGGAGATGGCAAGCAAACAAGATCATTTTGTTATATAGATGATCTTGTTAATGGTATTATTCGTATGATGCAAACCGAAAAAGGCTTTATTGGCCCAGTTAATTTAGGAAATCCGGGAGAATTCACCATACTTGAATTAGCTGAAAAGGTAGTAGGGTTAGCAAGGTCAGTATCAAAAATAGTTTTCAAGCCGTTGCCGCCCGATGATCCCAAACAACGTCAACCAGATATTTCTCTGGCTAAGGCAAAAATTGGTTGGGTACCTGAGGTATGCTTGGACGAGGGAATAGAGCGCACTATTGCCTATTTTAAGAAGGTGCTAATATGAGTGGATTTCAGCTAAGGATCCCCGTTGCTTTGATCATTTTTAATCGCCCAGATACTACTCAGCAGGTGTTTATGCAAATTCGTAAAGCTAAGCCCCGGCAGTTACTGGTCATCGCTGATGCTCCTCGCAACGAGAGGCCTGATGAGGTTGAAAAATGTGCTGTTACTAGAGCTATTGTTGAGCGGGTGGATTGGGATTGTGAAGTGTTAAAAAACTATTCAGATATAAATTTAGGTTGTGGAAAAAGGGTAGCCAGTGGTCTTGATTGGGTTTTTAATATAGTAGAAGAGGCGATTATTTTGGAAGATGATTGCCTGCCCCACCTGACGTTTTTTCAGTTTTGTCAGGAACTATTGGAACGATATCGTGATGATGGGCGGGTAATGAGCATTTCAGGAAATAATTTCGGATATGGCCGCCGACGGACAGATCATAGTTATTATTTCTCCCGATATACTCAAATGTGGGGCTGGGCAACATGGCGGAAGATATGGCAGAGATATTATGACTTCAATATGAAATTGTGGCCGGAAGTTCGCGATAATCATTGGCTTTTCGATATTTTTGCCAGTATGCAAGTTGAAATTTTGGGGGAGAAGGCCGAGTGTAAGGTTAATGGAGGGGAATCTGCAGTTCAATACTGGTATCGTATTTTTGAAGATACTTATAACGGCAAAATTGATACTTGGGATTATCAGTTCTTTTTTTCTTGTTTAGTACAAAGCGGGTTGCATATTCTGCCTAATGTAAATTTAGTATCAAATATTGGTTTTGGTCCGGAATCAACTCATACTCGATGTAAAAATCATTTTGCGGATGTACCTGTAATGGCCATGGATTTTCCGTTGAAACATTCATCATATGTGATTCGTGATGCTTGGGCAGATGAATATTTACAGATGCTCAATTTTAGAAGTTAAAAAATCGCCTTGTATGGCGATTTTTTTCTGTGGAATTAGAATATATCGATATTTTTTATTTTTGCTTAAAAATAGCCAGTGCTTCTTGTGCAAAATTGCAGAATTCTTCAGCAAAAAGCTTGATCTTCCCAAAAGTTTTATTTTTGGCTTCAGCCTCATCCAGTACATGAGGACCTGGCGCGGAATATGGTAGAATATCGGCGATTTTTTGCGCTAACTCTTCTGGATTCATACGGTCAAAGAAAATGCCGTAGCCCTGTTCAAGATGCACATCTAGATCTGAAAGGATAATTGTTTTATTAAAAGCCTGACATTCTTGAACAATCATGCTTAGGCCTTCAAAGAGGGATGGCTGAACAACAAACAGGCTACGCCTAATAAGTTGTATTTGCTCACTACGGGGGATTAGCCCGAGAATATGAACAAGATCGGTTATGCCAATGGTTTTTAGATAATCTTGGAGTTGTGAAAAATAATCAGGACATCGGTAATCTTCTGTAAAGCCTGTGCAGACAAGAGGCACATCGATTCCTATGTGCCGCAATATAGCTATGGCTTTAAATAATGTGGCATGATTTTTATGGAGCCAAAACTGATTAGAACATAATATAAAACCATCGGGTAATTGATAGTGATGTTGTACTTTTCTAGAATCACTTATGTACCAATCTTCTTCTGGGTAAAAGGGTGCTGATAAAATTTTCGTGATTGCTGTAGATGATGGGTAAAATTTTAAAAAATCTTTTTCAACAGTACGGGTGGTGAAAATAATAAGTTGTGCCTGCCTGGCAATTTCCCCAAAACGGTGTTCGCGGAGGGCATATTCTTGTGGTGAGATAAAATCAGGCATATAACGGTGTTGAAAGTCTGGAATCCATGATACTACAAAGCGACCAGGCCATATTTGTGAATTTACAGGGAATAAAAAGTCTATTTTGTTGAATAGCTGATCAAGGGAAACACAATGGGTAAGTGGGAAATTAATGATTGTGCGTGCTGCTTTTAGGTTGCCTCCTTGAAAGATAATGCCGTTAAATAGTGAGGCAAATCCTTGATGCATGCTAAAATCTTTGAGTGTCCTGTCAGTAATCACTAAAAACAACTGGGGCCTTTTCTCTTCTGGCAGATGCTGGATTGCTTTGACAAGCCATTCAACAGTGGAGACACCTGCATACCAGTGGCTACTACCCAGTATAGGAATACCAATGCGAATATGTCTAATCACATGAAATACCTCTTTATTAATTTATATGTTTTTTTAAATAAATAGAAACCCTATTTTTAACACAAAGAC
>JAGFZX010000112.1 GCA_017889585.1 Bacillota bacterium
ATATAATCGTTACCTTAAACTTTAAAGTTGAGGTAACGAGAATGTCACAGCATCTATTTAAATAGAAACATTTCGAATCTGAAATTATAATATTATGCGTTCGCTGGTATTTGAAGTATCCACTCAGCTATCGAATGATCGTCGAGATGATGCAAGAAAGAGGATTGAAACTCACCCATACAACAATTATGAGATGGGTTCACCAATATTCTCCCATAATTGATAAAATAATAAGAAAACACCTTAAACCAACGAATGATTCTTGGAGAATGGATGAAACATATCTGAAAATTGAGGGAAAAAATGCATATTTATATAGAGCAGTTGATTCTCAAGGAAACACTATAGACTTCTTTGTATATCTTATAGGGGACGGATCTACCGATTCAGTCTTATAGTACTATATTATAATTTATAAAATTTCATACAAAGCCAAAAGATCCTGTGAAATTTTATAAAACGCAACAAAATCTTTTTCGCTATCACCAGTGATACGGTGCTCCTATATTAATCTTAAAAGCCCAAAACGACTATTTACCTATTAATAGACAAATAGTCGTTTCCTATTATTTCAAAAACTCCAGATCTACATGGTGGAGGCGATAAAATATCTAATAAGAAAGCAAAAAACCACTTTATGTCGTCTCAAAGTCAGACAAATAGCGGTTTCCAAGTCTTACCATATTTGTAAAATATTCCTGATTTACATGGTGGAGGCGAGGCGTGACCTTGTAAATCCACCCTATTTTCAACAAAGAAGGTTCCGCCACCCATCGGCATAACCTTTTTTGCGACCCTACTTTTTGCTGTTCCAATATTTCTTCCTCACCAAACAGCTTGTCTACGTCTATCAGTATGAGCAACGTCCTGCTTTGCCGATCCCCGAATGTACTCTTTCCTCCGTTCTCGTGCAAATAATTTACTATTGAGGACAAAAAAAATCCCCCAAGATGCTTCATCGGCCCTGATTCTCCTCCAACCATCGCCCAGCAATTTTGATCGCGGCATGACCATCAATCACGTAAGCATCAGCACCAACTTGATGCCATAGGTCTTCACTATACTTGAAAGCGGCCCCGCCGACCATTATTTTGATGCCCCAGATGCTATCATCGTTGCGTATTGAATCGATGATTTCCCGAACAGATGCAAGATTAAACGGCATAACCACCGACAATCCCAAAAAATAGGGTTTGTTTGCCCGCAAATATTCTAGCAGGTCTTCTTTAGGCATGTTGGCACCGAGATAATCCACTTGCCACCCATGTTGTTCTAAAAGATCGGTAACCATACTTGCCCCAATCTCGTGTAGCTCATTAGGCGCAGCCGCAATTACAACCTTTGGCTTAGTCGCTTCCCCCAGTCCGGTATGCAAGAAAATGGTTAACAGAAGCCTGTTCACCATCGCCGTTGCCAGATGCTCTTGGGCGACGGAAATATGTCCCATTTCCCAGAGTCGACCTACTTCATACAAACTCGGCTCAATGATTTCAACATAGAAGTACGCTAGATCATCGACGTCAGTCAAGTAGTACTTTTCACTAATCGCCAAACACGCCTGGTACTCCCCGTGTAGCAGATGCGCCACAAAGGTATTAACAACTTCTTCAACTCTATTCTTCGTTAAAATCTTGTAATCTGCCGACTCGGCCAACTGGATAAAATCTGGATGATACGCGACTATCCATTGATAGACACGGTCTATTTCCAACCCTTTGGTCTGGCTCATATGTCGCGTTACCGCCTTACGCCACTCGGAAAACGCATAGGTAAAATAGTCATAGGAGAATCCGTGGGCGTGATAGGAGCGATACATCCAAACCAGCATCCGGGCCAGCAAGGTATAATTGTTTAGCCGAAATACGCTACTCATGAATAACGTGTGATGGCGATGATGATCAACCATCACTTGCAGCGAGCAATTACCCATAAAGTCATAAATGCTGTTAAGCTTAGCTAGCTCTTGGTTGACATCGTTTTGAATAATACCTTCCTTTTGATTATACTCGTCAGCAGCCAATGTTGAAACAGGTAGTATTTGCTTTGCTGTCTCAAAGATTGTCATGTTTCACATCCTTGCTTCGATTTATTCTATTAAATTACCCGAACGTTACTTAAATATTGCATCTCCCATTGATCCTAACTGCCCTTTGTGCAAATCTTGAATTTATTAATCACTCAATAAACTAAGCTTTATCGTAGATTTTATTTCGTGAATTTTAATATCATTATTAGGAATATGATAGGTATTCATTAATTCATTCTTAAACAACTCTGCCTCCTCAAGATTTTTACAAACTTGAGAAGAAATCTCATCCTTATTTTCTTCCCCCTTATTCTCCTCCCATAATACAATAAATAAACTGCAAATCATAAATACGAACCTCCCACCGAATTATACATTACAATCTTGCTAGTACGTCTTGAATCTTATCATCCTGAAAAGGCTTAATCACAAAATTGCGAGCGCCTGAAACAATCGCTTCCTTAACAGAACGTTCTTGACCCATCGCAGACACCATAACCACAACGGCTTTAGAATCGATCTTTTTAATCTCTTTAAGGGCCGCTAATCCGTCCATCTCAGGCATAGTAATATCCATTAAGACAAAATCAGGACGTAGTTCTGTAAATTTTGCCACTGCTTCTAGTCCATTAACTCCTTCACCTACAACCTCATAACCCCACTTTTCTAGTAAACCTCTCAATTTGATACGCATAAACAGAGTATCATCAACAATTAAAACACGTTTAGCCATCTCTCTTCATCTCCTTATCACTCTCGGCAATACTATAAATTTCCTATGCTTACGAATTTACCGACCATGGAATTGTTATATATATAAAAGTGAATCATTAACCACAAAATTACCGAATGGCTAATTGCATCAACTCTACTGGATTAAGCACCAGCGCGACCTTACCATCACCCATAATCGTCGCCCCTCCCATACCACTAATGGCTGATAAATAATCAGGTAGTGGTTTGACCAAGATATCCTGCTCATTGAGTAGTTTATCAACAATCATCGCTACTTTAGACTGACCATCAGTTACAACTACGATGGGTGTATAATCAGGCAACTCTTGCTTCGGCATCTTTAATATCTCAGCTAGGGATACCACGCCTAACACCTCGTTCCGGTGATATAAGATACGCTTTCCCCGCCGTTTCACTAGTTTGTTAGCAGACACCTTGGCCATTTCTAACACATTATCAATAGGAATCACTAATAATTGACCTTGCACCTCTACTACCAGTCCTTTGGAAACCATAAGCGTGAGTGGCAACTGCATGGTGATCTTACTACCTTTACCTAGCTGGCTGGTAATTTTAAGTGTTCCCTGTAAAGCGGTAATATTGCTATTCACCACATCCATCCCAACACCGCGGCCAGAAATTTCCGTAACATTTTTTGCTGTACTAAAACCAGGTAAAAAAATCAATTGAAACGCCTGTTCATCAGACATGAGTTCGACTTGCTGCTCAGTCAAAAAACCTTTTTCTACTGCTTTACACTTTAAAACCTCAGGGTTCATCCCTCGTCCATCGTCTTCAACTTCAATAATAACATACTTATCTCGGTTATAAGCCCTTAGCCAAACATGTCCCTGAGGATCTTTGCCTGCTGCTTGTCGCTCTTCCACAGTTCCAACACCATGATCGCATGAGTTGCGCACCAAATGTAGGAGGGGATCGCCGATTTGCTCAATAATATTTTTATCAAGCTCCGTATCTTCACCCTCCATAATAAGTGAAATATTTTTACCTGTCTGCAGTGCTATATCCCGTACAATTCTAGGGAATTTCTGAAAAGCAATCCGCACTTCTGTCATGCGCATCGCCATAATAGCATCTTCTAGTTCAGCTGAGATACGGTTAACAAATTGTCCAGTGTCTTTGACTTCTCGCGCTAAATTAGGCAGACCGTGCTCCATGTTTAACTTGCGAGCAATCTGGCTAAATACATTTTTAGTAATGGCAAGTTCACCAATAATATTCATAATCCGGTCTATCTTGTCCCCACTCACCCTTATAGAAGAATTAGCAGAGACTCTTGAGCTATCGACACTCTTGGTTACAGCTTTATTTTCTGCAGGTATTCTAGCAGCCGGCGGTTCCACAGGAGCTCTATTATCAATTAGCACTTGGGGTGTATCGACCGTCATGCCATCCCGTAACGTTAGCATCTTAATCGCTAAATTTTTAAGTTTACCACCAGTAGGCGCGATAACGCCTCTATGCAGCATGGCAACAATACCTGAGAATACATCAATTGTGTCAAAGCATACATTAATAATCTCGCCAGAAATAGGCATCCTTACATCCCGCACGTAAGCTAATAGGGATTCCATATTTTGCAAAACATCTAACAAGTCGCGAAAATTTGCTTGTAAAACTTCATCAAGGGGTACACTTAATAATAAGCCTACATTTCCCTTGAGAGAATGTACCCTGCGAAATAAATCACCTAATGTCTCAGTGTCTTCGGGATTTACATCTAGCGTTAGTAATAAAGTATCTGTAATGATCGCGCTATGTTCGTCAGCTTCTAGCAAGAAATCCTCAACTAGACCGATCGCTAAACCATCCAATGAGATGCTAATAAGTTCAGACTCTAACTGCTCTGCAAAACCACTTGGGATACTAAGCTGTTCATCAACTCCCTGTAGCTCCTCTGGCTGAGACATTTCTATCAGCGGTGTAATAACAACCCCTGTATATTCCTCTAACAATCGATCGATATCATGAATCAACATATCTACATCATAAGTACAGCTTACTTCTACTTC
>JAGFZX010000113.1 GCA_017889585.1 Bacillota bacterium
ACGCAGTAAAGCAGAGACTACTGAGTTATAACCCTGCTACTGCCTGTAGCAAGCCTAAAGCAGTGAAACCAAAGATTAATATTTTGACTGTCGAGGAAGTCTTGAAGATATTAGAGGTAGCTAGTACATACATTATCAAGAAAGATGGCTCAATTAATGAGAATTTGCATCCAGGTTATTACCCTGCGTTGCTCGTTGATGTTTACACAGGTTTGCGAAGGTCTGAACTCATGGGGCTAAAGTGGAAGTATGTTGACTTGGATAATGGCGTACTTACTATTGCAGAAACTTTATTGCAAACTAACAAAGAAATCTACCAAGATGATGACACCAAGACCTATGCTGGCAAAAGAACCGTATCAATTCCCTCGGAGGTCGTAGAAGTTCTGCGTAAACACAAAGAGTACGTGGATGATAAAGCTGAGTATGTGTTCTGTAATAAGAAAGGTCAATGCCCAGACCCTCATAACTTCAATAGGTTTTTTAAAAGTATACTGAAGAAAGCTGGCATTACAAAGAATGTCCGTGTTCATGATCTACGACACACTAATGTTAGTATGATGGTTTTGCAGAATGTAAACCCTAAAGATATATCTAAGAGGATAGGACATTCCAACTATGCGTTCACAATGCAAACCTATGCTCATATTTTTCCTGATACTGATATGAAAACAGCAAATAAATTATCTGAGTTGCTGCAGAAACCTAGTGAGAAGGCAGAAGAATAAAGGGTTGCAGGGATAAAAGTTTCTGTAATGTTTCTGCTATGATACTGAATTTAACCAAGGAAACCAAGTTTAATGGGTAATAACGAGGAATGGATTTTCATTTATTCAATGTGGGGAATATAGATAAAACAAGGGATTGTAGGTTTTGTAATGGTCTATAGTGCGTGAAAACATCATCTGAATTTATAGAGCAACGCCCTTCTAAGGCGTGGGTCGGGCGTTCGAATCGCTCCAGGCACACCATTGAAATCAACCCTTCCGATACTTTATCGGAAGGTTTTTTATTTTAAAAACTGCTTATCCACTGCTTGTTTTAAGCGGTGTGGTATAATTGATAACAGGCCATGTCATGTGAATGAATTTTATAATATCATTTACACCATGTCAACAAGTCAATAAGGCCGCGGTTTTGCCGTAGTGGCGGATGAAGTTCGTAAACTGGCGGAACAGTCAGAAGGAGCTGCAAAATAAATTGCTGCGCTTATCAGGGAGATACAAGGAGATACGGATGATGCGGTTAAAGCGATGAATGAAGGGACCCACGAGGTCAATTTCTTGATTCCAGAATAACAATAATATGTGGCAATTCGCCTTTAAAGGAGTGGTTATTGTGGCCATTATAACAAAAAGTGCTATACCGAATTCATTGACTCTTGCCAATTTAGGGTGTGGTATTATGTCTATAATGATGTTATTTCAAGTGAATTATATATGGTCTGCCATTTTTATATTATTGGCATGTCTTGCGGATCGATATGATGGACTTGTTGCTAGACGTCTAAATGTATCAAGTGACTTAGGAAAAGAACTTGATTCTCTCGCGGATTTAGTTTCTTTTGGTGTTGCTCCTTCTATTCTTTCTTTTAATCTTTATGGATTTTCAGAATTGGGGATTTTGGGATATTTATTGGTATTATTATTCCCAATGGCTGGTGCCTATAGATTAGCTAGATTCAATGTTACTGAATTTGACGGAGAATTTTATGGTGTTCCTATAACTTTCGCTGGTATGTTTATGGCCTTATACTGCCTAGCTACGATAAACTACTTAGTACCTTTAGGAGTTACAGTAATATTAATAATTGCTTTAGCTTACCTTATGGTTTGCAAATGCAAATTTAAAAAGTTTTAAAATAATGTAAAACAGCAAAGAGACAGTTCGTTAGCTCAGAAAAAAACATCTGCTAAATTTTAGTTAAATTTAGCAGGTGTTTTGTCTTTTATGGGAACTGGTAAAGGTATAGCAGCTCATTCAAGCACTATATATAGATAGATGATAGTGTAAAGGGCTACATCTAACGAGGCTTGTTATGGAAGTGATAGTGCGGAGAGTGAAAAGATCTAAGGTCAGTAGTTATGCGGATCGGTTGTAAACAGTATTTTAAAGTGTCACTGGTGGCATGCACATTAAAGTAATATTTTTATTTAAGATCAGTCAGGGTGAAAGGTATCACTGGTAGCGGTGAAAACCTTGTGTTTTGTCAAACCATGGTGCTTTTTAGGAGACATTCCATACATCTTTTTAAACGCTCGGGTAAAATTGGAATAGTCATGAAATCCGCTTTCCATACACGCCATCATGACAGTATGTCCAGCTCTAATAAATTGATTAGCGGCAATCAATCTTTTTTGCAGAACATAGTTGTGTATGCTATAACTAGTATGATGTTTGAATTTGTGCATTAGATAGTATTTGTTCAGAAAAAAGATTGATGCCAGTTTCTCAATTGATAAATTATCTGCAATGTTATTATCGATGTATTTCAATACTCTATATATAGTCTCATCATATTCAATGTCGGTGAGAAGTTCATCTTTTTTTATTTTCATAGTCTCTCTATTTAAATAGACAATCAATTGCAAAAATAACGAACTTCGTAGCACTTCATCCCCGAAGTTGCAGTTTTGGCAGGTGCTATTAATTTGGAAAAGAATTGATTGGATTATTGTCAGCATTTCAGGTGGTATTCGAAGTAAATTGAACTTGTGTTGGTAGGCTAATTCAAAGCAAGTTAATAAATTCTCCTTTGCATCGTTATAATTTAGCAAAAAAGACGGTCTAACCCATAGAACCATTCGCTTATAAGGAGATGTTGTATCAACGATAGGTTTGTGAATGGTACCATGGCTAATCAGCAAGATATCCCAAGGTTTTAATTTGTATGCTGTACCTTCAATATAATAAGTTGCTTTACCGGAAATTAATATGACAATTTTATTAAAGTCATGATAATGGGATTCAATTTGCATTTCTTTTGTATCTTGTAAGTTGAAAAAAATAAAATCATTATTAAGATATCCTCGTTTTTCATTTAGGTGACTCATATCATTTTTCATATAAGAAATTCCTCGCAAAGCTATTTTTATCAGTAATAATTTATATTATTCGCTATAGCAGTTTTTACCACCTTCCTTAGCAGGTTAAGCAATATCTGGATGAAAGGTTTACGTTATAATGAAAATATAATTAACTGCAAAAGGGGTGAGGGGAAATGCTAACCATAACTTTCATAAATTCCTCGGATTTGGGGCAACTTGCCTTACTATATGAGGAGCTTACTGGAATAAAAACCAATATGGTGCTTATGGAAAAAATGTATAAAAAAATTGCAGATAATACAGATTATATTTTAATCGGGGCAAAAGATGAAGAACAAAGATTAGTTGGTTCGGTCATGGGAATTGTATGTACCGATATTGTAGGAGAATGCCAACCATTCATGGTGCTTGAAAATGTTATTGTTAGCGAAAAAAGCCGCAGACGAGGCACAGGCCGTCAACTGGTCAAATATATTGAGAATTGCGCTAGAGAACGGAACTGCTACTATATTATGCTTGTATCCTTACTTAAACGCAAGGATGCTCATGCTTTTTATGAATCTATTGGATATAAGCTGGGG
Organism: Bacillota bacterium; assembly: GCA_017889585.1. Lineage (GTDB taxonomy): Bacteria > Bacillota > Negativicutes > DSM-13327 > DSM-13327 > CTSoil-075. The sequence goes on from JAGFZX010000113.1 coordinate 3,629, forward strand.
GTTGTTCAAGGATTTAAAAAATATTTGTAAAGGACACGGTTCCATCGTTTTAGAGGAAGAGGGTCAGTAGGAAAATGGGGAGGAGATTAAATGGATTTTCATTTTTATAAATACCATGCTTTGGGTAATGATTATATTGTCATTGATCCCAATAAGATCAGAGTTAACTTATCTGAGGAAAACATTCGGTTGATTTGTCACCGTAATTTCGGTATCGGTTCGGATGGTATCTTATACGGCCCATTATTTCAAAATGATTCTATCCGCTTAAGAATATTAAATCCGGACGGAAGTGAGGCCGAGAAAAGCGGCAATGGAATCAGGATTTTTTCCCGGTATCTATTTGATGCTGGCTACTTAAAATCCAACCAGTTCTATCTTGAAACGCTAGGTGGAAAAGTCCACGTTGAATTATTAGACTCTAAGGCAAATCAAATAAAAGTGGATATGGGACAAGTTACCTTTTATAGTTCTGAGATACCAGTAGTGGGTAATGTTCGTGAAGTTGTAAGAGAAGAATTAGACCTAAATGGACAAAAATTTACAATTAATTGTCTTTCTATAGGGAATCCGCATTGTGTTATCCTTCTCGATACTATTTCAAAGGAGCTTGTAGAGGAAATTGGCCCTATAATCGAAAAACATGAACTTTTTCCTAATAGAATAAACGTTCAGCTCCTCAAAGTACTTGACCGTAACAATATAAAAATAGAAATTTGGGAGCGCGGTGCAGGTTACACTTTGGCATCTGGTAGTAGTAGTTGTGCAACAGCCAGTGTGGCTTTCAAACTTGGTCTAGTGGATAGCGACGTAAAGGTTCACATGCCTGGTGGGATAATAAAGATAAATATTAGTCGCGATGGTCACGTACATATGACGGGCCCTGTTACAGGGGTTAGTAAAGGATTGTTTTTTGAAGACCTATTGGCTCAGATAGGGTTCTGCTAAACCAATGATATGAAATTTGTAGAAGCGCTAAAAACAAGGAGAATAAGTTTTTAGGGTTCAGACTATAGACAATGAGATATTTATGTAGGGCACAGGGGCATATGGAAACACTAAAAAGTCGAGGAATAGATATCTCTAAAATGGGTGGTTGCTATAC
>JAGFZX010000029.1 GCA_017889585.1 Bacillota bacterium
ACAGATATCAATGGAATTTAAAGAAGATGACTCCTGTTCACTACAGAAATCATCTTCTTAATATTGCATAGTCTTTTTTTAATTGTCCTTGACTACGGGTACAGATTACTCAGCCAAGTCTTTTCTTATCACATTTCTCTTTTATTATTTTTATATTTATTCCAAAAATAGCGGATACCCATCACTATACCGCCAACCATCAGAAGATTGATTAGCATGCCAAAAATGGATGACTCTCCGCCCATATTATTATGGCCAAACAGATTTCCTAACAGACTGCCTGCTAACATACCGCCACCAAACATACTCGCATTACGCCAAAAACTACTCCCAGAAGATTGTGGCTGAGTATTTTGTTGGGCACTAGGAGTTGTTTGTTTAGCTGGCGCCGTATTACTATAACTATTGGCAGGTGCTGACGATTTATATGTCCCACTAGGAGCTGTTGGACTACTTGATGACGGGGAAGAAGTCGATGATTTGCTACTGCTAGGGGCAGAAGACGACTTAGATCCTGAACTACTTACAGCAGCAAAACACACTGTGCTCACAAACATCATCAGCATCAATGTTAAAGCCATGATCTTTTTCATAAACAACTATTCCTCCCTATGCACTTTCACATCTTCTGGAAAAGCATAAATCGCCGACAAATTAGGCAGTTCACCTAACAAGTAACGATCAATATCATGAATATCAATAAAGAAGGAACAATTGACTTCTAAATATCCCTGTTCTTTATCTTTAGTCAATTTTTTTAAATGTTCACGTAGTTTGTGACACTCTGCTTCTGAAGCAGCAACATCTAAAGTCACCAATGGCACGCCATAATCCCTAAGCACATCTTGTAAACTTATTCTTTCAGACATAAAAAATCTCCTTCCCATAGCCAGTATAGTATTCATAAAAATACTATCTATTCTATCCTTATAGTATATACAAAATATTAATAAAAATGAAGTATAAATTTCATTTTTGAATTATTCAATACTAATAATAAAATGATAATGGGGCTGGCCACCTAGATATAGCTGCACTTCTATACCTGGGAAATCAGCTTCTACGGATTTTACCAATTGTCTAGCCTCAGTCTCAGCCAGCTCAGCTCCATAATACAAACTAATGATTTCATTTTCAGGTTGCAGTAAGGATTGTACCATTTTTTTCAACGCTGTACCTAGTTCATTAGCATCAACAATCACCCTGCTATCTATCACACCGATGAAACTTCCGGAAACTACTGTATGACCATCGACCACACTATCCCGCACTGCTGTTGTTATAGCCGCAGCCTTAACCTCAGCAAGACGTCCAGTCATACGTTCAACATTACTAAGAATATCAAGCTCAGGATCAAAAGCTACCAATGCTGCCAGCCCCTGAGGAACATTAACCGTGGGCACAATCTCTACCCTGTCGCCTAGCAATTTTTTCACTTGCTGGACTGCCAATATAATATTTTTATTATTCGGCAAAATAATGTACTTTTCCCCATTCCCCTGATGGACAGCATCAATAAAATCCTCAACAGGGGGATTCATGGTCTGCCCACCCATGATTACGGCATTCGCTCCCATTTGAATCATTATTTCAGCCAATCCATGACCTGCAGCCACACTAATAATGACTATACCACTACGCTCTTGAGACGGCGCTTCTATCTCCAAGCGATGCTGGTGCTGATCAGCCATATTGTCAATTTTGATATCATGTAAGGTGCCCCAGGCTGTCGCTGATTCTAGTATCATCCCTGGACGAGCAGTATGAATATGTACTTTCATAAAATCACTACCCTCAGCCACTACTAGGGAATCGCCCATGCTAATGAGATGTTTTTTAGCTTCGGCAGTGCTAATACTACAACGTTTAACTAAAAATTCTGTGCAATAAGGATGTGTTAAATCCACCGCCTCTTGCTGACCTAAAACAGTCTGCAAACTATTGTCAAAGTTAGCCTCAGGACCATTATATGCACCACCTAACCCTTCTAGGCACCCTGTGAAAAATACGATCAAGCCCTTCCCACCTGCATCTACAACCCCAGCAGCTTTTAAAACAGGCAAAAGCTCTGGCGTTTTCTGGAGGGCAACATCACCAGCCTCAATGGCATGGGTTAAAACATCCATAAAAGTTAAACCGTCGCGCACTGCCCTATGAGCGCCCTTGGCAATGCCCTTAGCCACCGTGAGGATCGTGCCTTCTACAGGCTTTGACACCGCCCTATAAGCATATAATACACCATACTGAAAAGCCTTACCGAGCTCGGAGGATGTGGCCTGCTCCTTTCCAGCTAAACCACGAGCAATACCACGGAAAATTTGGGACAAAATTACACCTGAATTGCCTCTGGCCCCCATAATAGCACTATCTGCCGCCCGCTTACTCAAGGAGCCAATTCCACTGTCGGTCACATCCTTTACAGCCCGGGCTACCGCTGCCAATGTTAACAGCATGTTAGTGCCAGTATCACCATCAGGTACTGGGAAAACATTTAAACTGTTAATATATTCATGTTCCCGCATAAAAGTTTGGTATGATCCTACAATCATATTTCGGAAATCATTACCTGTAACCCACTCAACAGTCTCCTGCATCTAAATTCCTCCTATTGGCAAATAATACTGCTATATTATATTTTTTCTTGGAAAACAATCCCGATTGTACCAGGTCCCAAATGAGCACCTAATACCGAGCCAATTCCAGCAGGCAATACACGGTTATCAGGATACATTTCTTCTATCCGCTCGATTATCCCTTGTCCATCAGCCCCCGCATCAATATGACCGACACCAATGTATTCTAAGTTTTGGTACTTTTGTAACTCATCCAGCATACGGTTAACTGCCCGTTGCTTGGTACGCACTTTATCCATCACAGCAACCTTACCATCTGATAGATAAAGCACTGGTCTTATTTGTAAAATTGTGCCAAATAATGCAGCAGCCCCACCGATACGTCCGCCCTTATATAAATATTCTAATGTATCAACAAGAATAAAGGTATGTGTTGCTTCAATCATAGCATGTAGTTTTTCTACAATGTCTGAAACTGACATACCAGAGGCCGCCATTGTCAGCGCTGCCTTAGCCATCTGCACCATACCAATCGAAGCGGTGCCTGAATCAATAACATGAATCCGCTGTTCATCAAGCATTTTGGCAATTGCTCTTGCTCCTTGGACAGTACCACTAAGCCCACCTGATACTGTAATAAGAATAATTTCTTTACCAGCATCAATAAGCGGTTTACAGACCTCAATAAAATCACCTGGTGCTGGCTGTGATGTTTGAGGATGCAGTTTTGTCTCCTTGGCAATCTTAAAGAGTTCTGCCGTAGAAAGCTCATCTTCAGGCCATTCTCTGTCGCCTATTCGTACTTTTAGAGACACGCCATGTAGATTGGGATACATCTCAAACATTTCCCGAGATATCTGTGCAATGCTATCTACAACAATGTGAATTCGGGACACAATGTAACTCCTTTCAATATAAACAAGCTATTAGCGTGCTATATCAATCATTATCTTTTTATTCTATCTATTTTAAAAAATACTATATATACCAAAAAATCTTTTTATAGACACAGCAATTATACCAGTCAAAAAGGAAATCAGCAACAAAAAGCGAAGATAACAAGCATAAAGGTTCTGCATAATTGAAACAATATCCAAAAGGAGTAATCTATGGAAAGAAACCTGCTGTTTGCATTAGATATTGGTACACGCAGCGTTGTCGGTTTAGTTGGCGAAAAAGTAGACAATACGATTCAAATACTAACTTACGTACGCCGGGAACATCATACTAGAGCTATGCTGGATGGACAAATTAATGATGTGCCCGAAGTAGCTAAAATTATCGCTGAAGTAAAGAACAAACTGGAAGAAACCTGTGGCAATCTGAAAAAGGTATCGGTAGCCGCAGCTGGTCGAGCCTTATGTACCATTAAATCTAGCGCAGAAATCGAAACCTCTGAGCGAGGTTTCCTTACAAAAAACGACGAGCATACTTTAGAACTGGCGGCAATCCAATTAGCGCAACAAAAATTGGCTACCTCAAATACAATCAACGATCCTACTGCTTATTATTGCGTAGGCTACAGTGTTATCAGCTTTACACTTGATCATACTCTCCTAAAAACCTTAGTCGGCCAACGCGGTAAAACAGCTGGTGTTGAAATCATCGCTACCTTTTTACCTAAACAGGTCATTGATTCTCTGCAGTCAGCCATTACCACAGTTAATCTAGAAATGGCAACCCTGACATTAGAGCCCATTGCTGCGATTAATGTACTCATTCCCCAAACCATGCGCCATCTCAATCTAGTCTTGGTTGACGTCGGTGCCGGTACTTCTGATGTGGCAATTACCAAGGACGGTTCAGTCATCGGTTATGGCATGGTGCCTTGTGCCGGAGACGAAATTACCGAAGCCATCTCACAAAAATATCTCCTTGATTTCAATGTAGCCGAAGAGGTGAAACGCCAATTAAATGACCTCGAACAGGGAAAAGTCCTATTTAGCGATGTTTTAGGCCTTATGCACGAAGTCCCTGCTAATGAGATTATCAGCAGTATTAGCCAGGACGTCGCCCAGCTAGCCCAAGCAATTGCTCTGCAAATCATGACCCTTAATACAGCTCCTCCACAAGCAGTGCTACTCGTCGGTGGCGGTTCACTCACCCCTATGCTTCCTGAGCTTCTCGCTCAGGCCCTTGATATTCCGATCCCAAGGGTAGCAATTCGTCGCCCTGATACAATTCAAGGTATTACTAAAGTCCCCGAGGATCTTTGTACCCCTGATGCTGTAACTCCCCTAGGCATTTTAAACCTTTCTGCCAGCCCCACACTGAACTTTATTAATGTTACATTAAATAATCAACCTTTACGTCTATTTAATCTTGGTCAATTGACAATCGCTGACGCCCTCTTGGCTGCTGGCATTGATATGCGTAGTCTCCGCGGGCGACCAGGAATGGGCATAACCATCAATATTAACGAACAGACCAAGTTTTTCCCTGGCACCCATGGCACGCCTAGCCGTATTGAACTAAACGGCGAGATCTCCTCACTTACCCACGAACTTAAAGAAAATGATACCATTAAAATAATCAACGGTATGGACGGCACTACACCCGCAGTATACTTCCACGACATTGTAGAAGGGCCTATATCATTTGCAATTACTATTAATGAACAGCCCTATGGCATAAAGCCGACACTTCTCATCAATGGTCATCCCGCTGAACATGATACCCTACTCGCGGACCGTGATCAGGTCTCCTACCGACTGCCTGTTACCCTTGATGAGGTATTAACATCAACTGACTGTAGACTGACGCCACCTCAGTATATCTACACCATAAACGGCACTGAGCGTATCTATAACACTTGGGCACAATATACTATCAACCATGTTGCAGCGCAGGCTTCCACCCCTGTTAAGCCAGGTGACGCTATCACTGTTATTAATCCGCCTGAGCCTACTCTTGGCGAGTTACTAGGTTTAAATAACCCTGATGAAAACTTCCTTACTATATTGTTCAACGGCACCAACTGTTCCATCCCATTACGCCATGTTAGTATTACTATGAATAACGCCCCAGCACAGCCTACCACTGTTGCTCCTTGCGGCAGTATCATTGATTTTTCTTGTACTCAGCAGCAACATCCTATTATTAGCGATGTCTTACTAGCATCAAATTTTAATCCCGGCACTTTACCGCCAGGTAGCATTGTAACCATTCGATTAAATAAACAACCAACAGAATATACAGCCATAGTAAAAAATGGTGATGAGGTTGATATTTTAATCACTACAAAACAACAATCTGATTGATTTGATTTCATCATACTTATGTATATATTTTTTTCTGAAAAATTATACCCCATTTTTGCAAATTATGATAAAGAAAACTTGGCTTCCGCCAAGCCTCAGCGCAGGCTGAAACCTTAGTTGCCCTTACTTGGAATCAGAAAGTATGACACTTTCTGATTCCGTCGGAAATTGTTATAATTTCTGATTCCGTAATAAATTGTGATACGAATCACATCTATCATGCTCTCACCCCCTTATAATTAGTTATGTAATAAACAATATAAGGAGGATATCAAATGAGTATGTTCTGCCGTCAATGTGAACAAACTGCTGCAGGTACAGGTTGTACTAAAGTGGGGGTCTGTGGTAAAAACGAAGATATTGCCAGCCTTCAGGATACACTGGTTTTTGGATTGAAAGGAATTTCTGCTTATGCCCATCACGCGCGGGAACTAGGTGCTAGGGATGAACAAGTGGATGCTTTTATGCATGATGCTTTATTCTTTACTTTGACTAACGTTAATTTCAGCCTAGAAAGACATATTGAAATGGTCTTGAAATGTGGTGAAATGAACCTTAGAATTATGGAAGTGCTTGATAAAGCCCATGTTGATCGTTTTGGATCACCAACACCTGCTAAGGTCTTCACTGGCACTAGAGCAGGCCATGGTATTGTTATTACCGGTCATGATCTATTAGACCTAGAAGAATTATTAAAACAAACAGAAGGTACAGGCATCAACATTTATACCCATGGCGAAATGTTACCAGCCCATGCCTATCCTGAACTAAGAAAGTACAAACACTTAGTAGGCAACTATGGTACTGCATGGCAGAATCAGCGTACAGAATTTGAAAACTTCTCTGGTGCTATTTTAGTCACTACTAACTGTGTAATGCCTCTTACTGATAAAACTACTTACGGTGACCGTATTTACATGCGCAACATCACTGGTCTGCAAGGCGGAAAACAAATCCTTGACCGTGACTTCTCTGAAATTATTGCTCATGCTAAATCCTTACCGATGTTGCCTGAACAAGCTGGGGAACATACCTTGGATACTGGTTTCCATCATAATGTCATCCTTAGCTTGGCTGATAAAATTGTCGAAGCTGTTAAAACTGGTAAAATCAAGCGTTTCTTCCTCATCGGTGGTTGTGATGGTGCCAAAACCGGCCGTAACTACTACACTGAAATGGCACAAAAAGTACCTAAAGATTGCGTTATTCTAACTGTAGCTTGTGGTAAATATCGCTTTAACGGCCTTGAGTTTGGTGATATTGACGGCATTCCTCGTCTACTGGATTTGGGACAATGCAACAACGCTTACTCCGGCATTCAGGTCGCAGTGGCCTTGGCTAGTGTCTTCAAATGTGGTGTAAATGATTTACCTCTATCCTTTATTCTATCTTGGTATGAGCAAAAGGCAGTAGCCATCCTCCTAACCCTGCTGCATTTAGGTGTTAAGAACATCCGTATTGGACCTACCCCTCCTGCCTTCATCTCACCAAATGTATTTAACGTTCTTAATGAAACATTCGGCTTGCAGCTCATCACAACTGCTGATGAAGATATGAAAGCCATTCTTGGTGAATAACATAAACTTCTACTGACCAAAAACCTAACCTTTTTGACAGTCTAAAAAAGCAAAGTCTACTAGTTGGCATATCGCTAGCTAGTAGACTTTTTTGTTATTAATATTGATCAATGATTACAAGCTTAAAATCCGCCCATCGCCTTAAGATCAGAACTTACAGTGAAGTCTGCTTCCGTTTTCATACGGATAGTTTCGACGGTAACACCCTCTGCTATTTCTTTTAACACTATACTGTCTTTTTCAATAGTAAACACACCAAGTTCAGTAACAATCATTGTTACTACACCCTTACCAGTCAAGGGTAATGTGCATTTATTAAGAATCTTCGCCGAACCATCTTTAGCACAATGTTCCATAGCAATAATAACTTTTTTTGCGCCAACAACCAAATCCATGGCTCCCCCCATACCTGGAATCATTTTGCCGGGAACCATCCAATTTGCTAGATTACCTTCCACATCGACCTGCAAACCACCCAGTACGGTTACATCTACATGTCCCCCACGGATTAGAGCAAATGACATCCCACTATCAAACATCGCTGCACCAGGGACAAATCCTGCCGGCTGCCCACCAGCATTCACAAGATTAGGATCAATCTGGCCATTTACAGGGCCAAGACCGACAAAACCATTTTCCGACTGGAGGATCACACTGATCTCTTGTGGCAAATAATTAGCAACCAAGGTTGGCAGTCCGATTCCAAGGTTAACCACGTCACCGTTTTTTAATTCTAATGCCACTCGTCGCGCAATGATTGTTTTAACATCCAATGACTTCATAGCCAATATCCTCCTGTACAAATGATTTTGTCCACTAAAATCCCCGGGGTCATCACTTCGTCAGGATCAATTGCACCAATTTCTACTATTTCGTCTACCTCAGCGATCACCAAATCAGCTGCCATCGCCATGATTGGATTGAAGTTCCGTGCAGTTTTATCATAGATTAAGTTGCCTGCCTTATCTGCTTTTTTTGCCTTGAGAAACGCAACACTTGCCCTCAATGGTTTTTCTAACAGATATTCTTTGCCATCAACAACTATTTTTTGTTTGCCATTTTCTACTATTGTTCCAATTCCGGTTGGAGTAAGCACCCCGCCTAGACCAGCTCCACCGCAGCGAATTCGCTCTGCAAGAGTTCCTTGGGGAACGAGTTCCACTTCAATCTCATTATCAATCATTTGTTTTCCGGTATATGGATTAGTACCGATATGAGAGACAATTGCTTTTTTTACTTGGTGGCTAACAATCAACCGACCAACCCCTTTATCCATAAACGCTGTATCATTCGCAATTAATGTTATGTCGTTCACATCACTATCGATAATTACTTGAATTATATTATCCGGAGTTCCTACTCCTAAAAAACCACCAACCATAACGACCATACCATCATGTAAAAATTCTGCCACTTGATCAATACCGATCAATTTGCTCATCTTATTAAACCTCCTTCTAAAAAAATAATTTGCGGCGACTCCCACCAATCTATAAACAATTTGAATTTTTTAATTGCTAAATATAACTTCCTCGTACTCTCCCTAAAGTAAAGGCTACCCATTTTGTTGGTAGCCTTTACTTTATTCTTTATAATGGTTTTAATACTACTGAAACAGCATAATACCAGTTATAGCAACCACGTTTCCAAGAATGAACAACAACATGGAAAAACCGATCAGATCACGGATACTGATATTGGCGATAGCCAATAGGGGCAAAGCCCAGAAGGGGCAAACCACATTCCATATGCTTTCACCCCAGGCGACACCCATAGCCACTTTCCAAGGCTCAACACCCAATTGTGCAGCAGCGGGCAGCATGAACGGCGCCTGCACAACCCAGTGGCCTCCGGCCGAAGGAACAAAGATACTGATAATCAGGGATGAGAAGTAGCAATACAGCTCAAAGGTTTGATAACTTGCTGCCTTTAAAAGCAAATCAGAAATCCAAACTACCAGCCCGCTCCCATCCATAATCGCCATGATTCCTGCATAGAAAGGGTACTGGAGGATAATTCCGGCCGCGGTGACAGCCCCTTTGGACATAGCCTTACTATAATTGATCAGCGAACCATGAGCTAATATGCCTAAAATTATAAAGCTAAATATCAATATGTTTAAATTCAAGGTGCCGCCTTTTACGAAAAAATTGACAACATAAGCGACTCCCATCAATCCCAAAGAGTAGTTCAAGATAGGGCTAGTGTCTATATGGTCAGCCAACTGTTTTTCCATTGGTTCGAGGACTGGGGCCTGCTCATCTTCAAACAAGCTAGGGTCAGCTAAAACCATATCTTCCTTTTTGGGGATCATCAATACAAGAACTAACGGAACCAGGATAGCAAGAGTAATCGTAATAAAGAGGGCTTGCGGGTGAAAAATTGTTTGTGATAAGGGAATAAGTCCAATTTGTTTTTCCAAGAAGTGCCCCTTGGTATTGATCAATAGGGGCACTGATGCTGACATGCCGCCATGGGTAAGGATAATTCCAGAAAAGGCAGCTGTAACTAACAAACGAAAATCGACGTCAGGATGGAGTTTGGCCGCTTCCCGGGCAAGTAGTCCACCTGCAATCAATCCTAGGCCCCAGTTGAAATAATATAATGCCATGGAGGCAAAGCCGATGAATATTACGGTTTGTACTGGCGTACGAGGTATCCCGGCTACAGCCCTGAGAAACCTACGAACTATGGGAGACGCTGCTAACGCGTAGCCACTTACTATTACTAATGTCATTTGCATGGCAAACGCTAAGATACCGAAGAACCCTTTCCCCCAGTCATCTACAATTTTCATTATCGGTGTATTTGTAATGCCCAGTGCCATAGCGACAACAACCAAAGAGATCATCCAAGCAATTGCAAACGGGTCTGGCAGATATTTTTGCATCAGATTTACAAAAAACATAAGGAGTCTATTAATCATTATTACACACCCATTCTCTTTTATTTCTCTCGACAGCTTTCTTCTTGGACCTTAGATATAATACTCTGATGCTTTTAACTGATGGATCAGTTTTTTCATAAACTCTTTCTTGATAACGGGGATCTCTGCTTCATCATATTTAAAGAATCCTTCTCCAGATTTTGTACCCAATTTACCCTCCGCCACTTTTTGCCGCAGAAGATTATTGGCCGACTGAGAATTATCTATGACTTTAAGTAAGTTATCCCCTACGATACACCAAATATCAAGACCACCGAAATCTGCAACCTCCAACTGACCTGTTGTAGCATACCTGAATGCTGGTCCAAACTTCAATGCTTTATCAACATCCTCAGGAGCAGCAATACCCAATTCTATGATAGAAAATGCTTCTCTTGCCACACCTTGCTGAATTCGGTTAGCGACAAGCCCTGGAACATCCTTTAATACTTTAACCGTTTGCTTTTTAATGGAAGCATACATCTGTTCAACTTGTATAAAAATACTTTCTGGCATATTACCAAAACAAGATAATTCTACCAACGGCATCAAGTGGCCAGGGTTATACCAATGACTTACCATCATTCGTTGTTTACGCTCATCACTAACAAGTGCCATCATCTCATTCAATGGTAAGCTAGATGTATTACTTGCCAGAATCGTATGTTCTGGACAATATTCATCTAATTGCTTAAATAAGTCCTGCTTCAATTTTAAAATTTCCGGTACCGCTTCGATGACATAATCTCGGTCAGCCACTGCTTGCTTTAAATCTGTTGATAAGATGATCCTATCAAGAATCGGTTGTATTGTCTGAATCGTAATAAAATCTTCCTCGGCCAGTAATGTAAGTTCCTCTTCAATCTCTTTTTTTGCCGAATGAAGCCGGGCTTCATCTGTATCATATAAATTAACCTCATATCCATACATGGCAAAAGCTTCTGCAATCCCATGTCCCATGGTACCTGAACCTAAAACGGCTATGTTCTTAATCATCATTATCCTCCATCTTATCCCTACTAGCGCTATTTACGCAAACCCAATATTTCCCTAGCATCATCTGTTGTAGCAACGCTACCGTTCGCTTCTTTAATGAGTCTAACCGCTCTTTCAACAAATTCCACATTTGATTTAGCCAAACGATTCTTAGCATACATAACGTTATCTTCCATACCGAGACGAATATGTCCGCCTAGAGCAATAGTAGCCAATTGGATTGGTACATGCCCAGCGCCGATCCCGAATGCTGACCAGGTGGAGTCCTTTGGAATAAGGCTTTTAAGGTATACGAGATTTTCTACCGTAGCCGCTGTTCCTCCGGCTGCCCCCATGCAAAATTGAAAATGAATTGGCCCCTTCAATATCCCCTTTTTTTGGTAGTATAGGGCATTGTAGATAAAACTAGCATCAAATACTTCAACTTCAGGCTTAATGCCATTCTCCTGGGCGACTAATCCCAATTTTTCCAAAAAGGCAGGAGGATTCAAAAACAAGCCTGTATGCATCCAGTTCATGGATCCGGCGTCATAGGAACACATTTCAGGTTTAAGAGCAATAAGATGAGCTATACGAGTTTCCTCAGTGGCATTCAGGTCGCCAGAGGTAGTGAGATTTAAGATAATTGGACATTTCTTTTCTTTAATAAGAGCAACTGTTTCTATGAATTTTTCTGTGCTCATTGTACCGTTGCCTTCATCATCACGCATATGCAGATGAGCTACTGAGGCTCCTGCCTGCCAGCATTGATAAACGTCTTCAGCAATTTCTTTCGGAGTCATTGGCACGTTAGGATTATTTTCTTTCTTAGGCCATGCACCAGTTGTTGCAACAGTGATAATCGTTTTTCCCATGATTCATTCACCTCATAATTTTTATTTATATCAATTCGATAATTGTAGCAATACCTTGGCCGCCGCCAATGCAAAGAGTTGCTAGTCCACGTTTTGCATCACGTTGCTGCATAGCATGTATGAGTGTAACAAGTATGCGCGCACCACTAGCACCAATAGGATGTCCAAGAGCAACTGCACCGCCATGAACATTAATTTTTTCTTTTGGTAATCCTAACTCTTTACCGACTGCCAAAAATTGAGCGGCAAAGGCTTCGTTGGCTTCAAACAAATCAATATCGGCAACGGTTAAGCCTGCATTTGATAACGCTTTACGCGTTGCTGAAACTGGCCCCATGCCCATAATGGATGGATCAACACCGCCAGATCCGTAACCAATAATTCTAGCCAGCGGTTTAAGTCCGAGTGATTTGGCTTTATCTGCGCTCATTACAACTAGCGCTGCAGCACCGTCATTGATACCTGAAGCATTGCCAGCGGTTACGGTACCATTCTCTTTCTTGAATGCTGTTCGCAAGCTAGCAAGAGAAGCTACAGTAGTATTGGGTTTAGGGAATTCATCGGTATCGAAAATAACATCGCCTTTTTTACCTTTGATGATCACTGGCACTATTTCATTTTTAAAGGCACCGCTTTCGATTGCATTAACCGCTTTAGTTTGCGATTCATAAGCTAACTCATCCTGGTCAGCCCGGGTAATACCATACTTAGCTGCTACATTTTCGGCAGTAACGCCCATGTGATAGTCATTGAATGCGCACCATAGACCATCTTGGATCATAATATCGATAAGTTTGCTGTTTCCCATACGGTAACCCCAACGAGCCTTGCTATCCAAAAGATAAGGAGCATTGCTCATGCTTTCCATACCACCGGCAATAACAACCTCAGCGTCACCAGCCTTAATCGATTGAGCGGCTAGATTCACTGCCTTAAGGCCTGAACCACAAACCTTGTTAATGGTGAAAGATGGAACTTCTACTGGAATACCTGATTTGACTGATGCTTGGCGAGCTGGGTTCTGCCCTAAGCCCGCCTGAAGCACATTGCCCAGAATAACCTCATCAATCATGTTGCCTTCCACATGCGCACGTTCAAGAGCGGCCTTAATAATAAGACTTCCCATCTCTTGCGCAGTTAAAGGAGCCAATGAGCCATTGAAACTACCTATAGCTGTCCGAACAGCACTAACGATAACTACTTCTTTCATACTTTTTCATTCCTCCACATAAGTTGTTACGCTAATTCATACCAATTCTTCCCATGAATTGTTGTATGGTCACTTATTGATTGCATCTTATGGTAATGCAAATAACGTGCCAACTAAAATAAGGGGAATTATACTGCAATTTCTAAATATAAAAGCAATAATGCGATGAAATATTTCATCGCATTATTGCTCAAAATCAGAAAAGTCATTTAATTTTATCTATTATAACCTGATGGAAAAAATCATCATTACTGATGCATATTTTCATCACCTATGCTTATTCCTAGTTTTTTTGCTTTTTTTACAACAGTGGATTGATCTATTCTTAATATTTTGGCAACTTTCCTTGTACTTCCATAAATAGACAATGCTCTTTCTATCGTCTTTTTCTCAACATTCGCCACAATTTCTTTAAGTCCTAATTCTGGATTGAGTAGTTCAGTATAACAAGAATCAATATTTAATAAAATTTCTATCTGTTGTGCACTAATCATCGCGTTTTGATCTGAAATAATAACTAATCTCTCAATAATATTCTGCAATTCCCTTATGTTTCCTGGCCAAGAATAGTGCTTCAAAACTTCCAAACCCAGTTGTTCAATCTCCGTTAATTTACCGTATTTCCCATTGTAAATATCAATAAAATGTTGAGTCAATAAAACTACATCCTCAACTCTTGATCGCAATGCAGGAATATGAATAGGAAATATATTTAACCGATAGTATAAATCTTCTCTGAATTTACCTTGCTTCACCATTTCCCGCAATTCACAGTTTGTTGCCGCAATAATTCTCACATCGAGTTTAACTGACTTTCTTCCTCCAATTTTCGTCACTTCTTTATGTTGAATAACCCTTAGTAATTTGGACTGTAAGTCCATGGTCATTTCTCCGATCTCATCCAATAACAATGTACCGTTGTCTGCCAATTCAAACATGCCTATTTTACCTGAAGGAGATGCGCCAGTAAAAGCTCCTTTTTCATAACCAAAAAGTTCCGATTCCAACAAGTTAGCAGGAATGGCTGCACAATTAACTTTTATAAAAGGGCCATCTTTCCTGGTGCTGTGCATATAAATTTCATCTGCTACAACTTCTTTACCAGTACCCGTTTCTCCCATAATAAGAACTGTAACATCTAAACCAGCCACTTGTTGTATCATTTGGGATACCTTCTGAATGCCTAAACTTTTTCCTACAAGATTTTTATGTAGATGCATTTTCCTTAAATGCTCAATTTCTTGTTTGTGTTTAATTTCATATTCCTCAACTATTTTTATTTTTTGTTGTGATGCTTCTAAATCAGCTTCCATTGCTAAAAGATCTGTAATTTCTCTGTCAATAATTACGACTTTCTTAACGTTACCTTCCTCATCGAAAATTGGGATTCCTGTAATTAACATTTTTATCCCATTTCGAGTACTGGTCCCCATGGAGTTAACTTGTTTCTTTGTTTTAATGACCTCAGGAGTTACCGGATTTTTATATAAGCCTTCTTTTACTATATCATTCACATATTTGTTTACTACTTCTTCAGCTCTTATACCTGTTATTCTTGTATAAGCCTTATTCACATAAAGCGTCTTGCCACTGCCATCTGCTATATATAACCCATCATAAAGATGGTCTCCAATCTCCCTAAAATCAAATTCTTTTAACTGCCTCAGCTCTTCACTTACTTTGTACAATCCTTCTGTAATTTTCTCTTTTTGTGTGACAATTTCATCATTATCTTTATTGATCTTATTCATCAAATCTATCAAGAAATTTATTGAAGAAAACCCGTATTGAGATTTCATTAAAGCACTCCTTATATATTAAATTCTATAATATAAAAATACAACGCTACCATCTGAAAGAAATGTCTTCCCTAGTTAACTTCTTCTGCAAAATAGTAACTTTCTATTTGTTTTTTGGAATTCCTGCATTGTTATAATATCAAAAAGATCTCCTGCAGGAAAAGCTGTTCTTATCGCGAAGTGATAATAATATGTATCTATGAAAGGGACACTAATAATCTATTATGCTAACCATCTAAAGGAGCGTACAACACTACCATGAATATCAAATTATATCTAATTGTAACAACCATGCTCACCATTTATAGCGCTGCCAATTACTATGTCAGTCGGCGGGGCTGGCAGGCATTAAGCATGAATTCTTCCCAGGTGAGTGGTCGATGTTACAAACTCGTTATAAGCGTGCTAGCATTCTCCTATCCCCTCGCCCGCCTAGGCGAAACACTTTTACCTTCTCCTTTTATTGATAACCTTACACTCGTTGGTGCTGTATGGCTAGGAATGCTCTATTATTTATTTATTTTTACACTACTCATTGAAATTTTACGTGCAATTAATAAACGCTGGAATTTTTTATCCCCTAAATTAATAAGTCACCCTACTATCATCGTGACTACGATCTTCTGCCTAACATTAAGCCTAATTAGTTATGGTACCTGGAATGCTCGGCATCCATTGACCCAAAATTACGAAATTACTATTCCTAAAACCGCTGGTTCCCTGGAAACATTACAAGTGGTAATGGTCTCTGATATCCATCTAGGCAACATTATTACTAATCAACGCTTAACAAAATTGATCAACAGAATTGACCAACTTGAGCCTGATATCGTATTGCTAGCTGGTGATATTATCGATAGTAAGGTTGATGCTCTAATCAACCAAAATATGATTGAAAACTTTACTAGACTAAGACCTAAATTTGGCACATATGCTATTTTAGGTAACCATGAATACTTTGACCAAAAACCAGATGTGGCTATAAAGTATCTGGAACAAGGCAATATACATGTTCTGCGGGATAGTTCAGCGCTGATTGCTGGTAGTTTTTATCTAGTCGGGCGGGATGATTTGTCCAAAGAGCGGTATACAGGCACCAGCAGGCAGGATTTAGCTACTGTCATGGCAGGCATCAATCATACCTTACCCATTATTTTACTGGATCATCAACCCCACAGCCTACAAGATGGAGTGGAACAAGGTGTTGATTTACAACTATCTGGTCATACCCACTTAGGGCAACTTTTCCCCAATAGTTTGTTTACCAAAAACATGTATGAAGTAGACTGGGGCTATCTACGCAAAGAAAGTATGCAGATTATTGTATCTTGCGGTATCGGTACATGGGGCCCCCCTATTCGCATTGGCAACCATCCAGAAATCGTCAATATAACCATTCATTTTGGAAAACCTGAAAACTAGTGAACTTGTTAGGAAATTAACCCCATTGTGGGAAATTATGCAATTAGTGCAGAACT
Source organism: Bacillota bacterium (assembly GCA_017889585.1). GTDB lineage: Bacteria > Bacillota > Negativicutes > DSM-13327 > DSM-13327 > CTSoil-075. The sequence goes on from JAGFZX010000029.1 coordinate 16,674, forward strand.
TTCCACAATGGGGTTAATTTTCATGTTGATGGTCTATGATTTCTACGTTAATTTTTTTTTCTAAATATGCTTCAATGTTTTTCAAAGGCACGGGTTTGCTAAAGAGGTAGCCTTGTACTTCATCACAACCATATTGCTGCAAAAGATCTAATTGACCTTCAGTTTCCACGCCTTCTGCTGTCACGTTGAGGTGCATGGTTTGACCAAGAATAACGATGGTTTTTACGATGGAAGCACTTTCTGGTGATAACTCTGCTTCTTGGATAAAAGATTTATCGATTTTCAATGTATCAATCGGCAGTCTTCTTAAATTTACTAAGGAGGACTGACCAGTGCCAAAATCATCCATAGCAATGCGGATCTGCATTTTCCCTAATTCCTTCATGGTCTCAATCGCCGCTGTAATATCATATAAACATAAGGTTTCTGTAATTTCCAGTTCTAGTAGCTGAGGTGAGGCACCCGTCTTCTCTAAAATAGACCTTATTGTTTCTAAAAGGTTACCATGATAAAATTGTTTGGCCGAAAGATTCACGGAAATGGTCATGGGCCTTCCCACTTCTTGCCATGTTTTAATTTGCTGACAGGCAATCTCTAAAGCCCAGGTTCCTAAGGGGACAATGAGCCCCGTTTCTTCCGCTAAGGGAATAAATTCATCCGGGAAGATCAATCCTCGCTCTGGATGTTGCCAACGCACCAATGCCTCAAGGGACTGAGTTTGTCCTGTTTTAATATTAACCCGAGGTTGGTAATAAAGAATAAATTCGTCTCTTTCAAGAGCATCTCGCAAGTCTCTTTCAAAATTGAGTCGACTTAAAATTTTCCTGGATAGTTCTTGCGTATATAAATGATAACTATTTTCCTTCTTTTCTTTAGCACATGCCATGGCAATATCGGCATGTTTCATTAAGATACCGATGTCATGACCATCATCAGGATACACTGCAATCCCCACGCTACCTGTCAAAGAAAAATCATAGCCATCCACTTGAAATGCTTCACTACATGTACATAGTACCATTTCAGCCATCTCTTCGATAGATTTATCATTTTCATCGGTTAGCTGATAGATAATAATAAATTTATCCATACCCATGCTCGCAATATGGAAATTTTTTCCAATGTCCTTTAAGCGCTGACCCATTATTTGAAGTAGATTGTCGCCAGCATCATGACCAGCGATATCGTTGACAATTTTAAAACCATCTAAATCTAGCAACAAGACCGCAAATTTATTGTTAGATAGCTGCAAATTCCTAAATGTTTCTTTGATAAAATTCCGATTATGTAGTCCAGTAATGGGTTCATGATAGGCTAGGTATGAAATCCTTTCTTGGTGTTTTTTTTGTTTTTGAATTTCCAACTGCAGAGAATCATATAAGCGAGCATTATCAATACTTAATGATACGACATTTGCAAACTGTTCCAGGATGGTCAGTTTCTCTTTAGTAAAGGTTTTTCCACTATCAGTTGAATATGCTAATCCTAAAACCCCAACAATTTGACTTTCACCATAGATGGGTACACAAACCATTGCCCCCACCCCACTTGAATCAACCCCTGCAACTTTCATGGACCAAGAGCCATAATTATCAATGATAATACTATGACCTTGCTGCAATACTTTACCAGCTAGGCCTTCTCCCAGTTTGATGACGATTCCAATATGCTCTTTATGGGGGCCACCAGTCGCCGCTTTCATTTCTAAGTATTTTCCTGCAGGATCTACCCAAAAGATAAACGCATCGATAGAATCAGCCAAACCTGCGGCTCCTTCGACAATTGTTTGAAATAAGGTAGCCATATTCATACGTTTTACTAGCATCAATGTTGTTCCAAATAATGCATTCAGATATGTATTTTTTGTAACCAATAATTCCTTATGTTCCTGAAGTAATTCCTGGTTTTTTTCCGAAAAAGTTAATTGCTGACGTAATTCTTCTTCTAATGCACTTAGTTTTTCATAAGCGGCCGCAAGTTCACAATTTGTTTTTCCCAATTCTTTATTTTTAATTTCATACTTTACTATATGACGTTGTACAAGATAATATAAAATTATTCCTGTGAACGCAATAGAAATCCAGCTTTTAAATACTGAAATTTCAAGAAGGCCTTTTGCATCTTCAACCATAAAAATTAGTAAACTATCAGAAAAAAATTTCCATAGACTGACGAAAATAACGTATAAAAAGGTAATCTGAAAAGACTTTCTATTTGAAGATGTGAGCATAATATCTCCCTCGCCCTTGCTTTCCCAAACTAAGGAACGCGCTTATCTTTAAAAATTGAAATCATTTTAGTGATAAAACCAGAAATATCTTCCCTCTGAGTGGCCGGTTTGCTTAACAATCGATTATTTCACTTGTAAATGTAAGTGCTGCTTCTTGTTGTATATCGATCTCTAATCGACTTCCGACTGGCCATAAGATCATTCGACTAGCATCATAAGGTGAACTAATTGTTATGGTATGTTTCGATAAGACAATAATCCTTTTCTGATCAACACCACGAATGACTCAGCTTGACAAATTATTGTTTTAATTTACGATATTCAGCAAAAGTCCCGTCCAGTTGTACTTTCTATAGAAAAGGGTACCCAGGATGTAATTGTCGGCGATAATACTCACCTATCTCTATGCACAGACGCTATTTAATAAGTCCTAGTTTACCCATTACAATAAGAAATTTGTCAATTTCAATAGGTTTCCAGGCATAGGCCTCACAGCCAGCATCATAGGCATTTTTAATGGTAGTCTTATCGTTGAGCGCAGTAGTCATGATAATTTTCGTCCGCGCTTCACCTTCTATCCCTTTTTGCTGTTCAATATCCCTAATCGCTTTCGCAGCCTTAAGACCATCCAATTTGGGCATCATAATATCCAGACAAATAAGATTATAAGGGTTTTCTTCTTTTAGAGCTCCCAAGAATGCATCGAGGGCCTCTAATCCATTGACAGCTATATCACAATCTCCATATCGGGAAAGAAATTTTTTCATGAAAATCCGGCTTGCTAGATCATCTTCGGCAATTAAAATTCTCATCTTGTGCCCCACCTTTCATTATTGTTTTTTTACTTTTTCACTCACTAGCAACCTGTTGCAATGGGAGTTTAATATAAAATCGAGTACCCTTATCTTTATCGGTAGAAAAGCCAACCTTACCCTGTAAAAAAATTTCCCCGAATAACTTCATACTATAAGTGCCCACTCCCCGGCCAGCCCCTCTTGTTGAAAAGGAGCGATGGAAAACAAGATTTTGTGCCCTATCATCCATATATTGATCATTATGTACCCACAATGTTATCAATTCACGTTTATCCTCTTCCATACTACAACCAAGGGTAACAACGCCCCCCTCATCACTAGCTTCTAGGGCATTTTTAATCATATTACCCAAGACTCTGCGTAGTAGCCGATGATCAGTGCGAATATTTTTGCTAGCGCAATGACTATCTAATTTAATTATTTTATTTACAGCAACATCATGTCCCTCATATAATTTATTGACAGATTTCAATATATCAGTAGTCTCGACGCTAGTTATCTCTAATGCCAATTCATTATTTTCAGCATCCATCAGATATTTTTGGGCCTGTATCTCTTCTACTAAAGATTTAAAGGTTTCTTCAACAAACTCTACTTCTGATTTTATTATGTCAGGTACATCGCCTTTCAATAGTCCGACGATTCCTTTTAAGGCGCCAGCCGTATTGATGACATCATGAAAAAATGTCCGCTCCAGTAGCCTTTTCCCCACGGCACCACTATTATCATTAACAGTTACTACATAAAACATTTCCTCATTTACTTCCAGGGGTGTAACGTGAATAGATAAATTTACATTCTGTTCATAACCATTCCTGGTATTAATGTTTGAAAACTCACCTGAGGATTCCTCATTGTTTTCCATTGCTTTTAATATAGTATTAACGCCATTACAATACTTACAGGCTTCTGCTGTGCCACAGCCATTTATGGCATCACAAGCATTAATACATTTTATAATTTCACCAGGCCGTTGTCCTGCAAGCTCTGAAGATTTCTGCATATTCATCGTCGCTAAGAATGCTTTATTGGCAAACACCGCTTGCCGACAGGTATTTAAAATCAAAATCATGCTCTTGGTTGCATCAAGGCCTTGTTTAAAATAAGGCAGTTCACTTAAGTAATCCATCTGTTTTTTTAAAACTTCATCGCTACAGCGCTCCCCTGGTGCATGCAATGTCTCTGCATCATGGCTAGTCATTGTTTATCCCCCATCATCATTAATCTCGATTACTAATAATTGGCGTATAAGAAAAACATCATGAGTAGCTATAATTCCCTGTTATGCTCTTCCTAAAACAATTGCACAGAGTAGCTGTGCAATATTTTTCAACATAACCTGCTTGCAGACAGCCCCAATGTCATAGGCGACTTTAGGCATACCATACACGATGCTGGACTGTTCATCTTGACCGATTGTCATCGCACCTGCTTTTCTCATTTTCAGTAGTCCTTTGGCACCATCATAACCCATCCCTGTTAAAATAACGCCTATCGCATTGGCACCAGCTTTATCTGCAACAGAATTAAACAATACATCAACAGATGGACAATGTCCATTCATTTTTTCACCTTTGATGCATTCTACCATATAAGTACTCCCCTTGCGGTTGATGTGCATATGATAATCCCCCCCAGGGGCAATCAATACTTTTCCTGGTGTAATAATATCACCACTTTGTGCTTCTTTAACCTCCATTTGGCAGGAATTATTAAGTCGCTTGGCATACATGGCGGTAAATACAGGTGGCATATGTTGAACAACAACAATTCCAGGCATATCCCGGGGCAAGGCATGGATGATTTCATAAATGGCTTCAGTACCACCAGTTGATGCACCGATTGCGATGATTGGGTTGTTACTACGCGCGCCAATGGTCCCTGAATGCTGCGCAACTATATAATCTTTCTTCAGATGACCAACTTTAGCCATGGATGCAATTTTTATCTTGATAATCAATTCATTCATAAAAGACTCTAGATTTCGTTGCCCTTTCATATCTGGCTTGGTTACGAAATCAACGGCTCCAGCATTTAAGGCATCAAAAACATGGTCACTAACCGCACTCACCATCACAACCGGCAGTGGGTATTGGGGCATGAGTTTTTTTAAAAATTCAATACCATTCATACGCGGCATTTCCACATCAAGGGTTAATACATCTGGCTCTAAATCAAGTATCTTATCTCGCGCCATAAAAACATCGACAGCGGTTCCTACAACTTCAATCCCATAATCTTTAGCAAGCCCCCTTGCCACCGTTTCTCTAAATAGTAAGGAGTCATCAATCACTAATACTTTTATCTTTTTCCCCATATCTACTCACACTTACCCTTTCCGATACACCGCAGGCATAACGTAGTTCCCTGCTAATTGACTGCGAATGACCCATATGCAGGTAGCCTCCTGGTTCAGTCACATCATATTTTTTTATAAGTCGCATCTTTGCTTTATGCTCAAAATAAATTATCACATTCCTACAAAAGATTACGTGAATTTTCTGTTTAAAAGGAAATCTTTTATCCCTTAAATTAAAGATTATGAAGACAACTTCCTGCTTTATTTGATCTAAAAATTGATAAATTCCAGCGTCTTTCTTAAAAATAACTTTATCCTTTTATCACCTATAAAACAAGCATAAGGCTCGGTAGTCTCCCATAGCCCTATGCTCATTTTTCCTGATTATTAATACTTGCCGAATTCCCTGTCACTCAGGGCGATTCTAGGTTTACTTTTGGTAGCAGCGGCTTCACTACGAGCAGCACTTATGTGACCTTCTGGTTTTCCCTGTTTATTGCCACCAGGATATTCATTCCTTTCATAACGGGCGAAGGACGTGGCATCCTTTTGCAATCTGAACTTACTGATCATTTCTTTCAGCATATCAGCTTGACCAGAAAGTTCTTCACTGGCCGCTGCACTTTCCTCAGCTGTGGCCGAATTGGTTTGTACGACCTGGGCGACTTGTTCAATGCCCTTGTTAATTTGAGCAATGGCAGTTGCCTGCTCATTAGAGGCCTCAGCAATATCTCCAACTAAACTCGCAGCTGTCGCTACGCCGCTCACAATTTCCTCGAGAGCTTTAGCTGTGCCATTGGCTGTTTGTGTACCATCTATCACATTCTTGACTGAACCTTCAATGAGTGCTGTGGTTTCTTTAGCCGCATTGGCACTTCTGGCTGCTAGGTTCCTGACTTCCTCTGCTACAACAGCAAATCCTTTACCATGTTGTCCTGCCCGCGCTGCTTCCACAGCGGCATTAAGAGCTAAGATATTGGTTTGGAAAGCAATTTCATCAATCACTTTAATAATCTTCGAGATTTTAGAAGATGATTCGTTGATTTCTTCCATAGATTTCAGCATTTTGTTCATTTGGTGATTGCCTTGCTCCGCATTATCCTTGGCCTTTAACGCTAGCTCATTAGCTTTATTAGCATTGAGGGCATTCTCTTTTGTTTGCGATGCAATCTGACTGATCGATACCGTAAGTTGTTCGATAGAACTTGCCTGCTCTGTAGCGCCTTGGGACAGTGCTTGGCTACCATCAGATACTTGCCGGGAGCCGGAAGCAACCTGATCTGAGGCGTTATTGATGTCGCCAAATACTTCATTGAAGGATTGGATAATCAAATTTAAAGCATCTTTAATTTGAGCAAAATCCCCTTTATACTCATTATTGATTGCCAGATCAAGGTTAGAATTAGCCATTTCACTGAGAACTTCAGCTATTTCAGCGACATAAGTAGACAAGGCGTCGAGGGTGTCATTCATTGCATTCTTAATATCGGCATGGTCTCCCTTATAATTGCCTGTCACTCGTAGCTGGAGGTTACCGCCTGACATTTCCTTAAGTACGATCGAGGCTTCTTTAATTGGTTCTATAACCGCATCTAGCGTTTTGTTGACACCTTCCACGATCTTGCGGAAATCACCACCATGTTTACTGGCGTCAGCCCGCGTATCGAGACGACCTTCCACAGCAGCCTCAACTAATACATTAGCATCAGTCACTAGAGCCGTAATGTTGTCAATACAAACATTCAGGTTATTCTTAATTTCATTGAAATCACCATTATATTTATCAGTAATCTTCGGTGGAATATCGCCTTTGGAAATCCGTTCAACATACTCAGCGGCGACATTAAGTGGCCCAATGACGGAATCTAAAGTTTTATTAACGCCTTCCACAATTTTACGGAAATCACCACCATGTTTACTGGCATCAGCCCGCGTATCCAGGCGACCTTCCACGGCGGCTACAGATAGCTTATCGGCATCTGCCACTAGAGCAGTAATGTTAGTAATACAATTTTTCAAGCTCTTGCCCAGTACATCCTGGTCGGACTGAATTTTAATATGCACTGATAAATCTCCAGCTGCGATCTGCTCTGCTGCCTGAGCGCTGCTGCGAATATTATTGACCATTAACGCAAAGGATTGACATAGCATGCCCACTTCATCTTTCGCTACCGCTTCAATGCTAACATTCACATCACCGACAGCTAACTTATCAGCCGCTGCTACCAGTTCTTTCACTGGATCACTGATCTTGCGTGCAATGAAAAAACCTAAACCTATGGCTAATATGATGACCACAGCCATAAGCATGAGCATCGTGCGGGTTGCAGAAGCAGCCTGTGCAGCATTATTTTCGGAAGTCTGCTTGGCGCCAGCGACTTTTATATCAACCATTTTTTGCAAATTATTCTGATAAGCTATCCTAACTTTTTCTCCTTCGCCTCGCAGTAAAGCCCTAGCTCCAACAGGGTTTCCAGTATTAACCATGTTAATTACTTGATCTGCTATCTGATTATAGGCAATGCGATTTTTCTGATCTTCCGCATATACATCCTTAAGTTCCTTAGTCACTATTGTTTTACCAAATTCATCCGAGAACTTGCCTAATTCACTGCGACGATCTACAATGCTCTTATTCAAAGCACTACGTTCTTCCAGAGTTTCTGCCAGGGTTAATTCTAGCAAATTATTGCGTAATCGATGAAAATTATCCGTCATATCTTGCAGTATACTAATAGGAACTGTTATTTTTTCATAAAGCAGAGTATCTTTATCATCAAGTTCTTTAATGCTATTAATACCGATATAGCCTACAAGACCTGTCAGTAACGCCACCAACATAAACCCTGTCATCAGTTTAGGCATAATTTTCATATTATTAAACCATTGCATATTTTTCTCCTCCTATTTTTATAGTGAAGTGATAGCTTCACTTTTACGAAATAATTGGGCATCAGGTGTAACCTGCTCAAATAATTGCCCTACTTCAGCGGGCATTTTCTGTGTTTGCTCTGTGGCAAAAAAACCACCTGGGACTAGCGAATTATGAAACATTTTAATAATTTCTACCCGCTGAGCCGGTTGCAGATGAAGTAGGACGTTTTTACAAAGAATTAGAGAAAAATTATCCCCGACTGGACTTAGAGATAACAAATCATGTTTCTGAAAAGCGAGACGACTACGGATTTGTTCAGCAATTTGAAAATGGCTACCATTATGGAGGGCTTTAAAATATTTTTGCAGAATCTCGGTCGGAATTCGTTCGACTTCTTCTCTAGGGTAGATTCCCTTGGCTATAACGTCGCCAAACAGATTGCTACCATCAAGATCAGTAGCTGCAATCTGCAGGTTGCGAAATGAGAATCGTCCCATCCCTTCAGCCAGAATAAGTGCCAGGGTATAAGGTTCTTGCCCGGAAGCGCATCCTGCATCCCAAATGCGTATCGACGAACGACCAGCCGTACTGGGAATCAGATATTTGGCAATGTGCTCTAAGGTATGTAAATCCCGAAAAAAATAAGTAAAAGCCATGATTCCCTCCTTGTTTCAAGACTTCACTACTCTACAGCCTTGCTTACAGTATCTATTTCTTCATCATTAAGTAGCTTGTCACAATCCAGCAAAAGTTTTACCTCAGTGCCTACCTTGCCAATGCCTTTGATATAACGATTATGAAAACCCGTCTTACCGGCTGGCGGTGGCACAATATTTTCTGGGGGAATCACGAGCACCTCAGCAACTTGATCCACAATCAGCCCTATAGAAATATCTCGAATATCAATGACGACAATACACGTGCGGTCATTGTATTCCCGCGCTTCCTTTTTGAATCGGAGACGTACATCCATGACGGGAATAATTTTCCCCCGGAGGTTTATGATGCCTTTTATATAGTTAGGTAGTTCTGGTACTTCGGTTATTTCCTGAATGCCAATAATCTCGGTCACATACTTGATTTCAAAGCCATAGGCTTCTTTGCCGATAGAAAAAGTAAGAAATTTCCCGCGTTGCGTATCTTCAGCTGTTTCAACGTAGTCACTCAATACTTCCGCCATTTTCGTGGTCACCCCCTTTCCTTTATGATAATTGCCGCTCCAAAATACCATTAATATCAAGTATTGAGCTTATTCTTACTTTCTTAGCGCTATTTTTAATTCACCCCTCTATCTATTTACGCTTTGCTTAAATCACTAGCGTGTAATAACTGAGGAATATTTTTGAACTTTCCTACTCTTTTCGATACACTGCAGGCATAACATATTTGTAGCATGTATCCTCCCTACCAATCGATTCCGAATGACCGATAAATAGGTAACCTCCTGATTCAGTCATTTCATAAAATTTTTTTATAAGTTCCATCTTTGTTGCATGATCAAAATAGATCATTACATTCCTACAAAAGATTACATGAAATTTCTGTTTAAAAGGAAATCGTTCATCCATTAAATTAAATATCCTAAAGATAACCTCATTTTTAATTTCATCTAAAATTTGATAATTTTCCTTATTTAATTTTCTAAAATAATTTAATTTCCAGCTTGCATGTAAGCTATCCAGACTTTCTAATGAATATATCCCTTTTTCCGCTGTTTCCAGCGCTTTAACAGATATATCAGTCGCTAATAATTTAGCATTCCAAGACATTTTTTCTGTACCAAAATAATCTGCTATAATCATGGCCAGTGTATATGGTTCTTCACCAGTCGAGCAGCCTGCACTCCATATTCTTAGATCTTTTTTTTTACTCGTAGCTTGTAGATAAGGCAAAACCTGCTGTTCAAAATAAGTAAAATGAGCAGTTTCACGCATAAAAAAGGTATGATTGGTGGTAAGCTTATTAACAAGACTTGTTATTTCCAGCTTGGTACCATCGGCAAAGACATATTGTAAGTACTCGGAAAAATTTTCAAAGCCTTTTTCAATCAATAGATTGCTCAGTCGGCCTTCAATGAGATGCTTCTTCTGAGATAGATTTATACCATAATTACTTTTAATATATGTTATTAATGTTTTGAAATCACGATCTGTTATTCCTATCATTTTATCACCTATAAAATAGTCATAAGGCTAGGTAGTCTCCCATAGCCTTATGCTCGTTTTCCCTGGTCATTAATACTTGCCGAATTCCTTGTCACTCAGGGCGATTCTAGGTTTATTTTTTGTCGCGGCGGCTTCACTACGAGCAGCACTTATGCTTCGATCTGGTCTTGCCTTTTTATTGCCACCAGGATATTCATTTTTTTCATAACGTACATAAGATGTTGTTTCCTTCTGTAGTCTAAATTTGCTAATCATCTCTTTCAGCATATCTGCTTGTCCTGAAAGTTCTTCGCTTGCCGCTGCACTTTCCTCAGCGGTTGCCGAATTGGTCTGTATAACCTGGGCTACTTGTTCTACGCCTTTATTGATTTGGGCAATCGCAGTAGCCTGTTCATTAGAGGCGCTAGCAATATCCCCCACAAGACTAGCAGCTCTTGCTACCCCATTCACTATCTCTTCTAACGCTTTAGCTGTTCCATTGGCGGTTTGGGTTCCATCTTCTACATTTTTGACAGAGCCTTCAATCAGCGCTGTGGTTTCCTTGGCCGCATTTGCACTCCTCGCTGCTAGATTTCTTACCTCTTCCGCAACAACCGCAAAGCCCTTACCGTGTTGCCCAGCTCTAGCCGCTTCAACAGCTGCATTGAGAGCCAAGATATTGGTTTGGAAGGCAATTTCATCAATAACTTTAATAATCTTAGATATTTTAGAGGATGATTCGTTAATTTCCTCCATTGATTTAAGCATCTTATTCATCTGCAAATTGCCTTGTTCCGCATCTTCCTTAGCTTTTAGCGCTAATTCATTGGCTTGATTGGCATGTATCGCGTTATCTTTTGTTTGAGTAGCTACCTGGCTTATGGATACAGTAAGCTGTTCAACAGAACTTGCTTGTTCGGTTGCGCCTTGTGACAAGGCTTGACTACCATCAGATACTTGCCTTGACCCAGAAGTAACCTGATCGGTAGCTTCATTTATATTTCCCAACAAATCGATAAAGGATTGTATCGTATTATTCAATGAATTTTTAATAAGTGCGTAGCTTCCTTTATAGTCTCCTTGCATTTCTACGCACAAGTTCCCCTCAGCCATTTCACCCAAAACCTCTGTTGCCTCCTTAATAGGCTCTCCTATGGCATCAAGGGTCTTATTAAAACCATTGATTATATCGCAGTATTCACCTGAAAACTTGAACGCATCGCCCCGTACTTCTAGTTTTCCATTAATTGCTGCATCTGCAAGCATGCCTGTTTCGTTTATAAGATTGCGTATTGCTTGCATCATACCTATAAATGCAGGTACTATTTTATCATGTTCAGATCGTTTGCCAACCTTAAGGTATTCATCAAGCCGACTAAGATCCCCCAAAGAAATCCTTACGACTACATCCTGAACAGCTAACAGTCTATTTTGCACCATATTTACAGCATCGGCAAATTCATGCAGTTCACCTTTATACAATCCTGTTACCTTTACGGTATAGTCATTAATTGCCATCCTGCCACTAACCATTTTCACTTCATTGATAGGCTCTGTTATCGCCTCAAGTGTCTGGTTAACCCCTTCTACAATCTTGCGATAGTCTCCGCTATGCTTGCTGGCGTCAGCCCTAGTACTGAGTTTACCTTCCCTGGCCGCTTGAGCCAACATGACAGAATCAGCTACAAGATTATTAAGTGCTCCTATGATCTTCACAAAAGCCTGACCAAGGCTTCCTACTTCATCATTAGTATCAATCTTTAAGTTAACATCGAGATTGCCGCTAGCAATACTATCAGCCGCCTCGACAATGCGATTAACAGGCCTACTGATGATTCTTGCTATAAATAATCCCAGTCCCACCGCCAAGGCCATCCCTGCCAAGACAATAACAATCATAATATATGTCGTTTTACTTGCCAGCGCGGTATTGCTTTCAGAACGCATTTTAGCTTCCTGCATATTCATGTCATACAACGCCTGTAGTGATGCATCTATCGCCTTTCCTGTAGCGTCACCTTCACCTGCAACCACCGTCATGGCTTGTTCCAGTTGGTTTGTCATAACAAAACTCATATATTTTTCGATAACTATTTTATACCGACTAATTGCAGTATTTAAATTCTCAAACTCTTTTTTTTCTGTGGTGGAATTAATGTTTTTTTCGTAGGTGACTATATTCTTTTCTAAATTTTGAAAAGACTTTCTTGCATTATCAGCCACTTGTGTTTTATTTTCACTGCTAGCCAAATAAACTCTTAATATTAACATACGCGTACGTAAAAATTCGCTCTGTATTTGTCCGATATTATTTAACGATACCGTATTTTCCTCATAAAGTTTAACATCTTCCCCAGCTATGGTACGAATATTGACAATGCCAACTACCCCAATAAGACCCGCAAGCAGAGCAACCACAATAAAACCGATAATTAGTTTTGCAGATATTTTGAGATTATAATACCAACTCATAATAGATCTCCGCCCTTTCCATTCATAATATGTTATACAGTCTTATTAATCGTATCTATTTCTTCATCATTAAGCAGTTTATCGCAGTCCAGTAACAGTTTTACCGCAGTGCCTACCTTACCAATGCCTTTGATATAACGATTATGAAAACCTGTCTTGACGGCTGGCGGTGGCACAATATTTTCTGAGGGAATCACGAGCACCTCAGCAACATGATCCACAATCAGCCCAATGGAAATATCCCGAATATCAATGACGACAATACACGTGCGGTCATTGTATTCCCGCGCTTCCTTTTTGAATCGCAGCCGTACATCCATAACAGGAATAATTTTCCCCCGGAGGTTAATAATGCCTTTCACATAGTTAGGCAGTTCTGGTACTTCGGTTATTTCCTGAATACCAATAATCTCTGTCACATACTTGATTTCAAAACCATAGACTTCTTTGCCGATAGAAAAAGTAAGAAATTTCCCGCGTTGCGTATCCTCTGCTGTTTCGACGTAGTCACTCAATACTTCCGCCATTTTCGTGGTCACCATCCTTTCCTTTATGATAATTGCCGCTCCAAAATACCGTTGATATCAAGTATTAGGCTTATTCCACCATCACCGAGTATTGTGCATCCTGCAATGCCCTGGACTTTCTTCAAGTAGCGGGGCAATGCCTTGACAACAACTTGCTGTTCACCGACTAGTTTATCTACAAACAAACATGCCGTTTTTGAATCGCTCTCAATCATGACCATAATTCCATCACTGATCGTCGTCACAGCGTTTTTAATATTAAATATGCGATGAATTCTAAGGACTGGATAACACTGCCCTCTGATCATAATCAACTCATTGCCATCCCCATCACTGATCACATCTTTTTCATCAATTCTAAAGGATTCTCGAATTGAGATTGTCGGTATTGTATACCGGGATTTGCCAACACTGACCTCGATACCATCGATGATTGCCAAGGTCAATGGGATTTTTACGAATATTTCTGTCCCTTTGCCGAAGGCACTCTCAATTGCAATACTGCCACCAATTTTTTCAATATTCTTGGTTACAACATCCATCCCTACACCACGACCAGAAAACTCTGTAACCTCCTCATTCGTCGAGAAACCAGCAAGCAGAATATAGGAGAATACTTCTTTGTCAGTAAGTTCATGTTCTGGTTTATGTACTAGACCTCGCTGCCTGGCTTTGTTTAAAATCTTGTCCCGATTAAGACCCTTACCATCATCCCGCACAATGATCACAACATCGCCACCAGCATTCTTAGCTTCCAAGGTTATTTTACCTATGGAAGGTTTACCAGTGCCCATCCGTTCCTCTTTGCACTCCAGACCATGATCCATGGCATTACGGATGAGATGCATCAACGGATCGGACAGATGATCAATAATATTTTTGTCAACTTCCGTAGTTTCACCGATAATTTCTAGATCTACCTCTTTAGCAAGCCTTTTGCTCATGTCCCGTACAATTCTATTCATTTTGTGGAAAACCATGGATACAGGTACCATGCGGATCGACATCACAATATCCTGCAATTCATCAGTCAATTTTCGCAGTTGCCTGGCGGCCTTACTAAAACCCTCTAATTGCAAGCCTGCTAAATCTGGATTTTTGGTGACCATTGCTTCTGAAATAACAATCTCACCTACAATATCCATAAGCATATCTAATTTAGCAACAGATACGCTAATAATATTTTGCTGCCTGTTATTTGAAGTTCTAGGATCTCCTTCCTTACTCGTTTCAAGATTTTCGGATTGGGGATATCGATCGGCTTCTGGTGTATCTTCTAATACTATTTCTCTTTTACGGTGTAAGGCTGTGATTTCCGCAGGATAATGATCAACTTGGTTGATGTCCATCTTCCGTAGAAAAGCCGTCTGATTGAGGGCGCTTTCAACTTCTGCATAGGAGACTGCTGTACTAAAGCAAATTAAGAAACCGTTGTCTCGTATGATATCAGCACTTTGCTCATTATCAATCATATCTGCCGGAATATGATACAGCTCATTTACGATATCTTGCAGATTATTAACAACCATATAGGCCCGAATATTCTCCATTTGGCAATCTTCATCAAAGAATACTCGCACACAATATTTGATATTCGCCGCGTTTTCTTCAGGGGGTGTTTTATAAGAACTAATATAATACTTCGTCTTTGTTCCATCTGGTGAAGAATTTGAAACAACAGCCGGAGTAGCGTGTTGATCCTCATAAGATTTTTTCATCTGGGTGAGCAGTGTTTTAATCTCATCAATAAGATCATCACCTAAACCATCTGCGGCATGGCCCTGTTCAATTTTATGCATTTCAGCTTTTATAAAATCAATTCCTGACAATACCAAATCTGATAATCTTGCAAAATTTAATTGAATGTTCTGATTTGCTCTGATAAAGAAAAATAGATCCTCCATTGAATGGGCGACTGATCCGATGTGATTAAACATCATCATCGCTGATGAACCTTTGACAGTATGCATAATCCTAAAGATTTCGTTAATCGCGCCCATCTCAAACCTTTTGTCTTTTTCACATTTGATAATGATGTCTTCAAGTTGTTCTACAAGCTGATTGCCTTCAAACAAATACATCTCTAGCATTGGCTCTTTGCTTATTCCATCCTCCGACATAATCATCCCCCTTTCTTAGCACGATTTGCTGAATACTATAGGCTAATGCAACGTATCAGTAAGCTTATAATTTGCTTAATGCTTTTATAACAATATCTTCTGTGAAGGGTTTGACAATAAAATTCTTTGCCCCAGCCATTACAGCATCTCTGATCATGACCTCCTGGCCCATAGCACTTACCATGACCACCTTAGCCTTACCATCGATTTCTCTTATTTGCTTTAGTGCCGTAACACCGTCAACTTCAGGCATGGTAATGTCCATTGTTACAATATCAGGCTTAAGCTCTTTATATTTTTCCACAGCCTCAGCACCATTTCCAGCCTCACCAATCACTTGAAAACTATTTTTTTCTAACATGGTTTTTAGACTTAGCCTCATAAACATGGTATCATCAACAATCAATACACTTTTCATCAGTACGAACACCTTCCTTCAAGAAAATTTTCAATCACTTGACATCATTTAAGCAGGCAATCCGAAATACGCTCTAACAATCTAAAATTAGTTTAACTGCCTGTACAATCCTAGCTTTTAAATCAAAAATGCATCCACCCATTTGCCAGATGAATGTAGTTGACCATATGATGCCAAATATTGCATCAGTCAACGCTTGTATATCCACATCGGCGGGAATTTCCTGATCCGCAGCACCCTTTGTTACCAGATCAAATATTACTTCCAATCTTTCATTGACAATGTGATTCATTTTCCCCAGCAAATCAACATCATATCTGAACATATCAAAAGAAAACATGGCTGTAGTTATTTGAGGGTAGTTTTGATAATACTCCGCATATGCTGTAGCAAAGTACAATATCCCCGCTTTTCCTACAATTTTGTTATCTATTATTGTATTTTTAATTAACTCGTCAAAGCTAGCAGATCGATCCAAGATCGCCATCACTATATCCTTCTTACTGCCAAACTGCTTGTATATGGCAGGCTCTGTTATATTCTGTCTTCTGGCGATTTCCTTGGTCGTGAGGCCATTGATGCCCGCCTCATCAAGCAAATCAATGGCCGTAATAATGATTTTTTCTTTTCTTTTTAAAACATCGTTATACATAATTACCTCTCAATATGGTTAGTCCTAACTCACCTTAACTATACAAAAACCTGAAAATTTTGTCAATTATTTTTAGCAAATATATATAATATTCACCAAATTGTCGCCATAAATGAGTGCATCCATGAAAAACTCCCACCACCTTAGATGTGGGGGAGTTTTTCATGGATGCACTCACTTGTTTTTTTTACATACTTCTTAATCAAATCCACCGTTTGACTGAAATTAATCGGTTTACTAATATAATCATTCATACCTGCTACTAAGCATTTTTCTCTATCACCTTGCAAAGCATAGGCAGTCATTGCGATAATCGGCGTGTAATATTCCATCGTTTTCTCTTTTAGCCGAATGATGGCAGTTGCCCCATAGCCATCCAAATATGGCATATTGACATCCATCAAAATTACGTCAAATTTTTCCTGTTCAAAAGCCTCAACGGCTTGCTGGCCATCTTCCACGGCAATAACCTTAAAACCATTTTTCTTTAAAATGATCGTTAACATATTTCTACTGACTAGATCATCCTCAGCAAGTAATACTTTTTTTAGTTCACCACTTTCATACTGAATAGAATCTTGATAAACAATATCCCTTTGAGGCACTTGGGCTGACTGCAGTCCAAATACGGCTGTAAAACAGAATGTACTTCCTTGACCATCTTTGCTTTCAGCCCATATT
The DNA here is from genome assembly GCA_017889585.1 of Bacillota bacterium. GTDB lineage: Bacteria > Bacillota > Negativicutes > DSM-13327 > DSM-13327 > CTSoil-075. Next base: position 33,907 of record JAGFZX010000029.1, read on the forward strand.
TCACCATCCATTAGTTTCGTCAGTTTTTCGGCAATAGCCAGACCAAGTCCCGTTCCACCGAACTGCCGTGTGATTGAATCATCTACTTGGCTAAAGCTTTGGAACAATCGATCTATTTTCCCCTCAGCGATACCAATTCCCGTATCTACAATCACAAACTTTACCTTAACTTGATCTTCACCCCATTGTCTACCAGTAATGGCGATATCTACTTTTCCCTTATCTGTGAACTTTATAGCATTACCGATTAAATTCATCAGCACCTGTCGCAGCCTAAAAGGGTCTCCAATTAATATTCGTGGAACGTCTACGCCGATGCTAGTGGTAATAGACACCCCTTTTTGTTGGGCAGCATAATCAAATAAAGCAATCACCTCATTGATGACTGACCCTAATCCAAATGGTATCTCTTCCAAAATCAGTTTATCTGCTTCAACCTTAGAATAATCCAATATGTCATTTAGCACATTTAAAAGCAACTTGGTTGATGACTTCACAATTTCAAGGTATTCTCTTTGTTGGTCCCCCAAATCCATCATCAATATCAAGTCTGTCATGCCAAGGATTCCATTCATTGGAGTCCTGATTTCATGACTCATATTGGCAAGGAATTGACTTTTCGCAGTATTAGCTCTTTCTGCCTCCTCCTTGGCTTTTAATAATGCATCCTCATAGCGTTTCCGCTCAGTAATATCTGTTGCCATGCTGATTACCGCCCGGCGTCCATCGGCTAAGCTACCAAGGGGGGCCGTACTAAAATCCCAGATGCGGGTGGAACCACTTCGGGTCTTAACCATGTACTCCCCCACCTGTACTCGTTCTGAAATATTGAAGAGATTTTTTACTTTATCATGCACCTCTTCCCACTGAGCACCATAGGCTCTCTGTAACCAGTCCTTCACTCTCGGGGTATCCTGTTGGGTGTAACCAGTTATTTCCGTCCATGTATTACTGATTTGCAGAACCTCACCATCTTCAGCATGAATAATCACCGGCAAAGGTGCGCTGGCAATGGCTCGGTGGAATCGTTCTTCACTCGCCCTGGCTTTCTCCTTTGCCTCTGCAGCGACAGCCGTCTGTACTGCGGCCTGCATGGTTTTATACAAAATTTCCCGGGTCAAGATGCTTTTAGGGATATAATCTGTTGCCCCTGCTTTCATCATCTCAGTCGCTACTAGTTCGCCGCCATGTCCTGTCAGCATGATGATCGGTGTACAGATGCCTCCTGCCCGGGCTTCACGTAACACTTCGATCCCATTTTTTTGTGGCAACATGTAATCGATAAAAATACAGTGAAAATCCTCGCTAAAGAGTCGTTCTAATCCAGCTTCTCCACTGTCAGCTTCGATAATTTCATATTTAGAATTAGCACCTTGCAGCAGTCTTTTCATACTTTTCCGGTCAATAGTATCATCGTCAATAATCAAAATACGAAAAATATTCTCCATAAATACCCCCCCTACTTCTTACTCCTTCGCCCAAGTAAAAGAAAATACTGCACCTTGATCCGGCTTTGAGGTTAATAGGATTTCCCCTTTTTGCTCTTCTACAATTTTCTTGACAATAGCGAGGCCAACTCCAGTATTTTCTTGCTGATCTCTGGGCTGCATAACATGAAATATGGTAAATACTTTTTCATGGTTGATCGCAGCAATACCAGGTCCATCATCACTTACCGAGAACTTATAAAACCTGCCTGCATCCTGGGCGCTTATTTGAATGCGCCCATCACCCCTGTGATGATGCTTAATTCCATTGCCAATCAAATTAGCAAAAACCTGACGCAATTTTATAGCTTGGGTTGTAAAGATAGGCATATCATCAAGGATTTCAATGACAAACTGGTGTGGCGGCTTAAGATCCTGGATAATATCATCCAGCAATTGCCGAACATCACATTCCACATTAGAGCTTTTTTCTCTGCCAACGCGGGAATATTCTAAAATACCCTGAATTAGATTTTCCATGCGCCTGACCCGCCCCCTTAATAATCCCATATTGGTACGAATCTCATCGGTGGCCACAGGACCTAAGTCCTCTTCAATCCATTGGGATAAATTATTAATGGCGCGCAGGGGGGCCTTAAGATCGTGAGATACGATATATGCGAACTGATCAAGTTCATTATTCTTCTCAATTAATTCATTTTCCGCTCTTTTACGCTCCGTTAAATCACGCGCTAAGGATAATATGATCTGCTTATTTGATAGTTTAATCAGTCGGCAATTAATTTCCACTGGAATATAAGTACCGTTTTTCGCCACATGTATTGTTTCGAAGGAACCCCGCCCGATTATTCGTAATTGATCCAAAAAAGCCTGTATTCTTTCCTGATTTTCATCTGGTCGACCAATCGCGCTGAAAGATACTTGCATCAATTCTGCTCTACTATAGCCTAAGCGATGGCAAGCCAATTCATTGACTTCCAGAAAAGGACCAGGAGTTCCATCAGGCAACAATTCATACACATAGATAGCATCATTGGCATGTTCAAACAGCAGACGATAGAGATGTTCTTGCTCAGCCCCTAGCTTATTGCTACCTTCTGGCATTTCATTTTGCTCACTACCTGTCATCTTTGACATCACTATTTAACCCCTTCTTGTTATTCGCAATACAATACTTAGAAGATAAAAAGCACACTGCTAATCAGGCATTCTGCACAACATCCAGTAAGAATCCACAATTCTTATAGCATCTTTGAATTGTTCTGGCTCAACAGGTTTAACAATATAACCTGCTACATTAAAGTTGTAGGCACTTACAACATCCCTTTCTTCATCCGAAGACGATAATACCACCACCGGAATCTGTTTGAGATTTGGATCCTCCCTAATTACTTGCAAAAATTCAATACCATTCATCACTGGCATATTAATATCTAACAATATCAATACTGGTTGCCCAATAGGTTCCCTCTCAGCCGTTCCCCTTAATAATTCTAAGGCCGCCAATCCATTGATCGCCCTGATTAATGGATTCTTGATATGATGCTTGATAAAAGCGCGTTCAACACTCATTACATCAACGTCATCATCATCCACTAACAAAATGGTTATTTTATTATAGTTCATCAGTAATCATCCTTTCAGTATGAGTATTCAGTTCATCGATTTGGGCCAAGTAAAAAGAAAGGTTGCCCCTTGCCCTTGTTCAGACTTTATACCGACACTTCCACCTTGTTGTTGTACGATTTTTTGTACCAACGCTAGTCCAATACCAGTGCTTTCAAACTGATCCCGAGGTTTTAAGGTTTGAAAAATTTGAAAGATTTTCTGATGTTGCGCTACATCAATACCTGGCCCGTTATCTGCTACTGAAAATTCATAGAACAACTCTTGCTCTGTAGCTGCGATGCTAATAACACCTTCCTGCTGATGATGATGTTTGACTGCATTACTAATTAAATTAGAAAAAACCTGCCATAACTGGATGGGGTTCGCCATAACGCTCGGCATAAATGAGCCCATTACGATCCTAAAGGCTGGCGAACATCCTAATTCGCCGATAATCCCTTGTAACATTTGCTGTGTATCTACTAATTGCGTTTTGTTCTTTACTTTGCCAATGCGCGAGTATTCCAGGATACCAATAATCAAGTTTTCCATACGTAGAGCTCTACTACGCAGCAAGCCCAATTTTTCCTTAGCACTATCATCAACACTCCCTGCCAAATCTTCCTCTAACCATTGGGACACATTCATAATAGCCCGCAAAGGAGCCTTCAAGTCATGGGACGCCACATAAGCAAATTGATCTAATTCCCGATTACTAATCTCTAAGTTGCGCAAAGAAATCTCTAATTCCTTCTTGTTATCTGTTAGCGCTTTTTCTCGCGAAGCCACAGCCTCAGCCATGAGCCCGAAATCCCGAGAAAGGCCAGCCAATTCCTCGTAACCTTCTGCACCTGTCGCTACTTGATACTTCCCTGCTGCCACTGCCTGCATATTTTTCACTAACGCGAGAATAGGTTGCAGAATTTTCTTTAGTAACCAGATAGCCACTATTAAAGCAACCAACAAGGCAATAAAAACTCCCGCTATAAAAATGCTGCGGGCAGTTTGCAGGGATGCCAAAGCTGTATCAGCGTTCTGTCCCACAATAACAGGCCAGCCGATGGGTTTGACGATAGCCACGCTGATTAGATAATTAGCGTGTTTATCAATATGCTGATAATTCCCGCCCTCACCATTAAGAGCATTTTTGCTGTAATCCAGTTCTCTCACATTGGTTCGCTGATCGACATTCTCTACACTGGTATGGCCGATATAAGTACCTTCTGTATCGGTAATTCCAGCCCAGCCGTCAGCAATGGTATTTGCATGGGCAACAATCTGATTCAGTGATCCTAGATTCAAATTAGCAACGATCATACCCTGCTTTAGTGGACGGACAAGAGTGATGGTTGGCTGGCCAGTAACGGGCGACATAAACGTTGTCGACCAAAAAGGTCGTCTGCTATTACCAATATGTTTATAATAACTGGTCCCAACTACGTTATTACCGACATAATCCGGATTATTCGGTGCCATCATTACCACAATTCCTTGCTCATCAATAACTTGAACGCTGTCAAAAAAAGAGAAGTTTTTCATGGTCAATACCAGATAATGTTGCACTAACGATCGATTATCTATGCCAAGATATTCCACTACATCAGCCGTTTGTTGAATAGCCTTATCAGCCGTATTCAAAAAATCGAGAAGTTCTGCAGCTAAAGACTCTGCCACTATATGATTTTTTTCTATAATTTGGCCACTCATCTTATCATTGAGTAATTGCAAGGTAAAAAAGCTAATCAGTAAAATTGGCAGCGTCGCTATCAACATAAAATTAAGCGTGAGAGTATTCTTTAAGCTTTTCGTAAATCTATTCATCATGCACCAGCTTAAATTTCCCGTCCTGGACAGAAAAAATAAAATTCTCACGTTGTGCATCACCAAAGGAATCTAAAGTATAGTCCCCCCATAGCCCTGAAACGACGCCCTTGGTTAAGATGGTCTGCTTTAATTGACGAGCATCAGAATTCAATCGTAGTCCTGCAATGACAACTTCAGCAGCTTCATGTCCATAGGCTGCAGCAAAATCTGGTTTTTTACCAAAACGATGTTGGTACCGTTCCACAAACTGTTCATACTTGGGATACCTAATTTCTGGATTCATAGGATTACAAAAAACAACACCCTCTACAGTCGGCCCACCACTTTGTAGAAAATCATCAGTCATCGCCCAACTACTGGAGAAAATCCTTGCCTGAAGACCAATTTTTCGTATTTGCTGACAGAACATGGCAGCATCTATCCCCCCTGCGATCAACAATACTCCCTCTGGGCGTAACTCAGCAAGTTTTTTCATTATTTCCAAGTAGCTGAAACTGGTGCCTGATGTAAACTGACAGATGCCAATAATTTCACCGCCCAGAGCACGATAGGTTGTCGAGAAATTTGCTGACCAATCCTCAGCGAAATCACGATTGGCCAAATCATACAGAATGACCATTCTTCTAATCCCTATTTTACTTACATATTTCACCTGCGCATCAGTGGCCGCCTTCATTGGCGGCATGACTGCAAAAAAATTGTCATCGTTCCCAGTTAGTTTACTAGTACGGGTGGTAGGACTAACCATCAGAATATCCTTGGCTTCCCGACTATTGATAAATGGCATCGCCGCTACCGAAGCAGTACTGGTCATATGACCAATAATAACTGATACGCCTTCCGCTACCAATTCCTTATCTGCAACTAGTGCAAGTTTAGTATCACTATGATCGTCTTTAACGATTAATTCAATGGGAATTCCCCCTAGTCCACCAACAGCATTCGCTTCCTCAATTGCCAAGATTACTCCATTATGACCACTTAGCCCAATATCAGAGAATCGCCCTGTTAAACCACCGACATAACCAATTTTAATGGGTTTATTTGTCAAGCAACCCGTCAAGCTTAGGGAGATCAATAGTAGCATCACAATCACTGAAATGGTAATGACCTTTTTCATTGCCGATTGTCCGCCTCCCGTCTGATGCTATATTTGGCATTATAAAAAACACTGGTTTCCCTATTGATATCCTACCTGCTTATCTG
>JAGFZX010000007.1 GCA_017889585.1 Bacillota bacterium
AATGGAATTTAAAGAAGATGACTCCTGTTCAGTACAGAAATCATCTTCTTAATATTGCATAGTCTTTTTTTAGTTGTCCTTTACACGGGGTACATTTTACATTTGGCAGGGCTTTTTGTGTTATATAGAAAATATGTAATAACTAGATAGCAAGATGATAGTATTTTAGGTAGTGGTCTCATTTATATTTTACATCAATTATTAGATAAAATAGTAGATAGGGTCTTTCCAGCAGGATATAATAGTGATGATCGATTAAATGTTATAGAGAGCAATGATGATAATAAATCCATAAGAGAGTTAATTAATGAAGTTTTTAAAGTAAGAACGGTTTTAATGAAGTTAAGAAGGCTTATACATTCAATAAGAGATTTACTCTATAGAATTAATACAGGAATTTGCATATAAAGAATTGGAGCATATAACCTATGAAAAAATATAAAAAAATTTATTTAGAAATAACAAATGTATGCAATTTAAAATGTGATTTTTGTCCTGAAACTAAAAGAGAAGCTAAATTTATGTCAGAAGCTACATTTGAACAAATTCTAGATCAAATTAAACCTTTTACAGATTATATATACTTACATGTAAAGGGAGAACCTTTATTGCATCTTAATTTAGGAAGCTTTCTAGATATAAGTTATGAAAAGGACTTTAAAGTAAACATTACAACAAATGGTACTTTAATAGATAAAGTAGCGAATATTTTAATTGAAAAACCTGCAGTGAGACAAATAAATTTTTCCCTTCATAGCTTTGATGGAAATCAAACGATCATATCTAAAGATCAGTATATTAACAGTATTCTTAATTTTGCTAGTAGAGCAATAGTAGAGTCAAATATAATTATAAGCTTAAGATTATGGAATTTGGATGAAGCTTTATTAACAGAGGATCAAAGAAAAAGAAATTTAGATATTATTCATAAAATTGAAGAGAACTTTAAGTTGCCTTATAAAATACAGGGTAATTTATCTGCAACTAAAGCATTGAAAATAGGAGATCGAGTATATTTAAATCAAGATTATGAGTTTAAATGGCCCGATTTAAAGGAAAAGGAGGATTTTAATCAAGGATCCTGCTTTGGCTTAAGACATCAAGTTGCTATTTTAGTTAATGGTGCAGTTGTACCTTGTTGCCTTGATGGAGAAGGGATAATTAACTTAGGTAATATTCATGAATGTAATTTTTCTGATATTATAAATGGAAAAAGAGCAGAGAAGATAAGACTTGGTTTTTGCAATAATAATGTAGTAGAAGAACTATGCAGGAAATGTGGATATAGAAAAAGATTTAACAAATAGTATTGGCAAGGACTTATTGAAGTGAACGCCTTGTATTGGACTTTTTTTAAAATGTCCAATACAAGGCGTTTACTTCGCTGTGCATACAGAGGTCATTAATCATTGTCTTGAATCAAGTGTCTATTCCAATGGATGGGGGAACGTTAACGTTCTTAAAATAATAAAAACAAAAAAAGAAAGGTCTTTAAACGTGCTATACTTTACTCATCAAATGATACGGTTGCTACTAGTGGAATAAGTATAACGGGCATTTGGGATTAATTAGGATAACCGTATCATTTATAATATCAGAAAATTTCCTGCCAATTTTCGTAAAAAATGGCAGGAAATTTGTATTTTATGGTAAATATAGATACTGAAAAAGATGATTTAAAACCTTTGAAACTCATTGAGAAAGACAATGTACTTGTCCCTGTGTTCTTTGGAGAAGTTTATCGATATGGACAGGTGATTTTATAAGATTTAAACCACCACAATGTTTTGGAGGTGATGAGATGATCAACTTGGACAGCTATATGGCTTCAGCTTTAGTATGCGAAGAAGAAAGCTGGAAAATGCATCGTGTTTATATTGGCAACAATAATCAACCAATGTTGCTGAAGATAATGATCGAGAATGCTACGGGCAAAAGAGATTGGATGGCTTGCCAAAAAGAATTTAAGTTCATCCGTGAACTTAATAAGTCTGGTTGCAGACATATCATTGGTGCAGTTTCAGCGCATAATGATGCTGATGGCTCTTACATGCTATTGGAGAACTTTTCAGGGCTGTCGCTACAAAATATTCATCATCATAAACAGGCCACAGATCAAAATTTTCTATTGACGGTTGCTATCGATTTAGTAGAAGCTGTTGAACATTTGCATTTTCACGGAATTTTACATAACAATCTTCGTCCAGGTGTAATCATAGTGGAAGAAAATTCGGGACAAGTTGTTATTGTAGATTATATGTATGCTTGTAAAATCTCCGATACAAAGGAAATTCATCCAAGGAAAATTTCTATATTGAAAAAAATGTTTAACTATATGGCTCCTGAGAGAACGGGACGTACTAAACACAATGTTGATTTTCGAAGTGATCTATATTCTCTCGGAATTATTTTATATGAACTATTTGGTGGACTGCATCCTTTTCAAGCAGAGGACTTGTCAGAGCTGGTTCATTGTCAGCTGGCAATTCAACCCAAACCTTTGTATGAGGTTGACTCTTCAATTCCGCGAGTTCTTTCTGAGATAATCAGTAAGCTGCTTGCGAAAGACCCTGATGATCGCTACCTGTCTGCCTATGGATTGAAACGTGATTTGGAATATTGCCAGAAACAATGGAAAAATAAGAACAATATTCCTGACATTTACCTAGGTCAATATGACTGGAGTGGTATCATTGAGATTCCCAATAGTCTCTACGGAAGAACACAAGAATTAATTACTATAGATAGTGTTTTCCAGCGAGCTAGGATGGGCGATGGGGAATTGCTTCTGATTGCTGGATATTCCGGAATAGGCAAGACCACCCTGATAGAAAAGGCTGGGCAGTCTTTTGAAGCTAAAGGAGCCTGTTTCGTAAAAGGTAAGTTTGATCAAGCTAAGCATAATGCGCCCTATTCGGCTTGGACTCAAATTTTTACTGGGTTAGTCACAAAAATTCTCCAGGAAGATGAGTCAGTTCAAAATGCTCTGCAAAAATATTGTATTGCCGCATTGAAGGATCAAGGTAATGCTTTGATTCCACTTATCACCAATCTGGAACAGTTTCTTGGACAGCAACCAGCGATAACAAAGCTAGATCCCAAACAAGCCGAGCTTCGGATGTTTTATGCCTTGGAGAATTTCATCAGAGCACTGGCGGGGAAAGAACGACCACTTATTTTATTCGTTGATGATCTTCAATGGGCTGATCCTGCATCCCTCAATTTATTGACTCGAATGCTGAATATGGGACTGAAATCTGTTTTTATAATTGGCTCCTATCGGGAAAATGAGATTGATTCGAACCATCCTCTTCAGTTGGAAGCAGAAGTTTGGCAAGCTCAAAATAGAAAGGTAACCATGCTATCATTAATGGGATTATCAGTGGATGTTGTTAACCAATATGTAGCAGATGCCTTGAAACTGGAGTGTCCTGAATGCCGAGATTTGTCAAAAGTAGTTTATGAGAAGACGGAAGGAAATATTTTCTTTGTTATACAGTTTATTAATTTATTAAAGAGTAATGAAATGTTAATATTTCGGAGGGGTGATTGTGTTCAAGGGAAAACTGGCAGGTGGGAATGGAATGCTGGGCTGATCCAGGAACAATGCGTAGCTGAGAATGTTGTAGATCTTATTATACACCGCATTTTTCAATTGCCCTTAGAAAGTCGAGAAGTTATTCAAGTAGCAGCGTGTATTGGTCATTCTTTTTCTATTGATGCATTGCAATTAGCTTTAAATGTAAAGAAGAATGCTCTATACAGGATATTGTTCAACTTATCTATGATAGGTATTGTTATTATTGAAAATAATGTTGCTCGGTTTGCTCATGATCGCTTTCAACAGGCATGTTACTCTCTGATTGACAAAGAAGACAGGCCTGCACTTCATCTACTCATTGGTAGAACGTTATTGGATATGGTTCCGCTTGAGTATCGTCAAGAAAAGATATTTGATATTGTTGCCCAATGGAACAAAGGTATAAGTGAATTGAAGCAGTCCCAAGATTGTATGCTCTTAGCTCAGCTCAATTTGGAGGCTGGGCAAACAGCAAAAGAGCATTCTGCATTTGATGCAGCGATGGATTATTTTGAAAAAGGGTTACTCTTGCTGTCAGTGGACTGTTGGCAGTGTCAATATGAGTTGGCACTGGCCGTTTATACGGAGCTTGCAGAAACCGCGTTTTTAACTGGTGATCATGCTTCTGCGCAAAAATGGACGGAAGAGTTATTGCAACATGCCAAGATTGGTTTGGATCAGTTTACAGCATACCAAGTCCAAGTGTATATTCTTATGGCCCAAAACAGGCTCCATGATGCTGTGAATACTGGGCTACAGTATCTTAGCCTAATAGGAGAAACCATTCCAGAACTGGAATCAACTGATAAGCTAGCGGCAAGGGTTATGGGAATAAAGAAAGAGTTTGGTGATAACCCCGCGGAAAATTGGTCAGTAATGCCTGCCATGACTGATCTGCGCTGCCAGTCGGCGATGCAGATGATGGCACTGTTGATAACTCCAGTATATATGGCCTCCCTTCCAATTTTGCCACAAATAGTGCTCAATATGCTTGGTCTTTCTATTAAGCATGGCAATACGCAGCAGACTGCTTATGCCTGGTGTTTCTATGGGCTCATACTGGCTTCTATATATGGCGATGTGGAAGATGGATATGGGATTGGTCGTGGGGCTCTTAAAATGTGTAAACAATTTGGTAATAGGGAAATTCGTACAACAGCAACTTTTTATATGCTCCTATCTCATCGTAAACAGCCGATCCGTGATATGATTAAGCCTCTTCAAGAGTTATACACGGCGGGACTGCAAATCGGCGATTTGGACTATGCTTGCCAAGGGGTTACACAGTATGGAGTTGGCATGTTTCATTCAGGCGTGAATTTAGATTCTATAGAAGGCGAAATTGCTTCACTATTGGCAACTATCCAAGGTCATTACCAACAAACAACCTATAATCGCCTTGCTATTACTTTACAAACTATAATAAATCTTCGTGAATCTTCGGCACCCCACTGTTTGACAGGACCAGTATTTGATGAAAGGTTGATGGTGGATTTTTTCCGGCAGCGGCAGGATGCGGCGGCAATATTTATTTGGGCTACTCGTAAAATCATGTTATGTTATTTATTCGATCATGATGCGGAAGCTCAGCAGGCTGTCAACTTAGTCACAGAATACCACGCCAACACGCTGGGACAGGTTTATGAATGTAATTACCACTTTTATTTGGCTTTATGGCAAATCAAAAAACTTAACATGGTGGAAGAAAAGGCTGTAGCGGGAGCAGTTGAGCATATTAATATGCACCGGAAGATACTAAGGGAATGGGCTAGACATGCTCCTATGAACTATTTGCATAAGTATCAATTAGTGGAGGCAGAGTACAAGCGGGTAAAAGGGCAAGAAGTTGAGGCCCTCAATCTCTATGACCAGGCCATTCAAAATGCCGGTGTCAATGGGTTTATCCAGGATGAAGCATTGGCTCTTGAGTTGGCGGGAAGACTGCATCTGGCAACGGGCAGATCTATCGCAGGAGAAGCATATTTTCGTAAAGCTTGGAAGTGCTATATAGAGTGGGGCGCGCGAGCTAAAGCTGATCATTTGATTGGTGTATATAGGAAACTAGGGGGTAATGCCCTCAGGCTAATCACAGCAACAAATCCTAAGAAGCAGGATATTGATTTGCACTCCATCATGGAAGCCGCGCAAACATTATCAGAAGAGATTGAATTACATGTATTGATGAGAAAAATGATTCAAATTGTGATGACCAACGCTGGAGCAACAAGGGGTTATTTTCTTATGCTTCAAGATGGTAGGCTAGTAGTGAAGACAGGTGGCTTGATTGATCCTGCTTGTAATATGTTGACTCCCATTGATATGGAAGGGGATATTACGTACGATAGATATAATTCATCGATTCTTCCCTGGAGTATTGTGGATCATGCCTTGCAAGAACAAAAGATGATCATTGTGGAAAATGCATTATCGGATCCAAGGTTTTGGGATGATTCGTATATTAGTACGAACAAACCCAGGTCTATTTTGTGCATGCCGTTACGTAGCAAAAACGAGCTGATAGGAGTCTTATATCTGGAGAATCAGGTTTTAACCGGGGCATTTACGGAAAATAGGGCGGAAGTATTAAAAATGCTGTCGTCTCAAATTGTGATATCTCTTGAAAATGCTGGGTTATATGCAATTTTGGAAGAAAAGGTACGGCAACGGACGGCAGAACTGCTTGAGGCAAATGCAAAATTGGAGATGGAAATTTCTGAGCGCAAGCAAATGAAAAGAGCACTAAGCAAACTTGATCGTCTGAATTTAGTCGGTCAGATGGCTGCAAGTATCGGCCATGAAATAAGGAATCCTATGACCACTGTTCGTGGCTACCTGCAAATGCTCAATCGAAAGCAAAACTATAAGGAACATCATAGCATGTTCGCTCTGATGATTGAGGAATTGGATCGGGCAAACTCCATAATCACAGAGTATTTATCGTTGGCTGGAGATAAGTATGTGGAGCTAACTCATTTTAACTTGAAGTACATGATCGAAACTATTTATCCACTGTTGCAAGCGGATGCTAACGAGAGAGGGCACACTATAAGCCTGGAATTAGACACAGTTTCTAACCTTTGGTTGGATGAAAATGAAATCCGTCAGTTGATTATTAACCTTGTTCGTAATAGTATGGAAGCGATTGAACGAAATGGAAACATTGTTATTAGTACTTACGAGGAGAATGGCGATGTGGTGTTGGCCGTTCAAGACAATGGACCAGGCATGCCGAAACATGTGTTAGATTTCTTGGGGACTCCATTCATTACCACCAAGAAGAATGGTACTGGTTTGGGTATACCGGTATGTTTTCAAATTGCAGAGCATCACAAAGCGACACTGGATGTCACTTCGGGTTCAGAAGGAACTACCTTCTTTGTAAGATTTAAGGATAACAAATTCAGGTGATTACAACCTTTGGTAATACTTCTGTTCAAACTCATCGTTATTGTGTAAAATGATACCATATCATCTAGATTAAAGGAGTTCTCAACATGAATTCACCAGCCGAGACATCGACTACCATATGGTCGCGTAATTTTATTCTGATATCTTTATCCAATGCTCTGCTATTTGCTGGATTTCATCTGTTACTGCCAACCTTGCCGTTATTTATTGAAGCATATGGAGCAACCTCGACACAAATCGGTCTGATTGTCGGCGGCTTTACCTTTTCGGCTATCGGTATACGTTTGTTCACTTCAGCTGGCATCCTGCGTTGGGGACATCGGCACTTTCTCCAAATCGGTCTATTGATTTGCATTCTTTCAATGGCTAGTTATTATTTTACGTCACAGGTATCAGCCACTCTTCTCGTCCGACTGGCTCATGGTATGGGCTTTGGGATCGCCAGTACTTTATTTGCAACTTTAGCAGTCGGGCTTATTCCAGCAAACCGTCGAGGTGAAGGCATGGGCTATTTTAGTCTTGGCTCCACCTTTGTAATGGTTTTAGCACCATTAGTAGGGTTATGGCTTTATACTACGTTCTTAGCTAAGGGTTTATTTATTGCTGGCACTATTTTACAAGCATTATCGTTCATCATTGTATATTTTATTAGTTTTGAAGAACATTTATCCATACAAACTCATACTGACCAGGCTTCTCCATTTTCCGTGAGCCAGGTACTTCTTCCCTGTATTTTTAGCTTCCTCCTTGGCATTTGTATAGGTGGTGTTATGAGCTTCATCACTTTGTTAGCTCAAGAACAGCATTTTGCAAATCCCGGTCTCTTCTTCTTGGTCAGTATGTCTTGCGTCTTTCTGGTGCGGACTTTTTCCGGCAGAGTCTATGACCAGTTTGGAGCTCCTTGGGTCATTGCGCCAGCTTCTCTGTCACTGCTTCTTTCTATGTTCTCTCTTTTTACAGGAAGTACTTCTTTTCTTGTCGCGGCCGTCTTTTATGGAATTGGTCTTGGTGCTTTATTTCCAGCTCTGCAAACTTGGGTAATACAGTTGGCACCGCAAGAAAAACAATCAACTGCCAGCGCAACATTTTATAATGCAGTAGATACCGGCATCGGTGGCGGATCAATTATTCTAGGCTATATTGTCGAAGGTCAAAGTTATACAGCGGTCTACTTTGTAACATCCTGTATTAGTTTTTCTTTTTTCAGTAGCTATCTGCTATATTTAGTGTATTTATGGAGAAAGCGGACATTAAAGGAAACACAAGTGGTCTGAAGAACGACCTTCATCCTTATTTCTACAAGGATGGAGGTCGTTTATTTTGGTTCTGGTACGCAGAACTGTAACATCTATAATGACGAAAAAATCTTGCTAAATTTTTGTATAAAACTGGCAGGAGTTTTCATATTATATGGAAAATATAGAAGTTATAAAACAAAAGATGATTTAAGAACTATTGAATTTAAAAGTAAGTGCTAAAAATGCATTAGCTGAGAGGGGTTATGTGATGCGTTACGAGGGAACTGTATATCGTCCGCCCAGTGAGGCTGGCAGTCTGCTTATCCAGGCTACAATTGGCTGTCCTCATAATCAATGTACCTTTTGTGCCATGTACAAAGGAACGAAATTTCGTATTCGACCAGTAGCTGACATTAAGCAAGACCTGGACAAGGCAAAGACGATTTACGACGATGACGTGGATACTCTTTTCCTTCCTGATGGAAATACCATACTGATGAAGACCGCTGATTTGATAGAGATTATTAGCTATGCCAAACAAGTTTTCCCCAAGTTGCAACGTGTTACTATGTATGGTTCGTCAAAATTTATTTTGCGTAAATCAGAAGAAGAACTTCGTCTTTTACAGCAAAACGGTCTTACCAGGATTCATTCAGGTATGGAATCTGGAGATGATGTAGTTCTAGCTAAAATCTGCAAAGGCGTAACTGCAGAAGAAACGATTCAGGCTGGTCTCAAGGTGAAAAACGCCGGTATTGAACTTAGTGTATATGTTATGCCCGGTATTGGCGGTCGAGAGCGATCCACAGAGCATGCCGAAAATAGCGCATATGTATTGAACCAATTTAACCCAGACTTTATTCGTCTCCGCACATTTTTCCCGATGCGGGGAACACCAATATTTGAGGAGTATCGCACTGGCGCATTTCAATTACTTACCGCCCATGAAGCATTACGAGAGACAAAGTTATTTATATCCAAGCTTGATGTAACCAGTGCATTATACAGTGACCATCATTCTAATTATGCGCAAGTAAATGGTTACCTGCCTGCAGCGAAAGGTAAGATGTTGGAAAAAATTGACTACTTGCTAACATTACCCGAATCACATTTTCGTCCACCAGAAGTATGCAGTCCCTAAATAAGAGAGTACACATCTCCTAGGTAATGGAAAATGCTGTAATGCATTGTGGTTTCTGAAATGTTATACGTACGTCTTCGTTTATGACTATAACAAAGGATAGGGGGTAATAATGATGAAGGTCCTTGGGTTAGTGGCATCACCGCGAAAACTTGGTAATTCGGAAATATTGGTTAAAGCCATGATGTCCTTCTTACCTGATACTGTCGAAAAGGAAATGATTCGTTTAACAGACCTAGATATTAAGACTTGTAAAGCGTGTTATTCTTGTTTACCAGAAGAAAGGAATTGTATATTAAAAGATGATTTAGGGTTTCTGTTTGAAAAATTAAAAGCAGCAGATGCAGTTATCATTGCATCTCCATGCTATGCTCTTGGCCCCCATACAA
Organism: Bacillota bacterium; assembly: GCA_017889585.1. Classification (GTDB taxonomy): domain Bacteria; phylum Bacillota; class Negativicutes; order DSM-13327; family DSM-13327; genus CTSoil-075. Next base: position 9,757 of record JAGFZX010000007.1, read on the forward strand.
GCATAAAAATGATAGGTGATCGATTGTTATCGGTACTCGCCAATAGCAAAGACTACGCCAATAAAAAGTGTATTACTGCAATCGTTTACGGTGTACCAGGGTGGGAAGGGTATGCTCGTGAGGCAGTTAATAACTTTGCGCGATTTTTCCATTTGGACGTCGTAGGTTCTATGATAGCTCAAGCTGCTATCCCGGGAGAGGTCATTCGTCAGGACGTTATGGCTGAAGCGCAAAGCCTGGCTCTAAAGCTCATCCAACCAGCAACAGTAGACAACAGTAGTGTTACCGAAGCCCTTATATGCCAGGACTGTGGCAGCAGTGTGCTGCAATTTTCCCCATCTGGATCAATACGATGTGTTATGTGTAATGCGCACGGAACTATGCAAACAACGAAAGATGGGTACAGATTAAGCTTCACACCTAGAAGCCATTCAAGATTTTCCCCAGCTGGCTCTGAAGAACATGGTCAGTTACTTCAAAGTTTAAAGAGCAAATACATAGCTACACAGCAGGAATTATCTGAGAAAAGAAAGCCATATAGTAAGGATGATTGGTGGGTCAAAATAGAACCGTAATATATGGCTAAATAGAAGTGAATATTGCCTTGGTAAAAAGATCGCTATCATCTGATGGGGCTATTGAAGCCAGATGAGTAGCGATTTTTTTCATTGAATTCTATTCTGGTATCATATACTGGTAATGCACAAGGGGATCGTAATTCTAATGATAAAGCATTGTGAAAGGTGGTTTGGGAAATGTCCCAATTAAAATCAGCAGTAGAGTATTTGCAATCATTAGATATAGAGGCAGTCGCCTTACTCCCAACAGTAATAGGAATAGTATTCGCTGGGGAATTAAATTCTGGTGAACAAGAGACACTTGGCAATTTTCTAATCGATATAGGCGATGTATTATTTACGACTTCGTCTTTGATCGAGATTAAAAAAGCTAAAGATGAAGAAGATGCAAAGAGTGATCAGCAAACAGATGCAAGTCAGTCCCTAAAAGAGGAGCAAGAGAAAATGCAAAGACAAATTGCTGAATTACAGAGACAAAATCAAGAAATGCAGAAGGCGATGCAAGAACTGCAAAAAATGCTAAAAAGTATTCTTGAGTAATTTATAGAGTGCTGTCTGGAGTTTTCTAGGATGGATTTTTGAATGGGCAAAAAAGGGAAAGACTGAAATGTGGGAAAATACTGCTATGAAAATAATGACAAATATGTTAAATTTAATAAAGAAAATTATGTCAAAATAAGAAAGCTGATTTGCAAAAATAAGACTAAATTTACTGAGTAAGTTTGTATGTATAGGTTTTGAAAGAATGTAAAGATAGTTGTATGAGAGGGGAATGTTTGTGGATGTTCAAAAAAGATTAATGGCCCTCAAGGAAAATCAGCGTATAATATTTGAGGAATATGAGAGTCTATTGGAACAATATGACTCTCAGGGATTAATAAATGAAAATGAAAAATTGCAACTGGAATTAGCAGAGTATAAGAGACGGTTAGATCATCTGGAAGACAAGTATGAAAGTGTAACAACAGAAAACCAGCAGCTAAGAATGAGTCTAAAAGAACAGATTTTGGATGAAAAACTCAATATATTGAAGATTTCTCGGGGGAAAATAGACACCTATTTTAAATCTACTGTAGGAGATTGCGAGAACCGTCTTATCGCCTTTGAACGCCAATCAGAAAAAGAAATTGCTCAGTTAAGAAGTGCTGCAATGGAGAACTTAGGGAATGAGAAAGAAACGTTTGTAAGTGAAATGAATCAATGGTCTCAAATCTTAGGTGAAAAGATCCGTGGGCATAGAAAGCAACTTAGTGACGCAACGGTGGGATTAACTGCTGGAGTCAAGAATCAGTTTGATGTTTTGGGAGAAGAAGGAGTATCAGAGGAAGTCATTCAAAAGCGAATTCAGCAGAATGAAACAGAAATGAAAATCGGTCTAAATTGGATTAATAAAATGGGCATTATTTTAATTTTATTCGGGGTAGGGGCAGCGGCAAAATATGTGCATTCCACGTGGTTTACTGATTATATGCGGGGAGCATCTTTCTTCGTTCTTGGTGGTTTATTTTTGGCAGGTGGAGAATGGTTATATCGCAAGGGTAAGGATGTATTTTCCAACGGTTTACTAGGCGGCGGTGTATCAATATTATACGGTGCTGTTTTTTACAGTTATTTTTTGCTGCATATCATTGGTATTCATGCGGGACTATTTATGTCGGTGCTAATTGCGCTGACCACAGTTGTATTATCTGTAAGGTATCAGTCTAAAACAATTTGTTCGATAGGACTTATCGGTGGATATCTGCCCTTTTTTAGTTATTTAATGTCCTTTGGGATTAAGGGGGAAGCTTGTTATATTGCTATGGGCTATCTATTTCTTCTAAATTTATCGGTACTGGGTGTATCATTTTGGAAGAAATGGAATGTTGTGAATTACCTTAGTATGCTGTTTCATATTCCCTCTCTTATGTATCTAGTTTTTATTGCAGACAATGCTTTTGCCGGCATGTTATATACGGTACTTACTTTTGGTACTCATTTGATTACTCAGCTTGCCTATCCGCTGAAATATGCAGTGGCAATTAAAAGAGTCGATCTCATACTTATGGGGGTTAACACCTTTCTCAGTTGCACAATTTTATACGGATTATTTGGTAAAGCGGGATTATGGGATTATAAGGGGGTGCTGGCATTAGCCTTCTGCCTTATTTATATTGGAGTGGGCAAGTTAATTGACAAGAAGATTCCAAGTGAAAAAAATGGTTGCCTTTTGTTTTATGCAACGTCCTTGACCTTCGCGGTATTAATGATTCCTTTTCAATTTGGTATTCAGTGGATGTCTATGGGCTGGCTAGTGGAAAGCATAATATTGATAATATATAGCCTTACATATCAAATGGAAAAGATGGAGAAAACCGGTTGGATCATCTTTGGCCTTTGCCTCGGGGCTTTTTACCTAGGAGATTGCCTGCGGATGTTGCCCTTTGTCCACGTAGAGTATTTTACTTATAAATTCACGGCAATTACCATGGGAGCCATCCTGGTTACGACTGCGTATTTGATGGATAGTCAAAAGGAGGGTATGGCTAAATACGGCAGGCTCTGGAATATTGCCATGGGATTTAAATATTTTACGATAATAAATGTGTGGATCTATTTACTGTATATGGCTGGAGAATTTTATAATGCCTGGATGCCGCGTGGTTACCATTTCGAGTTTTACAGGACTGCATTGATGGCCATAATCAATGTCGCGTTAGGATATAGTATCTGTCGCATTCCATTGCTGTATAATAAAGTAGTTCAATTCTTTAGTATTGTGTTTTATCTCTTTGGTATTCTGCTTTGTACTCAGATTAATTTGTTTATTCCAGTCATAAAAAGAGTTGCAGAAGTCAATGCTGCCGAATATGGGGCTATTGTAATGCTAATCGTATTTAACTTGTTGATGCTTTTGGTAGTGCGAGAATTACTTGTTTCCATTATAAAAAGGCAACATGTTAATATGGAGTTTTACCCTCTAGGGATGATTATATATCTGCTTGGGAATGTCACGGTTATATTAACTCAGCAGTTTCATCTGGGGGGGAATCACTTCTTATCCAGCTTGATATGTCTGCTGGCAGCACTAGGCTCTCTTATATATGGATTTCGGAAGAACTATATATATACTAGGCGATTTGGTTTAGGCTTATCCGTTTTCGCAACGATAAAATTATTTCTCATTGATCTAAGATTTTTGGATTCACTAAAAAAAATCATTGCTTACTTTGTTTTTGGATTTGTATTATTAGGTATTTCTTATTTATATCAACGATTGAGATCTAAAGCGGAGGGGCAGAATGATGATCGTAAGAGGTAGTGTAATTGTTATACTGATATGGATGTTAGCTATGCCGGTTTTCGCGGCAGAAAACCTTGATGCCTGGAACTATTTCGCGCCTATTTATACTGAGGGGAGCAGTAAGTATAAAGCATTTTTTGTAACGGAAGAGGTTTATGAACATGCATCGCCAGGTCTTACTGATTTGCGGATCGTTGATGCCCAAGGTGAGTATGTACCCTTTTATATCCAAAGTGGTTCGAATATCCTTCGGCAAAACAAGATTATTTATAAATCAGAAGTAGTGCAAAGTTTTAAAAAAAACAATGATCGTTATATTGACTTTGCGATCATTCCTTTAAAAAATAATACAGATGTATCAGGCAACAGTCTTATTTTTGAATTACCACAGGGAAATTTTTTGAAGCATATTGAGATATATGGTAGTAATGACGGGGATAGCTGGTCTTATATTGGTAAGGACTATGTTTTTAGAGCGGAAGACCGGGAAAAAAATGAGGTTCCTGTGGGTGGAAAGAGTAAGTACACTTACTATCGCATCGTCATACTGGATAATCCAGAGAATATAGTTCTTACGAATCTGCGTCTCAGTAATCAGTATACTGATAGCCAATGGAGCAGTTTTGTCAAAAGTGCCCAGGTAGATTTTGATGTTAAGACCGATAAAAATTATTCACTAGTTACTTTTTCCAACAGGCAGAAACTAACAATAAAACAGATATTCCTAGAGGTGGAGGGGAATTTTCAAAGAAATTACAAAATGTATGGGGATAATCAGAATGGAGTTCTTCTTAAGAGTGGCGAACTCTATAACCTTCAGCTTGAAAATGTGAAGGTTTCTGGTACGAATATTGATTTGAGCAGTACTCCAACCTCTGTGCAAACAATTACGATAAAGATTGATAATCGGGATGATCGTCCTTTAAATATAAAGTCTGTAAGAATAGAGTATTATATTGACAAATTAATTTTCCCCGATATGGGCAATACCTCTTACCAGCTATACTTTGGTAATGATAAAGCCACAAAACCTAAATATGAGATCGAACTGCAAAAGACATATATTGAAAAAGAACAGCAAGATAGTTGCGGATTAGGAGATATCGAGTCAATGCATAAAGACGTGCCAGTTCCGAGTTACCTGAATATGAAGTATGTATTTAACGGTATCATGGTAATCATATCTATACTCTTAATCGTGTTGCTCATATCAAGGATGAATGTTAAAAGGTGATTCTAGTAACAACTAATATTTTTAGAGGAGAGATAATGAAATGATAAGACGAGTTATGATGCTGTTGCTTATTATGCTTATGCTTATGCTTGCTAATGTGGCGTGGGCGGGGGAGTTAAGACAGGTAAGTGAGGCGCCTGTGGGCAAGTATTATTTTGATGGTACCTATAGCATTGGTAGTAGTGATAAAGAAATGATACTAGGCATATTGTTTGTTCCAACGGTCAAGGGTGATAGGAACACTGACCATACTGTTTTTATGTATTTGATAAATTTAGATGAGGGTACTTGTATTTGTACAGAACGCAAAGACTATAACAGCAATAAGCAGTTATACAAGGAGCATCATTATGAGAGGCTAATAAGTGTGCCTATTGAAAAAGTAGATAGTATCGTCAATGCTTTAAAGATTATTAATGAGCAGTCGATAGAGAAGTTGGACAATAATCGATTTAGCCTTTCTAACGCATTGACAGGAGTTCAATATATCAACGATTGGCTAAAAAGCTTTCGTGACTTAACAAAGCTTGCTTCAGATAGAGTTTCCCCGGAGGAAAAGCAGCAGATAGGCAATTTAGGCGTAGAAATGCAAGCCTTGGGTTTTTATAACTGGCCCAAAACAGTGGAAGGTACCTTGCGCAAACAGGAGTATGAAATTTGCAAGCTTGAATATGAATTAGCCATTGAACGCAATGCTACCGGGAAGGTCAGTAAAGAAGAGGTTGCCGAAAAAGAAAAAAGATATCAGGAAACCAAAAGTGATATACAGAACTTTTTAGCAAAGTTTCATGTTGCTGATTAAGGCATGAAAAATAGAATATTTAAAGAGGTGCTAATTAATGAAATGTAGAAAAAGGGCTATGTTTAAAGTGCTAATAGGGTTACTTATGCTTACAATGGTATTCATTGCAGGTCCGCAGCAGGCGCAAGCCTATACGCTTGAAGTGTATAATCCTAACGCAGAACAGTTAAGTTTTGCACTTGTAGATTATAATGATGAGTACTCTTCGTGGAAAGTTAAAGGTTGGTATAATGTGTCACCAAACAGCACAAGAACTCTGGAGTTTAGTAGCTCAACTAGGGGGAATTCTGTATACATATACGCATATACTTCTAAATATTCGTGGAGTGGTGCTAATTATAGCGGTTCAATTAAACGTACAGTCGTTGGAAAGGCGTTTGGATATTATATACCTCAGGAGGAATGTCCTGAGGGACCTAATCGACGGCAGGTATCTTTTAGAAAATGGCCCTTAGAAAATGGCTATCTTTATTGGACGCCAGCCGAAGGATAACTTTTGATTAAAGCCCCTGAGAAAGACCAATGATTTTTTAAGTTAAGTGAATTAGACAGAAATGTATTTAGCTATTCAACATGTTTAGCTGTTTTATCCCATGTGTCAATTATTTCTCCATTGAGCTTGAAGGCTTTGATCAGCAGGCTGTATTCACTGACCTCTACTGTCAGATAGTTTGGTTCTTCTAATGGATTGTAATACATGGCATTCCAGTTCTTAGCCTGGGCGCGGCTAAAGGTCTTTTTGCCGCTTCGGCCAGTGGTAATATAGACTGGGCCGCCCCCTGTACCATCGGTCCATGTGCCACTTACCAGCGGGTACGAGCGAGCATAAACATGATCATGTCCAGCAAAGACTACATCCACATTGTAACGGTCAAACAGAGGTGTAAGAGCATCACGCAAATCTTCATCTCCGTTAGAAGGGCGATTATGGTATACTGGGCGATGGATAAAAACTAGCTTCCAGGGCTTATTTGTCCCCGCTAAGTCTTTTTCCAACCAATCTTGCTGAAGGGGCAGCATTTCTGGTATCCACTCGGCTTCCTCTTGTAACTGACTATCGAGAATGCTAAAATGAGCATCGCCATAATCAAAAGAGTATACTTTACCTTGTAGAGTAGCTGGACCATTATTAGGAAGTTGAAAGAGGGCTGTGTACAAAAGCGGTTGGGCAATTTTCCATTCTTTCGTATAGGTTTCATGATTTCCCATAACGGTCATAACGGTCATACTATCAATCACGCCGTGACCAGCTTGAAACCAATCATCCCATTGAACATAACTAAGGCCAATATCGACTAAGTCGCCGATATTCATTATGAATGCTGCATCATGATTTCTCTCATACCCGGTCTGCAAAGTACGCTGCCATAAATCATAAGAATTCCCCTGGGAATCACCAAATAACAAAAATTTAAAGGCTTTTGGCTGAGTGGGAGCAGTGGTAAAGGTATGGCATGAGCTCCAAAAAAATCCGTTACCAACACGGTACTGATAGCGAGTAGCTGGTTTGAGATCAGTCAATTGTACTGAATGAACAGTAATCATTCCTCGATCAGTCGTCACTTGCTGTGCTGATCCTGCCCCCGTGGTAGAATGAAGATTGTCTATTAATTCCATATACTCTACTTGACTGCCGTTGATATACCTTCCTGTCTGCCATGTAATGGTCTGCGATGTCGCTGGCACTCCTGTCCAAGTAAGGGTTACATTTCGTGGGAAAATGATCAAACTAGGTGGAAAAAACCACAGCACCAATGTTACAATCAGCATAGCAGTTACCCATAAAATTTTCCGTTTAGTGAACAAATTTACTAGCCGTAACATCATCCTGTACCCCTTTTTCTCACAGTTTACCCAAATAAACAGGCATTCTAATTAGTTATCTAAAGTAACATCCCATCGTTGTTCAATCAACTGGTTTTTCCAAGTGTTGTTTTCTTTTTCTTCCGTAAGAGTAAATCCAAACTTCTCGTATAAGTGTCGGGCTGTATCTAAGCCCTTAAATGTCCACAGAAAGATATGATTATAATTTTGTTGTTGGCAGTATTCCATCACAGATTTCACCAGTTTATGTCCCAGACCAGTACCGCGGAACTCTGGTTCAATTAGGAACCATCGCAACTGTGCGGTAGTTTTACTGACTTCAACTATTCCAATAAAACCTATGATAGTTCCACAACATTCCGCTATAAATATTTTGCCCGCAGATGAATTTTCTAAATACATAACCAGAGTTTGCAGAACGTATTTTTCAAATACGTGATCTAGCCCATACTCTTGTGCATACAATACGCCGTGTCGGTATGCGATATATCCGGTATCACCGGGCTTATAATTTCGGATAGTAATTGACGTATCGATTTGCCCTGATAATATATTTTGTATTGCCTTCATATGATTGATTAATCTCTGTTGTGCACCCTGTGGGATTTGTTCTAAAAGGTGGACGAGCTGAGTGGCTGAGGTTTCTGACAATTGATTAAAAGTCTCTCTGCCTTTTTCGGTTAAAAGTATAATTTGTGCTCGCCCGTCAGCCAGTGATTTGTTTGCGTTAATCAGACCTTCTTTTTTAAAGCCCTTGAGAATCCGGCTAAGATAACCAGGGTCAATTTGAAGTATTTCCGTCAAATCACTGGCAGTACATTTGGGAGTATTGTCAATTTCCAACAGTACCCGAACCTCTGCTAACGAGTAAGGACTTTCTAAAATAGTCTGGTTTACAAGGCCAATAATGTTGGTATAGAACCGGTTGAAATTCCTGATCTCTGCCACTCGTAGTCGAATAGGATTACTCATCGTTGCCCCTCCTAAAAATCACTCTATAGCTTTATGCTACTAAGTTATCGAATTTAGTTGACGAAGTCAAGCATTTCTTTAAAGGCATCAATTAATTTTAGTTGATGCATTCAGTTTAGAACGTTAAATGGATTAGGCAGAACTGTATTTATCAAAAATTCATAATAACAGGCATGAAAGTGCTTTGGGAGGTAAGAAAGATGGCTGAAGATTTAGCTGGGACTAACAAATGTTGAGGCAGCTCGGATAGTGAGCATGCAGGTTTGCATGACGAACGCCATTCCGAAAACTGCATGATTTGCGGTTCTACACTAAACTATCAAACGTATGCTGTAGACATGACCTGTGACTATTGTGGAGAGATTCTTTCAGCATCAGTGTTTTGTCCAAATGGGCACTACGTTTGCGAAGATTGCCACGGTGCAGGATACTATAGTTTTCTAGAGAAAATTGTAAACGAAACAACCAGTAAAAATCCGATGGAGATTGCCGAGACGCTACTTAAAGGCAACCTTTTGCCTTCACTTGGGGGAGAACATCATGCTATTGTTACTACGTCGCTGCTTGTAGCTGCGAAAAATTACGGAGAAATCCCAATTGGCTATGGCGCTGTCAGGAGTGTGACCAATCAGGATATTGCGGAAGGAATAAGGCGCATGAAGCAAATTCCAAGTTGTACGTGCGCCTATCATGGGGCTTGCGGAGCTGGTTTAGGCGTTGGGGCGTTTTTTAGCATTCTCTTCGGCGCGACCTGTGCGAAGGATACGGAACGAACACTATCAATGAGGGCAACGAACGCCGCTTTGGCGGCCATTGCAAACACTGGCGGTCCTGGGTGTTGCAAGCAAAGTGTCAGGACGGCTGTCTTGGTAGGAGTCGAAATGCTAAAGGAAATATGTCATGTGAAATTGCCGATAAGCTATGAGCGTTGCTTTCATATGAAAGATACTTCACATGGGTGTAAAGGCGTCTACTGCCAATTTAGTCGATAGCTCGGCCTGATAATACAAAAAATTATGGAAGGCAGTGCTCGTAATATTAATTTGGGTATCAAGGGTCGAGATAAAAGAGAAATGTATTATGATTAATTCGCTCAAAAGCTTGGTATCCTATAGATAATTGAGGTTGAAGTTACACATATATGATGAAAAAATAGCAGATGAAGTATTTACCTTATTATTGCCATGTAGTAGCACTTTTTTGATTAAAGATTCTTTATAGGGTAACACTTAGTAAGTGTATTATTTGCAACGATTGAGGAATTGTTTTTATAGGGCACATTCTTAAGGAGGAAAAAAGATGGCAGCAACAAATTTTAAGCGAATTCATCTAGTAGTAATGGACTCTGTTGGGATTGGGGAAGCACCAGATGCGGCAAAGTTTGATGATTGTGATGTGGATACTTATGGACATATTGCTAGGGAATGTGGTGGTCTGAAGATGCCCAATATGGGGAAACTCGGTGTTTCTAATATTAGAAAAATTCAAGGAATTGAAAGAGCAGAACATCCTCTTGCTTATTATACGAAAATGCAGGAACTATCAAATGGCAAAGATACAATGGCTGGTCACTGGGAAATCATGGGCCTCTATACAGAAAAGCCTTTTCGCGTATTTCCTCATGGATTTCCAGAAGAATTAGTTCAGCGGATTGAGGAAAAAACCGGTCGGAAAGTAATTGCCAACAGACCGGTAAGCGGAACGGAAATCATTAAAGAACTGGGGGAGGAGCATGTGAAAACAGGGGCACTCATTGTTTACACATCAGCTGATTCGGTGCTGCAAATTGCAGCCCATGAAGAAGTAATTCCATTAAAAGAACTCTATGAAATCTGCAAATTTTGCCGAGAAATTACTGTTGAAGAACCTTATAAAATAGGACGCATTATTGCTCGTCCTTTTGTAGGAGAACCAGGCAATTTTACTCGTACCGCCAACCGTCACGATTATGCATTAAAACCTTTCGGCCGCACAGTGATGAATGAGTTGAAGGATGCCCATTATGATGTGATTGCTCTCGGGAAAATCTCCGATATTTATGCTGGTGAAGGAGTTACGAAAGCCATTCACACCGTATCTAATATGGATGGTATGGACAAATTCATAGCCTTGTTTGATGAGAATTTTACTGGTCTTAGCTTCTTGAATTTAGTTGATTTTGACGCTTTATTCGGACACCGCCGTGACCCCAAAGGTTATGGACGAGCTTTAGAGGAATATGATGCTCGGTTATCAGAAGTGTTTGCCAAGATGACGAATGACGATTTATTAATCATCACCGCTGATCATGGAAATGATCCGACTTATCGTGGTACTGATCATACGCGGGAATATGTACCTTTACTCGTTTATTCTCCACGTTTTTCTCAAGGTAAAGAGTTGTCAATCAGGACAACTTTTGCAGATGTTGGTGCTACTATAGCAGAAAATTTTCAAGTGAAGATGCCTGAATACGGTACAAGCTTTTTACAGGACTTGAAATAGTAGGAGAACATGTTTTAATAGGGAGGGATACAGCGATTAATTGGAAAGTATCAAAGAGATGCGCTCTTATGTTGCTCTTAGAAAAGGCAGCAGATTAAATATTGATTGGCCTGTTCTTTTGTATTGAGAAAACTCCTGTAAAAATTCTGATAAGAATTTTTACAGGAGTTTGGTGTTTTTATAGTGAATAATGGGGAACTAACATAACCGCTAAAGAATACGGTCACTTTTCTATGTGGAGATGCATAGCGTATAGCAAGATATTATAACTAAGAATAGAATGAGGTGACATAAAATGCCTTATATCCCGGTAGGAAAAGGCATCAAGATTTTCGTAGAAGATCTAAATCCCTGTGGCCAGCCCGTATTATTCATTCATGGCTGGCCAGCAAACCACAGGATGTTTGAATATCAGTTCGACCAGCTTCCAAAATGCGGATTTCGATGTATTGGGATGGATATAAGGGGATTTGGCAAGTCTGATAAACCATGGGAAGGGTATTCTTACAACTGCTTAGCAGACGATGTGCGCTGCGTTATTGAAGCCCTTGGACTTGATGATATAGCGCTCGTAGGATTCTCGGTGGGGGGAGCCATTGCCACAAGATACATGACCCGTCATTCGAGTTACGGCATATCAAAGCTTGCCCTTGTATCTGCTGCTGTTCCGAAATTTACGCAAGGACCAGATTATCCTTACGGTCTTCCTATCTCGGCGGTTAACGATATTATCAGTCAAACATATACCGACCGTCCTAAAATGATAAGCGATTTAAAATTTTTCGCAAGTAATATTAGTCCAGAGCTTAGGAACTGGTTCAATTCACTAGGTTTAGAAGCAGCTGGTCACGCGACTGCTAGAGTAATGATGTCATTGCGCGATGGAGATTTAAGAAAAGATATACAGCAAATTTGTGTTCCTACAGCTATATTTCACGGCATCCAAGATAAAATAGTTTCTTTTCCAAATGCTGAAGTGACGCATCGGTGTATTAGAGATTCTGTGTTAATACCTTTTGAATTCAGCGGGCACGGGCTGGTTATTGATGAAATTGACAAATTTAATGATTATCTTATTCAGTTCTTGAGTACGTAATACTCCAATGATCTTAAAGCTATAATGAAATACAACATCAGCAAAGGTTCCTCTGAGTTTGTTCTCGCTGGGACCTTTTGCGTTCCACGCGCTGACATGTATCATGGCATGTTCTATCAGATATTAAGGAACACAGGTGAGAGTATATCATACATCTATTGAAAAGATATTTATGTCACTTCTCTTATGAAATCCGATGTGATCCCAAAAATTTGCTCCCTGTTGATTATTCGTTAAAACAAACAAATGACATTTGTGTATAGCTTCTTGCCGAAGTTTGATTAGACAGTGTTCAACTAGTCTTGTTCCAAGTTTATTTCCTCGATATAGAGCATTCACTGCCAAGTGATGAAGATATCCTCTTCGCCCATCATGGCCGCAAAGAATGGCACCAATAATCATTTTGTCGTCTTCTGCAACAAAACTCATTCCACGATTCCGGTTTAAAAATTTATCTATTTCCTCTTTGCCGTCCGCATCACTTAGTGTTACACCTTCAACACTCATCCAAAGTTTCATAATCTCTTCGTAATCATCAATATTCATTTCCCGAATTAAAATATTCAATATTTCGTCTCCCTTCGGTTCTAGAAATAGATATTTGTTTCTCGATCTTTCTACGTTATTTCGACTGCTTCTCCATTGATCCTGCTAATGAAAAAATTATAAATTATTGATCATCGGCTAGACAAATATTACTATTAGAATTCAATCTTTGTTAGTGATAAAGTATAATTAAGGTGGTGATAACATAACAATGAATAAACTCTCATTATTTTCTTTAGCAATTATCGTTGCAACAGTCGCTGGCAAGTGTATTATCTACTTTTAATCCGCCTATAGGGCCCTAACCATTAGACAAGAAGGTTAGGGTCTTCGCCATTTATAATGGTTAAAGACTATTGACATGGACGTTATAATAAGTTGAAATCACTTCGAAAGTTATCGAAATATAATATGATTCACTAGGAGTTGCTAGAATGGATACAAAAAAAATGGCAAAGATATTTAAAGCTCTTTCGAATGAGAATCGATTAGAATTATATCTAAAAATTGCTGAGGCTCACGAAGCCAGTTTTGAAACTGGTGGGGAATGTTGTGTTGCAGATATCATTGCTTGTTTGAATATTGGTGCACCAACCATTTCACATCATATTAAAGAATTAGTGAATGCAGATTTGATTACCACTGAAAAAAGGGGAAAGTTCTTAATATGTAGAGTAAATGAGCAACTAGTTACTGAGATAAGCAAGATGTTAGCCCTGCAATATCCGCTTAAATAATCTATTTCTAATCTCTATAGCGCTTTAAGCTATGAGGACAATATTATTTAAAAATTTTTACCATACGATTCGATTGTTGTAAAACTGTCGTAAAGACCAAGCCAACTATTCAAACTAAAAGGAGAGATGAAAATGAAAACCTTTTATTTTACAGCTACAGGAAACAGTTTGTATGTTGCAGAAAGAATTGGAGGAGAGCTATACTCAATTCCTCAGATGCTAAAGGAAGGAAAGAGTGAATTTATAGATGAGGCGATCGGTTTTGTATTTCCCTGTTATGCATTCGGACTCCCAAGAATCGTAATAGATTTTATACAAAAATCGAATTTTAAGGCCCAATACTTCTTTGCAATTATGACTTATGGCAATATGTCAGCGTCTGGTTTGAGACACATGGAGAAAGTCGGGAGGGAAGCGGGCATTCAGTTTGACTATACAAATGAAATACTAATGATTGATAATTATCTGCCGTTGTTTGCGATAGAAGACCAGCTTAAAAAGGAGAATTCTAAAAAAATTGAGGAAAAGCTAGGTCAAATAGTAGGTGATATTAAAGTCAAGCAAAAAAAACTCATAAGAAAAGGAATTGTATCTAGTGTTTTCTCCGAACCTATCCATAAGCTTGCCACTAAATTTCAATATGATAACGGTGATAAGTGGTTTCTTGTTCAAGACAAATGTAACAGTTGCAAAATATGTGAGAAGGTTTGTCCAATAAATAATATTAAAGTTGGAAGAGAACCTGAGTTTCTGCATAAATGTGAAGGATGTTATGCATGCATACACCATTGCCCGCAGAATGCAATACACTTGAAATTTGAGAGAAGCAAAGCTAGATTCATTAATCGGAATGTAAATTTAAAAGGAATTATTGATGCGAATAATCAGACCAAGTCTTATGTTGAAATATATGGTAAGGAAAGGTAATAACTTATGAAAGTTATCGTTAGTATTCTTGTTGCAATTATCCTGATTGGTTATCTGTTTTTGGAATATTATCCAGCTTTTGGTAGAAAACCATCTAAGGAGAAAATCCAGACATTTAACCAATCGCCAAACTTCATTACAAATAAATTCATTAATCAGATTCCGACATCAATGGATATGGATGCAAGAACCGTGATTAGCATATTGGGAGATTTTATAAAAGGAAAACCCAAAATAAGGCCCGAGAGGTTAATTCCTGTACAGCCTTTAGATATTGTCGACATACAGGATGCTAGGCAAACAAAAGTTACATGGTTTGGTCACTCGACTATATTGCTGGAGATGGAAGGAAAGAGATTATTATTAGATCCTATGTTTGCCAAAATGCCTTCCCCCTTCCCTTTATTTGGAGGGAAACGCTATAGCGAAACATTACCGATTGAAATAGAAAATCTGCCATCCATTGATGCCGTTATTATATCTCACGATCATTATGACCATTTGGATTATCATTCCATCATGAAACTGAAAGACAAGGTCAGTCAGTTCTATGTTCCCCTTGGCGTTGGGGGCCATTTAGAGAGATGGGGTGTGGATCAAGAGAAGATAAAAGAGCATGACTGGTGGGATGAATCCCAATTAGGTGGACTGCAATTAGTCGCTACGCCAACCAGACATTTTTCGGGAAGAGGGTTGTTTGATCGTAACGCAACCTTGTGGTGTTCATGGGTGATTATAGGTGAGCATGCAAAAGTTTATTTCAGCGGAGATGGTGGTTATGGACCACACTTTAAAGAAATTGGTGAGAAGTACGGACCCTTTGATTTAACGTTAATGGAGTGTGGTCAATATGACGAACGCTGGTCTGCCATTCATATGATGCCAGAAGAAACGATACAAGCCCATCTCGATTTGAAGGGGAAAATCATAATCCCCATACATTGGTCGGCTTTCTCTCTGGCCCTTCATGATTGGACAGATCCCATCGAACGTGTAACGAAAGCAGCAAAAGAAGGTCATATAGATATTTCTACACCGAAAATTGGGGAAACTATCATAATTGGTGCTAACCGATATCCTAGCTCCATTTGGTGGAGATAAAAAGCAGAGATTTATTGATACTAATAGGGCGCCTCATGTGTTTTGTGTATCGGTGTAAGTCCGATACAGGGATTGATAGTGCCATATGAGACTAATGGATGGTGGTCAATAGTCAGATATCTTCTGTTGATGGATTAATTTATATAAAACATGATAAATGTTATAAATTATGGTAGTATTATAATACAAATAATAATTAAAAATGATAGGGGGTGGGGTGATGGAGGATATTACAGATAATAAAATGTCAGAAAAGTTATATACTGCTTTATATCGGATTTCGGAAACGGCAGGATCATCGATTAGTCTTAATGAATTATACCATGCGGTACATGAGATTATTAGTGAATTAATTCCTGCTAAGAATTTTTATTTTGCTCTCTATGATGAGAAGAGTAATATACTCCATTTTCCCTATCGTGCCGATGAATACGAAGAATATCCAATTGCTAGGCCATTGAGGCCAGGAATGATAGATGAAGTAATAAGAACAGGAAAACCCTTACTGGCGCATCCGGGAATTTTGGCGAAGATGAGGGCGAATAATATGGCATTACCAACCCGCAAAAAGGTAGCCACCTATTTGCTGGGGGTGCCACTCAAAGCGTCTGATGGTGGGGTAATGGGAGTCATGGCTGTTAAGGCTTATGATGAAGGAATAATCTATACGGAAAAGCACCGAGATATCTTAAGTTTCGTCTCAGATCAAGTGACGCGAACGATCGAGCGTAAACGGGCAGCGGAAGAATTACAGAAATACAAGGAGCACCTAGAAGAATTGGTCAAAGAACGCACCGATGATCTAGATAAAACCAATGCTAGTCTAAAAGAGGAAATTGCCGAGCGTAAGATGGCGGAAAAATTGCAGATGACCTTATATCGAATCTCAGAAACGGTATGGTCGTCCTGCAATTTAGAAGAATTATATCGTTCTGTGCATGAGATTATTGTAGAGTTAATTCCAGCCAAGAATTTTTATATTACTTTATATGATGAACAGGAGAATTTACTTCATTTTCCTTATTGCGTTGATGAATATGATAATTATCCGATTAGCCGACCACTACGTAATGGGCTAGTAGAATATGTTATAAATACAGGTCATCCCGTACTCGTTGATCAGCTTAGATTAATGGAAATGATGGCAAAGGGAGAAATTGAGATGGATGACTCCAAGTTATCCAACGATTGGCTTGGCGTGCCATTAAAAACAGTTGACAACAGGGTATTTGGGGCTATGGTTTTGAAAAATAGCCCTAATGATATGCGATATAGTGAACAGCATTTTGAAATTCTTAACTTTGTATCCAACCAGATTGCATTAGCCATTGAACGAAAAAGGACAGAAGGAAGATTGCGTTTTCTCAGTATGCACGATGTTCTTACAGGGTTATACAACCGTGCTTATTTTGAAGAGGAATTAAATCGTCTCAAGGATGGTCGTTATATGCCATGCTCACTGATTATTTGTGATGTTGACAAATTGAAAGTGGTTAACGATACACTAGGTCATGCCGTTGGTGATCAGCTGTTGATTGCTGCTGCACGAATTATCAAATCTTCAGCACGGGATTGCGATGTAGTTGCTCGTATTGGTGGCGACGAATTTGCCATTGTTTTACCATGGGCAGATGAGCAGGCTGCCTACCAAGTAACTGGGCGAATTCGTCAGCAAATAGTGGAGTATAATCAGAACGCAACAGAATTTTTTGTGAATATTTCCATTGGATATGCGGTACAAAATGACAATGCTATTTCCGTGCAAGGTTTGTATAAAGAAGCCGATAATAATATGTATCAGGAAAAAATGCAACATTCACAGAGTACTCGCAGTAGTAGAAGAAACTGAATAGTAGTTAATAATCCATAAAAGCACGCCATCTGGCGTGCTTTAAAAACATTAGGATTAATAAAGAAAAGCCGTACAACGGCAAAGCAACATTGAACTAAAAAGATACTGGATGTGATATTGTGAAACGATTGCTGGTAGTGGTATGTAGTATAATGATACTGATGATACCGAAATTCTGTTATGCAGAAGTTATGGAAGATTATGAAGATGCACATAAGATTTATATAGCAGTTGGGGCCAGTGTGGCTGCGTATAATGATAGGATTGGTGAATTGGCCAAGGGGTATCTGGAACGGGACGGATGGGAAATAGACCGCTATGTTCAACAACAGGGCCATGCTGGTGCTCGCTTTCTTTTGGCGAAAAAAGACTCTGGTGAGGGGAAGCAGATCTATGTGTTGGCGTTTGTAGGAACAGAAACATCTGAAGATATAAATTTTGATTTAAAAGTAAGCAAGGTTTATTTTACTGGCAACAGTATAGAGGAATTCGTAACTAATGCCACAAAAAAAGGAGTGCCGGACACCGAGCCAAAAGTTCACAGGGGATTCAGCGAGTTTTTACAATCGGGGCTGACGGCTAAAACTCTTGGTGTTGATGGTACTCCCCTCTTACTCACTGACATACTTTTAGCCAATAAAGACTGTAAACTCTATCTCGTCGGACATAGTTTAGGAGGTGCCGCTGCGACGTTGGCCGGAGCTGGACTTATTAACATGGGGGTACAACCAGAGCAAGTTGAAGTGATTACCTTTGGTGCTCCAGCTGTGGGAAACCTAGCTTTTGCTGCTAAATTTGATCCGATTCTCAAACTGACACGTATTGTCATTTCTGGTGATCCGGTAACAGGTGTTTTTCAAACTTT
This sequence comes from Bacillota bacterium, assembly GCA_017889585.1. Classification (GTDB taxonomy): domain Bacteria; phylum Bacillota; class Negativicutes; order DSM-13327; family DSM-13327; genus CTSoil-075. Next base: position 28,058 of record JAGFZX010000007.1, read on the forward strand.
AGTTGGAGGCTATAAACAATTTGGTAAGGAAATACGTTGGACGATTCGGGAGAGGGGGGATCAACATCATAGAATAACTGAATATGTGGATTTAGCCTTGAAAAATTATTATGACAAATATCAGCAAGCCCTACAAGCCGGAATTCAGTTATCTAGCTCAGTATCTATTAATCATGAAAGCGGGCGACAGGTTTATATTGCTCCATTTAAAAATAACCTTCCAGAAGATTTGGCTAGTGAATTTTGGTATATGCGCGAGGCGTTGTGGGATGAATATCGACAAAGATTACCTGGTTGTAATCTAGCAAAAGAAAGTGATAGGGATGATTGGCGGAAAACGGCTGTTTCCTCTGGATATCGATGGGTGGTTGTTCCTGAGGTGAGTGTAACTCAATTAAGACAGGAACAGAACATATATCATATTACCTTTAGCCAAACTGTCTATGAAGTCGCTACAGGTGCCATTGTTGCAACAGCTAGCTTTTCAACAGGGACGTACAACTTAACTCCCTTGGAAGCTTTTATCCATGATTTGAAAGGGATTAACAATAATCAAGGAAATTGGATTTCGAGAGTGAAATAATGGATGTGAATAACTGTTAATGCATGAAGTCTGATTAACGTTGTTTCAGTTACTTTGGTCATTTTCTTACCATCACTTTCAACTGCTAATCTTACTTTATTTTCAGCTAAGCAAATTATTCTTAATAAATAAATCCATAAAGAGGAATATTGTGGAAACGTAGCGAAATGTGTATTGATGATTGATACTGAAATTTTTGCTTTCGCGTGGATTTGATACGATTATACGAGGAGCAATTTTATGAGAAACAACAGTTTACTGACTCAATTAACAGCGATAATTGTTGCCGTCGTACTGCTGTCTCTAGGTATATTAGGAAGTTTAAACTATTGGAAAGCGCGGCAGTTACTGTTTGCTAGCGTTGAGGAGCGAACCGTTGATTTGGCGGTTAATTATGCAGAGCAGGTGGGACTATGGATAAGCGATCATAAATCAGAAGTAACAATGTTGGCTCATTCTACACCTATTACCAGTGGCAACATTGAAGTGATTATTCCTTTTTTGAAAGCTGTCCATCAAGCCAGTAAAGACTATCTATCCATTACATTTATTCAACCAGATGGTACTTTCTATGATTCTTCTGGATTTACAGGTAACGTTTCATATAGAGAATACTTTCAACGAGCCATTAAAGGGGAGACAGTCATAACAGATCCGTTAATATCTGTAACTGTAGGGGTACCATTTGTTGCCATTGTAATGCCTGTCGAAGTCAATGGCAAAATAATCGGTTGTTTCTCGGGGGTAGTTAATTTAGAAAGTATTAGTGAGCGAGTATTAGCGATCAAGGCGGGGGAAACTGGCTATGCTTACGTTCTTCAAAGAAATGGACTTATGATTATTCATCCTAATAAAGAATTAATTTTCAAAAATAATCCTCTTACAGATAATAATGCGCCGCAAGGTTTAAAGGAATTTATTCATACAATGACAAAAGGTGAACGAGGAATTTGTAGCTATACATATGAAGGGGTCGACAATTTAACCGCTTGTGCACCTATACCAGGGGTTAATTGGTCGCTAGCCGTCACAGTTCCAACAGCGGAAGTTACTGGGCGATTGAAGCAATTAACGACGATTTCGTTAGTGACTACTCTCGGCGTTTTAATTCTGGCAGTATTCGCGGTTATAATTTTCGCGCGCCGAATCTCCAGGCCGATAAAAGACCTAGAGGTTGCAGCTAATCGAGTTGCTAGTGGAAACCTTACAGCAATGAATCTTGAAATTACGTCTGATGATGAGGTGGGACGCCTAGGGAAAGCTTTTGAGAAGATGATCAGAGAGCTGGAAGTTAGTTATAAATTGATCAAAGAATCGGAAGAACATGCTAAAAGTATTGCTTTATACGATAATTTAACAGGACTATGTAATCGAGCAATGTTTAGCGATCGTCTCAATCATTGTTTAAAGCAAGCTAGTTGCAGTGAGCAACTGGTAGCTTTATTATTTTTAGATTTGGATGGTTTCAAAGCTATTAATGATTTATATGGTCATTCCCAAGGGGATCTTGTGCTAAAAGAAGTTGCTGCTCGCTTGACCTTAGTCGCAAGAAAGACCGATACGGTTTGTAGACTTGGTGGGGATGAATATACAATCATTGTTCCGGACATAAAAACTAAGAGCAATGTCGAAATAATAGTAAAAAGAATAGTCGGATCCTTTGTGCCCAAATTTGATGTGGCTGGTAAAAAGGTTTCTTTGAGTGTGAGTATTGGGATTAGTATTTTTCCTTTTGACGGAGAAGATTTGGATACTTTGTTATGGCATGCTGATGATGCCATGTATGATGTAAAAGCTTCTGGCAAAAATGGTTATAAATTTTTTGAACAGGATTGTTAAATTAAATACTGCATAAAAGCACGCCATCTGGCGTGCTTTTATGCAGTATTTAAAACTTATTGACAACGGTCTGCACTGTGGGCGATTACATTGCTTTGTACAGTAACATTTGGTTGTACTTTATACCAGGCGGCATACATAGTAGGCAATACTAGTAGGGTCGATATTGTGGCACCGAGCAGTCCCACAGTAATGGCAACTGCCATTCAAATTTGGGAATATTTTTAAATTATGGCTATGATAATCATTTTAATGACTGAATTCAATCAAATTATAATTTTAAGTACAGTTTAAAGTCAAAATTATTTCAAATTTCTCCATCTCAACATTAGCTGTGCTTATATAATATTAGGAAATTTAAATTTACTTATTAGTGACAATGTGTTATAATCCAATACGCAAATCGCGGGTAGCACAGATGAGGGGGGAGTAGGAGTGTTTACATTACTCGATTTAGTACAACCAGAGACCATTGATGACGCATACAAAATATTGATGGCTAAAAAAAATAATACTGTCCTCGGTGGCTGTGCTTTTTTAAGGCTCAGTTCGAGTAGAATAGGTACTGGTGTAGAACTATCCAAACTGAATTTAAATTACATAGCAGAAGAACAGGATTACATAGAAATAGGTGCGATGACCACCTTTAGAGATATTGAAACAAATGCTATCTTGCAAGAGTATTTTAATGGAATACTTCCGCAAGCCGTAAGTCATATCATCGGCGTTCAGTTTCGCAATGTAGTGACTGTAGGGGCTTCTGTTTATGCAAAATATGGATTTTCCGACTTAATCACTGCTTTACTGGCCTTAGATACTGAAGTCCAATTATATAAAGGTGGCAGAATGCCATTGGTGGAATTCTTAGAACGGCCTTACGAGAAAGATCTGCTCACTAAAATCTTTATTAGAAAAAATCAAAGGCGTGCCAGTTATCACAATTTACGCAGCTCAGCAAGTGATTTTCCCATCATAAATGTTGCTGTGTCAAAGTTAGAAACAGAGTGGCTTATTGTGGCAGGGGCGATGCCATCTCGCGCAAAAATAGCCCCTAAGGCCTCAGCAGAGCTATCTAAAGAAAATATAGATATTGAGAGAATCGCGGCTTTAGCAGTAGAAGAGTTAGTCTTTGGGACCAATGCCCGGGCTACAGCAGAATATCGCAAAGCTATTTGTAAAGTACTCATAGCAAGAGGGATTAGGGAGGTGTTACAGTGCAAATAGAAGTTATTCTCAATGATAAACCAGTGGTGCTACACGCCGAAATGGATGAATTCTTGGCTGATACCTTACGAAAACATGGCATGCTCAGTATCAGAAAAGGGTGCAACACATCTTGTTGTGGTCTGTGCACTGTATGGTTAGACGGTAAACCGACTCTCTCTTGCAACGTTCTTTCGATAAGAGCCAATGGTAGAAAGATTACGACCATTGAAGGCGCTGCTAAGGAAGCTGAAGCTTTTGCGGAGGTATTGGTCGCAGAAGGTGCTGAACAATGTGGTTTTTGTAGCCCAGGTTTCATTATGACAGTTATTGCGATGAAACATGAACTCGTAAATCCGACAGAAGCAGAAATCATTCATTATTTAACAGGAAATTTATGCAGATGTACAGGTTATATGGGACAACTCAGGGCAGTGAAAACTTACTTGGAGGCAAACATAATATGAAGATTGTTGGTACAGGTATTGGCAAGATTGATGGTATGTCTATTTCCACAGGTAAGCCTGTTTACACCGATGATTTAGTGATGCCCAATACATTAGTAGTAAAGCTACTCCGGAGTCCCCACGCTTTTGCCAAAATAACAGTAATCGACGTTACAAAGGCGGAGAAAATCCCTGGTGTTGAATGTGTTCTTACATATAAGGATGTTCCAAATGTACGATTTACAGTCGCTGGTCAGTCCTATCCTGAGCCTTCCCCTTACGATCGTTTGATATTAGATCAAATTGTCAGGTATGTGGGTGACGAAGTTGCCATTATTGCAGCTGTGGATGAAAAAACAGCGGTAAAAGCGATGAAGCTCATTAAGGTGGAGTATGAAGTCTTTGAGCCGGTTTTAGATTTTGAAACAGCTCAAGGACATGCATCTATCGTCCATCCTGAGGATGACCTTCATTGTAATTTTGATATTGGCACGAGTAAGGAAAAAAATATTGTTTCCTCCCAAAAGGTGGAATTCGGGGATATAGAGGAAGAACTGCAAAAATGTGACGTGGTGGTTGAGGAAACTTATTATACTCAGGCTCAGGCCCATTGTATGATGGAAACCTATCGTGCTTTTAACTATTTGGACCATATGGGCCGCTTAGTAGTGGTGAGTTCCACCCAGATCCCCTTTCATGTCAGAAGAAAGTTAGCCAGAGCCTTAGAAATGCCTGCCAGTAAAATACGGGTCATTAAACCGAGAATTGGTGGCGGTTTTGGCGGTAAACAGACGGTTGTTGTAGAAATATTTACAGCTATTGTGACCTTGAAGACTGGCAAACCAGCAAAACTTATCTATGATCGTGAGGAAACTTTCACCTGTACAAATAGTCGTCATGCTATGCGGTTAACTGTTCGAGTAGGCGCTGATACAGAGGGTTATATTCGAGCTGTGGATATACAAGGTTTATCAGATACAGGGGCCTATGGTGAGCATGCTTCTACTGTGTTTATGGTAGTAGGACAAAAAACTCTGCCTTTATATAATAAAACAAAAGCTGTCAGGTTTATAGGAAATGTGGTCTATACCAACAAAATGCCAGGTGGCGCTTTTAGAGGTTATGGCGCAACTCAGGGAACCTTTGCTTTAGAAGCAGCAGTCAATCAGTTAGCGGAACAATTAAACATGGATCCAGCTGAGCTGAGATTGAAGAATTTAATCAAACAAGGTGAGACCAGCCTGGCATATGATGGTAAGCTATTGGGCAGTTCAACCTTGCATCGTTGTATCGAAACAGGAAAAGAGTTAATCGGCTGGGATGAAAAGTATCCAAAAGTGGTCAATGGCAGGAAAGTAAGAGCAGTTGGGATGGCAGTCACCATGCAGGGATCAGGGATTGCGGGTATTGATACAGCATCTGCTGAAGTACGATTAAACGATGATGGAAATTATACCTTACTAATAGGTTCGACAGACATGGGAACAGGTAGTGATACCATACTGACCCAAATGGCTGCTGAAATTTTAGAAACGACGATGGACAACATTATCGTGAATGCTGCTGATACAGATGTTTCTCCTTATGATCCTGGTTCTTATGCTTCCAGCACAACCTATGTAACGGGCATGGCGGTGGTAAAAGCCGCTGAAGAACTAAAACAGAAGATTGTGGAGCATGGTGCCAAATTACTAGAAGTATTGCCAGAAGATATTGAATTTGACGGTCAAGTGGTTAGTACACTTACTGGTGAGAAAGAGCTGAGCTTGGCAAAACTAGCTGAACTTATGGTGTTAGGGGCGGGGAATTTACAGCTCGTTGGTCATGGTACTTATGGCAGTCCAGTATCACCGCCACCCTTTATTGCGGGTTTTGCTGAGGTTGAGGTAGATACAGAAACGGGAAAAATAGAGTTAATTGATTATGTAGCTGTCGTTGACTGCGGAACAGTTGTCAATCCTAATTTGGCGAGAATTCAGGTTGAAGGTGGTATTGTTCAAGGAATAGGTCTGGCTTTGTATGAAGATGTACGATTTGGAGAAAAAGGTCAGTTGCAGACCAATAACTTTATGCAGTATAAGATTCCCTGCCGAAAAGATATTGGAGTAGTGCGAGTGGCTTTTGAGGAAAGTTTTGAGCCTACAGGTCCATTTGGTGCAAAATCGCTGGGCGAGGTTGTTGTCAATACGCCAGCACCAGCAATTGTCCATGCAGTTTATAATGCGGTAGGAGTTAGAATAAATAGTTTGCCTATCACTTCAGAAAAAGTCTTTATGGGAATGGAGAAAAATAAGTAATAAGAGGAGGAGAAAAAATGAAACACGACAATTCGATTCACCCTGTTGATGAAATGTTGCCTTTGGGGAAATTGTTTACTTATGGTTTACAGCATGTTCTGGCTATGTATGCTGGTGCTGTGGCGGTCCCGTTGATTCTCGCCAATGCCTTAGGGTTATCCCAAGAGCAACTAATCTACTTAATCAATGCAGATTTGCTGACTTGTGGTATTGCCACCATTATTCAGACTGTTGGTTTCTGGAACATGGGTATTCGTATTCCTATCATTCAAGGGGTAACCTTTGCGGCTGTTACGCCAATGATCATTATTGGTAAGGCTCATGGTTTACAAGGTATTTATGGATCAATTATTGTAGCTGGTATTGTTACTTATTTAATGAGTCCTTATTTTAGTCGTTTATTACGGTTTTTCCCGCCGGTTGTGACTGGTAGTATTATTACCCTCATTGGTGTGACTCTCATGCCTGTAGCAGTACGATGGGCAGCTGGCGGTAATCCGGCAGCCAAAGACTTTGCGGCAGCTCCTTATATTGGCTTGGCTTTGGTGACATTGATGTTAGTGTTATTCTTCTATCGTTATTTCACAGGTTTTTTAAGTAATATTGCCGTTCTGTTAGGATTAATTAGTGGTACGCTGATTGCCATTCCTTTAGGTTTAGTGAAGTTTTCTCAAGTTGCAAATGCTAATTGGTTTGGTATTACTACCCCATTTTATTTTGGTCTGCCCACCTTTGATGCTGCGTCCATAGCAGCCATGGTCATTGTTATGTTGGTGGTTATGACGGAAACAACTGGCGATTGTATCGCTGTTGGTGAGATTGTGGACAAAGAGGTTACTGCCAATGACTTGTCTCGATGCCTGAGAGCTGATGGCTTTTCCACTATGTTGGGTGGTATTTTAAATAGTTTTCCTTATACTGCTTTTGCCCAAAATGTTGGTCTTGTTGGTTTGACGAAGGTGAAGAGTCGCTTTGTCGTGGCTGCTGCGGGCGTGATTCTAGTTGTTCTTGGTCTATTTCCTAAATTCGCTGCGGTTATTTCCGCCATCCCTGTGCCTGTTCTAGGCGGTGCGGGTATTGCCATGTTTGGTATGGTGGCAGCCAGTGGTATTAAAACTCTATCTAAAGTGGAGTTTGATGGCACTCATAATATTATGGTCGTGGCTGTGAGTATGGGTATCGGGATGATTACCTTGGCTGTCCCTAATTTTTATCAAAACTTCCCTGATTGGGCTAAGGTTATCCTGCATAGTGGTATCACTGCTGGTAGTATAACAGCAATTGTTTTAAATGTTGTTTTAAATGGGAATGGCCACGAGAAGAGTTCACAAGTGGCAAATCATAAGGCTTAATTAAATAAAGTTTTATAAGTTACTCCGCCCTTTGCTTTTTCAAGCAGGGCGGAGCTTTTTTTAAGACTACAAACAGATGCTATAGGAAGCCAGTTACTCTAGAGGAATGTATAGAGGAAATTAATAGGTGCTCAGGAACACAATTTGATCCGAGTGTTTGTGAGTTGTTTATTGAATTTTTAAAAGATCGGTTTGGCTTTATGGTTGAAGAGATTAGCTTTTGTTAAGACTTTTCATGAAAGTTTTGAGGGGAAATCCAATAAAATAAATTCTAGCATTTTTTCAGTAATATTTGTAAAGAATACTTTGTGCCAAATTGATAAATAGTATACTTAAGTTCTTATAAATAAAAAATGCTGGAGGTGGTTTTTATGGGTAAGGTTATGTCTGAAAAAATGAAATATGAACTAGCTCATGATTTAGGCTTCGGCGAGAAGGTAGAAGATGGAGATTGGAGCGATGTTACCACAGGTGAAGTAGGCTCGATGGTACGAGAAGCGATCAGACGCGGTGAAGAAGCGATGGCAAAGGAGAATGGTCAGGCACACCAACACGCTAAATAATAAAGAAAATATTTTTAAAAAATACTAGCAGTGACACATTTAAGAAAAAGGCATCTGAGAACCAGTAAATGTACTGGCTTTTCAAATGCCTTTTTCGATCTTTCTCATTTTGTACTAAACATGAAACTGGCTAACAGCTTCTTGGAGATCCTGGGCAAGGGTGGCGAGACTCTGACTAGAGGAGGCGATTTCTTCCATAGACGCAGATTGCTCTTCTGTGGCTGCAGATACTGTTTGCGATTTCCCTGCTGCATTTTTACTGAGTCTGTCGATTTCCTGCACAGATGATACAATTAGCTGACTGCCACTTGCCATCTGCTGAATTGCAGCGGAAATCTCCTTTATTTGATTAGATACTTCTGTGACTAGAATGGCTATTTCCCCAAATGCATGGCCTGCGACAGTTACAGCCCCTGTTCCAACCTTAACCTCGCGCGTACCTTCATCCATAGCTATGACAGCTTTATCGGTGTCTTCTTGAATTTCACTGATTAACATAGCTATTTGTTTTGCCGCATCTTGTGACTGTTCCGCAAGTTTACGGACTTCTTCCGCTACTACAGCAAAACCACGTCCTTGTTCTCCGGCTCTTGCGGCTTCAATGGCAGCGTTGAGCGCTAATAGGTTTGTTTGCCCAGCAATTCCTGAGATCGTATCTACTATCTGTCCAATTTCCTTGGAACGATCGCCGAGCTTGGCAACTACTTGTGCAGAGTGATTGACTGTCTGTTCAATCTGGATCATTTGGCTGATCGCCTTATCTATAGACTTGCCACCTTCTTTTGCCGTTTCAGCAGCTTGCGTAGATTTTCCAGCTACGAGATTGGTATTGGCGGCTGTTTGCTGGATACTTGCTGATATTTGCTCTACGACTGCTGAGGTCTCATTGACGGCACTAACCTGTTTTTCCGCACCATTTGCCACTTCACTAATCGAGACTGCTACTTGATTTGCCGCCTGGGCTGATTGCTCGGCACTAGCAGTCAGTTCTTCACTCGAAGCAGCCAATTGTTCTGATTGAGAGTGTACCTTTGCGATAAGTTGGCGCAAATTTGTTCTCATTTCTCGGAACCCATTCGCCAATTGGCCGATTTCATCTTCGGAAGAAATCTTTGTCTCCCGCTCTCGTAGATCGCCTTGTGCCAAGAGCAGGCATTCATCTCTAATGAGAACAATAGGTTTGGCGAACATTTTGGCTATGAATACGATAGATACTGCAGCGATGATTAGACATATTACCGACAAGATAAGCATTGTTCGTGCCAGAGCATCAGTTTCACGGGTAGCTTCGGCTGCAGGCGCTGCCACTGTCATGACCAAGCGTTGGTCACCTGGTAATTCGATGGGGGTAAAGACGGCAATTCTCTGTATGCCATCAGCAAAGGTGTATAACCCTTGCACTTGTTTGCCGGATTCAGCTGCAGACTTGAATAGATTAAGTAAGCTATCCTCAAGTTCTGTTTTCTGCATCTTAAGTTCAGGATTAATTTTCTTCTCGCGAAGGTTCAGTTTGCCGATAAGTTCAGGGGTCTTAGGGTGGGCGATGATCATCCCCCCCTCATCGGCAATCTGACCATAGCCAGTGTCTAGAAACTTCAGATCACTAATCATAGCGGTCAGCCTCTCAACGGCAAACGTTCCCACCAGGACTCCGTTCAACTGTCCGTTGTTGATAACTGGTACAGCTAAAACAATAGCAAGTTTGCCGGTTGCTTTAGAAAGCAGCGGATCTGAGACAACGGGTTTCTTTGTTGCAATCACTTTCTTGAAATAGTCCCGATCGCCGTATTGAGCTGTCGTTCCAGTATTGGTGATTCCTGAGCCATCAGTTGAAGTAAAAACGATAACATCAAAAGTACCAAGCCTTTTTTGAGCTTCTGCCATAGCTTCAACAATCTGAACCTTGTTGTCACCTGTGCGGATGCGTTGGATACTAGCCAAGCTTTCCAAATGGGATATCATAAGATTGATATCTCCCTGCACGCGATTGCTATAATCAGTTCCCACCGCCATGGCTGTTTGATCAATACTTTTTGCCAAAGATTGCTGTGAGAGATAATAGCTGGCCCCAGATAACACGCCTAATATGACGAGAATAAGTGGCAACAAAATGATGAGTAAACGGTTTTGGATGTTTTTGACGTTCATTTTTATAGACTCCTTTAATAAATATATAAATATTCTTAAATATTTCATCCTCTTTAGAACAAAAAAGTAGCACCTATAATATTAATAGTTGCTACTAATTATTCATGATTGAGTCGCAACTTGGCAATCGTAGGTTTGTGTACCCCTTAGACCCATAGCTTTGCGTCCCTACCTTTCGATAGGTTTGCCATTTTATATTATATTGACCATTATTTTACACCATTTTACACTATACGACATAGAATGTCAATTGAAAGATAGGGTTTTGAGACTACAATATTTAGCTATGCTTTCAGGTGGATTAGTAGCTGTTTATTATAGTTTACGTATAACAGCACTAATATTTGGAATAATGACTTTCATAGCAATTGACTTTGGAGTAGCACTTGGACCAGCAGTGGGCGATTCAATGATTATATAGGAATTTATGCTTCTTATTAGGGAGCAGTATTGATTTTTATAAGCAGGAATAATATAGTTAATTGTCGAAAGTTCATTAGTCATTTTAATTAGTAAGCGGAGGAATACTAAGTGATAAATTACAATAATGGAAATAAGGGAAATATTGTTGAACCGCCAAAGTCAAGATATTCATTAACCTATGGTGCAGAAAAGACCAGTCATTTAGGCCTAGATGATATTTACCTAGAAATCGAAGAACGTATATTTGAGGCTATTAAAGTAGGTGAACCCTTTATCTTTGAGGGATCAAATGAGCGGGGGAACCTTTATTATATCATTGAGCGCAGAGAAGCAGACTATCTCCTGAGCGTGAAAGAAATTACCGAGGATACAGCTGATTTAATCAAAAGAACGTTAGAAAGTGTCAAGAAATTAGGAAAAGAAAATATGGAAGAAATCATGGAACTCATGATGTTCGAAGATATAGATATTGATATTACAAAAACAATGACCCTGCCCATTGAAGTAAGCTATGAAATTTTAATTGAAAAACTTCAAGAACTTAGAGAAGATGCTAATGAAATTCTTATAGATAATTTGAAGCGTCTTCAAGAAATTGTAAGAGAATATGAAGAAGATGCTTTCTGATCATGGAAGTAAGGTATAGATTGGTAAACTGGTGGATAAAGAGGTATACATGGAGTATGCCTCTTTATCTGCTGTAGAAGGAGAGTGTTAAATTTGCTCCGCTATATGTTAAAACGTTTTGTTAGTTCTTTAGTTGTTTTGTTGGCTATTATCACAATTACGTTCCTACTTATGCATGCCATTCCAGGTGGCCCCTTTAGTAGCGAAAAAAAAATTTCTCCAGCTATCATGAAAAATATTGAAGAACACTATCGTCTCAATGATCCTTTGTGGAAACAGTATGTGGACTATATGGCTAATTTAGCCCAATTTGATTTAGGGCCATCCTTTAAATATGAAGGTCGCAAAGTCAATGATATTATTCGTGAAAGCTTTCCGGTATCGCTAGAACTGGGGTTGGTTAGTATTAGCTTTGCTATTTTAATCGGAATTCCTGCTGGAGCTTTGGCAGCCCTAAGGCAGAATAAATGGCAAGACTATATCACAATGCTGTTTGCAACAATTGGTGTGTCAGTACCGAGTTTTGTCTTGGCCACACTACTCATCTATGTATTTGCCATTAAGCTCTCATTACTTCCAGCCGCTATGTGGGGTGATGCGGAGTATGTAGTGTTGCCAGCCTTGGCTTTAGCTAGTCATCCTACAGCCTTTATTGCTCGTCTGACACGTTCTAGTATGCTAGAAATATTGGCTCAGGATTATATTAAGACAGCGCGGGCAAAAGGACTGTCACAAATCGTTATCCTATATCGCCATGCCTTAAGAAATGCCTTGATTCCAGTGGTTACTTATATTGGCCCTATGGCCGCAGGCATCTTGACTGGAAGTTTTATTATTGAAAGTATTTTTGCCATTCCAGGCCTTGGGCGACATTTTGTAACAAGTATTTACAATCGTGACTATACAGTGATTCTTGGCGTGACTGTATTTTATAGCTTACTGGTCATTAGCTTAAATTTAGTAGTGGATCTTATTTATCCCCAGCTTGATCCCCGTATAAAACTAAATGAAAAAGAAGGGGGTTAAGAGTAGCATGAACAAGGAATTATTTGAGCCTCTCTGCGGTTGTGACCAAGCTGAAGCACAGGCTCGTCCAATTACAACTTATAGACAGGATGCTTGGCGACGTCTGAAAGAACATAAACTGGCCATGATTGGTCTATATACGGTTTTACTTATTATTCTCATTGCAGTGATTGGTCCTTGGATGTCACATGTTTCTTATTCTGATCAGAATTTGATGCAAGCCAATCAGTCCCCCAGTACTGAACATTGGTTTGGCACTGATAATCTAGGTAGAGATTTGTTTATTCGCGTTTTATATGGTGCTCGTATTTCACTATCCATTGGCATTGTGGCCAGTTTGATCAATCTTACTATCGGGGTTGTTTATGGAGGTATTGCAGGTTTAGTGGGTGGCCGCGTTGATAGAATTATGATGAATATTGTTGATGTTTTATATGGCATACCTATGCTGCTTTATGTAATACTCTTAATGGTTGTTTTGAAACCGGGACTGACTAATATTTTTATAGCCTTAGGTATTGCCTATTGGCTGGGGATGGCGCGTATTGTTCGAGGTCAGATTTTGAGCTTGAAGGAACACGAGTATGTCCTAGCGGCTCGGACTCTTGGTGCCAGCAACTGGCAGATTCTTTATCGTCATCTTATTCCCAACAGCATGGGGCCTATTATTATTACAATGACGCTGGCTATTCCTGAAGCAATTTTCACTGAGGCATTTCTAAGTTTTATTGGTTTAGGAGTCGCTGCTCCTATGGCCAGTTGGGGCGTACTATCCTCAGAAGGGGTGACAAGTTTACGCTCTTATCCTTTCCAATTATTCTTTCCCGCTATGGCCATTAGCATCACAATGTTGGCCTTTATTTTTCTAGGGGATGGTTTGCGTGATGCTCTTGATCCCCGCACAAGACGCTAGGGAGGTAAATAATGATGAAGCCGTTGTTAGATGTGCAAGAATTGTCAGTATCATTTGCTACTTACGCTGGCGAAGTAAAGGCTATTGATGAAGTTAGTTTTCAGGTTTTTCCCGGGGAGGCTATCGGCATTGTCGGTGAGTCTGGGTGTGGAAAAAGTGTGACAGCTCATTCTATTATGCAGCTGATTTCCACTCCTCCGGGTAAGTATACAAAAGGAAAGATCTTTTTTGAAGGTGCCAACTTATTGGAAAAGTCTGAGAAAGAAATGGCAGATATTCGGGGCAATGATATTAGTATGGTCTTTCAAGACCCCATGACATCTCTTAATCCAGTACTGACTGTGGGGATGCAGATTGCCGAATCTCTGCAAAAACATCAACATATGAACAAACAGCAAGCATATGCACAGGCTGTGAAAATGTTGACCTTGGTTGGCATACCAACCCCTGAAGAACGTGTAAAAAGTTATCCTCATGAGTTCAGCGGCGGTATGCGGCAGCGGGCGATGATCGCCATGGCACTCTCATGTAATCCTAAAGTACTGATTGCTGATGAGCCAACTACAGCTCTAGATGTAACCATTCAAGCGCAGATTCTCGATTTGATGAAAGAGCTGCAGAAAAAATTTAACACAGCTATTATTTTAATTTCCCATGACCTAGGGGTGATTGCTACGTTGTGCAGACGGGTCATTGTGATGTACGCCGGCAAAATTGCTGAGGTGGGAACAGCCCAGGATATCTTTCATCATCCACAACATCCTTATACATGGGGGCTATTAAAATCAGTGCCGCGCATGGATTTACCACAGAAACAAATGCTGATTGGTATTGAGGGACAGCCTCCTGATCTTTTGCATCCACCTACGGGCTGTCCTTTTCATCCTCGCTGCCGCTATGCTATGGTTATTTGCAAGTCCCAGTATCCTGAAGTCACAGAAGTCACTGAAGGGCATAGCGTAAAATGTTGGCTACAGCATCCTGATGCACCAAAAACCAAGAGAGAGGTGACAGGCTGATGGAACAACAAGATATTTTGGAAGTCCGTAACCTAAAAAAATACTTCACTGCTCGTACAGATTTCTTTGGGCGCCCCACGGCCTATCTTAAAGCAGTGGATAATGTGAATTTTTCTATGAAGAAAGGTGAAACTCTGGGACTGGTCGGTGAGAGCGGCTGTGGTAAGTCGACTATTGGCAGAACAATTATTAGGTTGTATAAGCCCACTGCTGGAGAGATTCTGTTTAACGGGAAGGTTATTGACAATCAGACTGAGGAAAAACAGCTGCGCCGCAACATGCAGATGATTTTTCAGGATCCTTATGCATCATTGAATCCGCGTATGACTGTAGGGGATATTATCGGAGAACCCTTGGATATTCATGGTTTGGCAATTGATGGCGAAAGGCGGTCACGGATTGTCAGCTTATTACAGATGGTAGGGCTAAATTCTGAGCACGCTAACCGCTTTCCCCATGAATTTAGCGGAGGTCAGAGGCAGAGGATCGGCATAGCACGTGCTTTGTCCATTGAGCCAAGTTTTATTATCTGTGATGAACCAATTTCTGCTTTGGATGTTTCGATTCAGGCACAAGTGGTTAATTTGCTCAAGGATCTTCAAGAAAAGCTAGGACTGACCTATTTATTTATTGCCCATGATTTGGCCATGGTTAAGCATATCAGTAGCCGTGTGGCTGTTATGTATCTGGGGAAATTTGTAGAACTAGCAGAGACTGGGGAATTGTACGGTACACCCCAGCATCCCTATACAAAGGCACTACTGTCTGCTATATCG
This sequence comes from Bacillota bacterium, assembly GCA_017889585.1. Lineage (GTDB taxonomy): Bacteria > Bacillota > Negativicutes > DSM-13327 > DSM-13327 > CTSoil-075. The sequence goes on from JAGFZX010000007.1 coordinate 43,273, forward strand.
ATTCCAGACCCAGTGATAGAGGTAAATCGGAAGCGGATTCACCTGGTAGGCGATGTACAGAGCCCTAGTAATGTGCCCGTAGGATGTGCCTTCCGTCCTCGTTGTCATTGCGCCATAGCTATATGTGCTGAGCAGGAACCCTTACTGATTGACGCAGGTAGAGGTCATATGGTAGCATGTCATGTCATACATAAAATGTAAGATAAAATAAATACTAAGGAATAGGGGAAATTATGGAATTATTGCGTCGAAAAATTGAGGATATATTAGCATCATATACTGGCCGCTGGGGAATTGTAATCATCAATAAGTCCACTGGGAAAGTGCTAAAAATAAACCCCGACATGGTCTTTCCCGCCGCCAGTATGATTAAAGTTTCTATTATGTATGAGATAATGAAGCAAGCTGCAGTCGGTAGCATTGATCTAGATGCCTCGCTTGTTGTAACTAATGATGTCCGTGTAGGCGGTGCTGGTATTTTGCAGGAACTCCGCCCTGATATCACAATGACTGTTATAGAACTTATAACCCTGATGATTGTCCTTAGTGACAATACGGCCACCAATATGCTGATTGATCTCATCGGTATGGATGCAGTCAACAGAACTATGACTGATCTAGGATTAAAATCAACAGTGCTTCGTCGCCAGATGATGGATTTTGAGGCTGCTCAGGCTGGTAAAGAGAATCATACCACGGCAGAAGATTTAGCTCTTCTATTTGGAATCATTGAGAGTCACCAAAAGCTGTCCCCCGAATATGGAACTTTGATGCTGGATATTTTGAAGCGCCAACAAGTTCGAGATAAACTGCCTTTTTACTTGCCTGAAGAAACGGTATTGGCCAATAAAACAGGCACGTTAACAGGAGTAGAGCATGATGGAGGAATTTTATTTTTGCCGAGTGGTTCTTATATTATTTCGATTCTGACTGCTGATCTAGAGGTTAATTATCAAGGACTTCAGTTGGTTGCCAGTATTGGCAAAGTGATATATGACCATTTTTATCTTGAGGAGGAATAATCATGTCATACAAAAAAAAATTTGCAGTTATGCTAGTGATGGCGATGCTCATCACACTGGGTACAGGTTGTGGCAAATCTGGCAGCAAGGGCAATGAACAGACTTTTCGTTATGCCCTAGAAGCGGAACCAGCCACATTAGATCCAGCTAAATCCACGGCGATTCCAGAATCATTGGTAGAACTACAGATCTTTGAAGGCTTGACGCGTCTTGATGCTAAGGATCAGCCTATACCAGGTGTGGCAGAAAAATGGGAGATCTCTCCCGATGGGATGAAATATATATTTTATTTGCGGGCTAATGCCAAATGGTCCAATGGCGAATCTGTCACAGCCCAAGATTTTGAGTTTGCTTGGAAACGAGCGTTAAGCCCTGAATTTGCTTCGGAAAATGCATATATGTTATTCCCTATTAAAAATGCCCAAGCTTATAATGAAAAAAAGCTAGGGGCAGACCAGGTTGGAGTAAAAGCTGTTAACGACCATACGCTAGAAATCACCTTGGAAAAGCCGACGGCATACTTTTTAGGCTTGGCAGCTTTCCATGCCTTCTATCCTGTTAATCAGAAGACAGTGACTGGCAATGCCGATAAATGGGCGTCAGATGTGAATACTTTGATTGGTAATGGTCCCTTCAAAATCAGCAATTGGGCCCATAGTAGCAAAATTGAATTTGTGAAAAACGATCAATATTGGGATGCCGCTGCTGTTAAACTGATGAAAATGGAATGGCCAATCAGTGATTCCCAATCCACTCGGTTAGCACTAGTAGAAAATAACCAGGTAGACATGATGGTTGAGCCGTCAGTCGTAGAGCAAGACCGACTGAGTCAAGCTGGGCTGCTGAAAATTTCCCCCTACCTTGGCGCCTATTATTATGTATTTAATACCCAAAAGGCTCCCTTTGATAATCCTAAAGTGCGTAATGCCTTTGCTCTGGCAATTACCCGTGAAAATCTAGTAAAAAACGTAGTTAAGGGCGGTAAAAAACCTGCTCATGCTTGGGTGGCACCTGGACTTGTTAATCCTGTTACAGGCAAGGATTTTCGAGAAGAAGGCGGAAATTATACTGTAGAAGATGTAGCTCAGGCAAAAAAAATATTGGCTGAAGCTGGGTATCCTGATGGCAAAGGATTGCCACCGATTACGATTATGTTCAACACAAGTGAAATGCATAAATCTATTGCTGAAGCTATTCAGGAGATGTGGAAACAGAATCTGGGCGTGACTGTTACTTTAACCAATCAAGAATCCAAAGTGTTCTTAGAATCTCGAACACAAGGTCAGTTTCAAATCGCCAGGGCTTCGTGGATTGGGGATTATGCTGATCCCATGACTTTTATGGATGTCTTTAGGGACCCGAGTAATGATGCTAAGTATAGTAATCCAACATATAATCGTTTGATAGAGCAGGCTCAGAATACAAATGATCAAAAAGTTCGGATGCAGGCCATGCATGATGCGGAAAAAATACTCTTTAATGATGCTGTGATCATGCCAATTTATTATACTACCCAGCCATTTGTCGCCAAACCTTATGTGAAAGGCTATTTTTGGTCGGTGCTAGGACTTGCTGATTTTAAGACAGCGTTCATAGAAAAATAGTAGAGAATAAAGAATGCGCAGTTTATACTGCGCATATCTCTTTATTAGATCATCAGAAAGTATAATCTATTTGGTAGTCAGCGTTGGTTCCATGTTATTAATGCGACCAGGTGTTACTTAATCTATGCTTAGAATAATATGGAGACATTGTTAATGTTGTTAGATAAATGAAGATACGATAGCCTTTCTCTTACTATTGTAATAAGGAGATGATTAGATGTGTTCTATTTCTCAGATCAAGCCCAAACGGCTCCGTATGGGAGACACGATTGGTGTTATCGCTCCTGCCAGTCCAGGTGATATAGAATTGACTATGGCAGGAATAGGCTGGCTAGAGAAACAAGGCTTTCGAGTAGAGTTAGGTATGACTGTAGAGCAAACTCTGGGATATCTGGCTGGGACAGATGCCGATCGAGCTGCAGATATCAATGTCATGTTTGCGTCACCTGCTATCGATGGCATTTTTTGCTTGCGTGGCGGGTATGGCACTATGCGTCTATTGGAACTGTTGGACTATGAGTGTATCCGTACACATCCTAAGGTATTTCTTGGCTATAGTGATATAACTGCATTGCATATAAGCATCGGTCAGCGTACAGGCCTTGTTACCTTCCATGGGCCAATGGTGTCATCTGATATGGGAAAAGGCTTATCTGACTATACTGGGGACTGTTTTTTTCGGGCAATTACTACTTCTGAACCTCTCGGAGCTGTAATCAATCCGTCTAACGTAGAGCCTCCCGTGTTTATCGCACTGGGAAGGGCTCAGGGATATCTGACAGGGGGGAACCTAAGCATGATTGCCAATACATTAGGAACACCTTATGAAATTGATACTTGTGGTAAAATTCTTTGTTTGGAAGAAGTCAGCGAAGCGCCCTATCGTGTGGACCGCATGTTGACCCAATTATTACTGGCCGGTAAACTGCAGGATGCGGCTGGGATTGTGGTTGCTGTATGCGAGGGTTGTGATATGAATGACCCGCCGGGCTTCACTTTAGAAGAGGTATTGCGGGAGCGTCTCGGGGGCTTAAACAAACCAGTTCTCTATAAGTTACATTTTGGCCATACTGGGGAAAAGTTCACTTTACCTCTAGGAGCCATGGCAATACTCGATAGTGAAATAGGCGGGCTGGATGTAATTGAATCAGCTACGGAGGATTAAATTTGGAGGCGTACAATGAATAATAAACAAGCATTAAAAGAACAAATTATCAACCTAGTTGATGGAATGGCTGCAGAACTCAAGGAAATCAGTCTATCTTTACACAAGAATCCTGAACTGGGAGGGCAAGAATACCGTGCAGCTCAGCTTTTAATAGGGGCGGCAGAACGCAGAAGTTTTACTGTGAAGCAAAACATCAGTGGCTATGAAACAGCCTTCATCGCTAAGAAAGGGAGTAGTGGTCCTAAAATTGCATTTTTAGCCGAATATGATGCATTACCCGAAATTGGTCATGCGTGCGGTCACAATCTGATTGCCGCCATGAGTTATGGAGCTGCGGTGGCATTTGCGGCAGTTGCTGGTGACCGAGCTAGTTCTTATTTGATTGGATGTCCTGCAGAAGAGACGCAGGGAGCTAAAGTAACCATGGCAGAAGACGGGGTATTTGATGATTTAAGGGCGGCGCTGATCGTTCATCCCGCAGATGGTAATTACATCGGGGGGACTTCCTATGCTTGCCATCCATTACAGGTATCTTTTCACGGGCAGTCAGCACATGTAGCTAGCAAAACAAACAAAGGCGTCAATGCTTTAGATGCTTTTATGCTATTTTATCAAGGGATGAAGATGCTACGTCAGACCTTTATCCAGGAGACAGTTCTAGCAGGAATTGTTACCAAAGGTGGGACTGCGCCCAATATAGTGCCCGATGAGGTGGAGGGGAAATTTACCCTAAGGGCGTTATCGGCTTCTTATTTGGAAGACACTGTAATTCCAGGTGTGAGGCGGCTGGCAGAAGGAGTAGCTTTAGCTACTGAGACAACAGTAGAAACCATACATTATGAACCCTTGTTTAAAAATTTAGTCAATGACTCACAACTTATGGAATTGTACAAACAGAATATGGCACTACTTGGCGAAGGGGTGACTGTTCTCGGACCTGAAGATGCAGAAGGGTCTACAGATGTGGGCAATGTCAGTCATAGAACGCCGACGATCCATCCTGACCTTGGTATTGGCAGTAATCTTGCAGCCCATACACCAGGATTTGCCTTAGCGGCAGGGTCTAACTACGCCCAAGAACGATTGTTGGTAGGAGCTAAGGCAATGGCAATGACCGCTATAGATTTGCTGGATTAGTGATCAGCTCTTCAAAAACTGCATTACTTTCATCTTGGTAGTGTATTTGGTCTCTCAACAGAATTACATAAAGTTGTTGATAAACGATTGTCCTTTTTTACTTATCAGATGAGATGCTTGTTGCGAGTGAACAGATTTATAGGGAGTTTTAAACTAATTAGGGTAAATCATGCCACCTTCAACGGTGCAAAATAGTAGGTAGGATATAAATATAAGTCAACTCATTAGGTGAAATGCCAATAGCTGAGTGACTAATGTCCGGAATCACGGATTGGTACTATAAGTAGCTCTTAGCACGGAAAGTATGCAGCGATACCGGATTCCGAGAAAATGCAGTTAATTTCGCAATTAATAGGGAAACGAGCGCCAGAAAGCAATTTTTGTATAGAAAGTGTTCTAAGCAAAGGGTTATTTAAAGTGTCCATTTTAATTTGACCACATCAGGGGTTTATGTGCGAACACAAGTGGACTGGGGAAGATATGGAAAAGGTAAAATATAGCAGGCTGGCTTAAGGCAGGAAGTGCTACAAGCCAGCCTGTTTTATAATATTTTTCGAATATATACAACATGTTAAAAAAATAACTTACTATGATTACTTGACTAACTAGGAATTTTTAAATATACTATGTATAAAAGATAGGATGGTAATACGGTAATACCAGTGGTTTTAAGAAATTTTAAAGGTTTTATCACTGGACTCATTTGAAACTGCAGTGTTTCTTTGGAATGAATGAACCCTTAAGCGAAAAGATGCGGTACATATTTGGGAGAAAGCCAATCGGTTGCTGGAAAGTGAAGAATATGGTCTCTCAGGTGGTAGGACTTTAAAACTGCAGATCCAATATGGGGGGCGCTATCGGCCAACTAGTTACCGGCTTTATCATTGCGAAGAGTGGTTCATTCTAGATGCCACTTGACATTTTTGGAGTTGCAGCTGTGATAGCTATTCTTATCTATGCCTTCTACCTTGGCTAAGTAAAACGCGTTCAAGTGCCGCAGTCTAAAACTGAAATAGCCGAATGATATTGATATTATAGTATTACTGGACAGTATAAATCTTACAGTAGACTGCTATATTTAAAAATTATTATTAAAAAATGGAGGGTTTTTAAATGTTAAAAAATTTGTTCCAGGAAAAAACGGCACAGGGCAAAAAAACTGTTGGTATGTTTTTTGAAATGGGTAATGCCAATGTAGCAGAAGCCATTGCTTTTACCAATTTGGACTATTTTATCGTAGATGCTGAACATGGCCCATTCGATGTCGAAAGTACGATGAATATGTTCAGAGCAGCTGAACTTCATGACAGTACGGCGTTTGTCCGCGTAAAAGATTCTTCTCGCACATCAATTTTGAAAATGCTTGATATTGGAGCGAAGGGGCTTATCATTCCACAGGTACAGTCGCTAGAAGAAATCAAACGCATTGTTGAATATGGAAAATATTATCCGCTGGGGCAGCGCGGTGTGGCTTATGCCCGTGGTGCTGGTTGGGGATATGCTGAACATGCTCGTGGCAAATCGATTAATGAATATTTTGATACCTGCAATAAACATGTTCTCTTGATTCCTCAGTGTGAAACAGTTGGTTGCTTGAATCAAATCGAAGAAATTGCTAATACCGATGGAATAGATGGTATCTTTGTAGGTCCATATGATCTATCGGTATCAATGGGTATTCCCACACAGTTTGAAAAACCGGAATTCAAAGTTGCACTTGAACGTATCAAGAAAGCTGTCAAAGATGCTGGCAAGTTCTGTATTATCTATGCTGCCAACGCGGAAATTGCGCGTCAGCGCTTAAATGAAGGTTTTGACAGTACGACAGTGGGTGAAGATATAGGCTGTTACATTAAATCTATCAATGCTCTCGTTGATCAGGTAAAAAAATAAGAATCGATGCCAAAGGAAAATAGTGAAGGATAAAGGTATAGAGGTAGAGGGGAATATAATTCTTGACAAGATGTATAAGATGACGAAGTATCCCAAATAGGCGAAATTGAGATTCAGGATGAAGATTTTAGCCCAATATTGAAAGATTTCTTGCTGAGCTTGTTCAGGTGTTTCTAATTGAGAATACTGAATAAGCTTCTTTGTTTATTGTTCTATAAAATGAATCCATCATGGTATTATCATCTGGATTACCTTTCCTACTGATACTTGACCTACCAGTAATTATACTAGTATTGTAAGTCGTATTGTATGCAGGGGCAACCATAAACCCTGCATACAGTTTTATACAAATAAGTAGAAAAAGATGGATATTGTATTGCAGGAATTAATTTTTTAGGGTACAATATATTTACAGAAAAGTGAAAATAATCACAATTATAAAAGAGGCGAAATTATGATAAGTATATCGGTATGCGTAGGCAGTGCGTGTCATTTGCGGGGTGCTCATGGTGTATTAAGGGCGTTTAATCTGTTACTTGAGAAGTATCAGGTAAGTGGTGAGGTTGATGTTGCGGGTAACTTTTGTCGGGGCTTTTGTACAGAGGGTGTAGTGATCAAAATTAATGATGAAATAATCACGAATGTGTCTAAAGATAAGGTGCATGATATCTTTATGAAGAAAGTACTGGGATGTGAAAATGATGAAGACGATAACAACGCAAAAAGTAAATTGTAAAGATTGTCATCGTTGTGTACGGTCATGCCCAGTAAAAGCCATTGGGATTGAAAAAGGTCATGCCCGGTTAGTAGATGATAAATGTATCTTTTGTGGTAAATGTGTGGTAGAATGCCCACAAAAAGCTAAACAGGTAGAAAACCAGTTGGCTTTGATACAAGAGGCTATTGCCAGTGGACGTAAGATGATTATGAGTCTTGCACCATCCTTTGCAGGAAATTTTCCGGAATATACTGCCGCGCTTCTGGCAGGGGCAATAGTTGAGCTTGGCTTCACGGCAGTAGAAGAAACTGCAATCGGTGCCGAGGTAGTTTCCAGGTTCTATAGTTCTCTACTTAAAGTAGAAAATAAAACCATTATTTCCTCTTGTTGTCCAGTAATCGTTAATCTGGTGGAAAAATACTATCCGGCGCTAGTTGATAATCTTGCACCAATGATGTCACCAATGATGACTCATGGACAAATTCTTAAACATAAATATGGCAATGATGCCTTTGTGGTGTTTGCAGGACCTTGTATTGCTAAAATGGCGGAGATTGAGAATGCAGATTGCCAATATATTGATGCTGTTATTACATTTGATCAATTGAAAAAATGGTTAAATCATAGTAATTTGGAGCCAAGTACTGCAACTTTTGATGATGAAGCCTTAGGTAATTGCCGATATCTTCCTATACCTGGTGGAATTTTAAAGTCCTTTATGAAGCATGATGAAACAGATACGGAAATCATAGCTGTAGATGGCATTAAAAAATGTATGGAGGTATTAGATGGATTATCATCAGGGGTGATATCCCCCCGCTTCATTGAAGCCTTAGCCTGTACTGGAGGATGTGTTGCAGGACCCGTTAATGGTAATTCTTTCTGCACGCCTGCCAAAAAAGCTAAGGTGGTTGCTTTTGCAAAAAGCGGTAATAATGATATACAACATCTGATTTCAGCAGATTTGAATTTTAATCATGAATATCGTAGCCGGCCAGTTGCTATTGTTATGCCAAGAAAAGATGAAATCGCTGGAATCTTGGCCCAGACAGGCAAGCGGATTCCTAAAGATGAAAAAAATTGTGGGGCCTGTGGGTATAATACTTGTCGTGAAAAAGCCATTGCTGTTTATCAGGGATTGGCGGAAATCGATATGTGCATCCCGTACATGCGCTCTAAAGCCGAGTCCTTTGCTAATGTTATTGTAGATAATTCCCTTAATGGTATTATTGTTGTAAATGATAAAATGGTGATTCAGGAGTTTAATCCTGCGGCGGAGAGAATGTTCAATAAACGCTGTGATATGGTGAAAGGTCTCAATCTTGCTGAGGTTATAGATTGTACTGATTTTGTTGAAGTCGCAGCTTCTGGGCGCAAAATCGTGAGGAAACGGGTAAAGTATCCCTTGCTTGAGTTAACTACAGAGCAAATGATTATTCCGGTACCAGAACATGGGCTGGTTTTTGGAATATTAATAGATGTTACAGCTAATGAAAAAAGAGATCAAGAAATTGAGCAGATAAAATTGGATACGGTAGAAAAAGCTACAGAAGTGATTACAAAACAGATGCAAGTAGCCCAGGAAATAGCTGGTCTATTAGGGGAAACTACAGCAGATACTAAGGGGGCCTTGTTGGAACTTATTGGCCTAATCAAAGGTAAGGGGGAGAAATAATGCACCTTCATGCCGAGGTTAGTGTGGCGCAATTATCGAAAGTAGGTGAAGAGTTATGTGGGGATAACGTTGATGTGATTCGCACACATAAGGATACCATCATCGTTTTGTCTGATGGATTAGGGAGCGGTGTGAAAGCAAATATTCTCGCTACCTTGACTACTAAAATTGCGTCTTCCATGTTAAGAAGAGGGATTTCCTTAGAAGATGTGGTCAATACCATTACCGAAACACTGCCTGTATGTCGTGAACGGAAGATAGCCTATTCCACTATGCATATTATAAAAATATCCCATGAAGGTGAGGCTACCATTGCAGAATTTGATTGTCCGACTTCCTTTTTAATTCGTGCCGGTAAGGTAGTGCCTTTTCCGTCCAAAGCAAAATTTGTTGGGGGAAAAGTAATCAAAAAAGGTACTTTATCGCTGCAGGAGAATGATATGATTGTAGCTGTAAGTGATGGCGTAATTCATGCAGGTATCGGTGGCTTGTTAAAACTAGGTTGGGGTTGGCAAGGCGTAGCCGAGCAATTATCCCTAGAGAGCCGGGGACAGCACGATGCGGAAAGTCTGTGCCAGCAGATTATCAATTGTTGTGAAGGTTATTATCTTGGATGCCCTGGGGATGACACCACGGTGGTAACGGTGAAAATTCGACGCAATCGGCACTTGACTTTATTAGCAGGGGCACCTGTTGACATAGCCAGTGATGAAAGTGTTGTCAGGAAGTTTTTGCGCCAGACGGGAAAAAAAATTGTGGCTGGTGGAACAACGGCAAACATAGTAAGTCGTATTACTGGCAAGCCTTTATCCGTAGATTTAATGTATCATGATGCAAAGATACCGCCAATCGGGCATATCGAAGGAATTGATTTAGTTACGGAAGGGGTATTAACCCTATATGCTGCAGTAGAACGTCTTAAGGATCCTAAGATTCGCCACGATAAGGCACAAGATGGTGCCACCTTGATGGCAAAAATGTTAATGGAAGCCGATGAGATTGATGTGTATGCAGGGGGAGCCATAAACCCTGCACACCAAAATCCAATGTTCCCCATGCAAATAAATATAAAGGCGCAAGTTTTAGCAAAGCTACAGACGACCTTAGAGGATATAGGGAAGACCGTTACTACTGTATGGTTTTAAACGGATAATAATGGATAATTTGGTTGTTTCTTGAGATTTGCCTGAACGAAGGACATTTATGAAATAAGATAAAATTTAATAATGTATTGTGTGTTAGCAATGACAATGAATGAAAACTCCTGTAAGAATTATAATAATTTTTGCAGGAGTTTTCCATTTTTAGAGTAAATATAGATGTTATAAAAGATGCCTTTTAAAGATATTCAGGTAAAATCGATATTAAGCAGTTGATGTGAGAGGAGGAAGTATAACTATGTATCGCAGGGAAAGTGACTTTTTAGGAGAAAAATCTATTCCTTCTGAGGCTTATTATGGAATTCACACCCTTCGGGCCGCTGAAAATTTTGATGTTTCTCGGCAGAAGGTACATCCGCAGCTTATCAGGGCCTTAGCGGTGGTCAAGCAGGCAGCCGCCGAAAGCAATATGTCCATAGGGTTGCTGGATGAAAATATTGGTAGTGCTATCTTCCAGGCGGCGGGAGAAATTGCTGACGGAAAATTTAGCGAGGCTTTTATTGTAGATGCTTTTCAGGGCGGGGCGGGAACTTCTACTAACATGAATATGAATGAAGTCATAGCCAACAGGGCTATTGAACTTCTAGGTGGAAAAAAGGGGGATTATCATCTGGTACACCCTCTTGATCATGTCAATATGTCTCAATCAACCAATGATGTTTATCCTACAGCACTGCGGATGGCTGCTATTCGTTTACTCTTGCCCCTATCAGAAGCCTGTGCTGTATTACAAGGCGCTTTACAGGGGAAGGAAGAAGAGTTTAGCGGAGTGCTGAAACTGGGAAGGACTGAAATGCAGGACGCCGTACCGGTGACTTTAGGACAGGAATTTTCCGCATGGGCTGAAGCCATCAGCCGTGACCGCTGGCGAATCTATAAGGTTGAGGAGCGATTACGCAAGGTTAATCTAGGAGGAACGGCAATAGGGACGGGGATTAATGCCCCTAGGAAATATACTTATACTGTTATTGAAAGGCTGAGAAGCTTAAGTGGCTTGGGGCTTGCTAGAGATGAGAATAGTATTGATGGCACTCAGAATGCTGATGTATTTGTAGAAGTATCAGGGATGCTCAAGGCTTGTGCTGTAACCATGGTAAAGATCAGTGGGGATTTACGGCTGTTATCCTCAGGACCTTTTGGCGAAATAGGTCTGCCACAGCTTCAGGCAGGTTCATCTATTATGCCAGGCAAAGTAAACCCTGTAATGCCTGAGATGGTTACTCAGGTGGCTTACCAGGTAATAGCCAATGATCTGGCGATTACCTTGGCTGTGCAAAGCGGACAGCTAGAACTGAATGCTTTTTATCCCTTAATCGCGGCAAATCTGTTGCCGGCCATAGAGTCAATGGCCAAAGCTCTACGCTTATTTGCGGAAAAATGTATTTTAGAAATCCAGGCTATGCCAGAAGTGTGTTTAAACCATTTGAAAAATAGTACAGCCCTTGCCACAGTGTTGGCGCCTCTTATTGGCTATGAACAGGCAGCGATATTAGCCAAGAAAGCTCTTAACAGCGGGCGTCAAGTGATTGATATATTGCTAGAGGAAAAAGTGTTTACTCAGGAGGAGATTGCGCAGCTGTTGCAGGCCCAGCAATTGACCAGAGCTGGAGTGCTAGGGCGGGATATAAAATGGCAGAGGAGGAACGGAGATGAATAATACTCCAAGGGGTAATCGTCTACATATCGCCTTATTTGGGCGGCGAAATGCTGGGAAATCTAGTCTGATCAATGCACTGACTAATCAACAAGTGGCAATTGTTTCAGGGATCGCGGGGACAACCACTGACCCTGTATATAAGTCTATGGAAATTTTGCCATTAGGACCAGTGGTGATGATTGACACTGCTGGCCTGGATGACTCTGGAGAACTGGGACAAATGCGTATAAAAAAGTCGCTGGAAGTACTGGCTAAGACTGATTTGGCTCTTTTAGTGATGGATGCACAAACAGGGGCAGGGCAGTTGGAACAAGAAGTTGTTAGGCTATGCAAAGAAAAAGATATTCCGGTGATTGGGGTTATTAATAAAATTGATAAATTCCCCGTAAACTCATTAGAATTGGATAGGTTCAAAGGACAGCTAGGAATCGAAAATCTAGTGACGGTCAGTGCTCTTAATAAAATAGGCATAAGCGATTTGAAGATCTCCTTAGTGAGAATAGCACCAGTATGCTTTGATAATTTGACCATTGTTGGCGATTTAGTTAACCCCGGTGATACGGCAGTACTGGTAACTCCCATTGATTTAGCAGCTCCCAAAGGACGGTTGATTTTGCCCCAGGTACAGGTCATCCGTGATGTTTTGGACTGTGATGCTATGGCTTATGTGGTAAAAGAGCGGGAGTTAAAAGAATGTATTGCCAATATGAAGAGGAAACCCCGCATTGTGATCACCGATTCCCAAGCCTTTCTCAAGGCAGATGCGGATACTCCCCCTGATGTTTTATTGACATCATTTTCCATTTTGTTTGCCCGTTATAAAGGGAATCTGGAAGTGCTGGTAGAGGGAGCAAAGACCCTCTTAGCTCTGAAACCTGGTGATAAAGTTTTGATGAGTGAAGGATGTACACATCATCGGGTGGAAGATGATATTGGTACTGTTAAACTGCCTCGTTGGATTCGCCAATTTGTCGGGGGAGAAATAGAATTTGAATGGTCTAGCGGAATGACATTACCTGTGGATTTATCCCAATATAAGCTTGTAGTGCATTGTGGTGCCTGTATGCTGAATAGGCGGGAAATGCTGTCGCGTATTGTACAAGTACAGGAACAAGGCGTAGCCATTGTAAATTACGGAGTGGCTATTGCGGCCTTGCAAGGTATACTGCCAAGAGCTTTGTCGCCCTTTCCCTTATTGGCAGAAATGTTGAATGAAGATATAGAGTGGGGTCAATAGCAACAAAAACAGTAAAAATCCTGCAATTTTTTGGCAAACTGCAGGATTTTTATATTAGTATCAGGATATATAATTTTTTGTGAAATAAATGGAAAACCATATTTTTAACACAAAGATACAAAGCCGCTACGCGGACACAAAGAAAACAAAGATGATATTATAAATAAGTTTTCCTTTGTGTTTAACGTGGTTTTACTCTCAGCGTTCTCTGTGCCTCTGCGGTAAATCCTTATTATATTTATCTATTAGATCAGGCACGAGTTCAGCCGATATCTCCACTTCGGGAGTTATACCTTCGGCAAATAAAGTCATCCCGGCTTCTTCGCTAAAGCTTCTAGCAGATTTTTTCTCAAGACGTGCACTTCCCATTAGTAGGCTAACAAAGATACCGCCAATAGATACTAGCATGGCAACCCAGAAGACGATTTGTAAAGAGTCTGCCAGTGCAATTTTTAGAGGTGGCAGTAATATTTGCTGAAGATCTGCTGGTATTGCCCCAAGGGCAGTTGGGCTTAATAATACATTAAAAAAACCATGGGGATCAGAGCGGGCATTTTCAAATATTGCTGCATGTGGCCCTGAAGTCAAAACAGGAATGCTGTATATAACAGAAAAGAAATCCCTTTCCATGATGTCTCTTGAATAACCATTGAAGATTGCCCCTAGTATAGTCATGCCAAGAGTGCCGCCGATGCTGCGAAAGAACTGGGTTGCAGAGGTTGCTACTCCCCGCTGCTCAGGTCCGAAGGCACTTTGTACGGCAAGTGTAACGATTGGCATGATGACTCCCATTCCGCTGCCAAGGAGAATTAGATAGAAAATAGCAGTACTTTGTTTAGTATAAACTGTCATTGTGCTCAACAGGTAAAATCCTAATGCCATGAGAATCATACCAATTAAGTACATCAAGCGGAAGGTGACTTTCATTGCAACGCGCCCAGTAATAATACTTGTCAGTATTAGGGCGAGCATCATAGGCAACATGGTATTTCCGGAGCTTGTGGCGCTAGCCCCAATGACGCCTTGTAGGAAAAGGGGTAAGAACATGAGTGAACCAAACATTCCCAAGCCCATGAGAAAGCCAACAATATTGGTTACAGCGAAAACCCTATTTTTAAATAAATCTAAACTTAGTAGAGGGTCAACAGCTTTTTTTTCCACCGGAATAAATAAAATCCAAGAGACAAATGAAATCCCTAGCAAACTCAATACTTGCCATGAACCCCAAGAAAAATTTGTACCTCCAAGATTTAATCCAAGCAGTAAACTAATAGTTCCGGTAATTAGTGTGATAACTCCTGCATAATCAATGACAACCGTATCTCTTAGTTTTTTCTCACCGCGTAAACCAAGATAGATAGCCAATGTGGCAAGAATTCCTATTGGTAAATTAATATAGAAGACCCATTTCCAAGAGGAGAAATCAACAATCCATCCTCCTATGGTTGGACCAATGACAGATGATAGACCGAATAAGGCACCCATAAGACCCTGCCATTTGCCACGCTCCTCTGGCGGAAATATGTCACCAACAATAGTCATAGCCAACGGCATCATGATGCCTGCCCCAAGTCCTTGTAGTGCCCGGTAGATAATTAACTGTAACATATTTGTGCTAGTACCACAGAGAGCAGAGCCGATCATGAATATTATTAGGCCTGTAATATAAATGACCCGCCGACCGTATATGTCTGCCAGCTTGCCAGCAATAGGAACAACCGTTGTTGAAGTAAGCATATATCCGGTAGTTACCCATGTCATGATACTGAGACCGCCAAGTTCTCCAATAATCCTTGGCATTGCCGTCCCGACCACTGTTTGATCAAGTGAAGAAAAAAATAATGCTAGGAATAAGCCTATGAGTAATATATTGCGCTGAGATTCTGATTGCATGTTATTCTCCCCTCACGATTTGTCAGGTGGCTTTGAAAGTCACGCTACTGATATTGTATCCATATCAGCAAAAAAAATAGTCTATAATAATGAGATGATCTATATAATAATGAGGTAATCTAATTGGAGATAAAAATTTCCAATCTATTTTGTACACATATGTTTCACAATTTAATTACATTTAAAAAAAGTATTGGGAGTGGGAGGATTTGCTATCAGATCGTCGAATTATATGGAATGACTGATGAGTCAATTGTAAAAGGAAGTGATTACAATAAGAATGGGACATGATCCTATCTTAGATAAGATAGTTTCATAGATGTTTTGGTGGTGTAGGTAGTTTTAGTAGGAGCAACATGAAGGAGGTAAATGAATTGGTTCACATAAGTTCAAAGACAAAATGGCATTGTTTTATTGTACTCACCTTTTTAGTAAGTATGGTGGCTGTGAGTGGGTGTAGCCAGCAAGGGGCAAGACCAGCCCAGCAGGCTGTGGAAGTTAAGGTTATGCAAGTGGTGCAGAAAGATACTCCCATTACATATGAGTTTGTTGGGGCGGTAGAGGCCAAGAATGAAGTTCAAATTCGGGCTAAGGTTTCAGGTAATATTGTGGCTAAGATGGTAACAGGGGGGGCTACTGTTTCTGAAGGTCAGCCACTGTTTCGCATTGACAGCCGCCAATATAACTCTGCATTACTGACAAATCAAGCAACAGCAGCACAATCGGAAGCTCTGCTCGCTAATGCACGCAAAGATGTTAGCAGGTACAATCAGCTTGCATCACAAGGCGCCATTGCACAGCAGACTTTAGATAATGCAGTGGCTATAGAACAGCAAAATGCTGCAGCAGCGCAAGCAAATTGGGCTAAGGTGCAGCAGGCACAAGAAGACATTGAGGATACGGTCATTCTTTCGCCCCTCAATGGTAGAATTGATATTAATGATTTAAGTGTAGGTAGCTTTGTATCAGCTGGATCAACAATTATGGCGACAATTTCTTCCGTTGACCCAGTGATGGTAAAGTTTAGTATGAGTGAAAATGAATACTTACGGCTTGCTAAGAATCATCAAGATGCGTCTCCAACAGAGTGGGGGGGGAATTTGAAGCTAATTCTCAGTGATGGTTCCACCTATCCAATCGCTGGAAAGATCGAACAGGTAGATAAAGGCTTAACGACTGGTACAGGTACGCTTAGTTTTAAAGCATCTTTTGCCAATCCTAACAAGCTTCTTGTACCTGGCATGTTTGCTCGTATTGCTGTTCAAAGTGAAGTCCGCCCAGGAGCGTTATTAATTCCACAAAGAGCTGTGCAGCAAATGCTGGATAAAACTCTCGTCACTGTTGTCGTAGAAGGTGATAAAACAGAAACACGGCCAGTTAAAATGGGTACAAAAATTGGTAATATGTGGGTAGTTGACGAAGGCGTAACAGCAAATGATCGTATTGTAGTAGAAGGCTTTATGAAGACGCCGCCAGGGACACCTGTCACGGTAATAATGATTGGCCCGGATGATTTACAAACTCCGGCGAAGCAATAGGAGGTAATCTGGTGGCTAAGTTTTTTATTGAACGTCCCATTTTTGCGATCGTATTATCTATCGTTATTACCTTAGTTGGTTTAATTTCAGCATTCAATTTACCCATAGCCCAATATCCCCAAATTACACCGCCACAGGTGAGTGTAAGCGGCAGTTATACAGGCGCAAATGCTGAAGTTGTTGAACAGACCATGGCCCAATTGATTGAACTACAGGTCAATGGGACAGAAGATATGGTTTCTATGCAATCGACTAGTTCAGATTCAGGTTCTTACTCTTTGACGACAAAGTTTGATTTGAGTAAAAATGCTGATATGGCAACAGTACAAACCCAGAATCGGGTAGCCCAAGCGAATGCGTCTCTTCCTACAGAAGTTACTACGGCGGGTCTTACGACTCGTAAGGTTTCTCCTGATAGTTCTTTAATTTTTTCACTGTATTCTCCCAATGGAAGCTATGATAGTATTTTTCTGAAAAATTATGGAAGTATTTACCTTGTTGAAGATTTGAAAAGAATCAAAGGCGTAGGTAGTATTATGGAATATGGTGCTGATTATGGGATGAGAATCTGGCTGAGGCCTGATAAAATGGCTCAGTTAGGACTTACGGGGAGTGACATCTCCACTGCTATTGGTACACAAAATGTGCAGGCTCCAGCAGGAACCATTGGTCAGAGACCATCATCCTCCCAGCAAGAATTTCAATATTCCGCACGGGTACAAGGTCGTTTGACCGAACCCAAGGAATTTGAAAATATTATTATTAGTTCTAAGGATAATAATTTTATTAGGCTAAACGATATAGCCAAAGTTGAGATGGGAGGCAAAGATTATGGCTTCCAGAGTTTTCTTAATGGTCGTCAAGCAACAGCTTTTGCAGTTCAGCTGACTACCGATGCCAACGCATTGGAAACAATTACTAAAGTACAGGAAGCCTTGGAAGCAGCATCGAAAAAATTCCCATCAGATCTTGCTTATTATTCAGTTGTTGATAATACGAAATACGTGCGAGAATCTATGAAAGAAGTTGCCAAAACTTTTGCGGAAGCACTACTACTTGTGCTATTAGTCGTGTTTTTGTTTTTGCAAAGTTGGCGTGCTACACTCATTCCCATGCTGGCGATTCCAGTTTCTTTAATTGGAACCTTTGGTGCTTTTATGGTGATGGGGTTCTCGATCAATACCTTAACTCTTTTTGCCATGGTGCTGGCCATTGGACTCGTGGTAGATGATGCGATCATTGTAATTGAAGCCGTGGAACACCATATGCGCTATAATGGTATGAATCCCAAAGACGCAACTAAATTGGCCATGAGTGAAGTGTCGGGTCCTGTTGTTGCCATTGCCTTTGTATTGGCATCTGTGTTTATTCCCGTAGCCTTTTTTGGCGGAACAACAGGTGTTTTATATAAACAGTTTGCCTTAACGATTGCAGTATCGATGGCATTGTCGGCTATCGTGGCTTTATCGTTAACGCCAGCTCTTTGTGCGTTAGTACTTAAACCTCATGATCCCAATGCCCATTCAGGCATGTTAGAAAAGTTTTTCAACAAATTTAATGATGTGTTTGAGGCAACAGTAGAGAGATATGGCAGAGGTTTGGCAAAGTTTATTAAGCGATCTGCTTTAGGGGCTGTATTCTTGGTGGTGCTATTAGTAGTCACTGGTAAGCTATTTCAGCTCGTGCCATCTTCCTTTGTTCCCAGTGAGGACCAAGGGTTTTATATCTCAAGTATTAGCTTACCGGAGGCAGCAAGTGCCAGTCGTACTGCGAATGTGGCTAATAAAATCGCAGAAGATATGCGCGCTCAACCAGGCGTATTGGATACGATTGTAGTGCAAGGTTATGATATTCTAGCTGGTGCTGCTAAAGCAAATTCAGCGATTATTTTCACAAAGCTTGCACCATGGGATGAAAGAACCACACCAGAATTAGGTGTGGACCAGCAAGTTAGGAAAGTTCTGATGAATAGTGCTCATGTTCCCGAGGCCAAGGTCGTTTCTTTTAATGCTCCTTCATTGCCAGGTATTGGGACTGTAGGTGGCTTTACCTTAATGATAGAAGATAAAGGCGGCAATACCATTGAAGAAATGGATCGAGTTTCTAAGGAATTTATGGCTGCAGCTCGTAAACGTCCGGAAATTGGTATGATTTACTCTACCTTTGGAATTGATACACCTGGTTATCGTTTCGATGTAGATCGGGAAAAAGCACAGCAGTTAGGCGTTCCAGTAAAGGATGTATTTACTGCATTACAGACCTTCCTTGGTGGTGTGCAAGTCAATGATTTTAATCGTTTTGGCCGATCCTATAAGGTAGTTATGCAAGCGGAGGAACAATTCCGTAATGATGTAGAAGGTACTCGTTTCTTCTTCGTTCGCAGTTCTTCAGGAGTCATGGTACCTCTCAATACCTTATTAAAACCACAAACCATTACGGCTCCCCCTGTAATTAAACGATTTAATGGATACAGATCGATTCAGGTAGGGGGTAACCCAGCACAAGGATATAGTTCAGGGCAAGCCTTAACAGCCCTAGAAGAAGTGGCAGCACAGACATTGCCAAGTGGTTTTAGTTATGAATGGGCAGATCAGAGTCGTGAGGAAAAAATATCAGGTGGTCGTGCGCCTTTCGTCTTTGGTTTTGCATTATTGTTTGTATTCTTATGTTTGGCAGCTCTTTACGAAAGTTTTGGGATACCTTTTGCAGTTCTGTTATCAGTCCCTACAGGCATATTTGGTGCATTTTTGTTCCAATATGTACGTAATTTGCAAAATGATGTTTACATGCAAATTGGTATGGTTATGCTCATTGGATTGGCAGCTAAGAATGCCATTCTAATCGTAGAATATGCCAAAGTTAGGGTCGATAAGGGAATGGACCCTGTCTCAGCAGCCATTGAGGCGGCTAAATTGCGCCTACGTCCAATCATAATGACGTCACTCGCCTTTATTATTGGATGTTTACCTCTTGTAATTGCGACTGGTGCTGGTGCTGGTGCCAGAAATTCCATGGGTACAGCGGTTGTTGGTGGTATGTTAGCAGCGACAACTCTGGGGATATTTTTGATTCCAGTACTGTTTGTTCTAATTGAACAGGGAGTCGGAATGATAAAGAAACATCGGAAAGGTAATCAAGAGTTACAAGATTCGCCAAGTTCTAAAATTTAGATAAAATAGGTATTAGATGGAGTGAAGATAGGTTACCTTAACAGGAAGAAAGAGGCTATATCGAATTGAATTATGCCTCAAGAACCGACATACTAAAAAAACTGAAGGCTAAAGGCCTTCAGTTTTTTGTTGTGCTGCAGTAAGGGTATATTCAGGTATGATATAGGTCAAAGGAATAGCTAGGATTAAGGGAAATAATGTCCAAAGAAGAGCAGGCTGAAGACCGATTATATCGCCTAGAGTAGCGGTAAGCGCAGCACCAAGGCCCCCTAGGCCAAAGGACATCCCGAGCATCATGCCTGAGGCCATGGCGGCATTTTCAGGTAACATATCCTGAGCCCAAACGATGGAGGAGGGAAGAGCACCCTGCAAAGCTGCTCCGCTGATGCCTAGCATAATCCAAGTGATAATACCCAGTTCATTAGATAATAGCAGGTATATAGCAATAAGACCGATAAACAGCGCACCCATAATGCAGTTTTTACGTCCTGTTTGATCACCTACATAACCTCCGATTACACTGCCTAAAGCTCCTCCGGATAAAAACACTGTCAGCATACCGCCTGCTAGAGCAGGGGAATGATTTTGCTGGGCTAGCCACAATGGTAAAAATGTAGGCAGGGCGACCTGGGGCCATGAACGTAGTCCCATTACGATATTTAATTTTAGAAGATTAGCCGATTTGTACCAGGCCGGGCCGGGAACAGGTGAAAAATGTGATGATGGAGGTGAAGAAAGAGGGATGCGATGAATGCCATAAAAATAATAGGCTAGAGTCAATAACACGGAAGGTAAAATAAGATAAAGTAGGCTGGTGATACCGAAGGTTAGAATTAGAAAGATTACAATGGCGGGGGCAATAGCAACGCCGACATTTCCTCCACCGATGAAAATAGACATGGATAATCCTTTGCTTTCTGCAGTCGTAATTTTGCCCATTAGGCTTGAACCTAAGGGATGGAAGAGTGAACCTCCCAGTCCTGCCATCAGAATGCAAATAAATAACATCCAAAAGGTGGGCGCTATCCCGGCCAGGCAAATAAAAACGGCGCTGATGGGCATAGTCAGCAGAACCAACCAGGTACAACCGTATTTATCAATATAGTAGCCAAACAGAGGCTGGAGAATGGCGGTAAAAGAATTTATCATGACTAATATACCGCCTGCTGTTAGGGATAAACCTAAACTAGCTATAACTACGGGCAGTAAGGCCGGCAGAAAACTGACATAAAAATCGCTCAAAAAATGTCCAGCAGTTAAGAGCCATATATATATTGATTCATTTTTGGAAGCTTGGATAGACATCTAATACACTCCTAAGTAGTATTCATATTATATATTAATAATGGTGATGGCAACTTCCGCACATTTCTAGAATAGACTGCTCAGTAACCTTACCATATTGTATCATGTTTGCTAAGGCTTGGCACAAGCCAAGTTTTCTTTATTATTTCTTTTATGCAAGTATGGAATTGTCATTATAGCAAAAAGAGATAAAGGATATGGAATTTTTTTAGCGAAATATTGTATATAATTATATGAGCGTTGGAGGTTTTAATGTGAAGCAGTTAGTAATCGTTAAAGGTGCTGGTGATTTAGCGACAGGTATCGCCCTGCGTTTATTTCGTAGTGGTTTTTCGGTAGTCATGACTGAATTACCACAGCCCATGGTAATTCGCAGGACAGTAGCTTTTGCGGAAGCAATTTTTTCTGGGCAGGCGGTAGTGGAGGGCGTTGTCGCTGTAAAAAGTGAGCTGGCAGATAGTTTGCAAGTGGTAAAAGAGGGACAGATTGCTGTGATAGTAGATCCACAAGGGCAGTCTGTTGCTATATTAAAACCATTTGCCGTTGTGGATGCTATTTTGGCCAAAATAAATTTGGGTACACGGCTGAATGATGCTCCGATTGTTGTTGGCGTTGGTCCTGGTTTTACTGCTGGGGTGGATGTACATGCAGTGGTGGAAAGTATGCGCGGACATTATTTAGGGCGAGTCATTGTTGAAGGACAAGCATTGCCTGATACCGGTGTACCCGGGGATATTGGTGGCTATACAGAAGAACGAATTTTACGCGCGCCTTGTCAGGGGATGTTTACAGGTGTCTCGAAGATTGGTGATCAGGTGTCGGCAGGGGATATTGTCGCTTATGTTGATCAGCAGCCTGTAATAGCTGGTATAACAGGCGTTTTGCGAGGGTTGTTACATAATCAGCTTACTGTTAAAGTAGGTATGAAAATTGGTGATATTGATCCGCGGTGTATACCTGAGCATTGTTTTTCCATTTCTGATAAAGCTCGTGCCATTAGTGGTGGGGTACTGGAGGCTATTCTTTTTAACTACAGAGGCACAGACAAGGCAGAGAAGAGGTAGTTTTATGCGGAAAATATGGAGCAATCTTATTCGGAGCATTCAGCCGCCCAGAGTGGTGACTATTATTGGCGGCGGTGGTAAAACCAGCCTCATGTATTATTTATTAACGATGCTGAAAGATATGGGGTATAATGCTGTTGGGACCACGACCACGAAACTTTCTAGTAAACAGTTGAGTGGTAATTGCTTTGTTCAAATTCCTAGTGTAGAAGGGGGTTATAAGGCAATAGAAGAGGCCAAAGATATACAAGATCATGTGACGTTAGTGTCTGGTGAAGATTCTAAAGTCCCAGGGAAGATGGTGGGAATTCCCGGTGAGTGGATTGATCAGTTGGCGACAATATATAGGGATGTAGTGTTTGTTGTTGAGGGAGATGGCTCGGCTGGTAAACCTCTCAAAGGGCATTTAGAACATGAACCAGTCATTCCTAGTAGTAGTTCCCTCGTGATCCCTGTTATTGGTATTGATAGTATGAGAGTGCAGCTTAATCTCCAAAGTACTCATCGGCCTGAGAGGATCTGTGAATTGACGGGAGCTATTTTTGATTCATTGGTTACAACTGAGATTATTACCAAATTACTATTTCATCCACAGGGATACTTGCGCAATTGTGGGGAGCATAATGTAATAGTGCCCTTTATTAATAAGGTAGAGTCTGTAATCGAGCATCAGCAAGCTGAGGAATTAGCCCAGCAAATTTTAACCAGTAAACATCCCCAGGTAGGTGGGGTAATTGTTGGTAGTTTGATTCAAGAGGAGGGTCTATGGTTACAGGTGTAATTTTGGCGGCAGGTCAAGGGCGACGTATGGGTGAACCTAAACAATTACTGCCTCTAGGGGGGAAACCCATGGTTTGGCATGTGGCGGCGACCGCCTGTCAAGCTGGTTTCGATGAAGTGGTCGTGATTACTGGAGCATATGCGTCAGCAGTAAAACTGGTATTGCAGGATTTACCGGTTCAGGTCATTTATAATGAAAATTGGGCCCAAGGTCAGTCAACCAGTGTGAAAAAAGCTGTACAATCAATCACAGCTGAGGATCAGGCGGTAGTATTTTTATTAGCAGATCAGCCGTTAATAAGTTCATCACTTATTAATGAACTTATCAATAGTTATCATGAGATAAATGCCAGTATTATTATGCCTCGTGTACTGAATCAACCAGGCAATCCAGTTTTATTTGATCTTAGGGTTTGGCGCTCGGCCCTACTTCAGTTGTCAGAAGACGAAGGGGCTAGGCAAATTATTAGGCAAAATCAAGAAGCTATACATTATATTGAGCTGCTAGATGGACAGATTTTTCTTGATGTAGATACGCCAGCAGAGTATGAAGTAATGGAGAATATGTGGAAAAAAATAAAAAAAAACAGTAGCATAGAATAGATAAGAAGTATAACCTTTTATGTGAAAAAAGTATTTTATATATTCTGAAAAATTAATATTGCTTTTTTCCAATATTAAGGCTACTATAGTATATAGATACTACTATAGTATATAGTAGTTAATAAATTTTTCACAAATGAGCAATGTTTATTTGTACTATTTCCATGATTAATATTTATTTTAATCTAAGATAGGGGGACGTGATGAAGCTTATTGAAGTGCAAAGAGTATTAGATGCTGAAGTAGTAGCTGGTATTGAGTGGATGGATAAGGAAGTGCTGACTGTTTGTGCTGCTGATTTGATGAGTGAAGTATTAGCTTTTGCTCAGGAAAATACCTTGTTATTGACTGGATTAACGAATCTTCAAGTTGTACGCACTGCTGAAATGATTGACTTAGTTGGTGTTGTTTTTGTACGAGGTAAGCGACCGTGTCCTGAACTTATAAATTTGGCTGCGATGAAGAATATTCCGTTACTTGTTACTCCCCATTCTTTGTACGAATCATGTGGCAGATTATATCAAAATGACTTAAAAAGTTGTGAAGAAATTGGTGATATACGGTGAGTGGTGGACAAGAAATTACTTTAGAATTTGAACTAAAAGCCGCGATTTTTGATGTAGCAGGTGAAGCCTCAAGTAAAACGAAACGGGTACTACAGCAAATTGGGATACGTGCTGATGTTATACGTCGTATTGCAATTAGCGCTTATGAAGGAGAAATAAACACCATTATTCACTCTTGTGGCGGTGTAATGCGGGTCGTAATTTTTTGTGATCATACTGAAATTAGTTTTGAAGATCAAGGCCCGGGTATTGTTGATATTAATTTGGCGATGCAAGAAGGCTATTCTACAGCTTCTGACGAGGTAAGGGAAATGGGTTTTGGTGCTGGTATGGGACTGCCGAATATGGCGCGTTGTACCGATAAATTTGATATTCAATCTGAAGTCGGTGTAGGTACTAAAATTAAAATGGTTGTATTTCATTAACCATGGTTTAATTTAAGGATTGTGTGGTGGTAACGATGGATGAATATTTTCATTCCGTGCGGTTAATTGCAAATCGTTGTAAGGGGTGTGTAAGCTGCACAAAACGTTGTCCGACTGAAGCCATCCGCATTCGCGGTGGTAAAGCACATATTATCGAATCCCGTTGTATTGACTGTGGTGAGTGTATCCGTCACTGTTCAAGTCATGCTAAAACAGCAATTACTGATTCTTTTGTGGATTTGGAACGCTACAAAATTAATATAGCATTGCCTGCGCCTACGCTGTATGCTCAATTTCCTTTGGAATTTTCTATAGAGACTATTTTAGGTGGTCTTTTAAAATTAGGATTTGATGAAGTTTGTGAAGTAGCTCGTGGAGCAGAACTTGTTTCCTTGATTATTAAAGATTATCTTAACCGTAAGGATATTAAAAGGCCAGCTATTTCTACGGCTTGTCCGGCAGTTGTGAGGCTCATACAGGTTAAGTTTCCTGAACTTATTGAAAATTTAGTAACAATTGATGCGCCAGTGGAAGTGGCAGCCCGGGTAGCCCGGGCTGAATGTACCAGAAAGTATCACCTTAATGCTGATGAAGTAGGCGTGTGGTTTATTACACCATGTCCTGCTAAAATGACAGCATGTAAGCAACCCCTGGGCTGCGAAAAGTCCAATATTACTGGAGCAATTGCGATATCTCAGATATATGGGGATTTATTAAAAGCATTGCCCCACGCTGACAAGAAAACCAATTGTAATTTAGCATCATGGGTTGGAATTGGTTGGGCAATCGCTGGCGGAGAGACTTCTGCAGTGGAAGTGGATAATAAATTGGTAGTACATGAGATTAACAATGTAAGTAATGTCTTAGAGCAAGTCGCCATTGGCAAATTAAATGATATTGATTATATTGAAACCTTAGCTTGTGCCGGTGGTTGTATTGGTGGGCCGTTGACTGTAGAAAATCGTTTTGTGGCTGAAACTCGTATGAAACAGCGGATGCAAAAAATAAAAGACGAATATCAAGTATTAGGTAAAAGGCCGCTTATGGAGTATCAGAAAGAAAAACTTGGCATTAAAGAATGGCAGGCTATTGAGCCGAGACCCATTATGCTGTTGGACGAAGATATATTGAAAGCCATGAATAAAGTGGAGCTGATAGAAAAAACCTTAGAAAGTCTGCCAGGGCTGGACTGTGGTTCATGTGGCTCACCCAATTGTAGGGCGTTGGCTGAAGATATTGCTCAGGGGAGAGCTACTGAAACTGATTGTTTGTTCAAGCTTAGGGAGCGGGTGCGTGACTTGGCTCAAGAAATGATGGGCTTGGCGGAAAAATTACCGCCGCCATTAGATAAAGACTCAGAGGAATCGGAAGAATCAGAAGAGTCAGGGAAAAAAGAAGAATGTGAAGTTTGCGGATAACATGAGCAGCTAGAAGGAAAATGAGATATTACATTTTTTATAAGGATGTGTATCATGATTATACAGGAAATGGTAGATATTTTGCAGGCTGAGGTCGTAGCGGGCGCTACAAAAGTTGATAACGTTATTAACGGTGGCTATGCTTCTGACTTATTGAGTAATGTTATGAGTCAGGCGAAAACTGGTGATATTTGGGTTACTATGCATGCTCATCAAAATATTGTGGCTGTAGCATCCCTGCTAGGCTTGTCAGCAGTAATTATTGCTGGCCATGTACAACCAGATAAGGAAGCTATTAACAAGGCTGATGCAGAGGAGATACCATTGCTCACTACTGCTTTGTCAGTTTTCGAAGTGGTGGGCTTATTGTACAGTAAGGGTGTTAAAGGCGTATGATGCGCCAGTTTGTGGCTGACCTCCATGTACATTCTGTATTATCGCCGTGTGCCGAGGTAGAGATGACGCCAAGAAATATTGTTTGGCATGCGGCCAGGCATGGTATTGATATTGTGGCAATTACTGATCATAATGCTTGTGACAATGTGACAGCAGCCTTGGCGGCGGCAAAAGGTACTAATGTTATTATTCTGCCAGGTATGGAGGTCGAGACAAAAGAAGAAGTCCACATTATAGTATTGTTTGAGAAAATGCGTCAACTTAAAGCATGGGAACAATTTGTCTATGAGCATATGTCTGGACGATTAAATGATGAAAAACGTTTTGGTGCACAGTTTGTAGTCGACGCGGAAGATGAGCTAATTAGGGTAAAACCTGAAATGCTATTAACTTCATTAAGCTGCAGTATGGCTGAAGTATGTACAAAAGTCAATGATCTTGGCGGTATATGTATTGCTAGCCATGTGGATAGACCAGCAAACAGTTTAATTGCACAACTTGGTTTTATTCCACCTGATGTGGAGCTTGCGGCGGTAGAAATTTCACGGTTGATACGTCCCCAAGAGGCCATAAGACGCTTTCCTACAATTGGTAACCTACCAATAGTAACATCATCTGACGCTCATACTATAGCTGACTTTTTGAGTGGTCCTAAAACAATATTTAATATAGAAGCACCAACATTACATGAAATTCAACAAGCGTTGAAGGGTCAAAATTCGCGAAAGGTGGTGATTCAGTAACCCGGTTGTCGGCAATTCTTGAAAACTTTTCATAAGGAGGAATAATATGAACAGCAACCAACCTACATGCTGCTGTGGCGGCAATGCCAACCAATTCGCAAAATTGGACGAAATTTTACAGAAGTATCAGGGCGTTAAAGGATCATTAATTCCAGTGTTACAGGAAGCGCAAAATGCTTACGGCTATTTGCCCAAAGAGGTGCTTCAAAATATCGCAGAAAAAATGAATATCCCAATAAGTCAAATTTATGGTGTAGTTACTTTCTACGCTCAATTTCATCTTAAACCTCGGGGTAAAAATATTATTCGTGTTTGTCAAGGAACTGCATGCCACGTACGTGGTGCAAAGGCTATTTTAGCGGAGATTGAGAAAAAATTAGACATTAAAGCTGGTGGTACTACGCCTGATCTATTGTTTACATTAGAGACTGTAGCGTGTATTGGTGCCTGTGGTTTAGCCCCAGTAATGATGATTAATGATGATACTCATGGTCGTCTCACACCAGAAATCGTACCAGAAATTCTTGCTAAATATAAATAAATGTTATGCGTGAATTGTCATTACATATTCTCGATTTAGTGCAAAACTCAATTGAGGCAGGTGCGAATAAGGTTACGTTAGAGATTATTGAAGATATCCATACTATGGATACCTTGATGATTCGCGTAACTGATAATGGACGTGGTATGGATGAGGCAACATGTAAAAATGTGATTAACCCATTTGTTACCACAAGAACCACTCGCCGTGTAGGACTAGGATTACCCCTTATACATATGTCGACCGAGCGGTGCCAAGGGTATCTAACAGTAACTTCAACTCTAGGCTGTGGCACCGTAATCGAAGCCTTATATCAGCATAGTCACTTAGATCGCCCGCCACTTGGAAATATTGTGGAGACTATTAAATCAATTTTGATTGCCAATCCAGAACTATATTTTAGCTATTGTCACACTGTTGATCAAACTGTTTTCTCTTTGGCAACTCAGGAAATTATTGAAATTTTAGGCGATCTTCCATTAACCCAGCCAGACGTCCTTGTTTGGTTAGATGAATATCTAACTCATAATGTAATGAATTTGTACAATTCAAGGAATTTACATGGAGGTGTATAGTTTGAAAACAATTGAGGATTTAAAACGTTTGCGTGATCAAGTACAAGCCGAGACACGTGTGCGTCATGAAAGTAGCAAACAAATTATTGTTGGTATGGGAACCTGTGGTATTGCGGCAGGCGCTAGAGACGTGATGTCAGCAATTTTGGATGAAATTGCCAAGCGTAAATTGGAAGATATTACAGTACGTCAAACTGGTTGTATTGGGATGTGTGAAAAAGAAGTGCTTGTTGATATTGTGCTTCCAGGTAAACCACGTATTACTTATGGTAGAGTTACCGCTGCTGATGTTCCTAAGATTATTGTCGAGCATGTTATTAATGGAAATCTTATTAAGGAAATGGTTGTTGGCAAAATTACAGAATAATTCTTGTGAGTAATGGGAGGTAGAAAATGGAACACTATAGAGCACATGTGCTAATTTGCGCTGGTACCGGTTGTATATCTTCTGGCTCTAAAAAAGTTGAGGCTGCACTGCGGGACCAAATAGCTCAAAAAGGTCTTGAGAAAGAAGTAAAAATTGTGGAAACTGGTTGCCATGGTTTTTGTGAAATGGGACCATTAGTTATTATTTACCCTGAAGGTGTATTTTATGTTCGTGTCCAAGAAACAGATGTTGCTGAGATTGTGGAAGAACATTTGTACAAAGGTCGTATTGTGGAGCGCCTATTATTTAAAGAACATGGTTCTTTAGAAGGAATTCCGAGTTATAAAGATATTGATTTCTATAAAAAACAAATGCGTATGGTTTTAGGAAATTGCGGCCATTTAGATCCTGAGGAAATTAATGAATATATTGCAGTAGGCGGTTATGAAGCATTAGGTAAAGTACTGACGACAATGAAACCCCAAGATGTTATTGACGAGGTTAAAAAAGCTGGACTGCGCGGCCGTGGAGGTGGCGGTTTCCCTACAGGTATGAAGTGGGGCTTTACTCGTAATGCAGCAGGGGAGAAAAAATATGTAGTCTGCAATGCGGATGAGGGAGACCCAGGCGCATTTATGGATCGTAGCGTACTAGAAGGCGACCCTCATCGTGTGCTTGAAGGTATGGCTGTCTGTGCTTATGCTGTTGGTGCAGATGAAGGTTATATTTATGTGCGGGCTGAATACCCTCTAGCGATTAAACGTCTCCGAATTGCGATTAAGCAGGCTGAAGAGTTAGGTCTTATTGGTGACGGTATATTTGGTACAGATTTTAATTTCCACGTAAAAATTAAAGAAGGTGCTGGGGCCTTCGTATGTGGGGAAGAAACCGCCCTAATCGCCTCGATTGAGGGCCAACGCGGTGTGCCGCGGTCACGTCCTCCATTCCCGGCAATTTCCGGTTTGTGGGGTAAACCAACTAATATTAACAATGTAGAGACGTTTGCTAATGTACCACAGATTATTACTAAGGGTGCTGATTGGTATGCATCAATTGGTACTGAACGCAGTAAAGGCACAAAGGTATTTGCTCTGACTGGCAAGATTAATCATACCGGTTTAGCTGAAGTGCCAATGGGTATTACGATGCGTGAGATTATTTTTGATATTGGTGGCGGTATTCAAGGTGGTAAGAAGTTCAAAGCCGTACAAATTGGTGGTCCGTCTGGCGGTTGCTTGCCAGAGCAACATCTAGATCTGTCTGTTGATTATGATTCCTTACTGCAAGTAGGCGCTATGATGGGCTCAGGCGGCTTAGTTGTTATGGATGAATCGACTTGTATGGTAGATATATCTAAATTCTTCTTAACCTTTACACAAGCGGAGTCTTGCGGTAAGTGTACGCCTTGTCGTGAAGGTACCAAGCGTATGCTGGAAATTTTGACTCGCATTACAGAAGGTCAAGGCAAAGAAGGCGATATTGAGCTATTAGAAGTCTTGGCTAAAAATATCAAGCAGACTGCGCTTTGTGGTCTTGGGCAAACAGCACCGAATCCAGTGCTAAGTACACTGAGATATTTCCGTGATGAATATGAAGCCCATATTAAGGAAAAACGCTGTCCTGCAGGGGCTTGTGCGGGACTGGCCCAATATAATATCACTGAAGCATGTAAGGGTTGTGGCTTATGTAAGAAAGCGTGTCCTGTAAATGCTATTAGTGGTGAAACAAAAGCTGTACATCAAATCGACCAAGATAAATGTATTAAGTGCGGAGCTTGTATGGCAAAATGTCCGTTTAAAGCAATAACTAAGGGATGATTTTGACAAGTGGGAGGGAAACCGATGGAAATGGTTAATATAACAATTGATGGACAACAGGTGCAAGTAGCTAAAAACTCAACGGTGCTGGAAGCAGCGCAGGCTGCAGGAGTTAATGTACCCACATTATGCTATCATCCTGAGCTTAGGACGGCAGGACAGTGCCGCGTATGTGTGGTAGAAGTAGAAGGCGCTCGTAGTTTGGTCGCATCATGTGTATATCCAGTAAATGAAGGCATGGTGGTTCGCACAACCACTGCCGCTGTGCGTGAGGCTCGTAAAACAGTGGTAGAATTATTGTTGGCCAATCATCCTCAAGATTGTTTATCTTGTCAGCGTAATTTAAATTGTGAATTGCAGAAGATAGCTGGTGATCTAGGAATTCGAGAAGTTCGATTTGAGGGTGAGAAGAAAAATTATCCACTTGATGCCTCCAATCCATCCTTGATTCGTGATCAAAGTAAATGTATTCTGTGCGGCCGATGTACAAGAGCTTGCGATGATCGTCAAGGGATGAATGTATATACTTTTGCAAATCGTGGTTTTAATACTATGGTGGTACCTGCTTTCAATCAAGGCTTACATGAAGTGGCTTGTACATTCTGCGGACAGTGCGCCGCTGTATGTCCGACAGGTGCTATTACAATCAAAAATGATACTGAAGCCGTATGGAAAGCATTAAGCGATCCTAGTAAACATGTGGTTGTTCAGACCGCGCCAGCTGTACGTGTGGCTCTTGGTGAGGCATTAGATCTACCGCAAGGCACGATCGTTACAGGCAAAATGGTCTCAGCCCTCAAAAAACTTGGGTTTGATAAGGTGTTTGATACAAACTTCTCTGCTGATTTGACGATTATGGAAGAAGGTTTTGAGCTGTTAGGTCGCCTAAAGAATGGCGGAAAATTACCTATGATTACCTCATGCAGCCCAGGGTGGGTTAACTTCGCTGAGCTGAAGTATCCTGATTTGTTAGATCATCTGTCTACCGCTAAATCTCCTCAGCAGATGTTTGGGGCATTGGTTAAAACCTATTATGCAGAGAAAACAGGGGTTGATCCTAAGGATATTGTCTCTGTCTCTATTATGCCATGTACAGCGAAGAAGGCTGAAGCTGCACGGGAAGAATTGAAGTCCAGCGGTTATCAGGATGTTGATTATGTATTAACGACAAGTGAACTCGCTATGATGATTCGTGAACAAGGTCTTAACTTTAGCGCATTACCAGAAGAAGAGTATGATGCGCCTATGGGAATTGGTACAGGTGCAGCGGTTATTTTCGGTGCGACAGGTGGGGTTATGGAAGCTGCCTTACGTACTGTTTATGAAGTTGTAACAGGTAAAGAGCTAGAATGTATTGATTTTAAAGTGGTGCGTGGTTTAGAGGGAATAAAAGAAGCGCAAGTACAAGTTGGTGACCTTACTGTAAAAGTGGCAGTGGCCCATACCTTGAAAAATGCCAATATTTTAATGGATAAAATACGCAAAGGTGAGGCTGATTATCACTTTATTGAGATTATGGCTTGTCCAGGTGGTTGTATCGGCGGTGCTGGCCAACCTATCGTCATGTCGACAGATTTACGTCAAAAGCGAATGGATGCCATATATGAGTGTGACACTTCTAATACTCTGCGTAAGTCACATCATAATCCGGCAGTAACAGAACTGTATGATACTTGGCTGGGTAAACCATTAGGGGAAAAATCCCATCATTTGTTACATACTCATTATCATCCACAGAAACGCGCATAAAATAATAACAGCCTGCGGCTTTAAAGCTGCAGGCTGTTATTATTTTAGAGGATAATTTATCAAAAAATATTATGCAATTTTTAGCGATTTTCAACAGATATTTCAACAGATATAATGAAAAACATTTATGTGATTGCTATATCATTTCGATTATTATTTCCTTAACCTAAAGCCATATTCAGTTGATACTTGCCTGCCAATCCCTGAAATTTTGCCTGTAATACAACCTCTACAATGGGCAGGTGTATCATTAATACAAATTTTACCCGGATATAGGGTATACATTTCCCGATATTCACCTTCAGTAACATTCGGCATAACCACATTGGCGCCGCTTTTCAGGGCAATCATACGCCCCTCTTTATTCAAAGTTTCCATAGCCGTGGTAGCTGGTATATTCGCATCAGGCAAAAGCAGTCTAGTGATGGCCATAACTTTAAGGCTTAAAATAAAAGAACCGCCTTTTTCCTGGGCTAAAGGTGTGTCAGCATTGGGAATAAAAGGGC
Organism: Bacillota bacterium; assembly: GCA_017889585.1. Lineage (GTDB taxonomy): Bacteria > Bacillota > Negativicutes > DSM-13327 > DSM-13327 > CTSoil-075. The sequence continues at coordinate 76,000 of JAGFZX010000007.1, forward strand.
CCAACCCAATCATATCAGCATCCAATGCTTTAAAGAATAGAATATCATCTGCCAATGATTCCATTGTTTGATTAGGTAAACCTACTAGACAACCTGTACCTACTTCATAACCCAGCTCTTTTAAGTCTGTAAGGCATCTGACTCTATTTTCAAAACTCATGCCTGGATGCAGGGCTTCATATACTTTTCTGTCAGTCGTTTCAATTCTAAGCAAATATCTGTCCGCACCCGCATCTTTATATGCACGGTATTCTGCTTTGGATTTTTCACCTACACTTAATGTAATTGCCAAATCAAGGGATTTTATGTTGCTGATAATATATTGCATATCTGACACAGTGTAAGCATGACTCTCACCAGACTGTAACACAACAGTCTGATACCCATAACCTTTGGCTTTACGGGCAAATTCAATGATAGTCTCTGGCTGTAGATGATATCGCTTTACATGAACATTATCTTTCCTTAGGCCGCAATAATAACAATTTTGTTGGCAAATATTCGAAAATTCAATAAGCCCGCGCAAATGCACCTGATCACCGACAAATTTACTACGTACTCTATCAGCTGCCATGAATAAATGTTGATCATACTCATGAGATGTCAGCAATACGACTATTTCCTGCTTGGTTAAACAATGGGTGATCTCAGCTTTGTTAATAATATCCAGCTCGTTTGGCATACTTCTTCCTCCTGCCACAAATATATGTTTATATTTATATATACTAGAAGAATAAATCTCAAATGCCTTCTCAATTTATATCAGACGTTTAGCTGTTTCGCGGCGTAAATCCTCATTTTTAATCACTAGAAACATCTCCCTTATTTATTAATTTTTTTGCAGTAAGGGCAGATTTGACAATTACACCGGGGAGGTTGCCTAGTTTGCCGGTCAATGCACCAACTTCATCGGTATTACCTTCAACGATTAGAGCAATAACGCCGACATGTTCTTCATGCTTGGGAATTCCCATACGGCCTGTGATAAGATAACTATAATTGCTAATGATAAGGTTAACTTTATCAACAATGGCTTTTGGTTCATTAATAACAATTCCCACAACACCAATACGTTTAAGCATACTATTCTTCCCCCTTAAACAACATAAGCCTTCCTTTGCTCATAACAAAGGAAGGCTTAAAAAAATCCCCGTGATTTCGCCATCCTATGCGCAGGCTTTGCCCTTGCTTGCAGATTTTGGAAAGTTACAAATGTCTTTCAAAATATGGGTATTACTGCACACGTTGTCAGACAATTATAGTATACAATATTTTTCCAATAATCGATAGTATATTTATAAATAAAAATCAGAAAGTACCTAATAAAAATCATCTTCTATGTTAGAATTGCAATTTGTTTCTATGGTAAATAAATTTTAGGGGGTATTTGATGCCAATTTCGATGAGTAATAATTTATCAAAATGATAAATTATTACTCATCGAAAGATGATCATGGAAGCTGTGGAAGTAGTTCTCATGATCTTGTTTGCAGTTTAAAGATACTCTGTTATCAAAATGATAATTTTTATCGTTTTGATAACGAAAATTGTAATGATTTTTCTGTGCAGATCGATATAAAGGTCTGATTTTACTAGCTTATTAGATTATTTTGGATGTTGGCATAGAATGTGCAATAGTAATAGGCGTAACGGAAAATGACTAATGAAAGGATGGAATTATGCGAAAAGAAATAGAGTGGATTGGCAATAGTATGATGCCAATAAGTAAACAAAAAACAACAGTCGAGTTTTTAGGTAAACAGGAAATTGATAAAGCTAAGAAATTTCATATGAGTTGTCCTGGTTATGAAAAGACGCCGTTGCAAAGCCTGAATAATTTGGCTCAATTATTAGGGGTTGCAGGGGTCTATGTAAAAGATGAATCATATCGTTTTGGTCTCAATGCTTTTAAGGTGTTGGGTGGCTCATATGCTATGGCAAGATATATGGCACAGCGGTTGCAAAAGGATATTAGTGAGTTACCTTTTGAAAAAATAATTTCCCAGGAAATAAAAGACCAATTAGGTGACGTTACTTTTGCTACAGCTACTGATGGAAATCATGGACGTGGTGTGGCTTGGACTGCTCGTAAGTTAGGTCAAAAGTCTATAGTATATATGCCTAAAGGGTCAACTATCAGGCGTCTTGAAAATATTCGGGCAGAAGGAGCAGAAGCTAAGATCACTGATTATAATTATGATGATACTGTTCGTATGATAGCAGAAGAATCAGATCGAAAGGGTTGGGTTATTGTTCAAGATACTGCATGGAAAGGGTATGAAGATATCCCTACATGGATTATGCAGGGCTATGGAACCATGGCTGCAGAAGCATTAGAGCAGCTAAATGATATGGGTATTCATAAGCCCACACATATTTTCATACAAGCAGGAGTTGGTTCGCTGGCAGGAGCGGTACAGGGTTATTTTGCATCTGTATTTGAAGAAGAGAGACCCAAGACGGTTATTGTAGAATCGGACCAAGCTGACTGTTTCTATAAATCAGCTAAGGCTGGCGATGGTAAGCCGAGGATTGTTGGCGGTGATATGACGACCATTATGGCAGGTCTGGCTTGCGGTGAGCCCAATAGTATCGGCTGGAATGTACTCCGCGATTATAGTGAAATGTTTATGTCTTGTCCTGATTGGGTCTCAGCAAGGGGCATGAGGATCTTAGGAAATCCGTTGGGAAGTGACTGCAAAGTGGTTTCAGGAGAGTCAGGATCTGTTACTATCGGCGCACTAAGTATGTTAATGCAAGATGAGCATTTAAAAGCAGCAAGAGAAGCCTTAGGGCTTAATAAAGATTCACGGATTCTATTATTCAGCACCGAAGGCGATACTGATCCTGATAAATATCGCAGTATTGTCTGGGATGGGGAATGTCCCAGTTATTAATAAAGAGGAGTGACGTTGATGCTAGTAGAGGCTAGACAAGAAGAATTGATTAAACTTTGTAGGGAGTTAATTCAACACCAGAGTTACTCTGGCGAAGAGAATAAGGTTGCGGAAAGAATTAAGCAAGCCTTTCAGGAACTCGGGTTTGATTCTTTTTGGATCGATTGTTATGGGAATATTGTTGGTCAGATCAAAGGCAAGAGACCAGGGAAACGTATTTTATTTGATGGACATATTGATACTGTACCTGTACCAGATGATTCAAAATGGACCCATGCACCTTTTAGCGGGGAATTGCAGGATGGAAAGATTTATGGACGGGGAGCATCTGACATGAAAGGTGCTGTCAGCGCTATGATTATGGCAGCAGCATATTTTGCTATTGATACTAACCGTGATTTTGCTGGGGATATTTATATTGCAGGTGTGGTCCATGAAGAGTGTTTTGAAGGGGTTGCCGCTCGTAAAGTCAGTGAGCGGGTACAACCTGATTATGTAGTAATTGGAGAAGCATCAGAGCTTAACTTGAAAATCGGTCAGCGGGGCCGGGCGGAGATTGTGGTAGAGACTTATGGTAAGCCTGCTCACTCTGCCAATCCTCAGGCAGGAATTAATGCCGTATACAAAATGGCTCAGCTAATCGAGAAAATCAGGGGCATTAAAATGACATCTCATGAAGTATTAGGCCAGGGCATTTTGGAATTAACAGATATTAAATCATCACCCTATCCAGGAGCTTCGGTAGTACCTGATTATTGCAGAGCTACATATGACAGAAGACTGCTGGTAGGCGAAACACGAGAGTCGGTTATTCAGCCGATATTGGATCTCATTGCAGAAATGAGCAAGGAAGATGAAGAATTTAAAGGTACAGCATATTATGCCTGCGGTAGTGAAAAATGTTATACCTGTGACGAAATTGAGGGTGAAAGATTCTTCCCAGGATGGCTTTATGATGAACAGGATGAATTTATCCAAGCGGCTTTGAAAGGAATAAAGTCTGCGGGCATAAACCCTGCCATTACCCAATACTCTTTTTGTACCAATGGCAGTCATTATGCTGGTGAAGCTGGAATTAAAACAATTGGTTTTGGTCCTTCAAGAGAAAACTTGGCTCATACAATTGATGAATATATTGAAGTTGAGCAGTTACTGAATGTAGCAAAAGGCTATTATGGAATTTTAAAAGAAGTACTGAAATAATAGGGAGCTGAAATCCATGAAGATTCTCATTCAAGATGGTATTGTAGTTGATGGGACAGGTTCAAAGGGATTTATAGGGAGTATAGCTATTGAAAATGACAGAATAACAGCGGTCGGCGAAATTAATCCAGATGGCTTTGATAAAGTGATTGACGCTAAAGGTATGATCGTGACCCCAGGCTTTATCGATACACATAGTCATTCTGACTTGCAAGTTTTACTTGATCCTTATGTGGTACCCAAAATCCTCCAGGGCATTACAACAGAAATCCTAGGCCAAGATGGGATTTCTATGGCACCTCTGCCTAAACAATACATTAGTCCCTGGCGGAAAAACTTAGCAGGTCTGGATGGGGATAGTGATGAGATTGACTGGAATTATGAAACTACAGATGGTTATCTGAAAATGATGGAAAAAAAGGGCGTAGGCCTAAATGAAAGTTATTTAGTTCCCCATGGCAATATTCGTATGGAGGCTATGGGCCTAGATAATCGATTACCGACAGATGAAGAAATACAAAAAATGTGTGAGATTACCAGACGGGAAATGGAAGCAGGAGCATTTGGTTTATCAACAGGACTGATTTATATGCCTTGCGCTTACTCTGAGTCTAGGGAAATTATTGAGATGTGCAAGGTGGTAGCCGAATATGATGGTGTGTTTGTTGTTCACCAACGCAGCGAGGCTGATACGATTCTCGAATCAATGGAAGAAGTGATTGATATCGGGCGTGAGTCAGGGGTAAAAGTTCATTTTTCTCATTTTAAAGTTTGTGGGAAAAAGAACTGGGGACTGATTGATAAAGTTGTTGATTTATTAGAGAAGGCTCAGGCTGAAGGCATTTACGTTTCTTTTGATCAGTATCCATATGTAGCAGGAAGCACCATGCTCGGCGTTATTTTGCCCCCTTGGGTCCATGATGGCGGGACAGATAAGCTGATCAAACGCTTAGAAGATCCTGAACTTAGAAAGAAAATGATTTATGACATTGAGCAGGGTATACCAGGCTGGGACAACTTTGTTGATTTTGCTGGTTTAGATCAAATTTTCGTTACCAGTGTTAAAACTCAGGCCAATGAAGATTTAATCGGCAAGAGTCTCATCGAAATTGGTGAAATAAGAGGTAAATGTCCCTATGAGGCCACTTTTGATCTTCTGCATGAGGAAGAAAATGCGGTAGGAATGGTTGATTTCTATGGAACAGAAGAACATGTCATTCGTTTCATGACCAGACCTGAGCAAAATATTTGTACAGATGGACTACTAGGTGGCAAGCCTCATCCTAGGGTATTTGGTTCTTTTCCTCGAGTGTTAGGTAAATATGTACGGGAAGATCAAGCGCTAACCTTGGAAGAGGCAATAAAAAAAATGACCTCAAAGCCGGCAGAGGTATTTGGTTTTGTTGATCGAGGCGTATTAAAAGTCGGTAATTTTGCTGATGTTGTTATCTTTAATCAGGAAACAGTGATTGATAAAGGAACATTTGTTGAGCCTATTCAATATCCAAAAGGTATTCAATATGTCATGGCTAATGGAATAGTTGTGGTAGAAGATGGCTCACCAACTAAAATCTTGGCTGGACGAGTCCTTAGGAAGACAAGTAAATAATAATTGTATGAGTAATGGAGGAATTTTTATGAAAACAGTTGTAAATACGAATAAAGCTCCAGGAGCAATTGGACCTTATTCACAAGCAATCAAGGCAGGAGGATTCTTGTTTGTATCAGGGCAAATGCCTGTGGATCCAGTAAGTAATGGTGTTGTTGAGGGCGGAATTGAAGCCCAAACTGCTCAAGTGCTAGAAAATATTAAAGCAATCCTCGCTGATCAGGGACTTACCATGGATAGTGTAGTTAAGACGACTGTATTCTTAAAGGATTTGAATGATTTTCAAGTAGTGAATGGAATTTATGGGGATTATTTTAAAGCCCAAGCTCCAGCTCGCGCATGTGTACAAGTAGTAAAGTTACCTAAAGATGTCATGGTTGAAATTGAAGTCATTGCAGTGGTGTAAGATTAAGTTTAAGTAGGGTAGGAAAATAGGGAAAAAGGGCTGGCATTAGATTGCCAGCACCAAATTAGGAGGGAAACATCATGGGTGAACAGTTGCAGCAAGGTGGTTTTCGCTGGAAAGTCAGGCACACGATTTTATCTATCATTTGGGCAGGCTGGTTATTTTCGTTCCTCGATAGAATGGTTATTAGCATTGCCCTACCTTTTATCGGTAAGGATCTCAACATTGACGCAACCATGCAAGGGGCGATTTTAAGTGCCTTCTTTGCAGGTTATGCTTTATTTCAAATACCAGGTGGAATGCTAGCAGATAAATTTGGTCCTAGAAAAGTTATGGCGATAGCGATAACCTGGTTTTCCGTATTTACTACTGTTACTGGTTTCGTTAGTTCTTATTCTATGATGCTCTTTGCTCGTTGTGTATTTGGAATAGGGGAAGGATGTTTCCCAGGTGCCTCATGGAAAATGATTGCAACCTATTTCCCGCCTAAAGAAAGAGCAACAGCAACTGCCATACAATCATCTGTTAATACACTAGGACCAGCAGTTGCATCATTAGTTGCTGCCGGTATTATTGCAAGCTTTGGCTGGCGTCCTGTATTTATTTATCTTGGTTTTCCTGGTCTACTAATTGCAGCGGCAATGTGGTTCTACTTTAGAGATAATCCAGCGGATCATCCTAAGATGACAAAAGAAGAACTAAATGAACTAAGTCTTGATCAGGGCAAAAGTGGAAATGAAACTGGGAATTCAGGTCTGATGACATTTAAACAATTTCTCACAAAACCCATTCTATGGCAAATGGTTTTGATTTGGTTCTTATTTGATATTACTTTTTGGGGATTTGTTTCCTGGTTACCATCTTATTTGATGAAAGTAAGAGGATTTTCCCTAATAAAAACTGGTATCACTGGTTCAATACCGTTCTTTGTCGGAACAGTGGGTATGTTAGTTGGTGGCTACCTGTCTGACCGTATGAAAGGTCAGCGCAAATGGATGTTTATTCCTAATGCATTAATAGCTAGTTTCTTCTTGTACATGACATATACTGTAGTTTCTGCAGATATGGTTGTCGTATATCAGAGTATTTCAGCCTTCTTCATGTTCTTAGCAATGTCAGCTTTCTGGGGTCTTGTTATGGATAGTATTCCAGCACATATCATGGGTTCTAGTTCTGGTACTGTAAACTTTGGCGGACAAGTCGCAGGATTTATCTCACCCTTTGTTATGGGATATCTAATCGATAAAAATAATGGATCATTTGATGCAGCATTTATTTTCCTCATTGTTGCCATGCTTGCCTCCGTAGTAGTTGCTTTCACAGTACAACAAGAACGTCCTGCTATTAAGTAGATGTTGAGTTGAAAAAATGACGGGTATTGACATGAAACATTCAGTCAATGCCCGTCATTTTAATGAAGGCTATCAGCTATCATATTAAGGGTAAAAACAATTATAAATTACAGAGGGAAAAGAGAAACTATATGGAATGAAGTACTTATGGTCATTAAAGACGCTAAGAAGAGGATAAGTGGGGGCAGTCATTTATGGGAAAGACAATCTTACAGGAAATTCAGGATGCGGTTACTCAGTATGCAAAAGTAATTTCCCATGTTATAAAAATGGATGTGGAGATTGTTGATGCGCGGCTATTTCGTATTGCAGGTACAGGCCGTTATAACAATCATATTAATGAAGATATGTCACAAGAGGGGTTTGTTTATAAACAGGTATTAGCTACAGGTGAGAAGCAGTTTATTGAAGAACCTGGTAAACATATATTGTGTACTTTATGTCCTAAATATGAACGTTGTGATGAAAAAATGGAGTTATGTACTCCCATTAAGTTGAAGAATGAAATTATTGGTGTTATTGGACTGATCTGTTTTGATGAAGAACAAAAACAGCGGTTATTACGGGATTTAAATTTTTATCAGTTATTTTTATTGCAGATATCGGAGTTTATCAGCGCAAAGGCCTATGAGCAGCAAGAGAGCGAGCGAAATCAGTTTATTACAAATTTGCTATTGCAAGTTATCAATAGTGTAGATAAAGGGGTACTTATTTTAAATCAGAGCAATGAAATTATACAAATTAATAATAACGCATTAAAACAATTGCAGTTACCTTCTTCCTGTATTCATGAAAAAATTATAATAGAGGCAACTGGCGATTCCTTGCTCGGTGCGGAAGAATATAGAGTGATCATTGATAAAAAAACTTTTTATTTAATGGGTGAGCTATTATCAGTATCTCCTGGACTCGCTGTTTATGATAAAATTTTAATATTTAACGAGATTAAAAAAGTAAAGTCTGGTATTTATGGACTGACGAATGTGGCCAAGCCAGTCAATTTAGATCATATAATTGGTAAATCAGAAGTAATTCAGCAGCTGAAAAGCAAAATCATTAAAATTGCTGATTCCAATTCTACAGTATTAATTACCGGTGAAAGTGGTACTGGTAAAGAGTTAATCGCCAGAGCCATTCATGCTGAAAGTAATCGTAGTGATAAACCATTCATTGCTATAAACTGTGGTGCTATACCAGATACTTTGCTGGAAAGTGAACTTTTTGGTTATGTGAAAGGTGCTTTTACAGGAGCAGATCCTCGTGGGAAAATTGGTAAATTTGAACTTGCCAATAAAGGGGTTATCTTTCTTGATGAAGTGGGTGATATGCCAATTTATTTGCAGGTTAAACTGCTGAGGGTGTTACAGGAACGAAAATTGGTGCGTATTGGATCTAATCAGTTAATTTCATTTGATGTACGGGTGATTACTGCGACGAATAAAGATCTAAAAGATTTAATCAAGGAAAATAAATTTAGGGAAGATTTGTATTACAGGCTTAATGTTATTCCCCTTGAAGTACCGCCCCTTAGATATAGAATGGGAGATATCCAGATGCTTGTAACAAGCACTATAGAAAAATACTCTGGCTTATTCCATAAGAAGGTACATGCTATTGATCAGGAAACAATGGATATTCTGGTTAGTTATCCTTGGCCTGGTAATGTGCGGGAGTTAGAAAATACCATTGAATTTATGATAAATATGGTCGATGATTTAGGCATTTTAAGTCTTGAAACCTTACCACGTAATGTTATTGAATATGCAAGTTATATAGAAAACGCTAGCAGTGACGGTATTAGAACTTTGCAAGAGGTAGAAAAGGAGCATATTTTGAATGCTATAAAAATTTATGGTGATAATACTAAAGGTAAGCAAACTGCGGCAAAACAGTTAGGAATCGGAGTTGCTACCTTATATCGGAAGTTGAATGAGATACTCTAATATTAAAGTGGCATCGCATGTAATGGGTAGTTAGATCGTTGTCGCTAATAGTGTTGGATAGATGTCTTTAGTGCAAATATTGGAGCAGGTGCACTAGAGACGCTTATCCTTTTTTTATTGTAATTACATCTTTTAAATTATGGACAGGGCTATTTTAGGTGGTTTTTAATTAATAGATCAATTCATCATAGGCAGTGAAATAATTTGATTGTGATCACAAATTCCTAAGGGTGAATTTATATAGTAGAACACCACTATATAAATAGCTAATTAGCTGATTTGATGAATTGACTGAAAAATCAAAAAAATATATTGACAAATATATGAAGAATTGGTAGTATGGATTATAGTAATATATGTAATAGTAGTTATCGATTTAATGATTAGTAACAGTGCATTGTAGTAGTATTGATTATAGTAATGTGTGAGATAGTAGTTGTAAAGAAAGGAGGGAGAGATTATATTTTGATTATTGGTGGATTTATTAATACGATCACATAAGTTAATCCGGGTAGTGAGATCATGAGTCTGGGGCTTAGCTTGTTGAAACCAGGTACCGTACCTATCGCGGAAGAAAAATGATATATAAAATTCTCGATCCTTAAATTAGGTAAAAATTTGCTTCAGATGAGATCAAACAGACTATTAACGAGGATAAAGGAGGCAGAAAAATGCAAAGTGTACAAAGTGTGCAAAACCGATGGATGATAGCCATCATGGGAACCATGCTGCAGGTCGCTCTAGGAACTGTCTATGCCTGGAGTTTTTTTCAACAGCCGGTCATGGCCACAGGTCAATGGACAAATTCACAAGCCGCTTGGGCCTTTAGCCTAGCGATTTTCTTCCTTGGAGTCGCCGCTGCTTGGGGGGGGATTAATCTTCCTAAATTTGGTCCACGGAAATTGGCCATGACTGGTGGTTTTCTGTTCAGTCTTGGCTATTTGATTGCTGCCTATGCCTTATCAATGAAAAATCTCCCCCTGCTCTATATCGGCTACGGCTTCATAGGCGGAATTGGCTTGGGTCTCGGTTATGTGACGCCGGTAGTGACGGCTGCCAAGTGGTTTCCCGATAAAAAAGGCTTCATCACTGGTATGGTCGTTATGGGCTTTGGTTTCGGCGCACTTGTAATGGCTAAAGTTCTTGCACCCATCATTCTAGAGATGACTGGTGGGGATCTTGTTATGGTATTTTCCTACATTGGAATGATCATGCTTCTCATAACTTTAGTAGCAGGCAATTTTTTGGTGAACCCGCCTGTGGGTTTCGTGCCCAAAGGCTATACCCCTCCTAGCACAGTAGATAGCGGACACGTTTCTCAGGAAACTATAACCGCCACACAGTGTATTCAGTCTGGTAAATTTATGATGATGTGGATCGTATTTTTCTTTAATATTGTTGCTGGTATTATGTTTATCGGTTTCCAATCTCCCCTGTTACAAGATATCCTAAAGAAAGCTATGGATCCAGCAACTCTGAGCAATCCTCAAGTAGTTGCAGGTCTCGCGGCGAGCGGTGCAACCTTAATCGCTGTTAGTTCGATTTTTAACGGTGTTGGTCGTTTTTTCTGGGGAGGCATGTCTGACAAAATTGGTCGTATTCAAACATTTCGGCTCATTCTTGGTACTCAATTTATTGTATTTATTGCTCTGATGTTTGTTAATAATCCGATTGTATTTAGTGTTCTTGTCTGCTACATTTTGCTGTGTTACGGTGGCGGTTTTGGCTCCATGCCTTCTTTTGTTCTCGACGTTTTCGGAGCGAAATTAATGCCAATTGTCTATGGCGCCATTCTTACAGCCTGGGGTTGCGGGGGCATCGTTGGTCCTCAAATTGTAGCGTTATTAAAAGACAATTATCCGACTCAAGCGGCCCAGTATACTTTTGTGTCTGCTGCAGTATTATTATTCGCTGGTCTTATCATTACTTTCATATTAAATAATGAAAAATTTGTGATAAAGACTGCAACAAATACCTCAAGCCAAATAGCGAAGTGATTTTGTACTGTAGCTTAGCAATCAAAGTTACTAAGCTACAGTATGAACCTATATAGGATTTTTCATGTAATTGCTATAGATTGTATTATTTTTTGTGATATTGCTTTTTAGAATAAGAGATTAAGATATTGGCGCTAGATAAGAGGTGACAAAGGTAGAGTGGATGTGAATAAAGGACGAGTAACCCTTCCAATTACGCGTTATCGCAATGCGGTGGACGTTAGTACTGACGATGCCCTGGTTGTTGAGGAACCTCTTGAAATATTCCTTAACGGTAACCCTTACTATCTGACGATGCGCACACCTGGTGAGGAGATGTTTCTAGCCCTCGGATACTGTTTCAGTGAGGGGGTTATCGACTCTATGAATGATGTATCGCTGGTTCATTACTGTGGAGAAGAAAACGGAAACCGGATTGAAATTACTCTTGACCCGAAAGGCCAAGCTGCTAAAGGGCTAGAGATTAAAGCCAAGCGTTTGACTACTTACTCTAGTTGCGGTATCTGCGGTAAAGAGCTTGTCGAGGATATTTGTACAAAGCTTTGTCTGCGAGAAGACGATGTACGCATATCTATTTGTCAAATCAATGATATGATCGGCAACTTGGAAAAATGCCAGCAGATATTTCCTCAAACAGGTGGGACACATGCTGCGGGAATCTTTGATAAAGACTGTCAGCTTCTTGCTTTTGCAGAGGATGTGGGACGCCATAACGCTCTCGATAAGGCCATGGGCAAGCTTGTTTTTAATGGTAAGATCAATGAAGCCATGGTTGCGGTGATGACATCTAGATTAAGCTATGAAATAGTTCAGAAGACTGGGCGCAGCGGTGTACAGATCCTTGTAGGCATGTCATCTGCCACATCCCTTGCCGTGGAATTGGCAAAGAACATTAATATTACCTTGATTGGTTTCGCCAAAAAAGGCTGGGGCAATATATATACGACAGCGAAGCGGATTATCTTATAACATAATTAAGGCAAAAAACATTGGATAAATCTGATATTGAAGGAGTGTGAGTATACATAATGGGAATGATCAATGTGATCATTAATGGTCAAACGGTACACACCCGGAAGGGAGTGACAATTTTAGAGGCTTCACGGGAAGCCGGCATCCATATTCCGACATTATGTCACCTTGCCGATATAACACCGGAAGGTGCATGTCGGGTTTGTGTTGTTGAAGTAGAAGGAATGCCGCGTCTAGCTGCAGCGTGTACTTATCCTGTTATGGAAGGAATGGTTGTGCGTACAAATTCTGCAATTGTTCGTTCTGCACGAAAAAGTGTTGTAGAATTGATATTGGCCAATCATCCGCAAGAATGTCAGACTTGTCAACGAAATCTAGATTGTGAATTGCAATCCCTTGCGAGCAAACTTGGAATTCAAGAAGTCCCCTTTGAGAATAAACCAAGCCAATTTTCCATTGATGACAGCAATCCCTTCATCATTAGAGATAATAATAAATGCATCTTGTGTGGGCGTTGTGTACGTGTCTGTGAGGAAATACAATGCTGTAATGTCTTAGGAATGACCGAACGTGGGTCTCATAGTAAAGTAACGACAGCCTTTGATGAACCTGCTGTTAACTCAAGTTGCGTATTTTGCGGCGCCTGTGTATCAGCTTGTCCAGTGGGCGCATTAACTGAAAAAGCAATGCATGATATCGGATCGCCAGATAAAAAAGTAAAAACAACCTGTCCCTTCTGTGGTGTTGGTTGCAACTTCGACCTTAACGTCAAAGATGACAAAGTCATCGGTGTAACTTCTAACTTGACTAGTGCGGTTAATGGCCGGCTTACCTGTGTAAAAGGGCGATTTGGTGTTGATTATGTTCATAGTCCGGATCGATTGACAACACCGTTAATTAAGAAAAATGGTGAATTTGTGGAAGCATCTTGGGATGAAGCCCTTGATCTAGTTGCCAGCAAATTAAGTGACATAAAAGATACGTACGGCGGGGACGCAGTGGCTTCACTCAGTTCGGCTCGGTGCGTAAATGAAGAAAACTATTTGATGCAAAAATTTATGCGCGCAGTGATTGGCACCAACAATATTGATCACTGCGCACGTACCTGACACGCTCCCACAGTGGCCGGTCTGGCCGCAACATTCGGTTCTGGAGCAATGACTAATTCTATTAATGAAATACCAAACAACAAAATGATGTTCGTAATCGGTGCCAACCCAACAGAAGCACACCCCGTGATTGGCGCAAAAATGCGTCAGGCTCTTCGCAATGGATCCAAACTTATTGTTGCCGATCCACGAAAAACGGAGCTGGCAGCTAAAGCTGATATATGGCTACGCCTGAAACCGGGAACGGATATTGCCCTTATTAATGGTTTGATGCATATTATACTCAAAGCTGGCTGGCAAGATCAGGAATTTATCAATAGTTGTACGACTGACTTTGAAAAAGTAGCTGAAGTGGTAGAAAAATATACACCGGAATATGTAGAAAATATAACTGGCGTACCTAAACACTTACTGATGGAAGCTGCAAAACTTTATGCAACTGCTGAACGGGCGCAAACCTTCTATACCCTTGGTATTACTGAACATGTTTGTGGCACTGATAATGTTATGAGTTTGGCCAATTTAGTGATGATGACAGGCAATATTGGTAAACCCAATACAGGCTTAAATCCAATGCGTGGTCAGAATAACGTACAGGGAGCCTGTGATATGGGAGCCTTGCCTAATGTATATTCCGGCTATCAGCAGATTACCAATCCGGCTATACGGGAAAAATTTGAAAAGGCTTGGGGTGTAAAACTGTCGGATAAGGTTGGTATGATGATTCCCGATATGTTTGATTCTTCTGTTAGTGGTAAGCTTAAAGCCATGTATATTATGGGTGAAGACCCGGTACGCTCAGATGGAGATGCCAATCATGTACGCAAAGGTCTTCAGAATCTGGACTTTTTGGTAGTACAGAATATCTTTATGACTGAAACGGCTAAATTGGCTGATGTTGTACTGCCAGCAGCTTCTTTCGCTGAAAAAGATGGTACGTTCACTAATACTGAACGTCGTGTACAGCGAGTTCGCAAAGCCATTGAACCGATTGGCGATAGCAGAGCTGATTGGGAAATTATTAGAGATTTGTCAAACAAAATGGGATATGAGATGTCCTATAATCATCCAAGTGAAATTATGGATGAAATGGCATCCCTAAGTCCGATTTACGCTGGTATCGATTTAGAGCGTATCGACGCAAGTGGATTGCAATGGCCTGTACCTACCAAAGAACATCCTGGTACCCCATTTCTTCATGTAGATGGCAAATTTTCTTGTGGCTTAGGCGTATTTAAAGCCATAGAAAACCAGCCTCCAGGTGAAGAACCAGATGCTGAATATCCATTCTTGCTTTCCACTGGTCGTATTCTGTATCATTATTGCCTGACTACCCCAGGATATTCTAAAAATCTGACTGATTTCCGTCCTGAAGAACGGGTTCGGATGCATCCCGATGATGCGAAACAGCTAGACCTTATTGATCTGGATACTGTTACTGTTACTTCACGCAGAGGTAAGGTACAATCTAAAGTCTGGGTAACTGATTCTGTGTTGCCAGGAACCATTTGGATGTCATTCCATTACTTGGCATCCCCTACCAATGAGCTTACCAGCGGACACTTGGATAAAACGACCAAAACCTATGAGTATAAAGTATGTGCGGTACAAGTAGAAAAGACTGCTGTAGTTTAATAATAACAATAGTAAGTAGATGTGGCTCTCGAACTAAGGTCCACATCTTCTTACTATTTGGAGGGTATGTTGGCTATTGGTATACTATGCATTTCAGATTATTATAGCCAATCATAGCTAAAGTCTACAAAATATAGCATCCATACTATAAAAAACGGGGATACAAATTATTATTAGAAGGATTTTGTGGTAATTTATAGAATTGTATAATTAATTACTGAAGTCACGTTATAAGCATATGTCCAACTAGACAAGATGCTTCATACGGATGTGCAGGTATTTGCAGGCAGTTTAGTCAAAATCATTGATTTGATGAGCTTTTCTCCTGCGAAATGGGATAGGAAGGTGAAGAAAAGTGGCTGAATTATATGATGGGATAGGGCGTCATATTAATTATCTACGTGTAGCAGTGACTGATCGGTGTAATTTTCGTTGCCAATACTGTATGCCGTCAGATGGTGTACAATGGCTAGAACATGATGATATTTTGAGTTATGAGGAATTAGTACGGATTATTAGTGCCTTTGTTAGTTTAGGTGTTGATAAGGTGCGTATCACTGGTGGTGAACCTTTAGTACGTAAGGGATTATTGCCATTTTTACGGGAAATTGCTTGTATTCCTGGTATCAAGGAAGTGGGATTGACTACGAATGGTAGTTTACTCACGGAATATGCCCCACTTTTAAAGCAAGCAGGAGTTACACGTATCAATGTGAGTCTTGATACATTGCAACGTGAACGATTTATTAAACTGACAGGTCAGGATAATCTTAGTCAGGTGTTAGCAGGTATCAAAAAATCTCAGGAAGTGGGGCTTACTCCAGTCAAGATTAATATGGTGGTCATGAAAGGCTTTAATTCAGATGAAATTGTCGATATGGCGAAACTCGCCATTAATAATCCTTATCAGATTAGGTTTATTGAATATATGCCATTTCGGGCTGGTGAAAACTACTTATTTACGGCCGAAGAGATGAAACAACAACTGGTAGCCGCTGGATTTACGAATCTTATTCCGCAAATGGGTGGCAGTAATCCGGCGAAAATTTACAGTATGCCTGGATCCCAAGGTTCCATTGGTTTTATTACTCCTGTATCTCAGCACTTTTGCAGTTCCTGTAACCGCATTCGCCTTACCCCTGACGGATATCTCAAACCTTGTCTGCTGTCCAATGTTGAATATTCCTTGCGAGAACAATTGCGATCAGGAATTTCTGATCATGATCTACTGGAAAATATAAAAAACGTTGTATGGAATAAACCAAAACAACATTATTTGGCAAAGGGGCAAAAAAGTGACAGAGGTATGTCTCGTATCGGGGGCTAAACAATTTTCAATAGTTGTCTTGGCAGGTGGACAAAGTAGGCGTATGGGCCGGGATAAAGCCGCCTTATTCTGGAAGGATGGCGATATATTGGGTAGTCTGATCACTCGTTTACTGCCCTTGTCAGATGATGTATTGGTTGTGAGCAATACAGTCAGGACCATTGGGGAGCTAGCCCGACAAGTCGCTGATATTATTCCTGGTAAAGGTCCTTTAAGTGGTATTCATGCTGGGTTAATATATGCTCGTCATGATCTTGTATTTGTTACAGCCTGTGATGTGCCTTTTTTAGTTCCTGAGCTTGTTCCTGAGCTTGTTCATGCTGTGGGACTAGCTGATGGTAGCGTAGTAGTTTATAAAGAACAAATTGAACCGCTTTTTGCCTGTTATCGTAAGGGGTGTGCGGCAGTGATTGAACAACTACTGGCCGAAGAACAATATCGGATAACAGATTTGCTCGCCCAAATTAATTGGGTGGCTGTCCGGCAGTTGGATGATCTGGATGAGTGTTGCTTTATGAATATTAATACACGTAATGATTATGAAAAAGCCAAAGCAATATTGGCGAAAGGCAGATAATTATGACGCCTATTGTTTCCTTTGTGGGTTATTCCAACAGTGGAAAAACTACTTTTTTAATAAAAGTGATTAAGGAATTAAAAAAACGGGGTTATCGTGTTGGTGTGATTAAACATGATGGCCACGACTTTGAAATAGATCATGTGGGTACAGATACTTGGAAACATCGGCAAGCTGGGGCTGATGTAGTATGTATTGCCTCAGCTCAGCAGATTGCGGTAGTCCAAACCACCGCTAAGTCGCCGGTCCTTGACGATATTATTCCATTCATTAACAATGTTGATTTGATTTTGACGGAAGGGTTTAAACAAGAACAAAAACCGCAAATTGAGGTTAATCGACAAGGAACAGAGTGTCTCGGTAAGAAAGACAATACCATTGCCTTAGTTGCTGAAGCCATGATTTATGAGGGCATACCGCATTTTAGGCTTGAGGATGCTGAAGGAGTGGCTAATTTGTTAGAGAATATGATAAACGGTGAGGGGAGACGGTAAAGGTGGCACTATTACTGGAAGATGCTCTAGCAATATTGCTCAGAAAAATACAATTACAAGGGAAAAATCCGATCCCTCTTGAAGAGTGTTATCAGCGAGTTTTGGCAGAAGATATTGTAGCAGAGATGGATTTTCCACCCTTTGATCGCTCACCACTCGATGGCTATGCAGTAAGAATGGTGGATGTACAGGAGGCTTCTTTTACTCAGCCTGTAGTGCTCAAACAGGTGGATGATGTGCCGGCCGGTAGCGTTCCGAGTAAAAAGATAGAGGCAGGTCAAGCCACTCGGATTATGACAGGTGCCAAAATTCCTGAGGGGGCAAATGCCGTCATTCGTCTGGAAGATATAGAAGTCAATCAAGATAGAGTAAGTATCTTTGCTCCCGTGGATATTGCCAATATCTGTAGACAAGGGGAAGAAATTCGGAAAGGCGAGATTGTGTTACGACAAGGCACAGTTCTACGTGATGGGGCTTTGGGAATGCTTGCCATGCTCGGACAAGCCAAGCCTCTTGTTTATGACCAACCAAAAGTCGCTATTTTAGCTACAGGTACTGAGCTGATTGGTGTAGACCAGCCATTGTCACCAGGTAAAATTCGTAATTCCAATAATTATATGTTGATGGCAAAAGTCAGGGAAGCTGGCTGCCAGCCTATTCTCTTAGGGCAGGTGTGTGACGATCTAGAACTTATTGAGCAGAAACTCACAGGCCATAAAAATATTGCAATGTATATTACAACAGGCGGGGCATCTGTTGGTGATTATGATCTAATGGAACAACTTTTTGTAAAACTGAATATCCCTATGTTATTCACACGGCTAGCAATGAAACCAGGTATGCCGGTGATGGCAGGCTATTGGCGTGATACTTTACTAGTGGCTCTATCAGGTAACCCCGCATCTGCTAATGTTTCTTTTGAAGCATTACTACGACCTGTGCTCAGAAAGATGTCAGGTGCTACTGTTTTTGAACGCCCTATAAGCCGTGCTACGTTGAAGAAAGCTTTTACTAAACCAAGTCTGTCTAGACGTTTTGTCTGGGCGCACTGTGAATTTGAAGATGGGATTTTATATGCTGAGCCCATGAGGTTTCAAGGCAATGGTATGTTAGCCGGTATGTTACAGGTCAACGCTTTGCTTGATATTCCAGCAGATAGTGATTGTTTACAGATCGGAACAGAGGTAGAAGCTCGGTTGTTGGTTGATTAAAAGGGCGATTTATACTGGAGAATCAATCATTCATTGCTATAAAAGCAGGGCTAATTATTACTGGTAACGAAGTAGAGCATAGTATTATTGAAGAAAAATTTGAAGCTGTTATTATAGGAGGTCACTATGGCAGAATTTACTCATTTTAATGCTCAAGGAGAAAGTCATATGGTCGATGTCAGTGCTAAAACTGTTACTTATCGCCAGGCAGTGGCGTATGGACAGATTTTTATGGAATTAGAAACCTTAGAGAAAATTTATGACCTACAAATTGCTAAAGGTAATGTTCTGGAAGTGGCTCGCTTGGCAGGTATTATGGCAGCCAAGCAAACACATCATCTCATACCACTGTGCCACCCTTTGGCGATTAGTGCAGTTACGATCAGTTTTAGTAGACAGCAACAGTCCATTATGATTGAAGCCACAGTCAGAGTGAGTGGACAGACTGGGGTGGAAATGGAGGCTATGACGGCAGTTTCCGTTGCCGCGCTCACCATTTATGATATGTGTAAAGCGATTGATAGATCTATGGTTATTTCGAATATATGCTTGATGCGTAAAGAAGGCGGCAAGAGCGGTCTCTTTGAAAGGAAGGATAATCCATGTCAGGAAAAGTAGTAGCTGTATGTATCAGTAAGCAAAAAGGTGTGCGTAAGGAAAGTATCGGTGAGGCTAAACTGGTAGCGGGCTGGGGCATGGAAGGAGATGCTCATGCTGGCAAATGGCATAGGCAATTGAGTTTACTAAGTGCCAGTAGCATTGAAAAAATGCGAGAAGAGGGTAAGAAAAAGGGCCTTGATCTGGTGCCAGGGGATTTTGCAGAAAATTTGACAACAGAAGGATTGGAACTGTTTACACTACCTATAGGTACATATCTTGAAATCGGCGAAGTATTACTAGAAGTAACCCAGATCGGTAAAAGCTGCCATCATGGTTGCGAAATTTTCAAACAAGTAGGTCACTGTGTTATGCCAAAAGAAGGCATATTTACTCGGGTACTGGTTGGTGGCAATGTAAAGGCAGAGGACAGTATTGAATTTTGGCAGGGCATACCTGTGGGTATTATCACTGCTAGTGATAAAGGCTCTAGAGGTGAGCGAGAAGATAAAAGTGCTCAAGAAATTGAAACCCTTGTTAAGGAGATACAGGGAAGGGTAATTGATTATCGGGTGCTTCCTGATGACAAAGAAACTTTGTCTCAGGCAATGATTGAGATGATTGATGAACTTGGTGTCGGGCTACTTTTAACGACTGGCGGAACAGGATTTTCTCAAAGAGATGTAACCCCTGAAGCCACTCTGAGTGTGATTGAAAGAGCTGTTCCTGGTTTGCCTGAAGCCATGCGTCGGGAAAGCTTTGCTATATCTCCTCGCGCTATGTTAAGCCGAGCGGTGGCAGGTATTCGTGGTAAATGTTTGATTGTTAATTTACCAGGTAGCCCTAAAGCCGTCAGGGAGTGTTTACAAATCATTTTACCCCTATTACCCCATGCTATAGATATTTTACGTGGCACTGGCGGTGAATGCGGACAAGCAACTAAAAAGTAGAAAATAAGCCATCAATACAAAGGGTGAAGTGCCCCCTGTCAAGTAGACAGTAAAAGAAATAAAAGTTTTATGATGTCAATCATTAAGTTAAGATTGACATCATTTTTTTATGCAGCTATATT
>JAGFZX010000114.1 GCA_017889585.1 Bacillota bacterium
CCCAGCGGAATCTGGTCATCTTTTCTGTACCTACGGGAATAGCTACATCTCTTGTAGGCGTTTTATCTAAATTATTCATCATTGCGCCTCCTTTTTAATCTGAAATGGTCTCCATTATTCCCCCACCTTTGGATCATTCCTTCCCATTTAGCGGGGAACTTCTTCTGGGAAGGCCTCTTTCAAAAAATCACTCCTTTTTATTATTTTCTAAATTTTTTAAATAATTGCATTAATGTAATTTTATTTTACATCAGTATGATAAAGCAGTAAAATGAATTTATTTACGTTTAATTATTAACATTTTTAATATTTACCTTCGCCATCGATAGCACATATTTATTGACCATATAACTAAGCTTTTTTAATAATACACGAATCATCTCTCTTATGCGATACCCCTAACAGAAAATCCGCCTAAACATTTGAACTTTTAGGCAAACATATAGACACTTACTATATTTTACATCATATCAATGCCACAGACTCCATATGTGTTGTGATAAAAGACGATACCGAAAGTCCTTGGATAGCTCAAAAGCCACCTCACCAATGCCGATAAATCCCATTTTCACGTGTAATCCACCGCTTATCTATAAGATATAGCGGTAGTCCAGAGCGGATTATTATCCGCCCCGGACTTGTTGCTATTCGAGTGTATAGGGAACGTTGCAAGTTTTTCCTTCGCTTATTAGCTCATCCAGTGTAACGCGTGGCAAAGGAATCCCCTCAGCGTTACGGCGCTTTTTCATTTTTAATTCGATCTCACCTGGCAAGAATATTTCCTGTACACCTTTCGCTGGTGTATTTGCCTTAATGCTACGAATGAAGCTGTCCATATGTTCGGCATACTCAGCGAAGGGCTGAAAAGCTTCAATATCGATGGCACCAAAATAATGACTGGTCTGTGTTGGATTTTCAAAATCAGCGTAAAGATCTTTAATATCCGTCGTAAAAGCCGCTCCTGCCAGGATACCTGTCAGCGACTCGATAATTGTAGCGATGGCCGATCCTTTCGGCCCGCCAAAGGGCAGCACCGTTCCTGCCAGCGCATCTTGGGCATTCGTGGTATCTTCCCCTGCCTTGTTACGAGCCCAACCGATAGGAATCTCCTCGCCTTTTTTAGCGGCAAGAATGATTTTTCCTCGAGCCACGACGCAACTGGCCATGTCGGCAATAATCGGCAACTGTTTCCCCGCTGGGATGGCATAGGCGAAGGGACTAGTGCCAAATGCCGGATCTGTGCCACCCCAAGGAGCCATGCGTGCCGGACCGTTGCTAGCGGTAAAACCGATCATGTTATGTTCCAGCGCCATCTGTGCATAGTAGGCGGCGGTAGAATAATGATTGGAATTGCGCACGGTAGCGAAAGCAATGCCTGTATTGCGCGCTTTGGCGATGACATTTGTCATGGCCTTGTGGGATGCTGCGGCACCCATGCTATTACATGCATCGTACAAGGCTGTCCCTGGCCGTTCTGAAATTATATCTAACTTGGATTCTGCTCGAACGATACCCATACGCAAACGTTTCAGATAAATCGCCATTCGGCTGACGCCATGTGATTCCACACCCTTTAGGTCAGCATCAACAAGATTATCGGCATTGATATATGCTTCCGCCTTAGGAATACCCACCGCTTCAAATAGTTTACAACAATAATCACGTAAAGCTCCTGCTTGAATTGTTTTTTTATCATTCACCACGTTATTCTTCCCCCCCCCATCATTACCTGTTCAAATACTTACTTAAACTCACATTTAAGTGTTGCTAAGACTTCATCTACCCACGGTCTTTCATACGTCCCCGCTTCAATGATTTCTTTCATAATAGCACTTTCTTTAATTCCTACCTGACGAGTTTTCTCTGCCAATTCTTCTGCATCCTCTGGACGGATAATAACAATGCCGTCACCATCACCCACAATAATATCACCAGGATGTACAATTTCCCCACCAAAGGAAATTGTCGTATTTATTTCTCCTGGACCATTTTTATACGGACCGTTTGGCGTTATCCCTTTTGCATAAATAGCAATATCCATTTCAGCTAAAGCATCGGCATCACGTACACTTCCGTCGACAATAACACCGGCAATTCCACGCTTCTTACAATAACTAATCATCAATTCTCCAAAAATCGAACGGTTAATATCGCCATTCGCATCAATAACAATTACATCTCCTGGTTGCGCCATGTCCATTGCCTTATGGAACATCAGATTGTCCCCTTCTGGCACTTTTACTGTAAAAGCTGTGCCAAGCAAAGGTGTTTTATTAAGCGGTTTAATCATCGGATCTACTGCAGCTGTACGATTCATACAATCGTCAATATTGGCTACTGGCAGCCCTCGGAATAATTCAACTAATTTTTTATCTGGTCTTTCAAAATTGCTTACTATTTTGCAACCTACGTTTCCCATAATCTAAACACCCTCCATATCGTAAAGTTTTTTCAGATAATTTTGTTAATTAATTCTGGTATGCATCCCAGAATCTTATTTATTAGTAATTAGCTGCCACGCGTTGCAGCAATTACCTGTCTTGTGTTAATATTATGACAATTACATTTCGAAGTAAAGCGACAATTATCGTTAGTAATTAACACTTTTTTCGTTATTTATGAGGAGGATTAACCGTGAACCATCTTGGCATCGAAGCGTTCCTTGCAGTCGTGCGCACACAAAACATCACCAAAGCCTCTGATCAGCTGCATCTAGCCCATTCTACGGTAAGTAAACGAATCCGCGTCTTGGAGGAAGAAGTAGGAGCTCTTTTAATCGAACGCGGTAAAGGTCTCAAATCAGTCCACCTAACACCAACGGGAGAGTATTTTGCTGAATTAGCCGAACGCTGGAACTCTATTAATCACGAGATGACTCTCCTACAGTCGGAGAGGTTAAAGATGGTCTTGTCCATCGGTGTTCTTGACACCATGATCAATTCTTTTTTTCCGTCCTTGTATGCAAAATTAACTCAGCATCAAGATCAATATCGCTTAAAAATCATTACAGGTCATTCGGCGGAAAACTATGATTTGATTGAACGGCGGCAAGTAGATGTGGCCTTTAGCCTCCTAGAGCAGACCCACCAAAGTGTGCAAGTAGAAAAATGTTTTGCCGAACCATTGGTTATCCTGCGCACTGCCGCTTTTGCCCAAACGCCTCCGAAAATCTATTACCCTACCGATTTAGATTCAAATTATGAACTATATTTACGCTGGAGTCTCAGCTATCAGTTATGGCATGACACCTACTGGGCTTCCAATGCGAATCGTATTCAGTTAGACACGTCCCAGCTAATTGTGAACTTGTTACGTGATGATAACTTCTGGGCTATCGTACCTTTGTCTGTCGCCAAGCGCGCCTTACATAGTGGTAATTTCAGTATCTGCTATTTGTCTGATCCACCACCTGAACGATACATTTATAAACTAACCCACAAATATCCCAAAGCCTCTACTGTTGAATCACTAAAAATATTTGATCACTACCTCCAGTGTGTTTTATCTGAATTACAAGAGTGAAGTTAGAATACAAAGCAACAAGAACCCCATGCACGGCATTGCATTTGCCTGGGGTTCTTGTTATTGGACAACTCTATTTTAAAAACCCTGGTTGATAATATGGATCAGGATCTTGGCAGAAATCAATTATAATAATATCCTTCTATAATTTTAATTTTTTCACAAACAAATCATAAGAAGATATTTGAATGAGATTTTATGGTCTCAAAATTCATGTTATCAATCTTAATTACGGCTATAGCCTCAGGACTGCGGTAGCCTCCGTTACCTTCCCTAGAATGGGTAGCAATAATATGGATGATATTAGCGGGCACACCATTCTTGAAGGCAACAGCTGCTCCAGAAATAGGATGGCGCAAATATTTACCCAAACTCGATTCGACAGTCCGTCCGTCAGGAGTTAATTCATATTCCAGTAGTTTACCTACATCATGCAGAATTACTCCTGCAATTAATGTATCGTGATCCAAAGAATACTTAAGTTTATCCAAGGAATACCCTATTTTTTCGGCATAACTAACATTATATTCTGCCAATATCGGCTTGCACATCTTAGTGACTACTCGCACATGATCCAAATATGAAAAAGTAGCATTTGATATATTATCCCATACAAAGGCTACTTTTTTCATATCCTCAACTTCTAATCCAGCTATCTGTAGAGTTTCCTGGTAGGTAGCAATTACAGCATCCTGTAACTTTTTATCAAAAATCCACTTGATTTCTGGTAAAAATTCAATCAACTTCTCACGCATTTTTCTGAGCCTCGCTTATATTTTTTATTTCAACATTGCGATAAAGTAGAGCTTTGCTTACCAGCATGTAAGATAATATTGACCCTACAAGTAAAACAGCACCATATACTAGAAAAACGCTAGTGTAGTCCCCAGGATACTTAGATAAATTAACATGGGATATATCCCTATATGGAATTATAGTTAGATCAACGGATCATCTACTGGCTCTTTAATAGTAAACAGGGTCATCAGGCACAAAAAGGAGCATACAGCTAGGAAGATCCACACCGCATCCCAGCTATACTTGTCCAGCAGCATCCCTGTGAGCAGC
>JAGFZX010000030.1 GCA_017889585.1 Bacillota bacterium
GCTATGTAGGGTGTGAAAATGTTGCATTACAGGGCATTTTATTAGCTAACGATATGAGAAATAAATAAATAATGAATTGATTGAGGCTTTATTTTACATATATGTGCTGATTCATAAATTTGCAAACATGAAAGAACGAATGTTTGCTATTTTTGCTAATAGTTGCTATAATTACGTTATTGATTGAAATTATTAGTATAATTACATAAACAATATTTATTTTTATTTAGGAGATGACATTGTGAATGATGAGGCTTTATTAACAACTAGGCAAAAGCAAATTTTAGCCTATATTAAGGATATGCTACGCACTAAAGGTTATCCCCCATCTGTACGGGAAATTGGTACGGCAGTAGGACTCCGCTCGAGCTCAACTGTGCATAGTCATTTAACTAAGCTTGAAGAAATAGGATTCCTGCGTCGTGATCCTACCAAACCCAGGGCTCTTGAGGTATTAGGTGAAGCATCATGGCGGCAAGAAAACTTTGTGCCAGTGCCATTAGTAGGACGTGTGACTGCCGGTCAGCCTATTTTGGCACTTGAGAATATTGAAGAAACCTTTCCTTTACCGACATCGTTAATAGGAAATGATGAAGATGTATTTATGCTTACAGTACAAGGTGATAGCATGATTAATGCTGGAATTTTAGATGGAGATTATGTGTTAGTGCGTAAACAAAAGACTGCTAATAATAATGATATTGTAGTTGCTTTAATTAATAAAGAAGAAGCAACGGTAAAGCGTTTTTTTAAAGAAAAAGACCGTATACGCCTGCAACCTGAGAATGACAGCATGTCTCCTATTTACTCACGAAATGTATTAATTTTAGGTAAGGTTATTGGCGTATTTCGAACAATATAGCACTAGCCATTATAAAGTTATTTACTTTTATGATAGTGACCTAAAAAAACAGCACATTATTTTGTGCTGTTTTTTTAGGTCACTATTTTATTTTGTCGACTGTTGAGATTGTGATTTGGTACCGATACGTATGATTCTATCTTCTGGTTTAAATTCATCTGAAGATAAGTTTTCTCTACTGATTTCTTGTCCGTTCATCATTTTAACGCGATATGTTGTGACAGCAAAGCCTTTTTGACCTACAGACTCAACTATTTCTTTGCCAAGGGATAGGGAATTATCTTGTTTAATAAGTGTATTATAGCCTAAAGTTTTTGAAGTACTTTCAATTTGAATTTCTGCAGGATTAGGAAAATTTTTACCGAAAATAGACACAGTAATTCGATTATTAAAAACTTCACTAGTAATATAGATATTACAGGGTGAACTATTTTTAAATTTAAAGTCTAGAAGATTATCAGCTACAGCAGCGTCTTGCCCTAAAGGAACATAGCTAGGTGGTTTGAAATGCGATGTTCGCTCTTCTATATCCATATCTGCTAATAGAGCAGTGTTATACAAAGTAGTGCTGACTTGACATACACCCCCCCCCCAATCTAGAAGTAACTTACCATCAACAAGTACTGGCGCTTCTTTATACCCGTACTCTGGTAAGCGAGGACCAACAGATTGATTGAAAGAGAAAATTTCACCTGGATGTACTAATGTATTATTAATATTTTTAGCTGCAATTGCAATATTTTGATATCGTTTTTCGTCATTTGGATTAAATTGTGTGGTATATTCAGCAATTAAATTGTCAATATCAGCAAAATCTTGTGATACAATACTTGGGGGCTTCTGATGTACTATCAATTTGCTGTTAACTGGAATCCCACTACTCAATTTGTTAGTGATATCAGTTAAAGATGTTGGTAAATCAACTTGTTGTCCCCAAATTTCAGGTGTGACATGGATTGTTTTGTTATTATAAACTAATGAGGCATTTTGAGGATTGCGGTCTATATATTTGGAAATATTAGTTAAAAGTGCATATAATTTATCGTGATTATAATTTTGCGTAAGAGGAACAGTATACCCACCGTTAACAGCTAGATAACGCTCTTTTAAGATGTTAATTATATTTCCTGTCCGTCCTACATTATGAGCTTGCATAACAAGATCATCTGCATTGATATTAAGTTCAATGTCTTTAGGTGCAATAGACCACGTTTCATTTTCGTAGGAGACATTAATCGTTGATTTGGATATTTGGTCCTGGAAAGTAGCGATGATTTTATTTCTCGCTTCATCTACTGATAATCCACCTACAGGAATATTACCAATAATGACTCCAGTATAGATATTATCCGTAAATATGAACGCGGCATTGATAGTAATTAAACTCACTGAACTGAAAAGTACAATGACAGCAAAAAAGAATAATAATTTGACCTTACGTTTAGCTAGTGCAATTTGCAAGTTGGACATCCTTTCAACTAGTTAACTAATTATAATTAACTAGTTAATTGATAATAAATCCCCGCTAATAGCGGGGATTGTATTAGGTCATCAGAAAAGAAGGCGTAGGTTGCTTCAACGACGATGTGAGGGGCTTTGTTCGATGCGTTAGCAGTCGAACAGCATTTCCCTATTGAATATTCATGGACAGTTCAACAAACTTACCAGCTAGCTTAGCTTTTTGTAATACTTCTTCATTGATTTCTCCACCTTGCTCCACGATCACTACACCATTATCTGTTTCAATTCTGCGATTAGCTCGCTTACCAAGTAAATATTTACGTTGCTTTTCGTCGAATTTTTTCGCGGAATCATCATTAGTATTTTCTTGAGTATTTTCTTGTACAGTTTCCGGCGTTTTTATTTCGGGTGTGGATAACATTTGAGTATTGGCAGCCTCAGTAGTGATTTCCGTTTCGTCTGCAACAATTAAGACTTTTTTACCAAAAGTCATAATGCGTTCAACTGGAATACTGCTAAATTCACCATTAAGTTCTTCTATTTCGCAAGCAATGATTTTACCAGTATTATCAACAAAAATTTCTTTAACTGTACCTTGAATACGGCCAGTTTTAGTTAAAACCTTTGTGCCGATGACGGTGACATCAGTAGACAATAGTTGTTCCAGAGCAGGAGCATTTTCTATGGTCAATATCGCACTTTTATTTATAATAGTTATAGCAGATTCTCCCAATCCGGCAATTTCAGCAAAGGGAAGCAATTTAGCACCAAGGTACCATTTGCCGTCATCAATTACCAGAGCAGCTATAGAACCTTCGATAGGATTAATAATAATTTTGGTTGCAATACCGATTTCCGCACCCTCGCTAATGTCAATAACCGGTAAGTTGATAATGTCTGCAGTTTTGTTCATAAATAAAACCCCCTATATAATGTTAAATATTACGATTGATTACGCCATTCACAAAATTCAGTATCGATTTCCTTGAATGCGTTATCGGGAATGAGATTAAATGGCATGAATTCTAAAGAATTTTTAACTAAAGTATTCTTAATAATACGCAAATAAGCAATATTATTAATAAATTCTTGTTCAAGCATGCTATTATTGATTACTCCAGGAAGCAATCGGCCTTCAGTGAAGACTTTAATAGCCTCATTATATGAACCAAGATTTTTTAGAATGGTGGCAATTTCCATGACTAGAAATGGGGCAACTTCGCTATTAGGATATAAGTTTAACGCATGGCGGAAAGTTTTAAGAGCTTGCAGGGAATTACGCTGTTCTTTTTGCAAGAAAGCAAAATCCATTAAAATATCTAAATCGTTTGAAGAAGGAAACGAATCGGATAATTCGTTAAAATCCGGTACACTGAGATGTTCTTGAGATATTTCTGAATTTGTAGAAGTATTTATTATATCTGTTTGTGTTGTTAAATTCATATGGTTATCAGCGACCTCTACTTCTTCATTGACCTTGACTGTATTTAATAATAATTTTTTAAGGTTGTACTCCTCACATATCATAGGATAATAGTATTGCTTCAATGTAGAATCAACCGTAGATATTTGCTCTTCTATTTTGTTTTCTAATACATTTTCTGAGTTACTCATTTGATCATTAGCAGTTGTTTCTAAGAATTTGAAAGACTTATCTTCCTCTTGGTATAACATAGGATAAAAATATTCTTTAGTCGTTAACTCTGTAATAACTTCAATGCTTTCTGTTTCTTTCACAATTATTTCCGAAAGTGTTTCTAGAGCAACAGTAGGTTGAATATCTACTTTATTATCTGTTTGCAGTGTTTCTGAAAACGGAATTTCTGCAAGCGTTGTAACCATAGGATAATAGTATTGCTTCAATGTAGAATCAACCGTAGATATTTGCTCTTCTGCTATGTTTTCTAGTACATTTTCTGAGTTACTCATTTGATCATTTGCAGTTGTTTCTAAGAATTTGAAAGACTTATCTTTCTCTTGGTATATCATAGGATAAAAATATTCTTTAGTCGTTAACTCTGTAATAACTGCAGTGCTTTCTGCTTTTTTCACAATTATTTTCAAATCATTTGTTTCAGAAAGTGTTTTTAGATCAGTAGTAGGTTGAATATCTACCTTATTATCTGTTTGCAGTATTTCTAAAAATGGAATTTCTACAAGCGTTGTAGATACGTCCTTTTTAAGAGCTGCTTTTTGCATTGTATCATCATAATAATAAGCAATAAAATATGAAGAAATAAGTGCAAATATAGTTACTATACCTAGAGTGCCAGTTAAACCAGCAGAACTTATAAAAAAACGTGGTAAAATTAAACTGATTATAAGTGCACAGCATGCACATAAAAGGAGATATTTTATGTGCATTTGGACAGAAAACAGTTTATTAGCAAGTATGTAGACAATATATGTGAATATTGATATTGTCGTTATACTTATTAGTATATATTCCATAGAACCCCACCATGATTATGTTATTTTATTCGACATGCTTGTATGTTTTCCTGCTAAAATACATAAAAAATGCGCAAATTATAAGTTGCTATACCTATTTCGACATACTTTAATCTTATACCTGCTAAATTTTGCGAAAGCTATCTTTTATTATAGAACTTTTACAAATGTAATATTTCCGTCGCAGCTCCCATAATACCAATTACAGCATGTTCAAAAGTTAAACCACCTTGTAAATATACTATATAAGGTGGACGCATAGGTCCATCAGCGCTCAGCTCAATGGATGCACCTTGAATAAAGGTGCCGGCAGCCATAATCACCGCATCGCTATATCCTGGCATCCCACTTGGCTCTGGCCGTACATGGGCATCAATTGGCGAAAATTTTTGTAAACCTTGACAAAAAGCTATCATTTTTTCTGGTGAACCAAGTTCAATAGCTTGAATAATATCACTACGCCTTGCTTTAGGCTGTGGCAGAGCATTATATCCCAGGAGGGAGAAGAATGCAGAGGCAAAGATCGCCCCTTTGACAGCTTGTGCTGTCGTATGAGGTGCCATAAAGAAACCTTGGAATAATAGACGGTTATCAATTAGAGAAGCCCCTACTTCATCACCAATACCTGGCGCAGTCATACGATAGGCAGCTTGTTCAACTAAATGTTTTTTACCCACAATATATCCCCCCGTCGGAGCAATACCACCGCCTGGGTTTTTGATTAGTGAACCGGCCATAATGTCAGCACCAACGGCTGTTGGTTCTATAGTTTCAACAAATTCACCATAGCAATTATCAACAAAACACACGCAATCAGGCTTGAGGCTTTTTACATGGTTGCATATTTGAGCTATTTCTTCAATGGTTAGCGGGGCGCGCATGCTGTAACCACGTGAACGTTGAATCAGTACCATCTTGGTGTTTGGCTTCAGTGCAGTAGCAATATTCTCAATGTCAACCCCAGTATTTATCAGGGGCAGTTCAGAATAATCGATATTAAACTCTTTTAGGGAACCAGGTGAAGAACAAGTATGGCCAATCACGGTTTGCATGGTGTCATATGGCGCACCTGTTAGTGATAAAAGTTCATCACCTGGGCGCAAAATGCCAAAAAGAACAGTTGCTAAGGCGTGAGTGCCAGAAACAAATTGAGTGCGAACCAATGCCTTTTCTGCTCCACAGATATCAGCCCAGACTGCTTCTAATTTTTCCCGCCCAGCATCATTATAGGCATAGCCTGAGGTTGTACGGAAGTGATAGTCAGCTACTTTGTGTTTTCGGAAAGTATCCAGCACTTTAATCGTATTTTTTTCGGAAATTTCATCAACAATGGTGAAATAAGGTTGAACTTGAGCTAGAGCTTGCTTACGTATTGCTAGAATTTCTGGTGGGAAACTATTCATTGCTTTCGACTCCTTCTGTTGTGTCAACTTTTATTGCATATGTACTAAAACGATTTATTTCGTCAGGTGGTAATGAGATCAAAGCATAGATACCATCCTCACGATATTCAGTGGAAAGTACAGTGGATACTTCATATAATTTTGCGATAATATTGTTGTCGCTATAAGGTATTAATAAAGCCATTTCAACTGTCTGTTCCTTAAGAAAGTTTTGCACCAATCTGAGTAGTTTATCTGTACCTAGTCCTGATAAGGCAGAGATTGCAATGCTGTTATCACTGTGTAATAGTTGATCTAAGGCCTCGGGATTTTCTAATTTATCAACTTTATTATAAACTGTGATGAGGTGTCTTGTATCGGCCTTTAATTCATGAAGTACTTGATACACTGCTTGGCTTTGTTCTTTGTATTGAGGGTGGCTAATATCAATAATATGTAGCAGTAGATCTGCTTGTATGACTTCTTCCAGGGTGGCACGAAAGGCAGCAATTAAATGATGAGGAAGTTTTTGAATAAAACCTACCGTATCTGTTACGAGTGCTTCTTGTCCATAAGGTAAAGTGATTTGCCGAGTTGTCGGATCAAGTGTAGCAAATAATTTATCTTCTGCCAATACCTCTGAGGCTGTGAGAATATTAAGCAACGTTGATTTTCCAGCATTAGTATAACCTACTAAAGCGATTGTTGGAATACGTGTACTCTGGCGGCGTTTACGATGTAAATTACGTTGTTTCTTAATATTTTCAATTTGCTGAGCAATATCACTGATGCGGTCTCGTATCCTTCGGCGATCCACTTCTAGCTTACTTTCACCAGGACCTCTAGTGCCGATGCCGCCGCCCAGTCTTGACAATACTAGGCCTTGTCCACCTAATCTTGGTAAAGTGTAGCGTAATTGTGCCAATTCAACTTGCAATTTTCCTTCATGGGAACGAGCACGTTGGGCAAAAATGTCTAAAATAAGAGCTGCTCGATCTAGCACCTTAGTGCCGAGCATCTTTTCGAGATTACGTTGTTGTGCTGGTGATAACTCATCATCAACAATAATAAGATTAGCACCTTTTTCTTGCCGCAGTAAACTTAGCTCTTGTACCTTACCGCGACCAATAAATAAAGCAGGATCTGGACGGTCCCTCTTTTGCCAAGTAGTGCCTAGTACTTCTGCACCAGCTGTTTCCGCTAATTGAGATAGCTCACTTAAGGAATCCTTAATCGCCCACTTTTCTTGACGTTCAAGGCCTACCAGTAGTGCTTTTTCAGGTTCATCGATGGAGCTGGTTCTGGTATTCAGTTCCAATTGACGTTCAATTTGTGCCGTTAGATAAGTAAGATCCAGTTCAATAAATTCTTCTAGGGATAATGGACCAATTGTTTCTATATTAAAAGTATCATTTTTGATATCAGTAATAATACCGAAACTCACTTGAATAATGCCATTTATTTGCCCTATAGCAGCCATTAAATCAAAACGTATTTGTTTGAGGGAAGCTACATCTACGCCACTAAGCTGGGTATCACCACTAGGATGGGTATGAATACAACGTGTGCCGCTTAAACGGTTGCTAGAGCGACGCCCGTC
This sequence comes from Bacillota bacterium, assembly GCA_017889585.1. Lineage (GTDB taxonomy): Bacteria > Bacillota > Negativicutes > DSM-13327 > DSM-13327 > CTSoil-075. Next base: position 7,757 of record JAGFZX010000030.1, read on the forward strand.
GATTTCAGGCAATACTACAGTACAGATATCACCTACTGCTACATCTGTAATCTGTCCTCGTCTATTTATATATACAGCAAGTTCACGATTAAGGTCAGCTGTAATTTCGATCATCTTTTGTGCAAGTTCAGCGGTTATAACCTGTCCAAAAGGCACTGAAAATTCATAGAGCGCCTCTATTCTAGTCAGAAAACTTTTACGTATACCATTCAGCTCACCATGTATTATTGACATGATCTCACGCTCCTTTATGTTATTATCCCTTAGATAACAACCTATCTAAAATCCTGCTAATAAGTAAGATACTAATAACAGATCAGCTTTTCAGGCAAGATAACTATAATTATACTACATATTGCTAGAGTCAGATAGAAAAAGTAGTTTTCTTGCTCAGTTATTTTATTAGTGTGGCTTATTCGTTCATTATTATGAATAAGAAAAGACTTGGCTTGTGCCAAGTCATCAGACGCAACCAGAAGGATGTTCGACTGTTAACGTATCGAATAAATTCATCACATCGGCGCTGAAGCATCGTGTACCTCTTTTTGTTCATTGCATAATATGCAATAACCTAGTTCTAAGGATTGTTCTCGCATGAATAAGGGGAGATCTACTGTTCCGCGTTTATAGCCCTCTACCCGCCCGTCATGCTTACCCCAGAGGTAGCCTAATAATAATGTGCTCACAATTAGTATTACTATTAGCAGCATTATTACCTCCCCCTTTGATAATAAAATATAGCAATATAAAAGATTGCAGTGCCTAAAAACACTGGTAGGAACAAACGTTCGTCTATCCACCAGGATAAAAATAAAGTCAGTATGGATAGCAGCAGACATTCAACTTTTCCTATACGGTGGGCTAAGTTGCGGTAGCCGGCTAATTGATCGGTATAGATATCTAGATAATCGTCAAATAGTTGTATTGAAAAAATGTAAAATATAGAAAAGAACATGCTTTGCCAGCCCCATAGTATCACTCCTAGGATAAATACGAGTAGAGATTCTTGTAATCCACTTAGACCGCTAGTAAAAGTTTTCTTAAGATCATTAAACATACCAATACTATAACTGGCAAAAAATAATGGTATGCTGATAGAAGCATTAATGCTAGCAGCTAGGGATAAGGACAGCATACCGTAAACAATAGCACCATTGCCTAATGTTTTAGAAAAGTTATAACAACCGGCACGGGTATCAAGATCCTTATCTAAAAAATCATCAACCAGTTTAACTGCAATTGAACACAAAATTACAGACATAATAATGCCTGCCAATTTAAATATTGCGGGCGACACAGGCTTTCACCTCTTTAAATCCCTGGCTGAGTAATGCGGACACAGGGATCGCATGTGCTTTAGGAAACAAATAAGCGAGCTTCGTCATATTGTCTTGAGCTGAAGGTAAATCTATTTTATTAGCCAATATGGTATAACTATTTCGGATTATCCCATAATTATATATTTCACGATCGATAGTACTCGGGTTATTCAAATATTCTTTATTGATACCCGCTACATCAACAATATGAAAAATAAAATCAGCACAGCGTAGTAAACTAAGCGTTTGTGCCATACCACGCCTAATGGTTTCATCATGATGGATTTTTTCACCAATGCCACAGGTATCTGTTATCTTAAAGTTTACTATTGTTTTGCCAAGGGACATTTTAAGGATTAATGATTGCAGGGAACGTGTTTTGTGCAGCGCCATTCCACATAGTTGGACTTTCGCCTCTTCAATAGAAAAATGTCGGCAACTCATTAAGCCATCATAGCTACGAAATGTTACATCTACTGTTTTACTGCCAATGAAAGCGGCAAAGTTGAGAGCAAACATGGTTTTGCCTGAATTTGGGCGACCAACAATAATAAACTCTCTCATTATTTCACCTCCACTAAGTCAGTAGGCTCAATTAACATGAGCTCTTGTCTGGTAGTGCTGGCTTTAGAAATTAACCGTACAGCTTGACGACGAATGGCTTTTTCGATAATATTACGCACCGTGCGGGCATTTCCAAAGTTCTCATGTACACTACTTTGGTGAGATAATAGTAATTTTAATAATGCTGATCGCGTTTCTGCTGATAAGCTATATTGACGAGCGCGGAACATTTGTTCTGCGATATGTAGCAGTTCTTGCTGACTATAGTCGGGAAAATCAATATGTATCGGGAAACGGGAATGCAGACCTGGATTTGTTTCTAAAAAACCTACCATTTCTTTTTGATAACCAGCTAGTATTAAGATAAGGTCATTCTTATGATCTTCCATAGCTTTCACTAATACATCAATTGACTCTTTGCCAAAGTCTTTTTCCCCGCCGCGAGCTAAAGAATATGCTTCATCAATAAATAAAATGCCACCATAGGCTTTTTTCAATTGCTCACGGGTTTTCTGTGCGGTGTGTCCTATATATTCTCCGACTAAATCTGCTCGTTCTACTTCGATCAGGTGACCACGAGTTAATACGCCAATTTCACAAAAGAATTTACTCATTATGCGGGCTACAGTAGTCTTGCCTGTTCCTGGATTACCTTTGAAAATCATATGTAATACTAGAGGTTCGGTATTTAAATTTTCTTGCTGACGGCGTCGTTGAATTTCAATAAAAGCATAAATTTCCCTCACTATTTTTTTAACTTCTGAGAGGCCGATTAAATGATCTAATTCATGAAGAGTATCTTCTATTCGTTTTTGACTATGATTAACCTTAGTACTAGGCATAGTCATATTATCCATTTCTTGGAGGCTTTTCAAAGCCTCCACCGCTGAAATTTCCCCCTTTTCCATAGCTAAAAGAACATCTTGAGGCCAAATATATGACATTATTGTCACCTCACCACATGACTATAGGTGATTACAGTATACGCAAGATGCAGAAAAAGGTGCTAAAAAAAACTCTCGGCCCATTGCCCAGAGTTTTTTCTTCATTATTATTGCTTGTCAATTAAAGCAGGCACACGACGCTTCAGCGACGATGTGATCGCTTTGTTCGATGCGTTAGCAGTCGAACCTCCTTTAAGGTTTGGGGCAAACCAAGTTTTCTTTATCGTCTTTTTTTTCATGAAAAGCTGGTGCATAATGCTTAAGAGGTGTAATAGTTGAGATGGCGTGTTTATATACCAATTGTTGCTTTCCGTCATTTTCTATAATCACAGTGAAATTATCAAAACCTTTAACTACACCTCTAAGTTGAAAGCCATTTATAAGATAGATAATCACAGGCAGATTATTTTCTTTACGTATTTGATTTAAGAAACTGTCTTGTAAATTAATAACTTTAGTTGTCATAGTCAAATTCCCCCGCTTCTTATATTCTATTTTTTCTATTCTACTTCAAGGTTAAACTTTCCTGCAATAAAGTTGTAAAAAGTTTCCATCATGGTATTATAATCACTAAAATCATTGACATCAAACCATGTAATATAGGGCATTTTGCGGTACCAAGTGAGCTGACGTTTCGCAAAATTTCTGGTAGCCTGCTTAATATTCTCTATTGCAGTAGATAAATCTATTTCTCCTTGTAAGTGGCTAACAATTTCCTTATAACCAATCCCTTGCATCCCTTGGCAGTCTGGTGATATACCACTTTTAAGCAGAAGAGCCACTTCATTCACCAATCCCTGCTCAATCATAATATCCACTCGTTGATTAATACGATGATATAAAAGCTGACGATCCATAGTAATACCAATGACAGCAGCATTGTAGAGCAGTTTCTGCTGGTCTAAGAGTTTATTTTGTGAAATGGTATCACCACTAAGATAGTATACCTCCAAGGCGCGTATCACGCGACGCAGGTCATTAGGATGTAAGCGTGCTGCAGCAGTTGGAACGACCTCGGCCAATTTGTCATGAAGATATTGATTACCATGCTCTTTTGCCAAATTATCTAGGTTGGCACGCAGTTTTTCATCACTTGGTGTGAGATTAAATTGATATCCTTCTAACAAGGCTTTTATATAGAGGCCAGTACCGCCGGCCAAAACGGGAATTTTACCTTTTTTGTTTATCTTAGTAATATGTTGGCTAGCAAGTTCCGTAAAATCAACGACACTAAAATCTGCACTGGGTTCAAGAATATCAATAAGATGATGGAATACATTTGAGCGCTCACTCATGCTTGGTTTAGCGGTACCGATATTCATATTCTTGTATACTAGCATAGAATCTCCAGAAATAATTTCCGTATTTAGCATTTTTGCCAAATCAATACTGACTTTTGTTTTACCGACCGCAGTGGGCCCAATGACAGCAATCATACGTTCCATAAATAAGTTAGTCTCCTATTTCAATTACGCCATAGTGGACACTACTGTATTTCCCACCATAAACCGTGGTAATGCCTAAACGCGTAAATTCATTGCTTTTACTTGATTCTTTAACGACTACCCTCTTTTTAGCTACGCGGCAGGCTTCCTTGAGGGTGTTTTTCGGTAGTGGGCTATTATCAGCTAAATATCGTAATGGTTTTACATTAGAGCTACTATGAATGGGATGTCTAAACATAGGATCAAAATAAACTATATCATAGCTGTTATCGGCTAATGTAGTAAGATATTTGTAGGAATGGGCATGTTTCACATCAATACGGCGCAAAGCTTCAGTCAGAGATTGTTCATCTGTTTGGAAATGCTTAAGGCCATAGCTGGCAATAAAAGCAACAATCGGCGATGTTTCCAGGCCGAGTATTGTGCCTGCACTACCTACTACGAAACTGGCTACAATCGAGTCGGTAGCTAGGCCTAGAGTGCAATCAAGGACAGACATACCAGCTTGTAAGGACATTGCTGATATCATATGGTCATGTTGACCATTTAATAGATTTTTTATGCGTAATTCCGCCATGCTGAGATGGAAAAAATACTCTCCACCAGGAGTATTTACGAGTGGTCCTTTTTGGCCGACAACGATTACATTGTCTACTTGATAGTGAATTTTTATCGCCATAAGAGAATGTTTAGCTCGCGGGGCAAAGGGAATATTTAATATAGTCGCTATATGCTCTGCTAATGTATTGATATCATCAGAAGGGTGTTGCACTGTTGTCACTACTAAGTCCATTGTATCACCTGTTACCTAAAGTATATTTTTACTGATCTTTTTTAAAATCCTGTACGCTTAAACATTTTATCTAGATCATGAGGGCTAAAACGAATCATAGCTGGTCGTCCATGAGGGCAGGTATAAGGTAAGTTAGTATTACATAGTTCGTTTATGAGTGCTTGCATTTGCCTCATGTTTAGTGCCTCGCCGGCTTTAATTGCGGCACGGCAGGCAGCAATCTGTAGGCAACTGTGGCGCAATTCTTGTGCTGTAGGGTTATGCATATTTTGAATAAATTCTAATATTTGTCGTATGAAATTTTCTGCCTCTGATAATGGAATATCACTAGGTAGTTCAGAGATACGCATGGCACTGGGGCCCACCAGATCCAAGCTAAAGCCTAAGTTGTAAAAAATATCTTGATAATCAGTGATAATAGTAATTTCAGTTGCGTCACAATCCATAAAAATAGGTACTAACAATTGCTGGGCGGGAATTCGCTCAGTATGTTGACTCATTTTATCATAAAGAATACGCTCATGGGCAGCATGTTGATCAATGATATATAAGCCATCATGTCCGCGGCTTATAATATAACAGTCATCAACTTGCCCTAATGGTTGCAAGGTAAATTGTGGTTCTTGCTGGTCACAGCCCATAATATCAGCTGCAGGTGGTGTGTCCTGGAATATAACATCTTCTTGTTCCATAGCAATCCTCGCTGTAGTGAGTGGCAGGGGCTCTTCTTGCCATGATAGTACCCTATGGACAGGAGGACTAGCATACAGGGATTCTTGCCCCTTATGACTCGTGTTATAGTTAGGAGTAGGATGATAATTGTTAATATTTTTCAGTTCGGCACTAGCTGCTAGCTGACTAGGGGCATGAGCTGCAGAGAGTACATTAGTCACAGCTTTATACACCGCTCTAAAAATTTTCTGTTCATCACTGAATTTGATCTCACTTTTTTGGGGGTGTACATTAACATCGATGGTATCAGTGTTGACAGTAATATTAAGTACTGCTAAAGGATAGCCACTTTTAGGCAATAAAGAATGATAAGCATTATCTAAGGCTTTGGCAATGGAACGACTATTAATCACTCGTGAGTTTACGATAATGGTTTGCCATTGTCGATTACTTTTTAGTAATGTAGGTTTACCTAAGTAGCCGGAAATACCAATACTGTCTACGGTATTGTCATAGCTGATTGGTAAAATATCAGGTGCAACTTTCTGGCCGTAGAGACTAGTTAAGGTGTCCTGTAATTGATTATTACCAGGTGTAGATAATACTAAACGCTTATTATTAATGAATTTAAAGGCGACATTAGGATACGATAATGCCAATTTAATTAAAATATCGTTAATATGTGAAGCTTCAGTAGCTGCTGTTTTTAAGAATTTTTTACGGGCGGGGGTATTAAAAAATAGATCTTTAACAACAATGGTTGTTCCCACATTGCCCCCTGCCTCTCGTATATCAGTGGTAGTCCCCCCGGCGACTTCTATATAGGTTGCAAGGGGCTCATTATCATGCAGACGGGTGGTTAAGGAAAACCGAGATACAGCAGCAATGCTTGGCAGTGCTTCCCCACGAAAACCTAAGGAATGAATAGTTGATAGATCTTCTGCTAAGCGAATTTTGCTGGTTGCATGGCGTAATATGGCAAGCTTCGCATCTTCTGGGCTCATGCCACTACCATCATCGGTGATACGAATAAAGCTAATTCCACCATCAGCAATTTCAACTTCGATATGATGACTCAGGGCATCAATGGAGTTTTCTACCAATTCTTTGACGATTGACGAGGGACGCTCTACTACTTCGCCAGCCGCAATTTTATTAGCCGTATTTTCATCTAAAATATGAATTTTATTCATAATTGACCAGACTCCTGCTTAGCCTGTTTTTGTAGATTATATAAAATATTGAGGGCTTCTAAGGGCGTTAGTGTCATAATATCCAAGGTTAACAATTCATTTACAAGAGATGATGTAAATAAGGATATTGGTATTGATTCGGCTACTTTAGTAGTAGTAGATTGAGACTGCTGAGACTCTGGATGCTTTTGTTCTAATTCTAATAATAGTTCTTGGGCTCGTTCAATAGCTTTTTTAGGTAAACCTGCTAATTGTGCAACATGAATACCATAACTTTTATCAGCACCACCAGGAATAATACGCCTTAAAAATACGACCTCATTCCCCCGCTCTTTAACTGCTACGCAGTAGTTTTTAATTGTTTTACTATGATCAGCCAGTTCAGTTAGTTCATGGTAATGAGTCGCGAGCAGTGTTTTGGCTTTAATCCGTTCTTTTATATATTCAATAACGGCCTGGGCAATACTCATACCATCAAAGGTGCTGGTGCCCCGCCCTATTTCATCTAAAATGATGAGACTATGTTTTGTCGCATGTTTTAAAATTTGTGCGACTTCGTTCATTTCTACCATAAAGGTGCTTTGTCCAGTGGACAAGTCATCACTAGCTCCTACTCTGGTAAAGATGCGGTCAACAGGGCTAATGATGGCCGTGCGAGCGGGAATGAAACTGCCGATTTGCGCCATGAGTACTAGTAATGCTACTTGACGCATATAAGTAGATTTACCGGCCATATTAGGACCCGTAATCACGATAATTTCATTACTGTGATGATTTAGTTCTGTATCATTAGGGACAAATAATTGCTGATGCATGAGTCTTTCCACGATGGGGTGACGTCCATCTTTAATTGTAATTTCCCTAGTTTGAGTAATTTGAGGGCGCGAATAATTATGACGGAAAGCCACTTCGCTTAAACTAATGATAGCATCTAATTGGGCTAATTGGCGAGCGGTTTGTTGGATTTCTTTCATATGGGTTTTAATATAATCGCGAATAGCGGAAAATAAATGATGCTCAATGATGACTATTTTTTCTTGGGCGCCTAAAATTTTGCTTTCAAAATCCTTTAATTCAGGAGTAATATAGCGTTCGGCATTGGTAAGGGTTTGTTTGCGAATATAGGTGATCGGTACTGAGGACGTATGGGAATGGGTTATTTCTATATAATAACCAAAAACACGGTTATAGCCGACCTTTAGGGATTTGATACCTGTGGCTTCACGCTCTCTGGTTTCGATATCTTGTACAAATTGTTTGCTGTCTCTTGAGATGGCATGTAGTTCATCAAGTTCCAAATTATAGCCTGGTTTGATTAATCCTCCTTCGCGGACGGAAAAGGGCGGGTTATCTACAATGGCAGTATCAATAAGATGTACCATATTAGTATATGTCTCCATATAGAGTTCAAGGTCACTTAAAAATTTAGTATGGACAGTTTGCAGGGATGATTTTATGACAGGTAGCACTGTAAGGGAGGCTTTTAAAGCAACTAAATCTCGAGCATTGGCGGTCGCGACTTCAATGCGGGTTAGAATTCTCTCAAGATCATAGATGTTAGCAAGTGTTTCATGAATCGTTTGCCGTAATGTAGGATTTTCTAAGAGTTCGGCAATTGCATCTTGACGCTGTATAATTTGGCTAGTATTCAATAAAGGATACTCTAACCATTTTTTCAATAGACGTGCTCCCATGGCAGTTTTAGTATAATCAAGGACCGCTAGGAGAGTATCTTTTTTACCGCCATCTCGTACATTCCGGGTGACTTCTAGATTGCGCATACTTGTGGAATCAACTACCAGATACTCTGAGGAGTTATATTTGATGAGGCGATTAATATGTGATAGGTCAGTTTTTACCGTTTGATGGAGATAATATAATAAATAACTAATTCCTGTCAGAGCTGCCCCATGCTCCGGCAAGTCCTCACTACTAAAATGCCGACGGGGTAGTTCATTGGCTAATTTTAAATTATCCACAGTCAAAGTGGTATTTGTGCAATTAGGAATGCGATTACTGATAAAAGCATTTAGTTTATCCATATTGTCAATGCTGCTTGATAACACGATTTCTGTGGGCATTAGCCTGAACAATTGATCATAGAGTGACGTTAACCGCCCAGAACCGGAAAAAAGTGCCCATAGGCATTCCCCTGTAGAAATATCTGTGGCCGTGAGAATGAGTTCTTCATCTTCTTCATAGAGTGCCACTAGAAAATTATTGCTATTACCTGGTAGCAGATTCTCGGCAATAATGGTGCCTGGAGTAATTATTTTAATAACTTCTCTCCGTACAATTCCTTTAGCTTGTTTGGGATCTTCCACTTGTTCACAAATGGCGACTTTATAACCTTTATTGATTAACCTGGCAATATAGTTTTCTGCTGAATGATAAGGTATGCCACACATAGGTACACGCTTACTTTGGCCGCCATCACGGGCAGTGAGGGTAATTTCAAGCTCCTGGGATGCCAATTCAGCATCTGTAAAAAACATTTCATAAAAGTCACCCATGCGAAAAAATAATATTTCATTCGTATGTTTGCTTTTGATATCTAGATATTGCTCCATCATTGGAGTATAGCGTACTGTCATAACTGCGTCTCCTATTCCCTATCTACAATTAATTTATAAGCTGGCCCTTTAGTAGCCAGGTTTGTGCAGTTTTGATCTTTACTTTAGCAAGCTGTCCTATTTCTTCAGTACCTTGCTTATCCCATAAGACAATTTTATTAGTAGCAGTGCGCCCCATTAACCGACTTTCATCATTTTTACTCGGTCCCTCTACCATGACAGTGACTATTTGACCTGTTAGCTGTTTATTAATTCGTAAACTAATCTCATTTTGTGCGTCCATTAGCAGCTGTAAACGTTCTTTTTTTACCTGAGCAGGTATTTGGTCAGGCATTGTGGCTGCAGGCGTTCCTGAGCGCTTTGAATATAAGAAGGTATAAGCCGAATCAAAACCAATTTCTTTAATGAATTCTAGGGTCTCTTGAAATAGTTCCTCTGTTTCCCCAGGGAAACCAACAATAATATCAGTAGTGAGACTGGCATGAGGAACAGCCTTACGAATTTTTGCGATTAATTCTCGGTAATATTCAGTGGTATAACCACGATTCATGAGTTTTAGGATCGTATTACTGCCAGATTGGACAGGTAGATGAAAATATTCGCAGATTTTTTTGCTGTTTTTAATAGTATCAATGACCTTATCATTCATATCACGAGGATGTGATGTCATATAGCGAATTCGTTCAATTGTTTTGACTTGATCCACAGCCTCAAGAAGGTCTGCGAAATCACCGTATTGATCTGTATCCTTACCATAAGAATTAACATTTTGTCCCAGGAGTGTTATTTCTTTAAAGCCTTCGAGGCCTAATTGATGTACTTCTTTTACAATATCTTCTATAGGCCTGCTACGTTCGCGACCACGGACATAAGGGACGATACAGTATGTACAAAAGTTATTACAGCCATACATAATTGGCACCCATGCTGAAATGTTCCCTTTGCGGATGGTGGGAACATCTGGCGCTAAACGTTCAGCCTCATCCCATACTGATAAGACATGATTTTTAGTTTGTTCGAATTCTTTAACAAGCTCTACTAGCTGATGAACATTATGTGTACCTAACACTAAGTCGATATGAGGGGCTTTTTCAAATAACTTATTGCGATCTTTCTGAGCCATACAGCCAGTAATACCAATAATCAAATTTGGATTACTGGCTTTGAGGGTCTTGAGTTCGCCGATTTTACCATAGATTTTTTTCTCTGCACTTTCCCGCACACAACAGGTATTCACTAAGACGAAATCGGCTTCACCTAGTATCTCAGTATATTCATAACCAATACTTTTTAGCTGGCCAGCTAATCGTTCAGAATCGTGCTGATTCATTTGGCACCCATAAGTAACAATCGTAAAGTATTTTGTATGTAACATATATATATATCAACTCCTGCAAAATTTCCTTATTGTATTCTAAATATTATAGCCTAAATGGGTATGTTTATCAAACAAGAATCCTAGGTTAGTCATTTGGAAAGCTCTATAAATTGCATAGTAAGGAATAATAAAAGACGCTTCACAGATATTTCAATCTACGAAGCGCCATTTATATAAAAGTGGTTTGTTTTGTATTATTTTTCCTATGATCCATGTGCCCTTATAAAAAGTCCAATGGCTAACCCAAAGCCAAGGATAATAATGCAAATACGCAATATCTTCTCATTTACCCGCTTCAGCACAAAAGCCCCTAACTGACCGCCAGCAATAGAAGCAATGGAGGCCACCATCACTTGCGTCCACGCAACATCCTTTGAAAAAAGAAAAATCAAAACAGCTGAAGCATTCATCACTCCAGCCAACACGTTTTTAGTTGCTCCTGCCTTGCGTACATCTAAACCTGCAATAGTTAAGGCCGCTAGCATTAAGATGCCAATTCCTCCACCAAAATAACCTCCATAGACGGAAATAGCAAATTGTGCGATTATAGCCCCCATAGGCCCTAACGGCTTAGAATTTTCCTGGATTTTTCGGAAAAAGTTCCCCCATAAGAAAACAAATGTAGCAAATAGAACTAGCCATGGTACCAAAAATTCAAAAATAGAAACAGGCGTCACTAACAGAAGAAAAGCACCCAAAATGCCACCAATCAGACTAATAACAAATAAAGCCTTAAAGGATAATTGAGGTAAATTCGAAACATTTTTTCGTCCAGCAAAACCTGTTGTTATCTGCCCAGGGAAAAGTGCAATCGTCGAAGTAATATTTGCTGCTCGCGCATCCAATCCTGTAAGCATCAATGCCGGAAAAGTAAGAAACGATCCTCCGCCAGCTAATGCATTTTGAATACCTGCACAAAAAGCTGCAATAAAAAGAACAACAAATGTTATCATATTTTAAAGTACCACCTTATTTACTAGTTATTAATTCATCAAGTGAAGTTTTTTTCTTTCATACTTAACGTTTTTGGTAAATCACATTAAGACTAGTGCAAGGTAATGCACCAACGAAACTAAAAGCTAAATACATAGAAAGGTTATAATTGAATAATTAAAGGAAAATATTGATATTTAGTCGGTACTAAGACGTTTAACAGAAATATTCACCTCCTTGACAACTAATCCAGTCATATGTTCTACCATATTTTTGATACGACCTTGAGCCTGATACGCTATATCCCATAATGAATTACCATATTTTACAGTTACATCTAAACTAATAGAAATCCCTTTTTCCTCATCATGGGAATTTTTCACATTGATTTGATGAGCGCGAGGAATTTGTGGATCATTAGTGGTTACATAATCGACAATAGCAGAGATAACCGCATCAGAGATAAGTAATTTGCCATAATAACTAAAAATTGGACGCACAATTGATTTTTCGCCAATTTTGCGACGACGGGATTTAGGTTTTTTAAAAAAAATCTCTAGTGGATCAATAAGATAACCAGAGAAATGTGGTTTTAATTCAATAGTTGGTACTGGAATTACATGCTTACCTTCTTTCAATCTACTTTCGCGAGCTATATTAATTTCGCTAGCAGTGGCAATATCCTCAATCATAATAACTTTGTTAAGCGGAGGTAATCCTAATATTTTGATAATTTTTTCTATCATATTTATAGAAGTTCCTAACACTAAAATGCGATTTGGCTCTACATTAGTAATAGCTTCGCGAACTTCTTGAGCATGTGCTTCTTCCATAAAAATTGCTCTTCTTACAGCCATTATTTTACTGGATTCGCTTTTTGCCGAACGACCAGCGACAATCTTAGAATTCTTAATGAGTAAACCATCATCTATAATTGTATCAATATTATGCTCATGTGCGACAACAAGTGCACGGTGGCTTTTTCCTGTTCCACTTGCCCCCACTAATGCGATAACATCCATCAACTAACCTCCTACTTTTTATATAAATGTAATAAGGGCTCATAAATAAAAATAAACACCTTTGCAGGTGTTGTCAAGTTAAATTGGAAAATAATTTAATTTTTTCTTCTAATTTGGCTATACGTAAGTTTTGATGCATAATCATTTGTGCGTAATGGCAATTGTTTTTTTGTAGTTTTTCATTTTGGTTTTCTAATAATAATAATTGTTCACGTTTTTCTTTTTCTACATTATCCAGCAAATTCATTAATACGCGACGACTGACGCGTAGAGCTGCCAATTTATCTTCCAATTCTTGAATATGTACACGTAATTCATCAATCAGGCTGATGTTATTATCCATTAACCATCCTCCTGAACTAAAAATAGATACGATCTGTTTTTTATAGCATATGCTAATTTAGTAAATTTTATGCTTTGATAATTTTTGTAGTTGGCAGGCTAAGTTTGCAGGAATTGTGAAAATCCCTAATTGATGCGGAAACCGAGCAGGAATAGCGTGAAAATCAGAACCGCCTGTTATTGCAAGTTTATATTTATTGGCAATATTAAGATATTTTTCCACTTGCCCCTCATCATGTTTAGGATGATATACTTCCAGACCAAGAATACCTGAATCAATTATATCTAAAACAATATTATCATTACCAACGAGGCCTGGATGAGCGAGTACCGGCACTCCACCGGCTATTTTAATTAATTCAATAACCTGTTTTGGTGTTAATTTGTAGTGCGGCACATAGGCCGGACCATTCTTATCCAATAATGTAGTGAAAACATCTGCGATTGTAGGAAAATAAGCTTTTTCAACCAATGCTTTCGCAATATGTGGACGTCCTATAGAAGTGACTTGTCCTGCTAACTCCAATACACGCAAATAAGTAATAGAATAACCTAATTGATTAAGTTTAATAATCATTTGCTTAGCACGCTCATGGCGATGGACAATTAAAAGATCTAATTGGTGACAAAGTTCAACATTAAAAATATCTATATAGTAGCCTAGAATATGTACTTCATTTTCTGGTAAATCTGTACTTAATTCTATTCCAGGAATAACAAACAAGCTAGCAGGTAAAGATTGCTGTACGGTACTTAATTGTAATAGACCATCAACGGTATCATGATCAGTGATGGCAATGTAAGATAACTTTGCTTGTATGGCTTGATCAATAATGCTCGCAGGTGAAAGCCGCCCATCAGAAGCTGTAGTATGAACATGTAAATCAGCGGTCATTTTGTACCCATGTTTTGGGCTAATTGAATTAATGTACGTACCCCTACGCCAGTACCACCTTTAACATTATAGCCACTATTTTTGTTACTATCAGCAGTACCTGCAATATCAATATGTACCCAAGGTATGTCATTAACAAACTGCGCTATAAATAGTCCAGCTGTAATTGTTCCTGCCATCCGACCGCCAGAGTTTTTCAAATCAGCAATATCGCTTTTAATTTGTTCTTTATATTCAGCAAAGTTTGGCATTTCCCACATTTTTTCTCCTGTAGATACTGATGCAGCTAAGACTTGACTGCACAAATCTTTATTATTGCTTACTAGACCTGAAGCAATATTCCCTAATGCTACAACACAGGCACCTGTTAAAGTGGCTATATCGATTATTTGAGTGGCGCCTAACTGCTGGGCATAGGTAATAGCATCTGCGAGAATAAGTCGCCCCTCAGCATCAGTAGTAATGATTTCAATGGTTTTACCACTCATGGAGGAAATGACATCACCTGGCTTATAAGCGTGACCTGAAGGCATATTTTCAGTACAAGGAATAATACCTAGAATATTGATCTTGGGTTTTAATTTTCCAATCCCGAGCATGGTGCCTAGAACCGTAGCACCACCAGCCATATCACTTTTCATTTCATTCATATTTAAGCTTGGTTTAATGGAGATACCGCCGCTGTCAAAGGTAACACCTTTACCCACAAATGCGGTAAAATGATGGTTACTAGCGTCACCAATATATTTTAATACAATCATTTTAGGCGGCTGGAAGCTGCCTTTGGCGACAGATAGCAAGGCATGCATATTTTCTTTTTCCATATCCGCTTTTTCCAATATTAGGATTTCTAGATTATTTTGTTCAGCAATTTCTTGTGCATGTAAAGCCATTTGTGTTGGCGTCATATATATTGCTGGATGGTTGACGAGATCTCGGGCCAGATTAACACTTTCACCAATTATTTCTGCACGCTGAATACCTTTAGTTATTATAGCTTTTTTTTCAGCCTTATTTTCAATAATGATAAATTTTTCAATACTATCAGGAGTTGGTTGGTTTGTTTTATAGTAGTTAAATTGATATGTACCTAGAATAGCACCTTCGACTATCGCCTCTGTAGTTGTTTGAAGATCATATCTTTCGGTATCTAAGGCAGAGATCATAGTAGCGACTGATTTAGCATGACGTTTCTGTGCAGTACGCATTGCTATTGCAGATAATGCACAGATTTTATCAGTAGTTAATTCTGTTTTTTTGCCCATGCCCAATACCATAATATGTTTAGCACCGATAGCGCCCCATGTATGAATAATAGTGATTTCACCATATTTGCCACAATCAGGTTGTTCTGAAATAAGTGTATTGATGTGGCCATGTAAAGCTTTATCAATCATACCTGTAGCCTTATCAAGTATTGTGCTTTCTTCAAATAAATTAATAATTAAGGTATTACATGATACTTGAGTGATTGGGGTAGTTAGTACTTTTATTTGCATAGTTCCACTCCTTATTTTTACAATATTCTATTCTTACTCTTAGTGTATCATAAATTAAATAATTAAAACCTGTTCTAGTGAACAGGTTTTAATTATTTAGCGTGCTTGAACTATTAGCTTTATGGCTGTTCGTTCTTCACCATCAATCAAAACATCAGTAAAGGCAGGGATGCAAATAAGGTCAACACCATGTGGCGCTACAAATCCTCTTGCAATCGCTACTGCTTTTACTGCTTGGTTAAGCGCTCCGGCACCGATAGCTTGCATTTCTGCGCCGCCTCGTTCTCTTAGCACTCCTGCCAAAGCACCTGCTACGGAATTAGGATTAGATTTTGCTGATACTTTCAAGACTTCCATGTTTTTGAATACCCTCCTTTAAGTTAGAAAAGCAACTAATAAAGTCCTTAGTATATCAGTATTCGTTATCTATCCAAAAAATCCCTTTTTATATTAATAAAAAAATTAAAGTGTTTAAAAATTCATTTTTTTAAATGCTTCTGTATGCGTATTATATTATTAGCTTTGTTTGAATGATCATCAATCTGAATAATGATAGCACAAAATATTGTATCATCATCAGCTGCCACATTAAATTTAACTGGTAATCCTGTTAAAAACTTTTTTATTACAGGTTCCTTATCTACACCTAAGATAGAATTCCAAGGACCAACCATGCCAAGATCAGAAATATAAGCAGTTCCCTGTGGTAAAATGCGTTCATCAGCAGTCTGAATATGGGTGTGTGTTCCAGCTACACATGACACTTTTCCATCTAAATACCAACCTAACGCTAATTTTTCAGAAGTTGCTTCAGCATGAAAATCTATGATGAATATTTCACATAAGTTCTGAAGTTCAGAGATAATCTGTTCAATAGTGCGAAATGGACAGTCGATCGGGGGCATAAAAGTGCGACCTGAAAGATTAATAATACCAACTTTACGGTTTTGAACTACTACTATTTGGTATCCTTTACCTGGTGTCCCAGGCGGATAATTTGCCGGACGAATCAAGGGTTTTCCACTATCAATAAAATTAAAGATTTCTTTTTTATCCCAGACATGATTACCTGTTGTAATAATATCAATACCCATACTTAATAATTCCTCAAGTACTTTAGCGGTAATACCTACTCCGCCAGCCGAATTTTCCCCATTTGCAATAATTAAATCTAAACTATATTCCTGTTTTAAAATAGGGATATAATAAGCTGCTGTATGCCTACCAGGTCGACCACAAATATCACCAATCATCATTATATTCATCCAATAATCCTCCATGAAAAATAATACATTATGGTTATAAGTAGTGCGTATGTTTCAATTATTTATTAAAGACTAATATTCTACCATTTTCACGAATACCTATTAGTCTATGCAGGAGAAGATTTTGTTTAATATTTTCTAACATATTTTCAATTACTTCTTCTTGTAACAGCAAATCTTCTTCTGATAGTGAAACATTGTAGTCAAAAATTAAATAGTCTTTTAATTTTTCTCGCAATAAAACAATGATCAAAGTAATTTCATTTTTAGATATAGTATGCACATCTCTAACGATACTTAACATAGCGACTTTATCATGAGTATGTAATTGTATTTCAGAAGTCTTCAAAGATAATCCTTCTAACATATTATACACAGCAATACTATCTATTAATAAGTTTTTTATATTGGAGAATTCATCTTGAGATGGTATGGCAGATAACATAAACTTTAAATTTAGTTGATTATATTGTGGATCGAAGCTCACAGTACCAATTTCAGGATAACGTATTAAAATAGAAATTAATAAATTGACGCCATCAGAAATCTCTTCGTTAGTTAGTTTATGTTTAGGCAAGAAAATCACCATTCCTTAATTAAGGTAAATTAAAACGACCTTATATTAAGGTCGTTTCAATTTTAATGCTTATTTAGCGTAGTCGACAGAACGTGTCTCACGAATCACAGTTACCTTTATTTGTCCTGGATATTCTAGATCATTTTCAATTCTCTTGACAATATCCCGCGATAAACGGACAGATTGTAAATCATCTATTTTATCTGGTTTAACCATAATCCGAATTTCCCGACCAGCTTGAATTGCAAATGATTTTTCGACACCTTCGAAAGACTCTGCGATTTCTTCTAATCGTGTTAATCTTTTTAAGTAGCTTTCCAGACTTTCGCGACGTGCGCCTGGACGAGCCGCAGATATAGCATCAGCAGCAGCAACTAACACTGCTTGTATAGTTGTTGGCTCTTCGTCACCATGGTGAGCTCCAATCGCATTAACGACTTCAGGTGATTCACGATATTTTTTGGCTAAACTCATACCTAATTCAACATGGGAGCCTTCCATTTCGTGGTTAACAGCTTTACCAAGGTCATGTAAAAGACCAGCTCGTTTTGCCAGCATTACATCAACACCTAGTTCAGCAGCCATAACACCTGCTAAATGCGCTACTTCAATAGAATGCTTAAGAACATTTTGTCCATAGCTAGTGCGGTATTTTAACCGACCAAGTAGCTTAATGATTTCTGGATGAAGTCCATGTACTCCGGTTTCAAAAGTAGCTTGTTCACCAGCTTCTTTAATTCTTTGATCAACTTCCTTCTGGGCTTTTTCAACCATTTCTTCAATACGAGCTGGGTGAATTCTACCATCAGCAATTAGTTTCTCTAAAGCAATTCGGGCGACTTCTCTACGAACAGGGTCAAAACCAGAGAGTATAACAGCTTCAGGAGTGTCATCAATAATAAGATCAATACCAGTGAGTGTTTCTAAGGTTCTAATATTACGTCCTTCGCGTCCGATAATACGACCTTTCATTTCGTCATTAGGCAATGCCACGACTGAAACGGTAGTTTCGGCAACATGATCTGCGGCACAACGTTGAATAGCTAAGGAAATAATATTACGTGCTTTTTTATCAGCTTCTTCTTTAGCTTGTTGTTCTAATTCTTTAATCATGATTGCTGTTTCGTGTTTAATTTCTTCGCGAGCATTATCGAGGAGCAAGTTGCGAGCTTCTTCAGATGTTAATCCAGATAATCGTTCTAATTCACTGAGCTGTTTAGTATATAAATCATTAATTTTTTCTTGACTTTTATCTACTTCAACCTCTTTACGGCTGAGAATCTCCTCTTTCTTTTCAAGGGAGTCAACTTTTCGGTCAAGATTTTCCTCTTTTTGCAACAGTCGACGTTCGAGACGTTGGAGTTCTGAACGACGTTCTTTAATTTCACGTTCTAATTCGCTTCTAAGTTTATGAATTTCCTCTTTAGCCTCAACTAATGCTTCTTTTTTCTTTGATTCACTTGATCGTTCTGCTTCAACTATTATCTTTTTCGCAGCTTCTTCAGCTGAGATTATTTTTGCTTCAGCAGTTTTCTTACGTATCCAGTAGCCTATGCTAGAACCTAAGATAGCAACAATGATAGCAGTTAAAATAATTTCAAATATAATAATTACACCTCCTTCAATTTATTTAGATATTAAGGGTAAAGCTGAGGTTTTTAACTCGGCTTTTAAAATTTGTTCACAATTACTCCCCTACAGTAATTGATTTTCTTAGAAAGTTTTACTAATTGATTATACAATTGGATAATTCAATTGTAAATGTTTTTCAAAGTAGTGTCAAGTTATCCATTTATGTCCCTTGTTCTTGTTTACAATAAAACTAAGATTACTATATATATTCTTGTATTGTCTCATATTATCTAATAAACATAATCAAGACTTGGCTTTAGCCAAGTCTTGATTATGTTTATTAGATTTCACCATGATATATTTGTTGAAAAACTTTATTAATAGTAGTTGTTCCGAAGCCTCTAGTCGTTAAAAACCTATAGATTTTTTCTTTGCTAACTCCCTCTAGTGATTTAAAGCGGTTATTAACTACCTTTAAAGCTGAATTCCACTCGTCTTCAGAATCATAACTAGTTGTCACATTTTTAATAACATCGTCTGGTAAACCACGTTGTTTTAGTTTACAAATAATATTATTCAAGCTATACTTGCCAACGTGTAAATATTTTTCAAATAAAATATTTGCAAGTTTATTGTCATTTACATAGCCATATGCAAGTAATCGGCTAATAACATTATCAATCTGATCAACAACATAGTTATTTTGGTATAGCTTTTGACGCAATTCATATTCACTGTAGGATCGACGCCCAAGTATCTGTAATGCTAACTTCCAAATATCTTCATGATTATTCAATCTCTAAATCATCTACAATCTCAGTCGTTGGTAATGGATTTGTTGTTACTAATAATAACTCCCGAATTTTCCTATCAATTTCATTAGCTACATCAGGATTTTGTTTGAAAAATTCTTTAACATTTTCCCGGCCTTGACCAAGGCGAGTGTCGTTATATGAATACCAAGCACCACTTTTGTTAATAACCTCAAATACAGTGCCAATGTCGACTAGGCAACCTTCATGAGAAATTCCTTCGCCATACATAATATCAAATTCCGCTTGCTTGAATGGCGGTGCAACTTTATTCTTAACTACTTTTACTTTAGTGCGGTTGCCGATAACGTCATTTCCTTGTTTAATACTTTCACCTCTGCGTACTTCTAGCCTTACTGATGCATAAAATTTTAAGGCTCGTCCCCCTGTCGTTGTTTCTGGATTACCAAACATAACTCCAACTTTTTCGCGTATCTGGTTAATAAAGACAACTATTGTTCGGGATTTGCTAATAATTCCAGTTAATTTACGCATAGCCTGGGACATAAGCCGAGCATGCAAACCAACATGGGAATCGCCCATTTCTCCATCAATTTCCGCTTTGGGCACCAAAGCTGCCACTGAGTCAACAACAATAATATCAATAGCATTGCTGCGTACTAAAGCCTCAGCAATTTCTAAAGCTTGCTCACCGTTATCAGGTTGAGAAATCAATAAATTATCAATATCAACACCAAGATTTTTGGCATATAAAGGATCTAAGGCATGTTCAGCATCAATAAAGGCAGCAAGTCCGCCAGATTTCTGGGCCTCCGCAATCATATGCAGGGATACTGTTGTTTTACCAGATGATTCAGGACCATATACTTCTATTATTCTACCTCTAGGAAGACCGCCTATGCCAAGGGCAATATCAAGAGGCAAAGCACCTGTAGGAATAATTTCCACATTCATTCTAGCAGCTACTTCGCCTAATTTCATAATAGAACCCTTACCAAAATCTTTTTCGATTTTGCGCAGAGCGCTTTCCAATGCTTGTGATCTATCTGACTTTTGTGATTTTTCCATTGATTAATCATCTCCCTTATATCTATCATTGTACAAACATTTGTTCGTAATGTCAAGAGCTGAGGTTTACATTATTAGGAATTTTTGATAAAGAAAACTTGGCTTCGACCAAGCCTCAGCGCAGGCTGAAGCCTTAGTTGCCCTTACTTGGAATCAGAAATTGTTATAATTTCTGATTCCTTAATAAAAAGTAACCGCAAAGGACACGATTAACGCAAAGGTAAGACTAATGTTTTACTGTCTCCTCTGCGTACTTCGCGCCTTTGCGGTTAAATAGAGCCTATATGGTTATCTTATCTGCTTTTAGCAGGTTCAACGTTGATTTTAAAGCCTTTAATCGTATTCTTATGCATAGCTGCTACAACCCGCTCGGCAACTTCTTCAGGTATTTCAACAAAGGTAAACTTTTCATAAATATTAATTACCCCAACGGTATTGCCAGGGATATCAGCTGATTCAGCTATGGTGCGTAAAATATCTTCAGGGCGTATTTTTTGTGCTCTACCAATATTAATAAATAGGCGAACCATACCTGCCTGGGCACCAGTATTACCAAAATTAGGTTTATCTTCTTCAATAACGCATTTTTCTTTAAAACCTTCTTGTGCTAGCTTCAAAGCTGCTGCGGCAATTTCTATAGGGTCATAATCAGCTGCCAAATCGACGATAATATCTTGGTAGACATTAAAATTACCTTGCTCAATTGTTTGTACCAAACGATTCTTTATAATTTCCCGCTGGCGATCTAAAATATCAGCAGCTGATGGCAATTGCTTGCGTACAATACGTGATTTTGTTAATTTTTCAATTAGTTTAAGTTGTCTATATTCACGTGGGTTAATAAAGGTAATCGCTACACCTGTTTTACCAGCACGTCCAGTACGGCCAATGCGATGTACATAAGATTCGTTGTCTTGAGGAATATCATAATTGACAACATGGGTAATGTCGTCAATATCCAGACCGCGCGCAGCAACATCAGTAGCAACTAATATTTCAAGCTTGCCATCGCGGAATTTTTTCATAACTCGATCACGTTGTGCTTGACTTAAATCACCGTGTAATCCATCAGCCATATAACCTCTAGCCTGTAGTGAGGCTACAAGGTCATCTACGCCTCGTTTGGTGCGACAGAAGATGATTATTTTACCAGTGGTTTCTACATCAAGTACCCGGCATAATGCTTCCAATTTTTCACGAGTTTCATAATAACATTGATCAATAAGAGGAACGGTAAGCTGCTCTCTACTTACTGCAATCGTTTTGGGGTTATTCATATATTTTCTAGCCAAAGTGGCAATCGGTCCTGGCATAGTAGCTGAGAATAACAGTGTTTGTCGTCCTTCTACAGGAATTTGTTGGATAATAGTTTCAATATCATCAACAAAACCCATATCTAACATTTCATCAGCTTCATCAAGAATTAGCATTTTTACAGCATCAAGTTTTATTGTTCTGCGGCGAATATGATCTAATAGCCTACCTGGTGTACCAATAACGACTTGTACGCCCATGTGCAAAGCCTTAATTTGCCTGTCAATAGGTTGTCCACCATAAATAGATAATGTTTTAATACGTTTAAACTTACCTATTTTAGCTAATTCTTCGGCTACTTGAATAGCAAGCTCACGGGTTGGAGTCAGTACTAAAACTTGTATTTGACGACCTTCTGTAAGACGTTCTATCGCAGGGATACCAAAGGCCGCTGTTTTACCTGTACCTGTTTGTGCTTGACCAATAACATCATGACCCTCGAGCACCAAAGGAATTGTCTGGCTTTGAATAGGTGATGGTTCTTCAAAACCCATTTCCGTAATGGCTGAGATTAGTTTTTTGCTTAATTGAATAGTACCAAATAAATTTGTATCGCTCAATGTAGATAGCCTCCTAATTTTAATTAAGTTATTATATTATAACGATAATGTATACTGTCTTAGCATATGTAAAGCGGCTTGTGATATACGATATTTAATATCAGTACGCTGACCATTAAATGTATATTTTTTGCACTGTATACCAAGCGGGCCATCAACTGCAATAAATACCGTACCAACTGGTTTTGTAGGAGTAGCACCATTTGGGCCAGCTATGCCGGTAATTCCCATCCCAATATTAGCAGTAAATTTCTGGCGGATATTAGTCGCCAGAAGTGATGCTGTTTGGTGGCTTACAGCGCCATGGTCAATAATAATTTGCGGCGGTATACCAATAAAATCTGTTTTAATTTTATTAGTGTAACAAACTATAGAGCCCACAAGGTAATCAGAACTACCAGAAATGTCGGTAATGCGGCTGGTAATCAGCCCACCTGTACATGATTCGGCTAATGCAATAGTTAACTGTTTTTGAGTTAAAATTTTGCCAATATTTGCTTCGAGAGTATCATTATCTAAACCCCAAATATAGTCGGCAATCTGTTGCCGAAGTTGTTTTTCCAGTCCAGCAATTAAATCCTTTGCTTCGACTACTGTATTACCTTTAGCTGTAAGGCGAATAATCACTTCCCCTTGCCTTGCTAGTAATGCAATTGTCGGATTAGACTGAGAGATAATAAAGTCTTTAATTTTTTCTTCTAGAGATGATTCTCCGATACCATAGGTATGTAATATTTTAGAAACAATGACGCCTTGTAAGTTAAAACGTTTTTTTAGATAGGGAACGACAGCATGTTCAAACATCCATTTCAGTTCGTGTGGAGGACCAGGCAAATGAATGATTGTTTTATTGTCATGTTCTAAAATAACGCCTGGAGCAGTACCGCATTCGTTCTTCATGATGATAGCACCTTCTGGTATCATTCCTTGGCGTAAATTATTCTCTGACATAACTACCTGCCGTTTGACAAAAAAACTTTTAATATTTTTTACACTATCTTCATCTAAAAACAATGGGCGATTTAAAAGCTGTGCTGTTACTTCCTTAGTAATATCTCCCTGAGTTGGACCTAATCCACCTGATGTAATTATAATATCAGACCTATGTAATGCATTACTAAAAACTTGTGTCATACGTATCTTATTATCACCCACTGTAGAGTGATACAAAACATCAAAGCCTAATTGGTTAAGTTTTTGCGATAAAAAAGATGTATTGGTGTCAACGATTTGACCTAAAAGCAATTCTGTGCCAGTGGTCACTATTTCTACTATCATGGAAAATCACTCCCCCAAAAATGTATTGGGAAACAGAGATGATAAGCATATAGTCTTACCATTTCATATTGTTACGAGTAAAGCATTATATAATAAACAATCATTGCTTACCTGTACTTCAAGTTTATCTTTAAAATTTTAAAGATAAACTTGAAGTACAGGTAATGACAAGTTCATATCTCAATGATCCTTAGAAATAATCAGATTGTGACGTTTTCCCATTTCTTAAAACTATCACAAATATAAACTATTGTTAATACTTTTAGTTGGATATTTTTTCTGCGACTACATCATAAGTAAAACCTTGTACAACTTTAGCCTTAATGATATCTCCAGGCGTACAATCAGCAGCATTTTCAATATAAATTTGTCCATCCACATCCGGTGCCTCTCGATAGGAACGGCCTGACACAATCGTCTCTTGATCAGTACTCACTTGTTCAATTAATATCTCTAGCACTGTACCTTCTAGTTGTTGATTAAGTTCTTCAGATATTTGGCATTGTAGAGACATTAGATTATGATAGCGTTCTTGTTTGACTTCATCATCAATTTGATCAGGAAGATTACTTGCTACTGTATCTTCTTCCTGGGAATAAGTAAATACTCCTACCCGGTCAAATCTTTGAGCAATGACAAATTGCCGCAAAGATTCAAAATGAGCGACCGTTTCTCCAGGAAAACCAACAATAAAAGATGTACGAATCGTAATACCAGGAATCTTAACACGTAACTTGGCTAAAAGATTTTCAATATCTTTCTGGCCATCTTGACGAAACATAGCTTTTAAAATATCGTCATGAGAATGTTGTAATGGTAAGTCAATATATTTGCAAATTTTAGGTTCTGTAGCAATGAGTTCAATAAGTTCATCGGAAAAATATTTAGGATAGCAATAAAGTAATCTAATCCACATAAGACCATCAATTTTAACCAGCTCTTTTAGAAGGTCAGTTAGTTTAGGTGAACCATATAAATCACGACCATAACTAGTAGTATCTTGCGCAATAAGGTTAATTTCTTTAACACCACTAGTGACAAGATTTTTGACTTCATTAACGATAGATTCAATGGGTCTGCTACGAAAAATACCTCTGACTTTAGGAATTACACAATATGAGCAACAATTACTACACCCTTCGGCAATTTTAACATAGGAACTATAAAAAGGTGTTGTATTAATACGTGGCATAGTTTCATTATAAATAGTATTTGTTTCATTAATCAATAATACACGATTTTTATTACCAATAGTTGTATTTATTGCTTCAATAATGCGGTGCCAAGCTCCGGTGCCAACAATGGCATCTACCTCTGGTAATTCATCCAATAATTCTTGTTGGTAGCGTTGGCCAAGGCAACCAGCTACAATTAGGCACTGACATTTACCTTGTGTTTTATATTCAGCCATTTGGAGAATTGTTGTAATTGATTCTTCTTTTGCTGATTCAATAAAACTACAGGTATTGATAATTAGAATATCGGCTTCCTGGGGAGCTTCGGTTAATTTAATATTATTGGCGGCTAATAGTCCGAGCATGACTTCAGTGTCTACAAGATTTTTAGCACATCCCAGGCTTATAAACCCGGCTTTTAACATGGATTTTCCTCCTAGAGTTTGTTTATTTAGAAGCGAACCTTACTGTTTTTACCCATTTATCAAGCAACTGATTTTTCTGTTCAGTTGTAAAATTTTCTTTACTTTCCCAGAGTTTTATGTTTTTAGTGGCGTATTGTTTATAATTAAGAGTTTCTGGATTAGTGGGAATGAAATAAAAATTATTTTGTTTCAAGATATTGTGGGCGGTGTCTTGTAGTAGCCAATCAATAAATTGTTTAGAAGCAGCTTCCTGTTGTGTACCTACAAGTAATCCTACACCAGTTAATAAAAAAGCAGTTCCATCTTCAGGATACATTATTTTAATTGGGAAATTATTATTAATATAACGCAGGGTTTCACTTTGTGTTGCAATAGCAATATCAGCTTCTCCCATGCCAACCATACGTACGGGGGTAGCTAAAAATTTAGGATATTGCACAATTTGCCTATGAACTTTATTCAAATAGGTAAATGTTTGTGCTTCTCCATTAACAGTGATTAGCGTATAGAGCAAATTAGCGGAGGCTTCTGCTGCTAAAAAATCAGTTAGACATATACGATACTTATTATCTTGTATAATGTCATTCCATTTATTAGGCACTGTAGGGACATTCTTAAGAAAATCTTGATTTGCAGCAAAGACAATCGGGTCATACCAAAGACCTGTCCAAAAATTATTTTCATCTTTGAAACGTTCAGATATAATGTCTGTTTGCTCAGAAGTATATGGTAGTAATGTATTACTTTTTTTTGCTTTTTCTAATACAGTGTGATTGGCAATAATGATATCAGCATTAGGCTCAGTATTTTTTACGATAATACGTGTTAGTAAATCCTGTTCAGATAATGGTACAAGATTTATACGTATGTTTTGAGTTCTTTCGTATTCTTGTGCTAATATTGCTATTGGTTCTATTGGTAAAGTCGTATAAACATTAATACTTATAATATTTTTATTGTTTTCTGGATTTGGCCTGCCTGCATAGCCAGATAAATAAGTACTACCAGTAATTATTGTTACAACTAAAAAAAATGCTATTAATAAAAGCGGCTGATAACGACGCATATTCTACCTCCATTATCAATTAGACCAACAATACTATATAACTTATTTGCTTACTATGCAAGTCTTTTTTGCAAAACATAAAGAATACTTGACTGCCCTTAGTTGGAATTGGAGAGTATTATACTTTTTGAAGACTTGGCTTGTGTCAAGTCTTCAGACGCAGGCAGGAAGGAGGGGTGACTGATAACGCATCGAACAAAATTCATCACATCGTCGCTGAAGTAACTTGTGCCTGCTTTTTGGATTCGAGAAAGTAATATACCTGTTGATTCCATAAAAAAACTTGGCTTGCGCCAAGTTTTAGAGCCAATGAAAATCTTAGTTGCCCTTACTTGGAAGAGAAAAAGTGACCTATGTCTATATCACTGCTATAAATTCACAATGATGTTCAACGATATCGTTTTGAGAATCTATTAAACTTACTTGTAGTTCATAAATTCCGTCATTTGTAAAATCAATATTTTCTAACAGAAGACTGTTAACTTGCCGATATGTGCTATTTCTTAAGGAAAATGGTCCATTTTCCCCATTAGCCACTATTCTACCATCTGGTGCTACTATTTCAATTTTTTCTGTATATGATTTATTTAAACAATTACTTCCTCCCCGCCAAATAGTAAGAACCGTAAAAGGTTGAGAATAACCCATGGTATATTGACTAAATTCATTATAGATATTATGTCGCCCATTTTCATCGGTTGTCACGCCTTCGCACAATAAGGTTGCTTGTAGATAAGGTTTACTATGTTCCATAATGTGCCTCCATTCTGTTGATAGATATCATTTAGTATGACCTAGAATGATATTTATATGTAAATAATTAGTGGCAAAAGCAGACTAGTGTTTTCTAGTCTGCTTTTTTGTATTTTTTATATGAGATACGGCAACCTTACGCTGGTTTGGTTTATTTGTAGATAAACTAGGCTTATTAATATGCCTCTGTGGCGGACGAATTAAACATTTAGGTCCATGACCAATAAGGTCTTGGCGATTAGCTTTTGTGAGGGCTTCATACACTAAAGGATAATTCTTAGGATCTCGGTATTGCATTAATGCTCTCTGCATTTTCTTTTCATGGATATTTTTTGCTACATAGATTTTTTCACCAGTAAGAGGATTCATTTCTGTATAATACATACAAGTAGATAAACTGCCTGGAGTAGGAATAAAATCTTGTACTTGTTCAGGTCTATAGTTTAAGTCTCGAATAAATTCAGCGAGTTCAATCGCCTCTTTAAGTCCAGCACCTGGATGGCTAGACATGAAATAGGGGACTAGATATTGTTCTTTACCCAGAATCTCATTGACACACTTAAAAGCTTTGCTAAACTTGAGATAGACATTCTTACCTGATTTGCCCATTAAATGAGTAACGTGTGGGGAGATATGTTCTGGAGCAACTTTAAGTTGGCCACTAACATGATGTTCACACAATTCCCGTAAAAATTCTTCACTATTTTTATCAGCGATTAGATAATCATAGCGTAATCCAGAACGGATAAAAACTTTTTTCACGCCAGGTAAAGCACGTAAAGTTCGTAATAGTGTTAAATAATCACTATGACTGGGAGCTAATTCTTTGCATGGATTTGATCCTAAGCACTGACGTCCTTTACATGTGCCACGTTCAGATTGATGCTCACACGATTGTATTCGAAAATTAGCAGTAGGGCCACCAACGTCATGAATGTAGCCTTTAAAATCAGGCATTGCAGTGATTAATTTTGCTTCATTTATTATTGATTCTTGGCTTCGGCTTTGAATAATACGTCCTTGATGGGAAACAATAGCGCAAAATGAACAGCCGCCAAAACAACCTCGATGGCTGACTAAACTGTATTTGACTTCTAGAATTGCAGGTACTCCACCAGCTTTTTCATAGCTAGGGTGATAAGTGCGCTGATAAGGAAGATCATAAATCTCATCCATTTCCAAAGTTGTCAATGGCATAGCCGGTGGATTTTGTATTACAGAAAATTCACCATGATTCTGCACAATGGTTTTGCCGCGAACAGCATCTTGCTCTTGATATTGAATGTTAAAAGCTTGGGTAAAAGCTTTTTTATCCCCGATTACATCCTCATAGCTGGGCGCTTCAATATAATCCCAAAGATGTTCCAACGAGTCAGCTTTATAACAAGTGCCTTGTACGTTACGGATATCTGCAACAGCAATGCCTTGATTTAACTGATCGGCAATTTCTTTTATCTGCTTTTCACCCATACCGTAGATTAAAAGATCAGCTCGACTATCAATCATGATGGAACGGCGTACAGAGTTTGACCAATAATCATAATGAGCAAAACGCCGTAAGCTTGCTTCAATGCCCCCAATAATAAGGGGTATATTTTTCCAAACTTCACGAATGCGGTTACAGTAGACAATAGTCGCTCGATCTGGACGGCACCCAGCTTTGCCTCCTGGTGAATAATTATCAGTACTACGGTATTTTTTGGCAGCCGTAAATTTATTTAACATGGAATCAAGATTGCCAGCAGATACTAATACCCCTAAGCGAGGTTTCCCCATTTTCTTAAAATCAAGTGTTGATCGCCAATCAGGTTGAGCAATAATGCCTACACGATAGCCGTATTTTTCTAATAAACGACCAATAATAGCAGGTCCAAAGCTAGGATGGTCAACATAAGCATCACCGCTAATAAATAAAAAATCTAATCTATCCCAACCACGGTTGACCATATCTTCTTTGCATATTGGTAAAAAATCATTTTTCATGAATCGATTTCTCCTAAAGAAAACTTGTCTTACACCAAAGGTTTATTGTTTAGCTACAAAAGTTTTGACGACAACTTCACCTTTTGCTCCCATCTTTCCTATAGATTGCCCATTAGAGATTAGATCAATCCCACCTGCATTACCAGCAGTAATTGTTATATTTTTTTGAGCCTCCCAAGTGATGGTATCACCATTTAGCGGAGTACCTTCATAAATGATCTTTCCATCAGCAGTTACTGATGTCCAGCATTTCTCTGTATATTTCGCCGTAATTACTACAGGATTAGTTGGGGCAGGTGGAATAACAGATTGGGGTGGCTGAGGTTGACTTGGGGGTGTTGGATTAGTTTCTATTTGTTTGTTTGTTTGCGGTTCTGTAGCTTGTTTGGGGCTAGTCAATAGCCACCATGCTGATCCGGCTACACATACAGCCAACAGACTAATCATTAACAATTTATTAGAGTTCTTGTTATTTTTAGACGGCTGTTCTGATTTGTTTGCCGAAGTCTCAATAGTATCTGGAGATATATCTACAGTTGCTGAAGGAATAGGTTTTTGAGATTGGCGGTATAAATCGACCATCTCTTGCCCATTAAGCCCAAGATAATTAGCATAATTGCGGATAAAGCCTTTTAAATATACTTCACCGGGCACTAGGTTATAATTACCTTCTTCAATTGCATTTATATAGAAACTTCTTATACTGATAGCACTTTCTATTTCTTTTACAGATAAGCCTTTTTTCTCCCGTTCGTCACGTAATAATTCACCCACAGTTTGCATGAATTTACCCCCTTAGTTCTTCCAAATAATCAATTATTTGCAATGATGCCAACTCCAGGTCATCGCAATTTACAGTTAAATTATAGTTATTTTTATCTAATTTCTCATACCCATATAACGGGTCATAATAATCTACAAGTAAGGTGCGTACCACATTGCGGATTTCTCCACTATCGAAATCAGATAATAATTTATTCATTTTATTTGTACTAAACCGTTTACTCAAAGCCGTTAAGCTACTAATTATTTCATTGGTATTTGTTTTATTTAAATC
>JAGFZX010000069.1 GCA_017889585.1 Bacillota bacterium
GTTGTAAAAGTCGGTGATGAAATTTTAGTAAAAGTCACTGAAATTGATCGTCAGGGTCGTATCAATCTTTCGCGTAAAGAATTATTAGCTGCTGAAGCTGCAAATAAAGAGCAAAAATAATAAATTTTTAAAACATAAACCGCTTGGTTTATGTTTTTTTATTTTAGTATCTAATGGACCTGCACCTCTGCGGTTTTAAAGGACACA
This sequence comes from Bacillota bacterium, assembly GCA_017889585.1. Lineage (GTDB taxonomy): Bacteria > Bacillota > Negativicutes > DSM-13327 > DSM-13327 > CTSoil-075. The sequence continues at coordinate 208 of JAGFZX010000069.1, forward strand.
CTAGCATTTTTCTTACGGAATCAGAAGTTATAACACTTTCTAATTTCAAGTAAGGGCATAGCCTGCGCTGAGGCTTGGCGAAAACCAAGTTTTCTTTATCATAAAAGAATACTCTAAGTAATACACTAATAAAAAGTGTTTATTTCACGAAAGACTTAGAGGTGATTAAATTTGAAGGGATTATTTGTTACTAGAATTAGACAATGGTATATATTTTTCGCTGCTGGCGTTTTTTTAACAATAGCAATGTTATCAGGTCTATTGCAACCTATTTTTAGCAATACACAACTACCTGGTAAGCCACAGCCTATTTTTCATGGTAATCTATCGGAACCGAAAATAGCTTTTGCCTGTAATGTGTTTTGGGGTGAAGAATTCTTGCCTGATATGCTAAACATCCTTGAAGCGAACAATATCAAAATAACTTTTTTTATTGGTGGCAGCTGGGGTAAACGCTTTCCTAATTTAGTTACTGAACTCTCGACCCGTGGACATGAATTAGGTAATCATACTTATAGCCATCCTCATCCTAACACATTAAGTAAAGATAAGAATAAAGAGCAAATACTTCGTACAGAACAATTAGTTACAGAACTTACACAGCGCAAGACTACTTTGTATGCACCACCCTATGGTGAATATAATGATACTGTCTTAGCAGCAGCTGCTGAACTTGGTTATACAACTATTATGTGGACTATTGATACTATTGATTGGCAACGTCCTCCGGCTGAAATTATCATCAATAGAGTTATGAAAAAAATCAATAATGGAGCAATTATTCTTATACATCCGACAGAATCTACTGCCAAGGCATTGCCAGAGTTAATTCGACAGATTCAAAATAAAGGATATACAATTTCCACAGTATCTGATATAACGCAATAAAAGAACAGGCATACAAATGCCTGTTCTTTTATTGCTAAATAAGAATATTTGTGCTATCATGTTTACATAACTATAATAATTTACCACAATCTTTAAATAGGAGGCTGATATATGAATCGTTATAAATCATCTGTAATCTGGCTGGTCATTCTTGCAATAACTGTTACATTGATCATGCCCCCCATACCAGCATATGCAGCTTCAATTAGTGATGTTTTAGCCCAAACTATCGGTGGTAATAGTACGGATAGTTATAAGGGAGCATCTTCTGGAAATAATTTAGTCGATATATTGGTCGGAATGCTGCTTGGTAAGTTTCTTGGTAAAATATCTAATGTTACAGGTATCACGGAAAAAAACAAATTACCAGCTGGGCTAAATACACTATCCAGTAAGGAACTAGTTGGCTTTTATGCTGAGTGGTGGGAAACAGACACTTCCTCCCTTAATTCATTATCTAATAACATTGATATGATAAAAACAATTGCCCCGTTTTGGGCTACTTTAGACGCCGAGGGCACTATTACTGATCGTGGCGGTAATGATCATAATTCAGTCGTTAAATTAGCTCATCAAAATAATGTTTCTGTATTATTAATGGTCAATAATGCCAAACAAGAGCAGAACAATGCGCCAATTCATACTGTTCTGACCAATCCGTCATTACGTACCAAAGCCATAACTAATCTTGAGACATATATAAAAAAATATAATCTTGATGGTATCAATATTGACTTTGAAATGGTGGACGCCCAAGATAAAGATAATTTATCAGCTTTTATGCAAGAGCTTTCAGCTCATCTTAAACCTCAGGGATATATTATTTCTATTGATGTATTTCCTAAACAAGATGAATCAAATGATGTTTCCATTGCCTATGATTATGCACAATTGGCCAAATATGCTGATAAAATTATGATTATGACTTACGATAATCATGGTAGTTGGAGTGAGGCTGGACCAATTGCTGATATACGTTGGGTTGAAAATAACCTCAAATATGCATTAAAGTTTATTCCTAAAAATAAACTTTATATTGGTATTGCAGGTTATGGTTATGACTGGTCTAGTAAAGGTGTAGAAAGTTTAGAATATGGTCCAATCATGAATTTAGTTCAACGCTTTAATAGTCCTATTCAGTGGGACGAGCCTGCTAAGTCTCCTCATTTTGATTATACGGGGTCTGATGGAGTGACTCATCAAGTTTGGTATGAAAACAGCGAAAGTCTGAAATATAAACTTGATCTAGTTAACAAATATGATATCGCCGGTGCTGCACTCTGGAAACTTGGCGAAGAAGATCCAGGCTACTGGCAAGTATTTAAAAAATTATTTACAAAAAAATAATATATATATATAACACTAGAAGAGTAATATTTATATTGTTAATCTTTCAAGAATGGGGTATAGGAAATCTCCTGCTTTCTATGTAACGTCACCCAATCTTATATCCCATTCCTGACGACCTTTAATATGTTATATATAATAAACTTATATTCATGGAGGTATTAAGTTGTATAAAAATAAATTTTTATCATATATTCTGTTATTACTAGTTTTATTTAGCGCGCTAACCCCTATGACTGTAACCCATGCCGCACCACTGGATAATGTGTTGAATACTTTGGCTGCATCGACTGTCTCTGGCCAGGATAATACAAGTCATGGTACAGGACTCTTAGAAAAGTTATTCGGCTTTGTATTTGATAAACTATTGGGACCAATTTTAAATGTTTTTAATAATAAGTCTACTACAAATACAACTCATCCCGTCGTAATAACACCCCTACCGTCAACAACGACAAAGCCTATTACTATACAAAATAATGGAGTATTAAAGGGCAAGATAATTGTTGTTGACCCTGGACATGGCGGTAGCAATCCAGGCGCAGTCGCCAATAATACAAGAGAATCTGATAATAACCTCGCAGTAAGTTTGAAATTACGTGATAAATTAGTACAAGCTGGGGCTACAGTAATCATGACTCGTGATACAGACCGCACTGTTGCGCCTGAAGGTAGTTCTTTGGGTGCTGAACTTCAGGCTAGAATTGATTTAGCTGAAACCAATCATGCTGATATGTTCATCAGCATTCACTCTAATGAAAATCCTGATACTAGCATTGCTGGTGCTATGACTTTCTATCCTAATGGTAAATCATCGGCATTAGCATCAGAAGTAGAAAATGCGGTGGTAACAGAAACTGGCGCGGTTAATAAAGGTACTTCTCCTGCTACTTTTTATGTACTCCGTAACAATTCTGTGCCAAGTACCTTGGTTGAGATGGGGTTTGTTTCTAATGGAGAAGAAGCAGCTTTGTTAAATAGTGATTCATATCGCACTAAAATAGCGCAAGGTATTCTAAATGGGATTGTGAAATATTTTAATAATAACTAACTATACAATTGACCTGCTTTGCTTATTATAAAGAATATAATAAGCAAAGCAGGATTTATTATCTATCAGCAGAAAGTATCTATATACTTAGATAAAAGGAGTACAATATGTATTGTAAATCTATCTTGCCAAATGGCGTCAGAGTGGTCTCAGAAGCCATTCCTTATGTGAAATCGATTACTCTAGGGATATGGGTAGGTACTGGTTCACGTTCTGAAGGCCTGTATAATCATGGTATTTCTCACTTTATTGAGCATATGGTATTTAAAGGAACGCATAATCGTTCAGCGAAAGATATCGCTGAAACGGTAGATGAAGTCGGTGGTCAACTAAATGCTTTTACAGGCAAAGAACATACTTGCTATTACATTAAAGTTCTCGATACCCATCTAGAACTTGCTCTTGATGTGCTTAGTGATATGCTATTATCATCTAAATTTGATGCAGAAGATATTAATCGTGAACGAGAAGTAGTACTAGAAGAAGTTCATATGTATGAAGATACACCTGATGAATTAGTTCATGATATTCATCTCAGTAATGTATGGGCCGGACATGCTCTAGGACGTAATATTCTAGGCACGATACCTTCCATTGAGAAATTCGATACAAGTTTAATACATCAATATTATACTGAGTTCTACACCCCAGATAATATTGTTATTGCGGCAGCTGGCAATTTGAGTCATGCAAGACTTGAAAAACTAGCAGAACGCTATTTCGGCAAAATGACGGGTAACAAACAGCAAGTAAGGTTAACTCCGCCAACGTTAATACCAGTCAATACAATTCAAAAAAAAGCCATTGAACAAGTACACCTTTGTCTTGGAACAACTAGCGTACCCCAATCATCACCAGATATTTATACCATTCACATCTTAAATAATATTTTAGGAGGGGGGATTAGTTCTCGATTGTTCCAATCCATTAGAGAAGAAAAAGGATTGGCTTATTCCATATATTCTTATCAAACTAATTATAGTGATGCCGGATTATTTACAATTTATGCCGGAACAAGACCTAGTAATACGGCTCATGTAACTGACCTTATTTGGCAGAATATTGCTGAACTAAAGGCGAAAGGAATTACTCCTGGTGAACTTACTAAAACTAAAGAACAATTAAAAGGTAGTTTGTTATTAGGACTTGAAAGTTCAAGTAGTCGTATGTCTAGAATTGGCAAAATGGAAATTACATTAGGTAAATACATTACTCTTGATGACATCGTCGCTAAAATTGATAAGGTTTCACTAGAAGATTTAAGGCAGATCACGCAGCAATTATTTACCCCAGAAACATTATGCTTTACCGCATTAGGACCAGTAAATGAGGAGGTAGCTAATGAGATTAAGAGGTTTTGAAATCATTTCAAGTTATAAACATTCTGATGTATTACTGCCAATACGAAAAACACAGTATAGTGCAGGCTATGATATCCAAGCTGCTGAGGAGACAATATTACTACCAGCTACTGTCACTGTAATTGCTACCGGTTTAAAAGCATATATGCGCAGTGACGAATATCTTGGCATCCACATTCGATCTGGTATATCAATCAAAAATAACTTAAGTTTAATAAATGGGCAAGGCATTATTGATGCTGACTACTATAACAATCCTGATAATGAAGGGCATATCCTGATTGCTGTTTATAATCATAATGCGCAAAACATATTGATTAGCAAAGGTACACGCATTGCACAAGGAATTTTTTATAAGTATTTAGTCACTGATACCGATGCAAATAATTTATTTGTAGCTAGAACTGGGGGATTGGGCAGTACTGGTAAATGAAGCGGCTTACACAAATCTTTGTTAGAAGATTTATGTAAGCCGCGACCTTAGCATCGCGATGCTAACATCATTAAAACTGAATAAATTAGCATATATTTTACGGCCCTACATATTAATAACTATATAGAAGCATTATGGAGGGGTATCATGTATGCCTGGATAGTACTATTGTTGGTACTTATAATCCTGGCTTTGTCAGTATGGCAACGCATAAAATACTTCCGCAAAACAGTAGATGAAGATAAAATAAAAGCTTCACCATTATCATTAGCTCTTCAAGAATTAGTAGCTATATCTGGAAGCATCTATTTATCCTTAATTATGTTGGTGTCTTTCTTAAAATTAAATATCCCAGAGACAATAATGTTTTTCGAAATTTCTATAGATCCTTTAGCTTTGCTATCGATTAGTCTAGCGATTATTCAGCCTTTATTTTTAAATCTCTTTAACACAATCAAAAAAATATAAGCTTGGCATAGGACCTTTCTTTGTATAAAAAGATTATGAGGTGAACACAATGCGGTTAAGCGAATTATCAGGTAAAGAGGTTATCAATTTAAGTGATGGATCCCGCTTAGGAGTAATTGATGAATGCGAACTTACTTTTGATAGTAAATCTGGACGTATAAATACGATACTAGTGCCTAATAAAAATGGTTTAATGAGCTTCTTTAGTGAAAATCGAACTATTGCTATACCATGGCAGGCAATAAAACGTATTGGTGATGAAGTCATTATTGTTGACTTAAATAATACTTATGACCGCTATACTAATTTACAGCGTGAAAGGCCTGAACGTACATATTAACAATTGTTATGGATAGACTAACATTAACTTACATGATATGTATTTTAATGTTAGGAGGCTTTATAAACATGACTCATAGTGATATTGATCAAACTTCAAGTCAGTTCAGAACAAATCCGCTAATAGACAGTTATATTGCAGCAAGTTCGAGCACTAGGCAAACAAAAACACCAGAAGCAAATATCAATACAACACATGCACAAAAAGCTAGTCATACCATTACAACACATGTACAAAAATCGAATCAAACCATAATTGGCGTATTTGAATCTAGAACTAACGCGGAACAAGCTGTAAATTCCTTACGTCAACAAGGCTTTACTAATGAAGAAATTAGTATAATTGTTAGAAAACAACAGGAACAAGATGTAAATGATGATGATATTGCTGATGGAACATTAACAGGTGGCACTCTTGGCGGAATTGGTGGTTTGCTTCTGGGGGCAGGAGTTTTAGCCATTCCTGGTATTGCTCCTATTATAGCACTAGCTGGTGGCCCGATTGGTGCAGCAGTCGGGGGAGCAATCGCTGGTGGTATAACCGGTGGACTTATTGATTGGGGTATTCCTGCTGAAGAAAGCCAGCACTATGAAGACGAAGTAATCCAGGGTAGCATTCTTGCCATTATTCGCACTGATTCAACAAAAGTTAATTCAGTAGCACAAATACTAAGGCAAAATGGTGCTAAAGAAGTGAAAAGTCACAATTAATAAGGTGTTTTTTTATTAAAAGTGTTGACACTAATATAACCATTATTATACACTGTATATAATTTAATATACTTCATCCTGCGTAGGATGAAATAGAGGCGCAGACAACAAAAGTACTTTCAGGGAGAGTGGTGTCAATAATCTGAAAGAAAAGGGTTGGCTGCCGAAGCATAAAAGATACCAAGTCTTTTATGTTGGTCTTTCACTAAATAGGTGTAAGACTGTCACTAAAAGTAAACTTTTAGTGGAGTGCTATCTCATCTAAGACATGGTAAATTTATTTATGTTTTTTTTGCCATTTCCTTAGATCTGTCTAACCTATCATAGACAGCCGGTGAGATTTACACTCATCGGCTATTATTTTTACCTGATAGGTGACAGTTGTCACTTAAACTGAATATATTGCTAATATTAGGAGGTGTGTACCATGATTAGAGTAATCGTGTGTGGAGCTTATGGAAAAATGGGCCGAGAAGTATTAAAAGCCATACATAACGATACACAATTAAGTATCGTCGGAGCTGTAGATGTAAAATCTGATTTTACCGATATTGGTGATTTAATAGGTGCAGGAAAAACTGGAATTATTGTCGGCAATGATTTACAAACAGTAATTAACGAAACAAAGCCACAGGTGATGGTTGACTTTACTAGGCCAGAAGTCGTACTAAATAATATTCGTATTGCAATGAAAAATGGCGTATGTCCTGTTGTTGGTACTACTGGTTTGTCTGATAAAGACCGAGAAGAAATTAATGATTTATGTATACAAACGAAAGTAAATGCATTAATCGCACCAAACTTCTCAATTGGTGCAATTTTAATGACGAAATTATCACAGGATGCTGCTAAATATTTCCCCCATGTAGAAATCATCGAATTGCATCATGACCAAAAGTTAGATGCCCCATCAGGTACCGCTCTACATACCGCTGAACTTATCGCTAAAAACCGCGGTTATCTAGAGCAAGGTCATCCTGCTGAAGTTGAAAAACTTCCTGGTGCCCGCGGTGGTAATTTCTCAGGTATTAGAATGCACAGTGTGCGTTTGCCAGGCTATGTGGCCCATCAAGAAGTTATATTTGGCGGACTTGGTCAAACGTTAACAATTCGTCATGATTCGATATCTCGGGAATCATTTATGCCAGGTGTTGTTTTGGCGTGTAAAAATGTGTTATCAGCGAATGGTTTAGTATATGGTCTTGAAAAGCTTTTAGATAAATAAACTTTATTAGTAAAAAATATTATTGGAAGAGGGATAACTATGAAAAAATATAATGTAGCAATACTTGGAGCTACTGGTGCGGTAGGACAGGAATTTTTGAATTTAATTGAAGAACGTAACTTTCCTTTTGATACCTTGAAGTTACTTGCTTCTAGTCGTTCAGCTGGTAAAGTAATTAAGTTTATGGGGAATAACTATATAGTCGAAGAAGCCACAGATGACTCTTTCAAAAATATAGACATTGCCTTATTTGCAGGCGGATCTGCTAGTACAAAATTTGCTCCTGCTGCAGTAAAGTCGGGTGCAATTGTAATTGACAATTCGAGCGCATTTAGAATGGATCCTGAAGTACCGCTCATAGTCCCAGAGGTAAATCCTGAAGATATCAAAAAACATAAAGGGATTATTGCTAATCCTAATTGTTCGACTATTATTATGGCAATGGCTTTAAAACCATTGTATAATCAAGCAAAAATTAAGCGTATTGTTGTTTCAACATATCAAGCAGTATCAGGAGCAGGTAAAGAGGCTATTGATGAACTTGACAATCAAGTACAGGCTATTGTAGAAAATAGGCCTACTGAAGCAAATATTTTGCCAAGTGCTAGTTTACCCAAACATTATCAAATTGCCTTTAATGTGATCCCTCAAATTGATGCATTTATGGAGGATGGTTACACTAAAGAAGAAATGAAAATGGTGCATGAAACACATAAAATATTAAATGATTATAATATTGGTATTTCAGCAACTACAATAAGAATACCTGTATATCGTAGTCATTCAGAATCAATCAATATTGAATTTGACCAAGAACTCTCAGTTCAGCAGGCAAAAGAACTATTAGCAGCTTTCCCAGGAGTGATAGTACAGGATGAACCTAAAGAACAGTTATATCCTATGCCACTGTTTACTTCTAATCAAAATGAAGTATTTGTCGGTCGTATTAGAAAAGATGAGTCAGTAGCGCACGGCCTTAATCTCTGGGTAGTTGGAGATCAAATTCGCAAAGGCGCGGCACTTAATGCTTTGCAGATTGCCGAGTATATGATTGAACATAACTTAATTTGAGGTGTAAATAATGGAGATCATTGTACAGAAATTCGGTGGTACTTCCGTTGCTACCCCTGAAGTTCGCGAATTAGTGGTCAAAAAAATACAAGCTGCATGTGAGAACGGTTTTAGTCCTGTCGTTGTAGTTTCAGCTATGGGACGAAAAGGAGAATGTTACGCTACTGATACTTTTATTGAACTCGCGCGAACAGCATATAAAAACATTGCCAATCGTGAACTTGATCAGATTTTATATTGTGGCGAAATGATTTCGGCTGTTATTATGACTGGTACACTGCAAGCTGCTGGATTTGATGCCGTTATGCTTACTGGCGGCCAAGCTGGTATTATAACAGATAATAACTTTAATAATGCCCGCATTTTAAAAGTTGACCCTACCCGATTGCTAAATTTGCTAAAAATGGGTAAAGTTCCTGTTGTATGCGGTTTTCAGGGTGTAAGCTCTGATGATGAGTTTACCACCCTCGGGCGTGGCGGCAGTGATACTACAGCAGCTGCATTAGGAGCTGCTCTCAATGCTGAAATGATAGAGATTTACACAGATGTAGATGGAATTATGACAGCAGATCCGCGAATAGTAACTAATGCCAAAATCTTAGACTGCATTAGTTACGGCGAAGTTTGTCAGTTAGCTCATCAAGGTGCGAAGGTTATTCACCCCCGGGCCGTAGAAATTGCAATGCAAAAAAATATTCCCTTACTCGTAAAATCAACATTTTCTAATGCACCAGGTACATTGATCACTAATATTACTCAAGAAGATACTGAAGAAACAGGAGTTAATGATCGTATAGCGACTGGTGTAACCTTTATTAATAACATTGCTCAAATTAAAATTAGTTTGCACGATTTAACCAATAATACTGCAAGCTTTAATATATTTAAAACCATGTCAGATAATGGAATTAGTATAGATTTAATTAATGTTAATCCTGGGCAAATCATGTTTACTATCACAGAAGACCTTGCCGAAAAAGCAACAATAAAACTCCAAGAACTCGGTTGCGATGTACAAACAACACTTGGCTGTGCCAAAGTTTCTGTTGTTGGTGGCGGAATAAATGGCGTACCTGGTGTTATGGCGAATTTTGTAGAAGCATTAGCACTTAATCATATTCCGATACTGCAAACGGTAGATTCACATACATCTATTTCAGTTCTAATTGAAAAATCTTTTCTACAATCGGCTGTTACTGCACTGCATGAAAAATTTAATTTATCTTGTTAAGTAAGGAGAGAAGAGATATGAAAAATTTTGGACGGATTTTAACAGCTATGGTAACCCCTTTTCATGATGATCTGAGTGTAAACTATGGTGCGGCAGCAGATCTGGCAAAATATTTAGTTGCAAATGGTTCAGATGGTTTAGTGGTAACTGGTAGCACAGGTGAAGCAGCTACGCTGAGCAATGAAGAAAAACTTAGGCTATATAGCACAGTGCTTGCTGCTGTAGGCGACAAAGCTACAGTTATTGCTGGAACTGGCTCTAATGACACTCGTGCTTCCATAGAATTAACACAAGCAGCAGAAAAACTTGGTGTTCATGGTGCTATGCTAGTAGGTCCATATTACAACAAACCTCCACAAGAAGGATTTTATCAGCATTTCAGAGCCATTGCACAAACTACTGACTTACCGTTAATTATATACAATGTTCCTGGACGTACCGCTTCTAATATACTACCTGCAACAGTCGCACGGCTAGCAGAAATCAAAAATATCGTTGCCATCAAAGAGGCCAGTGGAAATCTTGAGCAAGTCTCAGAAATTATTCGTACAACACCAAATGACTTTGTGTTGTATAGTGGTGATGACAGTCTCACGTTACCTATTTTAGCTGTTGGTGGAGTAGGCGTTATTAGCGTCGCAGCCCATATAGTTGGCAAGCGCATGCAAGAAATGATTGCAGCTTTTGAAAATAAGGACATAACTAAAGCACAGGCCATCCAATCCGAGTTATTACCGTTCTTTAAAATGATGTTTATTACAACTAATCCAATACCTGTAAAAACCGCTGTTAATCTTATTGGACAAAATGGTGGAACATTTAGATTACCTCTAATACCACCAACAGCAAGTGAATTGGAACAGCTGAAAAACATTATGCATACAATGAATATTATTTAGCGTAATCAGAAAGTAGAACAAATTCTTGATTACAAGTAAGAACCCCATTCTATTATAGAGGATGGGGTTTTGCATTGATCAATGGAATTTACATATAATATCAACAATTGTAACTCCATATGTTGCAAACATACTTTAACTTCAGTTATAATTAGAACAAGTAATTGGACGGTATTATTAAACTATTCGGAGGTGTAATTTTTTGGGACAAATACAACAAAAAATTCAGATTATTCCACTAGGTGGATTAGGTGAAATTGGAAAAAACATGACAGTAATACGTTTTGGCGATGATATTATTGTTATTGATTGTGGTCTTATGTTTCCTGAGGATGATATGCTTGGTATTGACTTAGTTATTCCTGATATATCTTATTTGATGGATAATCGAGATCTAGTGAGGGCCATAGTTCTTACACATGGTCATGAAGATCACATTGGTGCTTTGCCATATGTTCTAAAGCAGCTCAATGTGCCTGTGTATGGTACTCGATTAACCCTGGGTATTCTAGAGGGAAAACTAAAAGAAAGCAATGTACCAACAACCAATCTAATACCTGTAAAAGCAGGCGATGATGTTCAAATTGGTACTTTTACAGTAGGCTTTATTCATGTCAGTCACAGTATTGCAGACGCTGTAGCCCTTGCCATAAAAACACCAATTGGTACTATTGTACATACTGGTGATTTCAAATTTGATCAAACGCCTGTAGATGGCAAAGTTACAGATTTTCATAAATTTGCTGAACTTGGTGATCAAGGTGTATTGGTACTACTGGCTGACAGTACTAACGCTGAACATGCGGGTTATACTATGAGTGAAAAATCTGTTGGCGTAACATTTGACGAAGCTTATAGCAACGCTCGTGGGCGAATTATTATTGCCAGTTTTTCCTCAAATATACACCGTGTGCAACAAGCTATTGATACTGCATGTAAATACAAACGCAAAGTAACGGTTTTAGGGCGTAGTATGATTAATGTGGTTAATATTGCATCAGAACTTGGTTATCTTACTGTACCTGAAGGTGTATTAATTGATATTGACGAGATAAAAAACTATCCTCCATCAGGTGTTGTTATCATTACTACCGGTAGTCAAGGTGAATCCATGTCTGCATTGACTAGAATGGCTATGTCTGATCATCGTAAAGTTGATATTACCCCTAGTGATACTATCATTATTTCAGCTACACCTATTCCTGGTAATGAAAAGATGGTATCTCGTACTGTTGATTACTTGCTACGACAGGGTGCAGAAGTAATTTATGAAAAAGCATCTGGAATTCATGTCTCAGGACATGCCAGCCAAGAAGAATTAAAATTAATGCATAATCTGATTCGTCCTAAATTTTTCATTCCCGTACATGGCCAATTCCGGCATTTAGCAAAACATTCTAAGCTTGCCCAAGAGCTCGGTATGCCTAAAGATCATATTTTTATCACTGAAAATGGACAAGTAATGGAATTTACTCCTGAAAAAGGCAGTGTTGCTGGAAAAGTTACAGCAGGCATTGTATTAGTAGATGGTTTAGGTGTTGGTGATGTTGGTAATATTGTGCTGCGAGATCGTCGACAGCTTTCACAAGAGGGCATTCTAATAGTCGTTATGACCATGGATAAAGAAAGCGGTTCTGTTTTGGCCGGTCCTGATATTGTATCACGGGGTTTTGTATATGTAAGGGAATCAGAACAATTAATGGATGAAGCTAAAATCAAAGTAAGACAGACTTTAGAAAAATGTGAACTAAATAATATAACCGAGTGGGCTACAATAAAATCTAGCGTACGTGATACATTAGGTAAATATCTATATGAAAAAACACGTCGTCGCCCCATGATATTACCAATCATTATGGAAGTCTAAGAACAAGGATGTTCGACTGCTAACGCATCGAACGAAGCCCATCACATCGCCATTTAAGCAACCTATACATACTTTTCTCAAGAAAACTTGGTTTCTGCTTAAGTCTATGGATTGGGCAGAAGCCAAGTTTTCTTTACAAAATCAGTATGAAAGTCTATACATTGTCAATACTATACATAATAGACTAACATACTGGAGGTAATATTATGCTAGTTAATGACAATCCAACTATAGAACCACCTGGAACTAATCCGGAAAACCCCAAAGAACCGTTACCGCAAACCGAACATTCTAAAAGAATGGTGAAGGCTAAAAAAGTTGATACATTAGATAATATTCAGGAGCTAGGAGCTACTGAAATACCAACAGCTAAAACTAATATCCATGTGATGACAATTATTGGGCAAGTTGAAGGACATATGGTACTGCCGCCCCAAAATAAAACAACTAAGTATGAACATGTAATGCCTCAATTAGTAGCCATTGAACAAAATCCTGAGATTGAAGGATTGTTATTACTCTTAAATACTGTTGGTGGTGATGTAGAAGCAGGACTAGCAATTGCCGAAATGATCGCTAGTATGTCTAAACCATCTGTTTCAATTGTACTTGGCGGAGGACACAGTATTGGTGTACCTATAGCTGTATCTGCAACCTATTCATTTATTGTAGAAAGCGCAACTATGACTATTCATCCAATAAGGCTTACAGGCCTTGTTATTGGTGCACCTAGTTCTTTTGACTATTTAGAAAAAATGCAAGACAGAGTTAATAAATTTGTATCTGATCATTCTAGCATTTCTGAGAAAAAATGGAAAGAACTGTTGTTTAAAATGGGAGAACTATCTCGTGATATCGGCACATCAGTTGCAGGTAAAGACGCTGTACGCTATGGATTAATTAATGAAATAGGTGGACTTTCTCAGGCACAGAATAAACTAAATGAATTAATTAAGGCTAATAAGGAAACTAAGGGGTTGAAACAATGATTATCTGGAGTATATTTCCAGAAGAAATGGTTATGAGTAATGTAGTCTCTCCGCCTGATTATGAAGAAATAGAGTGCAGTGGTATGAAATGTTTAGTAGAGAAAATCGGTCCTAGACAATGTAGGGTTGTTAGATTGCTGACAACCGATCCTAGAGATTACTTACGTACTGAATTGCAACCAGGTACCATATTAACATATGAACCTATCTTGAAAGCATTATCTTAGCATAAATTATTAGATGCATAATCCTTAAACAAGGCCGGTACAAGCTATTTTACAAACTTGACGGTCTTTTCTTTTTAAGATCTAATGAACAAATTCTCGATTAATCTAAATAGTATAGAATATATGGTACTTTTTGATGCTGACATACAGGATTTTAGCTTATTATGTAGAATAAAGTATAAATGTATTAATATGTAATTTTATTGGTAATAATATTATAT
>JAGFZX010000115.1 GCA_017889585.1 Bacillota bacterium
GCCAATAATTGCCACAAAAGGATGAACCGGCTTGGCTACTGTCTGGCCTACGAAAATAATTTCTTTTTCCATGAGCAGTCCAGCGACTGCTGGTAAATATTTTGTAATTCCTTCTACGGAAGCATGAGCACGATGAGATACACCAAAGGCATCATTAACCGCAATATCAGCTAAGCTCGCCAGTTGTTTGGAAAATTCCTCATCATTCTTTTCCTCAGCTTTATGAAAACGGAGATTTTCCAGCATCAAAATTTGTCCTGGCTGTAAATCCTTAGCAAGTGACTCGACTTCAGGACCTACACAATCCGGAGCAACGATTACTTCTTTACCAATTAAGGCAGAAAGTCTTTTTGCTACCGGTGCTAAAGAGAACTCAGCCACAACTGCCCCTTTAGGACGTCCTAAATGACTGGCAATAATGACAGCAGCATTTCGGGACAGTAAATATTCTAATGTTGGCAATGTAGCGCGAATACGAGTATCCTCAGTAATATTGCCTGCTTTATCCATAGGAACATTATAATCAACGCGGATAAAGACTTTCTTTCCAGCTACATCGATGTCTTTAATAGACTTTTTATTCAACATTTTTATTTCTCCTTAAAAATATTGCCCGGCCCAAACAGGCCGGGCCCTAAAATCTTTAAATTTTATGCAAGTTCGGAAAAATACTTAATTGTACGAACCATTTGGCTTGTGTAGCTATTTTCATTATCATACCAAGCAACAACTTGAACTTGTGTGCATCCATTATCCATAGGAGATACCATTGTTTGTGTAGCATCAAATAAAGAACCATATCTGATACCAATGATATCACTGGATACCAATTCTTCTTCAGTGTAGCCATAAGATTCATTCGCTGCTGCTTTCATAGCTGCATTGATTTGTTCTTTTGTAACCGAACCTTCAACAACTGCTACTAAAATTGTAGTAGAACCTGTTGGAGTTGGAACACGTTGTGCTGAACCGATTAATTTACCCTTTAATTCAGGAATAACGAGTCCAATAGCTTTAGCAGCACCAGTAGAGTTAGGAACAATATTAATTGCTGCAGCACGGGATCTTCGAAGGTCACCATTTTTGTGCGGGCCGTCAAGAAGCATTTGATCACCAGTATAAGCGTGAACTGTCGTCATAATACCGCTCTTAATAGCAGCCAGTTTGTGAAGTGCCTGAGTCATAGGAGCTAAGCAATTTGTAGTGCAAGAAGCTGCGGAAATAACTGTATCACTAGCTTTTAATATGTCGTGGTTTACATTATAAACAATTGTAGGAAGGTCATCTCCTGCCGGAGCAGAGATAACAACTTTTTTAGCGCCTGCTTTGATATGTGCAGAAGCTTTTGCTTTGGAAGCAAAGAAACCTGTGCATTCAAGAACAACGTCCACGTCAAGTTCGCCCCAAGGTAAATTTTCTGGATTAGCCTGTTTATAGATTTTGATTTCTTTGCCGGCAACAGTGATAGAATCTTCACCTGCAGTTACTGTATCACCTAAAGTATATCTACCTTGAGCTGAGTCATATTTCAATAAGTGTGCAAGCATTTTAGGACTTGTTAAGTCATTAATTGCAACAACATCATATCCCTCTGCCCCGAACATTTGTCTAAATGCAAGACGTCCAATACGTCCAAAACCATTGATCGCTACTTTTACTGTCATTGTTAAAATACCTCCTAAATTATACTATTTTTTTTGAACTTTGCCAAGACTTACAGGACTTATATGATACTCTGAATAGCTCTGGCAGCTGACTCATCTGTAATAAGTACATCCTGCCCACCGGCACTAGTAACAGCCACAATTGCCTCCGCCTTTTTTCGGCCGCCAGCTACAGCGATCACTAGACCAATATCCGCCAAACTATCCAGTTGTAACCCCACACTGCTTGTTGTATAAATATCCTTCCCTGCTAGTGTACAATAGTGGCCTAACGCTTCACCAACTGCCCCACTATTGATAAGCTGATAGACAAATTCATCATCATAGCCTCGCCGAACAGCCATTTCTCTGGCCTGACCAATGCCATGAATGAGAACATCAGCCTGTTTTATCATCTCTGCTACACTAACAAGATTGCTGTTATCAATGAGCATTGAACCTATCATTTCTTCACTGACACCATCAGGAATATGTAACATACGATACTTGCCGCCAAGTTTGTTGGCCATGGTTGCGGCTATGGTATTAGCCTGATATTCCACCTGTTCGCCAAGTCCACCTCGCGCTGGTACAACAGTAATGCTAGGTCGACTAAATTGAATAGCTTCAGCGACAGTTGCCATCACTGTACCACCACTGACTGCCACAATCATATTATTATCCTTTAAGTATAGATCTAATACATTGGCTGTGGCGCGCCCGAGTTCACGAAGCACCTTATTATCAGCTTCACTGTCACCAGGAATAATAATAACTTGATTAATCCCCAGCTTTTCTGACAGTTCAGTTTCGAGCATCGTTAAACCATGCAGTACTTTAATGTATTCGGCTAAATCAATTTGCGTGAGCCTTCCTTCTGGCGTTAAGGTCATACCCAATGGAGAAAAATCCACCAAGCCAGCATTTTTTAAAAATTCCACCTGAGCTCTTACAAATCTCTCACCTTTTTCCAGCATAATTGCCAGGGCTCGGCGTCCTACAGGCTCAGCATATTGAATATGCCGCAGAATATCATATCGTTCTTCAATTAATGCAATAAGCTCAGGAGCAATCTTACGATGAAGTTGGGCCGTTTTTTTCCACATTAGTTCTTCCCCCGGGACTTTTTGCGTCCCTCTGGTCCAAATTTTGTCCCAGCTGTATAAAAAAAATATAAGTCATACCCTTACTACTTCTTCTCTTCGGCATACAGCAGATAATTCCTGCTATTATATGAAAAAATAATTGAATAATCTTATATTTTTTTATTAAATTTTCTTAACGGGCATTAATTTCCCCATTATATACCAGTCCACGAGTTGCATCAACAGTAACAGTAGCACCATCAGTTAAACGAACAGTAGCTCCATCTACACCAACAATGACAGGTATACCATAACTAATACCAACAATAGCCGCATGAGAAGTTAGTCCGCCTTCTTCCGCAATGATAGCTGATGCAGTAGCCGCATATCGAGCCGTTTGCTCATCAACACAACTTATAACTAGCACTTGACCAGGCTTAAAATTTTCTTCTACATCTTTGATAGAACGAGCGATGCAAACCTTACCAGTCACAGCAGTTTGGCCGATACCTACGCCACGTGCGAGAACATTACCCACAACATGTACTCTAATCATATTTGTAGTACCAGTGCCGGCTACATGAGCATGAACGCCTGCAGTCAAGACAACAAGATCACCTTCATTCACAATACCTGAAGCAATGGCACTTGTGATTGCATTTTCAACCATTTCATCACTATTTTTTGCAGCTGCACGCAGTACAGGTTGAACACCCCACATCATGAGCATTTTACGAACCACTCTCTCATGAGGAGTTACAGCAACAATATGAGCTCTAGGGCGATATTTAGACACCATTCTAGCTGCATAACCGGATTGAGTATCTGTAATAATGGATGCCGCATTGAGTTCATGAGCAACTTGTACTGTAGCATGACTAATGGCTTCTGTCGTCGTACGCTGACCCATGGATCCTTTGCCATGCAGCATTTCACTATATTTTAGCGCTTGCTCTGTACGAATGGAAATTTTAGCCATGATTTCTACTGCTTCTACTGGATAATCACCATTCGCAGTTTCGCCGCTAAGCATAACAGCATCAGTACCATCCATAATAGCATTGGCAATGTCACCAGCTTCTGCACGGGTAGGTCTAGGATTGGTAATCATAGATTCCAACATTTGAGTTGCAGTAATAACAGGCTTGCCAAGTTTATTACATTTCTCAATAATCATTTTTTGTACCAAAGGCACTTCTTCCGTAGGAATTTCTACACCAAGATCGCCCCGGGCTACCATGATACCGTCAGAAACTTTGATGATTTCATCAATGTTCTTTACGCCTTCTGCATTTTCAATTTTCGAAATGATGTGGATATCTGAATTTGCTTCTTCGAGCAGTTTTCTAATAGCCAACACATCCGCAGCCCGCTGAATAAAGGAAGCAGCAACAAAATCCATCTCATTTTCCGCACCAAATATAACATCTTTTATATCCTGCTCAGATAATGGTGGCAAATTTACTGCTACGCCCGGTGCTGCTACGCGTTTGCGATTACCGATAACACCTGTATTTTGTACAGTAGTATGAATATCATCACCTTCAACAAAATCGACATTCAGACATACTAAACCGTCAGCTAGCAATATTTGATTACCTGGTGCGACTTCTTGGGGCAGGAACTTATGGTTTACAGAACAAATTTCTTTTGTACCTTCCACATCTCTAGAAGTAATAATGAATTTTTGTCCCTG
>JAGFZX010000031.1 GCA_017889585.1 Bacillota bacterium
GCTGAGAAATTGGCAGCTGCAAAATTATGCAGTCGCCGGTCAGTTTCAGTCGTCAGTCGAGAGTTCAATTTATCCAAGCAAAACCAGCTACCGCCAAGTGGGTAAAGCACTTCCCTACCTACTATATCGCGGACATTGGCCTGATAAGCCCAATCGTCCAAAAATCTTACGGCCAGCAGTCTATTCTTGGCCTCTGGTGCCATCTTACGGGCAAGCATTCCTTGACTGATCGCGTAACCAATGGTATTGCTCGCCGTGTTCCATCCCGAGTAGGATTCCAGTTTAAATAGTAGACCTCGCTTGCTTAACTCGGACATGAGAGTATTATCAGCACCGTTGCCAAAAGCAATATCCGCTACTGCTATCCGATGTCCTGCTTTCACCTCGTATGCTATGTCCCATGCCAAAACGATAGGTGCTGCCTGGAACTGACCACGGTTAAAAGTACTATCAGCCTCATGAGTAATGCCATCCCCAGGTGTATTTACCGCCAGTATTAAGTCAGCTTGCTCTGAATCTAACGGTATGCCACCGGCAGCTAAAATATGTGAATTAATAGTCTGCCCAACGGCAACGTCTTCATATGACGGAACAGTGTCTGGGCCGGTGCCAGACGCAAATAAAACCCGTACCGTCGGTATACGGTCAGAGGCGTCATTGATCGCTCTCGTTACCATCAGCATTCCAAGTTCATCAGCCCCAGGAAAGGAGGCGTAATTACTTATTGATAGGCTAGCTGTCTCAGTCGCCAGATGACGAGATTCCATATGAGATTGAGAATAAGGCGAACAATCGTCTCGCCCCAGTAAGAAATAAGCGAAAGTATCTTTCTTAGTATAATCGATCAAACGCTGATTAGCGATGAAGTTCTTCTCACGCCGGGCGTACCAGTCTGTTAATATTGACTGGGGTACCTTGGTCAGCAGCTCACGCAACTCGCCTTTCTCACTATGGCTCAATTCCTGTACTTCAGCTTGGTCCCGTAAAGCGGTAATGCGAAAAATACTCGCCCCATATATTTTGTAGTAAGGTGGTTCTTCTCCACCGTCGCCCGATTGGGGCGTGCGCATAATCGTAGAATAAATATAAAGTTTCATTTTGGGATTGATAGCTTTTAACTTAGCGAAATTAGAAAGCCTGTCCTCTATAACCTGCGAGGGCAGGTTATGTGTGCGCGACGTCATCAAGTTGCCGTACAATAAGGAATCGGCCGATACTACTGCTCCGTCAGCGGTGCTAGCGTGATTATACAACCATATCCATAGACTATCTGGGTTACCCATATTACTGAGGCTCCCCAGAAGGGATACCGGAGGTGTCACAATATCCACGCCGGCAGCCTTAGCCGTATCAACGACATAATCCAGATTAACAGGACGATCATCCACTGGTATATAAATTATGGTTTGCGCGCTAACAGGGATAGCAGTTAGGCAAATGATAGCTAACACTGTTATCAAGAAATATTTGTATTTGACCATACTCCCCTCCTTCTAGTAAATCATGTATACTATTTATATATGACCTCGCTATTGATATTTCAATATACTAAAAAATTCTCCATATTCACCGGTTATCCTGCAATTACCAATCTATATTTTCCATCTTCCTAATCATTGCAACAATTCCGCTTCCAGCTGATGGTAATACCCAATAATGGTAAAATATTTCTTAGGCATTTTCCTGTTGTATAATCTTCATCCTTTCTAACCGTATCTGAGAAAGATTCTATTGGCTACAAAATATAAAAAGTACACAATTTTGTACATATTTATTTGTACTAATTGTGTACTTTTTATTAATATTTACATCCCTTGATATTATTGGTCCAATATTTGTTTGGCTGACATTACCGGAGCAACCTTTGGTTTTTAAACAGTACCTACTTTATAACAGGTTGTATACATATTTTTTTAACACAGATGCTGCTTTCGTTCTGATTTTGCAGTATCTTTCAGTAATTGCTATCTTTTGCAAACCAAAACAGGACACTTAGAATGCTGGACAACGTAACTACTAACACTCCCTATAAGTAAACTCGAAATGGTTCCTAATCCACGGCTACCGATGACAATCATATCATATTTATTTTTTTGTGCAAACTCTGTAATAACAATGCGTGGTTCGCCAATTTCATTATATGTTTGAAGCCGAATGCCTTCTGGAATATGTTGCAGAGCTTCGGCAATAATTGTTTTAGCAAAGCTTACGGGATCTGTAGATGCGTTCGCTGGAATTTTACTTCCCTTAACTTGATCATATAAGGGTACTTGCTGGGATAAAGCCGATACATATAAAATACTGATTTCCGCATCAAAGGAACGTGCGATTGCCACTGCATGTGCCAAAGTGGCAAGTGAATTTTTAGAACCATCAACTGGCACTAAAATTTTTTTATACAGTAATTCCATACTTAGCAGCTCCCTTTTTAATATAATTACCCTTGATTGATTTTCTACCTTTTCCATTTCGAAATATCACTATTAAATTAAATACAGATACGATCAGTGCCCGTCGAATCATCTTGCACAGAAACGCCTGGTTGTGCCTTATACCAAGAGGCATACATGACTGGCAACACTAAAAGAGTTAATACAGCAGCACCTAATCATCTCTCCGCAATCAACACAGCCATCGGGCCTCACTAATTCATAATATTCACTCTAATCGGCGAGTTATGACATTATAATTAACATTGTCAGCCGTCCATGAATCGCCATTTTGTACTATGCTGACATTACCACTAAATTTTGCAATTTTGGTATCCCAATTGAAGTCAACTTTAGCCGCAGTAATTTTTAATCCTTCACAGGACAGGCTAACTGTATCGCGGATTTGAGCTTGGTGACTGGGGAAAAATAGGTAGACGGTATTTCCAGTAAAGTAGAGGTCGCCTTGGGTAAAGGTAACTCCGCCTGAACCCCAAATCTCGACTAGGTTAGTTTTTACTTCTCCAGCTGTAATGATACGTCCATTATGCTCAATATGTACATTACCCCTGAGTATATGCAGACCGGAATCAATATCGAAATACTGTTTATCGGCAGTAATAAGAGCCATAGCAGCAAAAGCAACGTTGGTCAGCAGTATTGTTACAATTAAAAAAATACAAAATATTTTACGTTTCATTTGTGAAGATCCTTTCTTCATTTATATGCGAAACAACATGAATCTATTTTATATTATAGCGTAGAGATGACCAGAAGATTTTGAATGGAATTTTGAGTGACCGATACTATACTAAAAGGCAGGTGCGTCTTATGCTGGTGGAGTGGATAAAAAATCAAGAGGCTACATCAATTCCTATAGCTTTATACAAGTAACGTAGCGACAGGAAATTTCAGCAAGGTTCATACAGTTACACCCAATAATCCTGCTGATTTTCCATTGTCATCAAATGCAAAGCATATAGGGAACGTTGCTAAAATAGCTGCTACTGTAGTTAATATAATTGGTCGAAGATCTCATTCAATTTGGTTAAGAGATTATTTGGCAACCAAAACAGGACATTTAGAGTGCTTGACAACGTAACTGCTAACACTCCCTATAAGTAAGCTCGCAATAGTTCCTAATCCCCGGTTGCCGATGACAATCATATCGTAGTTACTTTTTTGTGCAAATTCTGTAATAACAATGCGTGGTTCGCCAGTTTCATTATATGTTTGAACTCGAATTCCTTCTGGAACATGTTTTAAAGCTTCGGCAATGATTGTTTTAGCAAAGCTTACGGAATCTGTAGATGAGTTTGCCGGAATTTTAGTTCCTTTAACTTGCTCATATGAGGGTACTTGCTGGGATAAAGCCGATACATATAAAATGCTAATTTCAGCATCTAAGGAACGTGCGATTGTCACTGCATGTGCCAAAGCGGTAAATGAATTTTTGGAACCGTCAACAGGCACTAAAATTTTTTTATACAGTAATTCCATACTTAGCAACTCCCTTTTTAATATAATTACCCTTGATTGATTTTCTACGTTTTCCATTTCAAAATAGCACTATTAAATAGAGATACGATCAGTGGCCGTCGAATCATCTTCCACAGGAACGCCTGGTTGTGCCTTATACCAAGCGGCATACATGACTGGCAACACTAAAAGAGTTAATACAGTAGCACCTAGCAATCCCGCTGCGATGGACACAGCCATCGGACCCCAGAAAATACTGGATACTAATGGAATCATTGCTAAGATTGCTGCTGCTGCTGTGAGCAAGATAGGGCGAAGACGAATGACTGTAGCGTTAATGATAGCATTCCATAGCGACTCCCCTGCGTCAAGCAATTGATCAATCTGATCCATTAAAATAATGGTATTTCGCATGATGATTCCCGATAAAGCCAAAATCCCCAACTGAACCACAAAACCCATCGGACTATTGGTTAGGAGTAGACCGACAGCTACACCAATGATGCCAAGTGGTGCCGTAAGCAAAGTCAGAACCATTTTGGGTATATTCTGCAATTGGATCATCAAGAGAATCATAATTACAATAATCATTGCCGGCACAGGTTCGGAAATAAATTTGGCAGCTTTGATACTGGATTCTTTTGAACCGTCATATTCAATGGCATAACCAAGAGGCAAGTTGGCACGAAGTTCAGCGAGATCATCATATATTTTTGCGGCAACATCATCGCCGGTTACGCCTGGTTTCGTTTCTGCCTGTATGATAACCATAGGCTTCAAATCACGACGATAAATTAATCCTTCTTCTGCTTCAAAAGTGATTTTGGCAATCTGGTCTAGCGGGACATATTTACCGTTGCCAATGTGGACATTATGGTCTTTCAAATGAGAAGGATCATTTCTATCTTGAGCATCAAACTGGAAAACCATGCTGACAGTCTTATCAGTTTCCCGGAATTCAGATATTACTGCGCCGGATAGCTGAGTCTGAAGAGAAGTAGCTACAGACTGAGAAGTGACACCTAACTTCCGAGCTTTGTCCTGGTCAATGGCTAAATGCATGATTTTACTTTTCTCATACCAGTTGAGGTTTACATTTTTAACGCCAGGATTGGCGGCCATAATAGTTTCAACCTGTTTGGCTATTTCCCGGACCTTGTCATGATCATATCCTTTTACGCGTAACATAACTGGATAATCAGCTGCAGGTCCGTTACTGATTACCTTGGTATGTACCAGAACGTCTGGAAATTCGTCATTCATTATCTTGCTGATTTTAGTTTCTAATTTATCCCTTGCTTTGTCATCTTTAGCAACAATGATAAATTCGGAAAAATTAGGTTTATTAAATGTAGGTTCAAAACTTAAAACAAAACGGGGTGCTCCCTCGCCTACATGATAAGTATAGTAGGATATTTCGGATTCTTCCGCCAATTTTTGGGTAAACCGATGGGCTACTTCCTCTGTATTTTTTATGGAAGCACCTTCCTGTAATTTCAATTGCACAATCAATTCCGGCCGGGTAGAGGCTGGGAAAAATTCCATTTTGACTAAACCGAGTAAACCAATAGAAGCAATAAAGCTGGCTACAGTGGCGATCAGTATCATTTTTCGGTGATGCAAGCACCAGTTTAACACCTCTTTAAATGCACGATAGAACTTGGTATTATACAGATCATGTTCACTTTCACCGTCCCCTTGTGGCTTAATTGTAATAAAAAGGTAGCCTAGTAGGGGGGTGGCTGTACTGGCTACGATCCAGGAAGTAAGTAGGGAGATGGTTATGACCGGGAAGAGGGCACCAGTAAACTCAGAAGCACTGCCCTTCGCAAATCCTACAGGGATAAATCCGGCGCAAGTCACGAGGGCACCAGTGAAACGCGGATATGCAGTGGAAGAGTAGGCAAAACAAGCAGCATCAAAACGGCTCCACCCCTGTTCCAGTTTGACGACCATTGTTTCAATCGTAATAATCGCATCATCGACTAATAGACCTAATGCAATAATGAGAGCGCCAAGAGATATTCTATGTAGATCAATGCCTAGCAGACTCATACAGGTAAATACGATAGCAATGACCAGTGGAATACAAAGAGCTACAATGAGACCAGATCGTTTCCCCAAACTGGCAAAGCTAACAATAAGAACAATAATGATGGCTTCTGCCAGCGATTTCACAAATTCATCAATAGAGGTTTCCACCACTTTCGGCTGATTGACCGTTTGATGAATGCCTAGTCCAGCAGGCAGTTCTTTTTTGATTTGCTCAATGGTCTTTTCTAGAGCTTCTCCCAAAATAAGAACGTTACCGCCACTTTCCATAGCCAATGAAATACCGATAGCAGGTTCACCATTATAGTAGAATTTCGGATCGGTAGGTTCCGCGTATGCGCGGGTTATTTTGGCAATATCACCCAAACGAAAGGTACGCCCATTAGCTTGAATGGGGATACTGCGAATATCGTCTAAATTCTCAACTATACCAGTGATCCGTAAATAAACATTATCAGATGAGGTTTCGAACATACCAGACGCAGACATAGCATTTTGCGCCTGCAGGGTGGACGTGATTAGACTGGGGTCCACTCCAAGTTGAGCCAGTTTATTATTTTCTACTTCAATATATATTTTTTCCGTCTGTACACCAAGCACGTTAACTTTTTTTACACTGGGAACACTGAGTAAAATTCGTCGGATTTTTTCCGCTTTTTCCCGCATTTCTTCGTAAGTATAGCCGTCCCCAGTGAGCGCATAGACAACGCCATATACCTCGTCAAACCGGTCGTTAAACTGAGGGGCCACGACTCCGGTAGGCAACGTACTGGCTATATCATTTACCATATTGCGAGCTTCGACCCATTTGCCTCGAATTTGTTCCTTGGGAACCGTATCCTTTGCATTAACGTAAATGACGCTGTAACCTGGCGTGGAATAGCTTTTCAGATAATCCAATCCAGGTAAATCCTGCAGTTTTTTTTCAATTTTATCGGTAACTTGTTCTTCCACCTGACGGGCAGTAGCCCCTGGCCAAGCTACTGTGACAACCATTTGTTTGATCGTAAAATCAGGATCTTCCATACGGCCAAGTTTTTGATAAGATACTATGCCAGTCATGAAAAAGAGAGCAATAAAAAAATAGAGGAAATGTTTATGATTGAGCGCCCATGCGGTTAAGTTGAAATTCTTCATAAAGAATCACCGCCAACTTTTACCTTTTGGCCTTCTTTAAGTTTATGTACTCCCGCTATCACAATGCGGTCACCTTGCTGCAGTCCACTGAGTACTTGAATGGTTCCATTACCAAAGTTAGCAGTTTGAATCGGGCGTAGTGTTAGTATATCATCTTTCACTACCCATACTTTGGGTGTATTGCCATCCTGGTAAACAGCTGCCAGCGGAATACTTATGATTGGCTGTGTATTATTGCTAGCTACGATGACAGCAGCGGTCATGCCCAGTTTTATTTCTGGTGGTGGGTTAATTAAGCTGATACGAACGTTAAATGTACGGGTGATTTGATCTGCCATGGGCGCAATTTCTCTAATTTTTCCGTCGATCGTTACATTTTGCAGAGCCCAAAAGGAAACTTTGATTTCTCTAGCTTTGCGCAATTCTTCAATACGATTTTCCGGAACACTGATTGCCACTTCCCGTTCGCCGTCCTGTACAACGGTGACAACGCTTTGTCCAGAACTAACCACTTGCCCTGCTTCGGCGGTAATAGTTGAAACAATCCCCGGTTTATCAGCTCTTAGGAGACTGTAATCCAATTGATTGGCTCCTTGCGCATATTGGGATGAAGCCTGCCGCACGCCTGCAACAGCTACGTTATAGGCATTAATATACTGATCATACTGAGCCTGGCTGATCGCTCCCTGATTTAAAAGTTGCTGATAGCGATTGAGATTGCTTTCAGCTAACCTAAGCTGTGATTCAACAGAGTCTACCTGAGCAGAGTTGTTATTTACGGTTTGCTGAAGATCTTTGGCGTCAATCTGCATTAATACATCGCCAACACCAACGACACTGCCTAGTTCCACATTTCGTTTGATGATTTTTCCATTAACCTGAAAGGCCAGCTGACTCTCATAACGGCCACGCACTTCCCCCGAATAGGTATAGCCTTGTACAGAATTAGTACCGCCAATCACAGCAGTGCGAACAACCGGAATATGCTCTACTTCCGCTTTAGGACGACTATGCTCTTTCCAGATCACACCACCGATGATGCATAACCCGACTACCGCTAGGGTTATACCATAATACAATTTCTTTCTAGATACTTTTCTTAACCATTGTAATTGTTGCATGTTTTCCTCCTATTTTTTGATTATGCATAAGGGACAATCTGAATGCAAGGTTGCTCATAAGAACAAATATGAATCCATGCCCCATCACGAATAAGCTCTACCTTTCCCAATTGTTTGCCTTCCCAGGACCAGTC
This sequence comes from Bacillota bacterium, assembly GCA_017889585.1. GTDB lineage: Bacteria > Bacillota > Negativicutes > DSM-13327 > DSM-13327 > CTSoil-075. Next base: position 8,353 of record JAGFZX010000031.1, read on the forward strand.
TTTAATGAGTTTGGAAACAATCCTGATGGTTTCTTCTTGGGACAATGCAGGGTCAGTTGTTACTGGTATGCCATTGATAATTGTGTTCATTATATAACACTCCTCTTTTGTTTTTCTGGGTTATAACACAACAGATCTTCGCAACAAAAGAATTAACTTTTAGAATCTCTTAGCAACTGTAATTAAAACAAACGATTGTTTTAATTACGACAAACCACGTCTTAGTGGGTATAGCCAAATATTAACGACCTAGTACTGGCAGGACATAAATTCGCTTACTAACGTTATGATACCTGCGGTCAGTTCATAATGCCGCGCAGATAAATCTGAAATGCGTGGTTCATATATTCGCTATTTGCATTTTCTGGAAAATAAATGAATTTTTGATACAAGGGTTTGGAGATGAAATAAAAGTTCATAATTCCAGCTAAAGAAATCGCTGAGTATGTGATATTCAAATCCACCCGAAAGTCACCGTTCGCAACGCCTTCCTGTAGAGTGGTTTCTATAAATTGATGTACTTGGGAAATGTGGTTTTCGATAATAGAGTCACCATGACCTGTAGGATAGTGTATCTCGCTATGGATAAAGTGGGACAAAAAAGGCCGTTGTAAATGGATGTGCATAATTCGGTTCGCATATAATGATAAACGTTCAGTGGGAGAGAGAGAGTCATGATCTTTTGCTAATTCCAGCACCTGCAGCACAGGAGCCAACTGCTCTTTCAATACAGCCCGATAGAGACCTCCCTTTCCCTTAAAATAATAAGAAATAGCAGATACATTAACTTGGGCAGCAACAGTTAGTTCGCGAATCGATACAGCAGCAAATCCTTTAGTAGCAAATAGTTCTGTTGCAATTTCAATCAACTTTGACCGAGTATCGTTTTCCATAGTAACAATCCCTTTCTTTTAAGTAAGACAAAAATATTTAAAATTCCAAAACATAAAACAAACGATTGTTTTAATTGATTATAACATACTGTAAATTTATTGTCAATTTCTTCATATGGGTGACTGCCGAAGGTGGTTCTGACGGTTGGATTTTATATATAATTCGCGTTCAAACTTTGCATGTAATTAGGATAGGAATTAGCCTATACTGTTTTTAAATACATACACCAATCATGAATTGTCTGCTGCACAACTTTGCTCGCCTTGTTGCTGACCGCCGGCGTAAAGTTGATGAAGTGCTTTCCGTATTTGTTCTTTGATCTACGCGCTGGAAAGTTCTATCCCAGAAAATCAAACTTGGTTTCCGGGTGTTCCTCTTGCCTATCATCATCCTTGCAATAAACAATGCGTTTTGGGAGTTTAAAGACCAGCCTTTCAACTTTCTTCCAAGGTATGGTCTTCCATTCATACATCGGTCTTAAAGCCGTGTTCATAACATGTTAACTCCTACTCAAACTTTTTCTTCCAAATTATCGGGGCTACGTTAGCCTATCCATTGGCTTTCCCAGTTGCTTTTGCTTCTTAGCCCATCCTTCTTTCATCCAGCAGATGCTTGACCACCTGCTCTTGGTTTGTTATTACCCGGAGAACCACATGAAAGTTATCCCTTTCCTGATACTTGTTTTGTCTAAACGGTAGAGTCGCACTATCCGCCGGGTTTCTTGAGAGTAAATACTGGTCGTCGTACCAAACGCCAGCCTCGTTATCCTTCCCATTTTCCGCGTTAGGGGCTTGTCGCGAGTTCACGACGGTTCAAATGTGTGTTTACTTTCGTTACTCATGGTTTACCTGCTAGCAGGGATTCTCAGTCAGACTCTGAATTACCCGCGTTTCACCCATGCATTCACCGGATTGACGGTCACTCTCACCAGTGCGGGGGATGCATTCCCTGTTTACCTCAGGGGTTGGGAATTTAATGGGCATTCTCACCCAAGTTTCAGAGGAACGGGTCGCACAAAACGCAGGCAAAGTTCTTTAATTGTCTCGGACATTATCCTGCGTTTTTCATCCATATCGAAGCCCGAATAATTATTGACCTGCTGGATACTATCAGCTACACATTTCTCGTAACACAGCGGATAATCCGTGCCAAACAAAGGGAGGTTTTCTCCTGCAAGCTTACTTGGATGAACTAAGATTACTGCCGTCCTCTTGTTTAATTCTTTCCCGTCTTTTTTTGATGCTCCATTCCGACATATCGTCTCGCACCGGATATGGTACAGCATGATGGTCGGCATCTATAATTAATTGCTTTTTTTGCATATATACCCTTCTGCTATTAATCTGTTAAAATTTAAAGTTCTTTACCTGAAAGTTAAGAATTCCATACCATATATTGAGTTAATTCTTTGCTTGAAACCTTATAATATAATCATTGTATTAGACATTGGCGAGTTAAACGCCTTTCTTCCAAATAGCCTTAATAGATAGGGTGTCAGGGTGAGACACAATGAAACGGTTCTCAATTGTCCCATTGCTGAAAGAAACCTATGGAGATAAAATCTTACCAAAACCTATAGGTAAAGCGTATGCCACAGACTTTATTTAACTGGAGGCCTTTTGAGTCTATTGAGTAGTTGCACCACCATAGCCATAAATGTCCTGTCGTCTGATTCCGAGGGAAAACCATGGACGCTAACGCTCGGTTAATAACTAATAAAACATCATGGATAGCCAATGCACACTTGAATAAAATCATCTAACACAGGGAAGATAAATTTATTTTTATGACGAACAATACTAAACTGTCTTTTAAAATACACATCATCAAATTCTATAATAGCCAATTCATTTCTCTGTACTTCTTTTTCCACCGCCATCCTCGACATCACTGAAATTCCCAGTCCAGCTGAAATAAATTTTTTTATAGTCTCAGCATTATTATAGACTCCAGCAACTCGCCAACTTATACCTCTACTCGCCATCACTGACTCAAACAATTCACGAGTGCCACTGCCTTCTTCCCTGACAATAAATTCTGTATGATCAATGTCTGCCAGCTTGACTCTGCTCTTTTTTGTTAATGGATGAAAAATACCAGTCACTAGTACAAGCTCATCCTCCATGAAGGACTGGCTCAATATTCCTTGAGAATGAATCTTACCTTCTACGAGCCCAATATCCAATTCATCTAGTAATAACATTCCTTCGATTATTTTTGTATTGTTAACTGTTGCAATCATTTTGACATGAGGATTTTGCCTACGAAATTCTACAATAATATCATTTAAGATGCACGTTCCAACAGTAACGCTAGCACCAACCCTGATCATTGGGTTATGATGAATTCCATGCATAGCCTCTTCTGTTTCTCTGCATAAATGCACAATATGCCTAGCATAGGTTATTAATTGTTGACCTGCAAGGGTAATAAATAACTTCCGTCCTAGTCTCTCAAATAGTCTTATATTATAGTACTTCTCAAGTTCTGCAATTGCCTGACTCACAGACGGCTGTGCAATATGAAGTTTTTGTCCAGCTACTGTCATATTTCCTTCATCACAGACACATAAAAAAATTGTCAAATGTCTTAATGTCATCATAGCCCTCTTTTAATATAGGTAAATACCTATCATATTTATTACATTATAGTATTTTACATATCTATTTTCAAATGTTATGATCACAATACTTAGAGGAGGAATATATATGATAGATAATAGCACATCTTATAAAATGCTACCAGGCCTTTTTATAGTTACTGCGATAGCCATTCCAGCCTGGTTTTTAGGAACAGTAATTCCCTTAGTAGGAGGTCCAGTATTCGGGATAGTATTAGGCATGATAGCTGCTTTTTGGCAAAGACCGATTACTTACGATGTGGGTATTCACTTCACAGCAAAAAAAATACTACAAGCCTCCATCATACTCCTTGGTTTTGAAATGAATTTATTTAACGTTTTTAAAGTAGGTAGTCAATCGCTATACATCATGATTTTTACACTAAGTACTGCATTCATTACTGCATGGCTTGTCGGTCGTTTTTTAAAGCTACCAAGAAATACAAGCATTCTTATCGGTGTAGGCACAGCAATATGCGGCGGCTCAGCAATCGCAGCAACCGCCCCTGTACTATCTGCAGATGATAAAGACGTTGCGTATTCTATATCAACCATATTTTTATTTAATATTGCTGCCGTTTTTATCTTCCCTTTCACAGGCCACCTTCTTGGTATGAGCGATATTGGTTTTGGCATGTGGGCAGGAACAGCAATCAATGACACATCTTCGGTTGTGGCCGCAGGATATTCTTATAGCAATGCTGCAGGTAATTTTGCCACCATCGTAAAATTAACCCGCGCTCTCATGATTGTACCAATTACATTAGCACTTGCTATTTTTACTGCAAGGAAAAATACTAATAATACTAATTTCAGCGTATTTAAAATATTTCCTTGGTTTATTTTAGGTTTCTTAATAGCTTCTATTATTAACACAACAGGAGTTATCCCCCTGTCAATTTGCAAACTCCTTGCTAAAACTGGAAAATTTTTTATCATTATGGCACTAACCGCCATCGGTCTTAATACACATATTAAACATCTCATCAGCAATGGCATTAAGCCGATACTACTCGGACTATCTTGCTGGATAGCTGTAGCACTTGTGTCACTTGCAGCACAACACTATTTACAAATATGGTAAATAAAATGGTTCTGCATAGGGATTTTCTACAAAATCAAAGATATTATACCTTTCAGCTGAATGTCAAACTGCGATACCCATAACTTTATTAAAGAACTTAACCTTAGAAAAGACACATTGAGTTTCTTCAATCTACCCCTTCCTGATCTATAGACTTAGTATGTCGAAATTTCTATTAGATTCTGATCGGGATCTCTTATATAAATTGAATTTATAGGGCCTAGCGCTCCCGTCCTCATAACAGGTCCCTCTTCAATTATAATTTCTTTGGCTTTAAAATGCTTTATCACATCATCAAGGGAGATATTAGTAATAAAACATAATTTTGCTCTGCGATTGTATTCTCATTAATCAGCTCGTCCAAAGCAAAGCGCCTCATCTTCCTCATGTTTTTTATTCTTTTTTCCAATAACATATCCAAACCCAGAACGTCTGTAATTTTCCCAAAAAAGACTACGGTTTTCAGGAATTTGCGATGGTTCACGCAGGCGCTTTTGTTCGTTAAGTGATTCTTCCTTGGGACGTTCTTCCGAATGCAGTTCTTGCTGGCATTGATCAAAAAGGTCCGCGCCTTTAGGCGAGTTCACTATAATCACCGAGACCCCCAGAGGGTCAAACCATTCAGGGCTGTATTTTTCAATTCCCCAATAATCAGCAATCGTCAAATCTGAAACGCGGTGAATATCGGTAAAAGGGCACTGAGAACAGGAAGGGCGTGTGATAGCACCAACTTTAAAGAACAACTGATAAAAACGATCATCCTCTTGTATTTCTGGGCTTTTATCTGTAGTAAAGAGAAATCCTTTATTACTGTTTGCACGACTCCAGCCGTCTTTCTTCGAACGAAATTGTACACTAACAAGCTTTCCACCGTTTTCGCGTTCCAGTAACTGTTTATACTCCTCCCAGATTAGTGGACTTGGAATACTATGACAAATCAAATCGCAAATAAACAAGTGATCCATAAGCGGTGACGTACCCATAAATCCGCGCAGCCCTGCGGCCTGGCAAGGAGTCCCTGTGAAAAGAACCATGCGGCCCTCTTGCAAGTCGGCCTTAATCTGAATATAGGTATCCCCCATATCGCTCTGCACATATTTAGAAATCCGCATCCGGTCCCGCTTCTCGGGCGTTTCCGCCCTCTGATGAAGAACATGGAAGTCCTCGTCATAATCCGCGCCATAAATAACGCCGTTCTGCCGGAGAATAACATCAGAAATAGCAGTAAATGCACCGCCGGATGTGGATTGCCACAAAACCTCCTGTGATTTATGGCGCGCTACGTAAAAGCGGGGCATATCGTTTTTTTTGTAATTGCCTTTATGTGTCACTGGACAGATTTCAGTACACCTGCCACAATCAACACACAAATCCTCATTTATGTTAGGATATAAAAAACCTTCTTCATCCGGATTCATCCCAATAGCACTTTGAGGACATATGTGCTGACAAGCGCTGCAGCCGTAGCAGTCCTCTCTGTTAGAAAATACTGATATCATCGTTAGACCTCCTTAAATTTTATAACTACACAGTCGCCTTTTTTTCCTCCTGATAAACAGTATCGTTCTCTTCTATTTGAACAAATAGTAAAAATCCAACCAATAAAAAGAAAATTGACGTTATCCAGAATATTGCTGAAAGGCCAAATGCAAGTGACAACAAACCGGCTGAAATCGGTCCCAAAACATTTCCCATTAAAGCCGCTGCACTTGTAATGCCAAATGCAGCACCGCGTTTGGACTCTGGTATAAGGAATGTGATAATGGTATTGGAGCTCGGTATCATAGCTCCGATACACAACCCGTTAATAGCCCGTAATATAGCTAATGTCATAATGTCATTAGCAGCGATCTGCCCAATAAAAGAGATACTGCCCAGAAACGAAGCGGTAACAAGTATTTGCTTATGGGAAAAACGCTTACTGAGAACTCCCATGCTGGCAGATGCAACTGCGCTAGCTATTCCTCCAATGGCAATGATGGTACCAGAAATGCTGGCGAGATTGGTATTATTTGAAGCCATTGAGAGAATATATAGAGGCAAAATAGGACCAATACTTTGAATAGCAAACTGGGTCAGAAATTGGACAAGAAGCATTAGTTTTAAATCACCTATTGACCAAACGTATTTGAGAACTGCTTTCAAAGATAGCTTTTCACTTGGAGCCACAGGCGTAAATGTTTCTGTAATCGTAAAATGGATGACAAAAAGTGAAAGTATGCATAATACTCCAAAAACAAGAAAAGGCTGACGATAGCCAAAAAAATCTGCTATTAAACCGCCAATCATCGGTCCTACCGCTCCACCAACAATCAGTGATGTTTGAAGCATTCCGACGGTAAAAGATATTTGTTCCTTCGGCGACATACTTACCGCGAGGGCAGTTGCGGCCGCTGCAAAGCCGCCGCAAAGTCCCTGCAATATCCGTAAAATCAAAAGTTGATAAACATTCGAGGCAAAAGCCATGATGATCATGATTATGCCAAACATCAGCAATACTTTTTCAACCATTGGTTTTCGTCCCTTGCGGTCAGCCATAGCCCCCCAAAAAGGATTCGACAGCGCAGCACAAAACGCTGCAGCACCAATTAAAATACCAGACCACATAGCTGCTTCTGCTCCATTCGTTATACCCAGATGCGGCACATATAAGGGCAAAAAAGAAATTACACCAGTAACTGCGCTCATACCAATAAATTGAGTTGACCATAGTATCGCGAGATTTTTTTTCCATTTATCAATCAACATCTATAGTACCTTCTTTCAGAATTGTTATTAGCAAATTCAGTATTTCAGATAAAACTCATCGTTATTTCTTGAATTATAGCACATGTAAAAGTATAATAAAATTATCAAAAATGTATAGTTTATATACCTAAAAGGTATAGTTCGGAGTGGATGATGGATATTCGGGACATGAGGTATTTTTATTCCATTGCTGAGGAGGGAAATATCAGCAACGCATCAAAAAAGCTAAATATCGCCCAACCTGCGCTGAGCAGACAGATGAAGCAATTGGAAGAAAATCTAGGAGTTCAATTATTTGAGCGCGGCAGCCGCAGAATAAAACTGACAGAAGCAGGACAGTTAATGCGCGAGCGGGTCGAACAAATATTAGAATTAGTTGAAGGTACAATGAACGAAATCACTGAGCTCAATTCTGGTGCAGTCGGAACAATTTCCATAGGTACGGTAACTACCTCGGGAGCTATATTACTGCCAAATTTGATTAATCGGTTTCACGACTTATACCCCAATGTTACCTTCCAGTTATGGGAAGGTGATGGCTTTCGTATCTTAGAATTATTGGATAAAGGAATCATCGAAGTTGGTATAATACGTGCCCCCTTTGACTCAGACATTTATGAATCTATTATGCTACCTGATGAACCGTTAGTTATAGCTATGAAACAAGATGGCAGCTGTGGAGAAGACCCTAAAAACATTCGGTTGAATGAGCTCGCTAATCAGCCTCTTATTGTTCCAATTAGATGGAAATCTATGTTTATAGAATGGTGTGCTAAGTCCGGATTTAAGCCGAACATAGTATGCTTATGCGACGGAATTATAATGAACATACTCTGGGCTAAAATGGGGATTGGCATGGCGTTAGTCCCTAAGTCTACGGAAGGACTAATTGCAGATTCTGCCTTAACTTACAAAACAATTGTTGAACCCACATTATCTACGCAAACAGTAATTGTCTGGTTACGAAACCGCAGGGTATCTGCGAGCAGTAAACACTTCTTGGATTTACTAAAAGATTTGAATTAGATGATTTCAGACAATATATAAAAATAACTTCAACCTCAGAAAGGACACCTTGAATTTCAAAGTGCCCTTTCTGAGGTTGAGTTCTTTAATAAAATTATAAAAATCTCAAGCTACCAATACCTTTTCTTCAAATTCCTTAGGTACAACAACAACGCCATCAGCGTCCTCAACTATTATGTCTCCTTTGCGAACACATGGGATATCAACAGGACCATACTTAACGGTGAAAGCTCGGCCAGCTATCTTCCAGCTTGGATTTAATGACTTAATCCCCATGCACTGACCGACAAGAGCAAGTTTATCCAGCGCATCAGATATCGTAGACGTATCAATTTTCTTAAATTCTAAAATTATATTTTCCATAATAAAATCAATCCTTTGCTATTTTTAATGGTCCCGAAATAGTCAAAACAATGAAAAAGGTCATAAATGAGCTTATCGCCATAAAAGCAAATACATAATCCCAGCCAAAGCTGTCCAATAATAAGTCAGCAATGTACGGTGTTGCCACACCGCCTAACTGTCCCCTGTAGTAATAAATCGATGATTATACAAGCTTACCTTAGCGGTATAGACTTTTACCTGAAAAAGCCTATCAATGCTTTGGATTTTTCTTCGGTAATAAAGAAGATAGCAAATAGTAAGTTAGAGGAACAAACTTAAAAATGTGAAGGTATCGAACAGAGCTTTAGTGTAATCAAAAAATAATGCCGCAATTCCTATAACAACAAGAATTGCGGCATTATTCGCCGTTATAACTGATACGTTTCACCTTCACTAATCTTAAACCAAAATGTAACCGTTGGAAACATGGCAGGAATGGTATGTGCATAATCAATACCAAAAAGTCAGCTATACCCAATAGATAGAAAGACGGGTCTGTCTTCTTTAGCCTTCTTGAAAGCCGCATCACTCCATGGGAACCAATCCACAGAGTCGTAAGCATGCTGCATAGGATATGGCGACTTTCCTGAGGCTAATCTATTGGGCATACCTCAGAGTCTTGACAGCCGATCGTTCATTCTTGCTTTCATCCTTTATATAAGTTTTGTTAAGCTTTGCCGGATCTCCATTAGCTGTTCGGATGGAACTCCACCATCTAAGGCTGAGAGTAAACTTAAATAGAAATCATCAGCTTGTTCCGCCATGTGCGAGATTAATTGTTCAAATTCACCCTCCATGACATTTCCATATAGAGCCTGTATCCTTTTTTGTTCATTCTGTAAATACCTATCTGCAGATGTGTTAAGTACACGATAAATCTCATCACTCATTAATTTATTTTCATTTTTCTCAAAAAATGATTTTGGATTTTTAAAATAAGTCATTGCTTTAGAAAACAACCCATACTGAATATCTTTAAAAGCTGCTTCAAAATCAATTTGTGCTTTATCCTTATATTCAAAAAAGGAAAAAGATACATCCTGATTCATTTCACGAATCATTTCGAAAAGCGCTATCTGATACTCTGCTGTTATTTTTTCCGCAAAACGATCCAATCTTACCGTCGTTGCTCTCATTTCCTGAGCAAATTCGAACCCGAATTCTTCCACAAATTCTTCAAGTGCATGCTGCAAAGCTTTTTTCAGGTCACGGCCATCATCGCGTAATACGCTAGGATTGAATGATTCTTTAAAGAAATCATTAAACCGAAAGAATACCCTTTGCTTGATATAATAAATCAATTCTTCTGTTTCCTGATACAGGCGATTTCTTAAATTTTGTGCTGTCTGCTGCCCAAGAATTGCGTATATAGCCGCTTTCTCTGCTTCCATATTTGCCCGCTTTTGCTGTTTAACTGCAGCATCTTCCCTAGTACTATCGATAAGCTTTACTACAAAATGGTAAACACGGCGCAATTCATTTTCAGATGCCGCAACCGCCAGGTTAGCCAAATCATTGCTAATAAAATGATAAAAAGCTTCCTCAAAGGATGACATGCCTGAAGTAGGAAGGGTTGTCTTCTCCTGGTTCTCCTTAAGTGCCTTTAAGCTTGACAATGGATATAAATGCGGATTTCTGACTCCATATTTTATGAGTTGCTCATGGACGTATTCAACGACGATTTCCTTTTCTTCCTCGTTATTAGCCAAATCAATAGCATTTATAATAAAAAACATTTTATCTAATTGAAAGGAATCCTTTACACGCCCCAGCTGAATTAGAAACTCTCGATCGGCTTTGGAAAATGCATGATTATAGTAGGTTACAAACAAAATCGCATCCGAATTTTTGATAAAGTCAAAAGCTACTCCTGTATGACGGGCATTGATGGAATCTGCCCCTGGAGTATCGACTAAAGTAATTCCTTTACGGGTTAACGGACAATCATAATAAAGATCAATCCATTCGACGAAACAAGATTTTTCTTCCATTGAAACATACTCACTAAATTCAGTGATCGTTGTTTTGAGTATTGTACCTAGCTGTTCACTAAAAGCAGGGTACCCCCGGGTAAATGCCTGCAAAAAAGCATAATTTGTCTTCTCCCCTGTACCCAGCTGGTCCAATTGGCCATTAGACTTTTCTACTTTTGCCTTTGCATCAGCTAAACTTGACCCATGAACATCAAATATTTTCAAGGCACGGTTTACATCTTCAAGCATCGCCCCTTCCTCTTTAAGCTTAACGAGAACCGTCCCATGCTCATATGACTCATTGACCGGCTTAATTTTGTTAATTGCTGCTGTCGTTGGATTTGGCGAAACAGGTAACACCTTTTCTCCGATTAGCGCATTGGCAAAAGAAGATTTACCAGCACTGAATGCTCCGAATAGGGCAACCGTAAACCCTTTATGATTTAATCGTTCGGCTTTTTCTTCCAGCTCAGCAGTAAGCTTTTTAAAACCCGGCAGGCCCTGAACAAGCTGTGCCGTCTTTTTTAATTTTTCAGCTGTATCTTTCATCCGGTCTGAGGCTTCAGCGGAGACTGGATTATTTTCTTTTACGATCGGTTTGTTTACCGGACGAGTCGATTTTTTCTGTACCTGTTCTACCTGCCCGTTTTTCCCATAAACTACCTCAAATTCCTCTTCTTCTAGATCAAACAAATGAAAACGGTCATCCTCCAGCCCATTTGTATCGCTAAGTAGCTTTTCGAGCTTGGCTTGCTCAAGACTTTTGGCTCCTTCATATTTTTTCACCTGCTCCAGTGCGGTAATATACCGCTCTAAGCTTGCTGATTTTTGGGTTAATCTTGCTTGAATAGCTGTATTTTTGTCCTGCAAAGCACTTAGTATTTCAATCTCAATTTCAGCTAAACTACTTTTAGCCAAACTTTTAATCTCATTTGCCACATTATCAGTATAATTGATAACATAATCGCCTGATAAACGAGCCCCCGGTTTTACAGCAGCAGTTAATAATTCCTTAGAAAAATGCACAGTAAAGCTCTGTATTTTGGCAAGCAGCTCTTTATTTTCCACCCGCTTTACCTTTAAAAACCCTAACAGAAAATCACGAAGATGCCACTCTACTTGTGATTTTGTTTTTTCGAGAATCCCCTGATAAAAGAGATTCAATCTGTTTTCTCTCTCAGCTAGAGTTTTTTGTTTGCTAAACAGCCATCCAACCCTAAATTCACTCTGACAGGATTCAAGGTAGGACTCCGCCAGGGCCCTGGTTTCAAAGGGCATTAAATAGGCATTCTTCATAATTTTATTGACCTCAAGATCAAATTCACTTTCTGCCTTTTCCAGCCCCTCACCTAAAGAGTTTTTCTCTTCGATTAGCCTGTTATAGTTACCTGCTAACTCTTCCTGCTCCCCAGCAGATAGTTCATTTAAGATATCCTTGAAAGGCTCTAGCTCCTGATCATTCTTTTTCTTTGTTACATCCAAGTGGTCTTTAATGATTTTCTGCAGAGAATGAAAAATAGCTTGAAGGAGCAAACGATCTTTCTCCTTTAACCGCTCTGCCAAAAAAGCCTGCAGCTCTGGAAATTGATTATATTCATGGTCATCTTGTTTTAACGAGGTATAAAAAATATCAGCCGGTTTTACTCCCCATAATGAGAATGCGTGAGACACACTTGTTTTAAATTCCGCAAAGGAAAGTTCCTGATTGGAATGCTTATCCACTTGGTTTATGACAAGATAAACCTCTTTGCCGGCCTCTGTTAATTCTTTGGTAAACATAAAATTTAATTCGGATTGAACATGGTTATAATCCATTACATAAAAAATCAAATCAGCAAGGTGTATGGCGGATTCCGTGGCAATACGATGGGCATCATCTGCAGAATCAATACCGGGAGTATCCATAATAACGGTTTGACTTGGCAGCTGAGAATCAGAATGGCTAATTTCAATGGCCCGGATTTGGTCTCCATCCTTGCAATAGTTTTTTACCATTTTGTAATCATAGGGAGCCAGATATAAACGAGGTTTTTCGTTTTTAAAAAATACCTTTGCATACTCTTCTCCCGCTTTGACTTTTACAAGATTGGCACTGGTTGGAATCGGGCTTGACGGCAGTAAGTTTTCCCCCACCAAGCGATTAATTATCGTTGATTTTCCTGCAGAAAAATGTCCGCAAAATGCAATGGCAAATTCCTCATTGACTAATTTACCTGCTAATTGCTTAACTTTGACCGCATTTTCTTGATCATTGTGTTCTACTAAATATTCATAAGCAGCTAAAAGCTTCCCCTTTAATGATCGAATTGTCACTTGACGATTCGCAGTTTGGATCATAAACAAATTCCCCTTATAACAAACTTTATAATACGTTATATTTTATACGATACAACGACTAATGGGCAACGTTATTTTCTCCACTACACGCAGTGTCATACATTAATTATAAAAATCAAGATCAGGAAACTCGCGAATTTCGCGGGTTTCCTGATGATATACAATGTAAAACTTTCATAGAAAATGTTACTTTTATGGACATGCTACTAATGACATCTAATAGACTATCTTAAAAACCGCCGATCAACAGGTTACCTATCAGTCACTAGCACTATCCTTTTCCCTTATCTATCATACTTTTACAGGAAATCCCCCCTTACTTTCGCGTATTAATATAGTTTCGTATAGGGATGCCAACACCTCTATAAAAAATATCGCCTAAACATAAGTCTAGGCGAACATAAAACACACAATCCACATGTCTTTTGAAGTAAAGATTATATCATAGCTTTAATTTTTGCACCAGAATCTCATTTTGTCTGTCTCCCTGACAAAATCCAATGCAGTTTACTGCTTTTTTTCAATTTCCGTAACACACTCGTTTTTAATCTTGCCAACCAGGAATTGTAATGCATCGATAACATGCGGCCTGATATCACCGCCAATCAGTACATACATTATATCATCGCCTAGGTTAAGCTGGCCTTCATTCAGCCAAACCTTAACATAGAAAATGCCTTCCATTTTATAGGTTTCAGCAATCACTGCATCAACTTTTACGGCATCATACGCAAATTCCATTCCCTTTACCAGCGAGCCGTCATCAAGCCCCTGGCGAACCTGGGCTTTAGGTGTCTGGCGAACAACGCCATTATGAACCAAAAACATGCCTTCTTGTAAGGCCGATGGATGAGCTTTTGCTTCTTTGAGCCACTCATCAACAGATGGTGATACTTTTTTTATTTTCTCATTTGTCATAAGATAACACGCTCCTCATTTATTAATATATATATTGGGAGGAAAACATATATTGATGTACAAACACAAACGATTCCCCAACGAACTTGTTTTTCTAATACTTCTATAAAAATACATACAATCCTTTATCATTTCTATATTTTCATGTAAAAGTACCGCCCCCCTAGCGCAAAAAAGCCCAGACATAAGTCTAGGCGAACATAAAACAGTTCTGGTGTAAATATTTTAGAAAGTCAAAATGCACTGGATCTATCACCAGAATATCAAGCGACCATACCCATAATTTTATTTATAAATTGAACCTCCTTTTACAATATTTTCGTTTTTTGTTTATAGTATTAATTGACTGCCAGTTGCTAAATATTGAATTTTTTCTCCCATAATTTCTTTCATTTTTTTATAGGGTTCAATTCCTGTACAATGGCAGGTATAGTATTTTGAATCTGTATTCTTAAGGTATTCACCTATTTGGCTGACTAATAAGGGATCTTCACACGTATTTGCTGCACGATTATATAAATGGAAACCACCAATAACATGGCTTATTGAACCATTATTTGCAATATTAAGATGGTCTATTATGTTCACTATTCCATTATGGGCACACCCAGCTACCAACAATGTTTTACTATCCTCTTTGATAATCAGGTTCTGCTCATGAGCAAAATCGTCCTGCACCATTGAACTACTAAGCTCCATAAATAGATCTTGATTACCTAATGAAGCAAGCCGCCTGCCTTTAATGCTTGAAAACAATTCAAGTTCATCATCAATAATAATATTATCATCAACAAAAATAAAACGTTCATTAGGCAATAACCCTTCGTCCAAGCCAATATACGCTTTATCTCCGCCTCGTATATTCGCGTAGTGCTTATCAAATGCTTTTTGATTCAAGTATATTTTTGCTTTGGAATTTACATTCAGAAAAGCCTTAAGTCCTCCTCCATGATCATAATGCCCATGAGAGATTACAACCAGATCAACCTTTGAAAGATCAACATTCATCTTTTTTGCATTTTCTACAAACAGTGCGCTTGCTCCCAAATCAAACAGGAGCTTATGTTTCTTTGTCTCAATATGTAAACAAAGTCCATGTTCACTATTAAATTCCTCAGAAGTTGATGTATTTTCCACCAAAGTTTTTATTATCATACATTTCACCTTTAACCTTCATTAAATTATATTGATTGTCTTATCAAAAACATCTTTTGCGGCACATCCTGCTGCAAACTCCATATCAAACCGAAGTCTGAGCAAATATAAAGTACGACACGTATGGAATTACCCATAGATTCGCAAACCCTCTGAAATCAAGATATTTACGTTGTGTCAACGCCACACACTCAACAGAAACAAGGGAACTGACATATTGTTTCTGTTGAGTGTGTGGCCTGTCACTTACTTCTTCATTGCAATCATTTCGATTTCAACTCGAGCGCCAAGTGGTAATGATGCAACACCAATTGTTGTACGCGCAGGATAGGGAGCTTCGAATTGATTAGAATATACTGCATTCATTGCAGCAAAGTCACCCATATCGGTTAGAAATACATTAACTTTAATAACATGATCTGGCGTTAATTCGGCAGCAGTCAAAACATTGAATAGATTTTTAAAGCATTGTTCTGTTTGATGAATAATATCACCTTCCACAAGTTTGCCGGTTACGGAATCAATAGGAGTTTGTCCTGACAAGTAAATTATCTCACCACATTCAACCGCATGGGAATAGGGGCCCACTGAAATGGCTCCCTCAGCACTAAAAGCTTTTCTTTGCATAATATCACTCCCTTTAACCATATCATTACATCCTCACCGCTAATTGCTAATCTTCAATAGTTTTAAATCTTCTTTTATAATTTTATAAAATTCCATAAAAAGTAAAAATATCCTGTGAAATTAATATATAATTTCACAAAAGTTTTTCTTTATTATAAATTCTACGTTTCTCCCCGACTAATCTTTGTCACGATGACAAGATTCGACTTTAACTCTTTTTATTTAATAAAGCGCTAAACTGTAGATGTGCATATTATTACAAAAGCAAACGAGTTCTTTGGCATTCGGCAAAAGACTCGTTTCAGTCACAAAATTTGTGGTTTTACCCATATAATGTCCCTTATTAGAACCATTTATTGTCGCCACTAGATGACGGAAGCCGTAAAAATTCTGATTTCTCCATTTTTGGTGTCTTTCATATTTAAAGCATAAAGTGTCGCGGAGTCATTTTGTGAATCATAAATTCTCGCAGAGTATTTCACCAAAAGTAGCGTATCTAATATGTTGCCAGTAAACTAATAGCCTGTAAGATAAGCAACCAGTGGCAATGTAACTAAGCAAAAAATTGTCGTAATCAAGATAGCACCGACTGCGCAGTCTTCGTCTGAATCATTCGTCCGAGCAAACATTGCAATCGCTGCCATACTTGGCATTCCTGTGAGTGTAGTAATAAATATAATAATTTCCGGTTGGAAATTAAAAAAACGCAGTATTGAGAATATAAGCAGAGGAATAGCTATCATTTTAACAACAATAATTGCGTAGTATTCTATTCTTGTTAAAAATTTCCCTACATTGCAAAAATAAAAGGTACCGCCAATGTAAATAAGCGATAATGGTGTTGTCATATCACCAACAGCTCCAAGGGCTTTATTCAACGTAACAGGCAACTTCCATTCCATCAGAATAAAAAGAATTGCCAAAAAAATACTCAGTATTGCAGGATTAAATATGTTTTTGAGATTTGCCGTTAAAGAACTATGCTCCAGCTTTTCTTCCGGTAAAGTCAGATGGAAACCGATGGTCCAAAGCATTACCATATCAACAATGGTAAAAAGCGCCATGTAAAGCATTCCACGTTCCGGCAAAATACCGAGAATCAGCGGAATCCCGATAAAGCCAACATTACCGAACATTGTTGAAGCATGAAAAACCCGTCCGTAATTTCCATTTAAAGAAAATATTCGTTTAAGCACGAAACCAGTAAAAAAAAGCACTCCATACATGAGAACCGTTGACAAAATAACTTCTGTAAAACAAAATAGCATATCGGCGCGAGTTGTACCATTAATTGATTTTTGAAAAATCATAACCGGAAGAATTAACCGCATAATCAGCTTTGACAAATCACCCAGGTAAATTTCATTTAAAGCTTTTGTTTTTATTGCAAAAATTCCCAGCAAAATCATCACGGTGAATACTTCCAATTGAGTAAGTACAAGATAAAATGATTCCATAAACTTCTCCTTTATAAAGATAAATTAGTCTATTAGGGCCTTTTATTATTGGGCTAATTATGTTATTTTTGACAGAAGTTTGAAAATACCTTTCTTAGCACAAAAAAATAAGCACTAAGCTTGCTTTATGCTTAGTGCTTATACCCTAAATTAATATTATATGCAAACTCTCATATTTTATGCATGCCATTTCTGAAAGTATAACTTGTTGCATAACAAAATGAGCCATTAAATATCGTTTAAGACACTTTATGCTTCAAGTCACAAATTTTTGTACCTACAACCCCACCTATCGAGTAGGTCAATGAACTGTCACCTGACTCATACTCAGCTCACAATTTATAGTTCCAATTTCATTCTCAAAGAGTTAAGCCACTTTAAACATCAATGTTTTCTACGTAACTAATTATTAGCGTGTAAACAACAATCGTAGCGCTTCCTTTTCTGGCACTGGCCGACTAAACAGATATCCCTGAACTAAATTGCAATGACATTGTTTTAAATAATCCAATTGTTTTTCTGCCTCCACACCTTCAGCAATCACTTTCATTTCCATGATATGCGCTATATCTATAATAGTACTGATAATTTTCTTTTTAGAGCCGGCTACCAGAATCATATCAATGAAGGATTTGTCTATTTTTAACGTTTGCACTGGCAACTGCTGAAGATAGGTTAGAGATGAGTAACCGGTGCCGAAATCATCAAGGGCCAAGCGCACACCCATCAATCTCAATTCGCTAAGCTTACAAATGCTTTCATTTAGCGAAGCAATCAGTACAGTCTCTGTAATTTCAATTTCAAGCTGATATGGCGCAATACCAGCGTTATGTATGGCGTCGCGGACATTATCTATAAAATCGTCAGCAGACACTTGGCATGGTGACACATTGACTGCAATATAGATGTTTTTCCATCCTTTATCTGTTAACCGCCGTGCAAACTGACAAGCCTCCTGAAGTACCCAGCTCCCTATTGCTTTGATAAGCCCATTTTGCTCGGCTAATGGTATAAAACGTGCAGGCATTATAACTCCGTGTTCCGGACTATTCCAGCGAATCAAAGCTTCGAATCCCATGATAACACCATCAGTAACCCTTACTTGTGGCTGATAGTACAGTTCAAACTCCTTATTCTCAACCGCGCGACGCAATTTGTTGGTTAACAACATCTTCTCATAAACCGCAGCCTGCATATTCGCATCGAAAAATTTCCAGCAATTCTTACCGGAATTTTTGGCAAAATACATTGCGTTATCCGCATTCTTGAGAACCGCCTCAGTCGTATCACCGTCATCCGGATAGATAGCAACACCAATGCTGGCCGATAGATGAAAGCTTTCTCCAAACACCTTGGCATCTTTGCAAAGTGCATCTTTAATTCTGTTTACAATAGGCACAATGCAATCCTGATCTTTATATTCGGGTAAAATGACTACAAACTCATCTCCACCAATGCGCCCCACAAAAGCATTTTTATCAACTTCGTTTGCTATACGCTTCCCAGCTTCCATGATAATTGCATCACCATAAGAGTGACCTAATGTGTCATTCACGTTCTTAAGATCATCTAAATCAACGAATAAGACAGCCCCTTGGGATTTACCGCAACGCGCGTTTTTAATTTCCTCCTCAAGCCATTCATTTAGATGTGTACGATTCGACAAGCCAGTAAGCACGTCTGTATAAGCCATGCGACGAATTTGTTCCGCCTGATGACATAATTCGGCCTCGACCTTCTTGTATTCGGTAATGTCCTGAGTCGCACCATACCACTTTTCAATCTTGCCAGCAGCATTTTTGATTATAATCCATCGTACAACGACGGTTCGCACTTCACCATCCCGGCGAATAATACGATGTTCATAATCACCAGAAGGATTGTCTTCCAAGAATGCACTTCTTTCTTCTTCCGACATCTTAAAAATCCAAGCATCATCGGGATGTACAAACTTTCTGCAGTACATATCTAGGGTCATAGAAGATCCTTCCGTCGCCACATCAGTACCAAAGATAGAGTAGAACTCATTGCCAAATTCATAAATTTCTAAATCGTGATGATATATCCAGGGCCCCACATGCGCTAGTTCCGTCGCCAGTGATAGCATGTCTCTACTATTGTGCAGGTCCGCCTCCATGGCTTTACGTTCCGTGATATCCTGATTGGCTCCATAACACTTTTCAATCTTCCCCTCATTATCTCTTATGATATTTGTCCGGACAAGCACTGTGCGCACTTCGCCATCACATCTGATAATACGGTGCTCAAATTCAGCTGCACAGTAGAGTTCCGTGGTCGAAAACATCTTCCGTATCTCAACTTCTACCATTCTAGCATCATCTGGATGCACGAATTTCCCCATATATTCTTCCGGAGTCATAAAAGAACCTTCCGTCGCAACGTCTGTACCATAAATAGCATAGAACTCGTTGCTGAACTCAAAAAGTTTTTTTTCATAGCAATATATCCATGGCCCAAGATGGGTCAGCTCTGCCACTAGCGAGAGCATTTCACTACTATTGCGCAAAACCGCCCCTCTCCTTGCTCTTTTATTTTTGAAATTATTGACTGATAGCCAAATTAGCATCTCCAATACAAAGGTGGTATGCTTTCCGGCATAACCAAAATCAAATTCCACTTTCCGTCTTCTTCGTTAAAAACCATACGTGCTATGCAAAAAAACTAATGCAATAGATTTGATTATCAATCAAACATTCTCTTTAACAAACGATCTATTTTACATATATTTTGTAATTATTGTATCTTTCGACATTCATACAATAACTCCTCCAGCTTAAAATAGGCATTGTTTGATTACTAAATTCAATAAGCTTTTATTTTACTGTTAGGCCTTTATTTTCACTTGGTTTGGTTTTATACCTTTCGAACATACCCTTGCACATATTTCACACTTCCATAAATAGCTTCCCGCTATACCCTTTTCCTGTAATTGCACTTTTTGATATTCACCACAACCAGAGCCGTCAAACGATCCTTCTTTAATCACTCCTGCAGGGCAGGCTTTAATACATGCTGCACAATAATCACACACTTTTATATTTTCAGCATTTTCATTCACAAATGTTGCATCGGTAAGCAATATTCTCAAATGTGTCCAAGGTCCCCATTTTTTATGCAAAAAGAGATAGCTTGCCCCCAACTCTCCAAGGTTAGTTTTAGCCGCTATATCCTTGAATGCAACTCCACAGCGACCAGGATACGGCAAGGTTACTGCAGAAAAGTCTTTATCGTACAACCAACCTACTATTTTCCCTACAATAGTTTTTGCATGTAGATCTGCAGCACAAGTATTGTTTAACCGCTCGGTTTCAAAGGGAAACCATACCCATTCCAAGGCGGCTGTAACATGGTGTGCAAGCACAATGGCCGTTTTAGCTGTAGGCATGTAGTCCTCTAGAAGTCTTTTTTCCTCTGAGGCAAATTCTTTCATATCCACGGTTGCTATATCGCAACATTCTGGAATGAATATAGCACACTCACTTATTTCCAAAATCACAAATTTCACCTCTGCTTTCTGATAACTACAAAAAATCATTAAAATTATGAAAATTTAGCTCGCCGTTCATTACCTTTGACCCTATAATAACCTTTAAATCAAGAACCATAATCCACCAACATAGGGAATTATGGTTCTCAATTCTTTGTTATGGATGAATTTTCCCGCAGAAAATTCATGGCTTTATCTTATTGTTACTAATGTTTAATAATGGCACTTCGCCTTCTTATTTTTTAAGCGTTTTTTCTTTTCCGCCATTTAAAGTACTTTGTAGCATTTCAGCGGCAGACTGCACAGCCTTCTTCGTCTTTCCGCCAATTATAATATGGTATTCGGGCTTCCACCAGGACCCACCAACCTTATCAAAAATAATGTTAGCCTGGGGGTGCGCCTCTGCTGTTTTTTTCACGCTATTAGAAATATGGGATTTAAATAGAAAAAGAATAGCTAAGGATAGTTCGCTTCGGATAGGGTTCTGGGCACGGTATATTCTATTGTCATCTTTAATTAATGGCTTGTTATTCATTTGTATTTGTTTTTCTTGTCTGTATTGGTGTTGCATGTTTGTCCCCCCTTATTTATTATATTCTAATTTTATCAGGTATTATCATGAAAACATATACCAAAACTTTTTAATGAATTCTCTGCATATATATATTCATCAATCAGGGGGTAAATATCCAAACAATACAACAACTCTGCAAAAAAATCATTTAATGCTCATAATGTTAACAATCGGGTTCTTCCTTGAATCTGGATATGATTAGAAAAGGACAGGTTGAAGAAATTCAATCTGTCCTTTCTGAAGCTGATTTTATAACAAGATCATGGGGATCGTAGCTTGATCTTCTGGTGAAAGGTAGGGTATCTTTAACTTTGTAAAAATTTCGCACCAGAACCGAAATAATTTGGTATATCATTTTACCTACTCTACTCTTATAGCACGTTCTTTCCAATAGAGTCAAAGGTCTCATAGAAATCGGTACCCAAAAAGTATTTCCCAGGTTTTAATTCTTGACCACTGGCTTTAGCTGCCAGGGCTTTTTTAATTTTATCCGGCGTAGCCGGTAGTTCATAGATTCTGACACCAATGGCATTATAAATGGCATTAATGATTGCTACATGACCGACACTCTGAAAGCCCTCTGCACAGCCAACAGAACCTTGAGGCCCAGTTTTGCGGTATGTCTCATGGAAAATTAAGTCCATATCGTCAGGTACATCTTTAATGTTTGGAACGCCGGCCCCAAGAAGGGTAGAATGGCGTTTAAAATCACTATAGTCTTCGCTTAAAGCAAAGCCAATGGAATGAGAAAGCCCGCCAAAAGATTGTCCTTGTACCGCCAATACACTACCAACCTTTCCTACATTGGAAACCGACTTGGTAGATAAAACTTTTGTTTTACAATTTTCCATATCTACCTCTACTTCCACCAGCATCAGCAAATAGTTGGCTGCTGGCGAGGCATCGCCGTGTCCCGTATCAGGATCAATAGGAACTGTAATATCTTTAGTGTGGGAGATACCTGTGTATTTAGTGGCAATCCCGGCTGCTTTCATTTCATCATACGTGCGGTAGCTACCATCATCCTTGCGCATGGCCGTCATGAGCTTATCGGCAGCATCAATGGTTGCATTACCAACCATATAGTGGGAGCGACTACCTGCTGCCGGACCGGTATTCGGAGTAACCGCCGTATCATTTTGTACCAGCTTAATTTGATCAGGAATAATGCCCAATGGCCGCAATGCTTCATGGGTGTGGATCAAAGTGCCGACATCGGCTCCTTGACCAGGATTTTCCCATGAGCTGAAATGAGTAATAGTACCATCGGGATTGAGTTCCAACTCAATTTCGCAGTTATCTTTCAGGAGGCCCGAATGATAGCCTCCCCAGACAATACCGACGCCCCGTTTTTTAATGGCCGTACTTTCTGCTTTTGCTCTTGCTACTGCCTCCTGGTAATAGGGTCGCATGATATCCATCATTTCTTCCATGGGATACTCTCTGTAAGGATAGCTATTTACAGTCAAGTCTCCCGGACGAGCAATATTCAGGTATCGAAACTCAAAAGGATCTATGCCGGCTTTTTCAGCGAGCATGTCCATTAGCGCTTCGGAAGAGGTATAGGCTTGCGGTGAACCATACCCTCGGTACTGGATGCCGTAAGAATTATTGCTAAACACAGACTTAACAATTGCATTAATATTGGGTACCTGGTAGGGATTGCCAACAAATCGAATGGCCTTATCCACCAAACCGGTTGACGTTTCGGGATAGGAACCGTTTTCCAAGGCCATCTCATATTCCAGCGCAATGATTTTACCGTCTTTATCGCAGGCTAATCGCCCATTGGTATAGGAAGGCGCCCGTTTTCCACTGAAAGCCTGATGCTCAGGGTAAGACATTGTCAACGTTACTGGGGCATTAAGAGCCATAGCGCAAACGGCCATAATTGCTGGGGCTGCCGGAGTCATTGCATAGCCAAAGCTGCCACCGGTGGGATTCTCGATAATGCGAATTTTTTCTGAAGGCATGCCGATGCCTTCTGCTATTTGATCTTTATTAGCATAAATGGTCTGACTCTTGCATTGGACTGTAATCCGGCCTTCTTCATCCCAATAAGCCTGCATAGTATCAGGCTCAATGACTAAATGAGGCTGACGGGAAGAGTAGAAACTGCCTTCCACCATATAATCCGCCTTGGGGAAAACGTTACGAGTATCCTCACCTTTGGTCAGACGATTCGTGCAAAATACATTTGCGGTTCCGGGATAAATTTCCTGTGCGCCCGGTGCTAACGATTCTAAGGCCGTAAGATTGGCTGGAAGCTCTTCCAGTTCTACTACAACTTTTTCCGCTGCTGCCCTGGCTTCTTCTTTGCTGGTTGCGGCAACTATCGCCACTAAATCTCCATACCGGTAAATTTTGTCCCCGCAAATGATCGGTCTTAGTTTATAATCAATGGTTGCCTGGGCATGTGGCTTCCCGCCTGCAACGATGTTTGTGCCTTTCACATCTTTGGCAGTAATGACTTTGACCACACCTGGCATGGTTTCTGCAACAGAAAAATCGATGTATTTAATTTTAGCATGGGACACATTGGGCTGGACGATCGCCAAATGTAACGTATCGGCTGGCATTTTTAGACTGATATCATCACCGTAATCGCAAAGTCCAGTCACCTTTTCTATGGCAGTCGGCTGAGGGAAGCGGGTACCGTATATACGGCCATCTGGGTCGGTTTTAAAAATAATGTCTTCTACGGTTTTTTCACCCCGCAAAACTTCTGCCGCAGCCATAACCGCATCAACGATGGGCTTGTAGCCAGTGCAACGACAAAGATTCCGATGTTTCTGGAACCATTCACGCACTTCTTCTCTTGTTGGCAAAGGATTGATATCCAATAATCCCTTGGCAGAAACAATGAAGCCCGGGGTACAGAACCCGCATTGCACTGCCCCGTATGTAATAAATGCTTGCTGCAACGGGTGTAAGTTAGTTGGTGTGCCGATACCTTCAATCGTGGTAATCTTGGCATACTCCGGAACAGCTTTTATCTTTTTAATGCAGCTTCGGACAGGTGCTCCATCTAATAGCACCATACAGGCTCCACATTGACCAGCATTGCAGCCAACTTTTGTTCCGGTAAGGCCAATCCTTCTTACAACATCGGCTAACGTATCTTTCTCAGGATCACAGACTACAATTCGGTTTGCGCTATTTATATTAAGCCAAACTTTTTTTAAAACCATCTTTTATCCGCCCTTTCCTTTATGCTATCTAGAATACCTATATTTCATTGTTCTATATTTAATTATATCTTGCTCGTCAAACTAGTCCAATCCAAAATCGAACAAAAAGAAAACCTGAATTTGTACACTAAGTTCATCATAAAAAAATTAGTTTATCTCAGCCATAAACACATTACTCCAATCTACAGTGTAACATCATTTCTAACATTTGAAGATTATCACAGTTTGCTGTAAATAGATATGTAATCAGCTCACAAAAATATGAGTTATGTTTAGGTATATTTCACAATTTCAGCTGTTCCCGATAATTAGAGCTCAATACAGCTCCAATGTACAATTTGATTCGTCTAGACTATGGCCTATGATCTCTTTGACTTTTCGCAACCAAACCCCATTGTATTACCAATCTATATTTTCTATTTCCCTAATGATTAAAACAATTCCAGTTTTAGCTGATGGAGCTACTCACAACCCTTTAAAACCACACAATGCAAAAAAGCCACCAATTTCGTGGCTTGATAAGTAATCAAACTTTGATTGGTGGAGGTAATCCGCGACCTTGCAAATCCACCCTATTTTTTTGCGTCTCTATTCAAGACTGGAAGGATCTTCTCTTTTATTAATCCCGAAAGCGTAATAACACACTGTAACAATTAAACAAAATACTGCGCCGGCAATTAATCCGCCCTGTGTATCATCATTAAACCACATTCCAATTAATACAAAGACTAAAAACAGCAAAGTAATATAGTTGCTAATGGGAAACAGCACTGATTTAAATGGATGTGAATTCATTTCTCTTTCCCACTTTTTTCTAAACCTAAGCTGACTAAGGCATAGCACAATCCAGGGAGCCATGCCAGGCAGAATGCTCGCGCTGTAAATATACACAAATAATTTGGAGTTAGGATAAACATAATTGAAGAATACGCCTAAAAGCAGACAACCAATAGTAACGTTAATACTATTACTGGGAACGCCGCTTGCAGAAACCCTGCCAAAGAATTTTGGCGCCTGTCCATTTTCCGCTAATGTATAAAGCATTCTTCCTGCACTGTATATACCGCTGTTGCAACCCGACATCGCTGCAGTGAGTACTACGAAATTAATAATACCGGCTGCTGAAGCAATACCTACTTTAGCGAAAGTCATAACAAATGGACTGCCGATAGTACCAATTTGATTCCAAGGGTAAATAGCTAAAACTACGAAGATAGCACCAACATAAAAGATCAAAATACGCCAAATAATATTTTTTATTGCTTTGCGCAAAGTATTTTTAGGATCTTCCGCTTCACCAGCGGTAATGCCAACAAGTTCTACCCCCTGATAAGCTGCGGTTACCAGACACAAAGCGAATAAAAATCCTTCCCAGCCTCCGGTAAAAAAGCCGCCATTATTAAAAAGATTGCCTATACCCATTGCTTGTCCGCCATTACCAATTCCAAAAAAGATTACGCCTGTGCCAACTACCAGCATGGCTACTATTGTAACAACTTTAATAAGAGCAAACCAAAATTCAAATTCTCCATAATATTTTACAGAAACTAGATTAGCAGCTGCAACAATTGCCACACCTATTAAGGCAGGTATCCATTGTGCCAAATCAGGAAACCAGTAATTCATATATATTCCGATTGCTGTTACCTCAGACATTCCTACCGTAACCCACAAGAACCAATAACACCAAGCCGTTAGGTATCCCGTCCAGGGATTAATATACTTATGAGCATATGTGGCAAAAGAGCCAGTAACAGGCTCGAGATAAAGCATTTCCCCCATAATCCGCATAACAAAGAACATGATAATGCCAGCCAGCGCATAAGCAAGCATTACCGAAGGACCCGCCCATTTAATGGTACTCGCTGAACCCATAAACAACCCAACACCGATAGTTCCACCTAAAGCAATCAATTCAATATGGCGCGCTTTCAAACCACGGCTTAATTCTTTTTCAGCCATTATATACATTTCCTCCTAGTTTTCTTTCCCTAATCTTTAAATTTGTTATAGAACTCATTTCTGCCTTTCCTTTATTATGTGTAATTGCAGGCAATTAATTCAAATTCTGATAAGATGACGACACAGACCGGCTAACCAAAGTCAAACATGTTTGACTTTGGTTAGCCGGTCTGTGTCGCAATTCCAATGTGATTTCATTTAAAAACCATCAAGAGCGTGCAAATATTTTATTTGCCCAAGATAGACCTGTTGGTGAAACTGCCAAACCGCCTTGGGCCGTTTCTTTTAGTGTACAAGACATAGCACTCCCCACTGCTGCCATGGCATCAATGACTTCATCAACTGGTATTACACTTTCTATACCAGCTAAGGCCATTTCAGCTGCAGTCATGGCCACCGCTACTGCTCCCGCGTTACGCTTAACACAAGGAACTTCTACAAGTCCAGCTACTGGATCACAAACCAGCCCTAACATATTTTTGAGCGTCATAGCTACTGCATGCCCCACCTGCTTTGGACTGCCGCCATATAACTCTACTGCCGCTCCTGCCGCCATAGCTCCCGCTGATCCGCACTCTGCCTGACAACCACCAGCTGCACCAGATAATGTTGCTCTTGAGGCAATAACCATACCAATCGTTCCTGATACTGTTAATGCTTTGGCAAGTACAGGCATATCAATACCGCGGGCCTCAGACAACGAAAAGAGTACTGCCGGTAACGTACCGCTCGCACCTGCAGTAGGTGCTGCCACAATACGTCCCATCGAAGCATTCGCCTCACCTACTGCCAAAGCAATCATAATTGCCTTAGACATAATACTGCCAACAATACTTTCCCTTGTATGCTCACGCCGATAATTGTCCATGAGTTTTCCATTACCGCCAACTAAGCCACCCATTGACTTAGTACCGCTTAACCCGCTTGCGATAGACTGCTCCATAACCTTCAGCATAGCTTCCATGCGCTGCAGTAAATCATCCTCTCCTATTTCTAGCTCTTTCGCTTGGAGTTCTACACAGAAATCACCAAAACTAATATTTTTCTGTTGGGCTAGACCAATCCATTTCTGTAACGATAGTTTTTCATCCACAATACTCCCCCCCCCTTCCTTTAATTATCCTAATTGAATACGACGCACTGATTCAATATGAGGTAATTTACCAATGGCATAAAACTGCGCATCATCAACAGGTTGATCTGTCTCAACAATCATAGCTGCTAATCCACCCTTTTGTTTCCGAAATACTTTCATCTGAGCAACATTAACACCTTGTCCTGACAAAATACCTGTCACTAGAGCAATAGTGCCAGGCCGATCATTATGCATAGTCAAAATTGCTGGGAACTCACCATTAAATTCCACTGGGAAATCATCAATATTCGTAACGCATACACGACCGCCGCCAATGGATATCCCTGTGACGTTGCAAACCTTACCATCTACGCCAGTCAGCCAAAATTTAACCGAATTAGGATGGGCTAAATCACCTAAATTTATTATTTCAAAAGAGATCGTAATCCCTGCTTGCTTTGCTTCTTCAAAAGCTTTTGGTATCCGCGCATCATCTGTTGCCCATCCCTGCAACCCTCCTACTAGGGCCAAATCAGTACCATGTCCTCGGTAGGTTTGAGCAAAAGAGCCATGCAGTCCAATCACAGCTTTTTTGATAGGCTCTCCCAAAATAGCCAAAGCCAAATTTCCTAGTCGTACTGCACCAGCAGTGTGAGAACTAGAGGGGCCAATCATTACTGGACCAATTACATCAAAAATATTCACGGCCTACTCATCCCTTTCATCTGTACTATTTAAATCTATCATAAGAATATTGATTCTCAGAGGTTTCCTCAGTCTAAGATTACAAAAAGGAACAAAGACTAGCTAATTAATAAGTATACCATGCAAAGCTTTCTTTTATTATGTTTTTCAATTACTAATATAATTATTTATAGCGGCGACGAGAAAAAACCTTCCTAAAATTACAAAAAACCACCAAACACCCTTCAAAATCAGGTAATTAGTGGCTTCACAGTTAATCCATGATTTGATTCATGTTTTTAATATACTCAAAGGCTTTATCAGGCGTTAAAACAGGATTAAAAAGATATCCTTGACAGTGTACGGAGCCTAGCTCATCCAGAATCCTTTGCTGTTCTTCTGTTTCAACAAACTCTACAATTGTTTTAATTTGCACAGAAAAACACATGGCAATAATACTCGCTACAATTTCCCGGCTGTGTTTATCATTAGTAAGATCCCGACTCAGTGACCGGTCTATCTTCAGTGTATCGATAGGATAATTTTTGAAATAGGTCATTTAATTTGGTTATGCAAAATTTGATGTACATCAGAAATCATCAATTGCTCAGTTGCCTAAATAAAAGCGTAAGCTAAAGTACTATTCCCATTAACTTCTCAGGATTGTGTATAAACGGAACGGTTGATACAGCTTCCCCCATGTATATTCTGAATCCAAGACCCAATCTCACTACTAAAAAGTGGAAGATGTATCTTTCTTACTTTTACGCAAAACATATACTTCAGATTCTCCTAAAAA
Source organism: Bacillota bacterium (assembly GCA_017889585.1). GTDB lineage: Bacteria > Bacillota > Negativicutes > DSM-13327 > DSM-13327 > CTSoil-075. The sequence continues at coordinate 37,369 of JAGFZX010000031.1, forward strand.
AGCAGACCATCTTTAAAAATCAAGATAGTCTGCTCTTCATTTCGCTACTTACCGGGAAGTAACGATACTCCCTACTTTAATAACACTTTAATTTCTTCTATACTGGGTATCTTACCGCTAACCTTAACTACACCATCCACGACTAACGCTGGAGTCGTCATCACACCATAAGACATGATTGTTTTAATATCTTCGACTTTGACAAGCTC
>JAGFZX010000070.1 GCA_017889585.1 Bacillota bacterium
TATTTACCAGCAGTCGCTGGACTGCTCATGGAAAAAGAAATTATTTTCGTAGGCCAGACAGTAGCCAAGCCGGTTCATCCTTTTGTGGCAATTATTGGCGGTGCTAAAGTTTCTGATAAAATCGGTGTTATTGAAAACTTGTTGAAAAAAGTAGATACCTTAATCATTGGTGGCGGTATGGCCAATACATTCTTGGCTGCCCAAGGTTATAATATTGGTAAATCACTGCTCGAAGCTGATAAAGTAGAATTGGCTAAAAGTTTAATTGTTACTGCTAAGGAACGAGGCGTTAATCTGCTGCTGCCTACTGATGTAGTCATTGCCGACAAATTCGCGGCCGATGCTCAGCATAAGGCTGTAGCAGTAGATGCAATTGATAATGAATGGATGGTTCTTGATATCGGACCCAATACTGCTAAAACCTATGCAAAATCCTTAGAAGATGCTAAAACAGTAGTCTGGAACGGTCCGATGGGTGTATTCGAAATGGATGCTTTTGCAAATGGTACGGAAACCGTAGCTAAGGCAGTAGCGGCTTCTAGTGCAACAAGTATTGTCGGCGGTGGCGATTCCATTGCGGCTCTAGAAAAAACAGGCTTGTCCGATAAGATTACCCATATTTCCACTGGTGGTGGCGCATCCTTAGAATTCTTGGAAGGCAAAGTCTTGCCAGGTATTGCAGCTCTTACTGATAAGTAAACTAAAAAATATAGTGGGGGAATTAATCATGCGTAGACCGATTATTGCTGGTAACTGGAAAATGCACAATACAGGTGCCCAAGGTGTGGCTTTGGTAAAAGAACTTGCTAAATTGACTGCTGATGCTAAAGGTGTGGATATTGTAGTTTGTCCTACGTTCACAACTCTTAGCACTGTGGCAAGTGCTTTGGCTGGCACGAATATTCATCTTGGCGCACAAAATATGCACTGGGAAAAGAAAGGTGCTTTCACAGGTGAAATTACTGCTGAAATGCTCAAAGATGTAGGCTGTCAATTTGTTATTATTGGTCACTCTGAGCGGCGTCAGTATTTTGCTGAAACAGATGAAACTGTCAACAAAAAAGTGAAAGCAGCTTTAGAAGCCGGTTTGATGCCAATTATGTGTGTAGGCGAATCTTTAGAAGAACGCCAAGCTGGCATTACTGAAGAAATTGTTGGTCAACAAGTACGGGCAGGTCTTGCAGACTTATCTAAGGAGGATGTAGCATCAATCGTTATTGCTTATGAGCCAATTTGGGCGATTGGTACAGGGCTCACTGCTACTGCTGATCAAGCTAATGATGTATGTGCGTTTATTCGCCTGACTGTCTCTGAAATGCTTGGTTTCGAAACTGCTGTTAAAACTCGTATCCAGTACGGCGGCAGTGTAAAAGCTGATAATATTGCTGAATTGATGGGCAAAGGTGACATTGACGGCGCACTCGTTGGCGGCGCAGCTCTTGATGCTGTTGGTTTTAGTAAGATAGTTAAATTTTAGGAGGCGTTTTGGTGGGTAAGTTAAAAGCACCGATTGCACTTGTAATTTTAGATGGTTGGGGCATAGGTAGTGAACAAGATTCGTATAATGCAATTATACAAGCTGATACACCCCACATGAAACTGCTGTCCGAATTGTATCCGAACACGACACTTACTTGTTCTGGTGAGGCTGTAGGGTTGCCCGAAGGTCAGATGGGTAACTCAGAAGTAGGACATTTAAATATTGGTGCCGGACGGGTTGTATACCAGGAATTAACCCGTATCACGAAGGAGATTCGGGAAGGTGACTTCTTTGCCAATCCAGTCTTGGTGAATGTCGTGGAGCAAGCGAAAGCCAATGACGGGGCCCTGCATTTGATGGGTCTTATGTCAGATGGTGGTGTACATAGCCATATTGATCATGTATATGCTCTGTTAGCACTAGCGAAAAGCCACGGACTGACAAAAGTCTATGTTCATGCCTTCTTGGATGGTCGTGATGTACCTCCTTCTAGCGCACTTGATTATATACAAGCATTAGAAAATAAAATGACTGAAATCGGTGTTGGTAGTATTTCTACTATTGCTGGACGTTATTATGCCATGGATCGTGACAAGCGCTGGGAGCGTGTGGAGAAGGCATATAATGCTATGGTTTGCCGCCAGGGGGAAACTGCACCGACCGCGACTGCTGCTATTGAACAATCCTACAGCCAGGGCAAAACAGATGAGTTTGTTATGCCAACTGTGATTGACGGCTGCGCTGACTGTGGTATAAAAGCAAATGATGGCATTATCTTTTTTAACTTCCGTCCTGACCGTGCCCGGGAAATGACCCATGTATTTGTGGATAAAGACTTTAGTGGTTTTGAGCGCTGTAAGGGGTATTTTCCTCTGCATTTTGCTACAATGACTCAGTATGAGGAGAATTTACCTGTATCGGTTGCTTATACACCCCAATATCTGAAAAATACCTTAGGTGAAGTTTTTGAGCACGCTGGCCTATCTCAGCTTAGAATTGCAGAAACGGAAAAATATGCCCATGTTACCTTCTTCTTTAATGGTGGGGAGGAAAAACCCTATATCGGTGAGGAACGTATTCTAGTTGCCTCCCCTAAAGTGGCTACTTATGATATGCAACCAGAAATGAGTGCTATTGAGGTTACCGACAAGGTGGTAGCAGCCATAAAAACAGGCAAGTTTGATTTGATTATTTTAAATTTTGCCAATAGTGATATGGTGGGACATACTGGCAAATTAGAAGCAGCCATCAAAGCGGTGAGCACTGTAGATACTTGCGTTGGTCGTGTGGTGGATGCCATGCGTAATCATGGCGGCATAACCCTAATTACAGCTGATCATGGCAACGCTGAGACCATGTTTGATCAGGCTACGGGAGAAGCGTTTACTGCCCATACTACCAATGATGTGCCTTTTATTTTGGTATCAGAGAAGCATCGTGGGTGCATACTAAATAAAGGGATTTTGGCAGACATTAGCCCTACTATTTTGGCTTTGGCGAACATGGATATACCTGCCCAAATGACTGGTAAAAACTTATTAAAAAATATGGAGGCTAAATAAATGATTATTACTGATATTATGGCGAGAGAAGTTATGGATTCCCGTGGTAACCCAACAGTAGAGGTAGATGTAATTTTAGAAGACGGTACTATGGGTCGTGCAGCTGTTCCTTCAGGTGCTTCCACTGGTCAGCATGAAGCAGTAGAACTGCGTGATGGTGACAAAGGCCGTTATATGGGCAAAGGTGTACTGAAGGCCGTTGATAATGTAAATGACCGTATTGCTCCTGAAGTAGTGGGTATGAGTGTTTTCGATCAAGTGGGTATTGATAGTGTCATGATCGAGCTTGATGGTACTCCAAATAAATCAGTACTTGGCGCAAATGCTATTCTTGGTGTATCGATGGCTGTTGCTAAAGCTGCTGCCATTACTCTTGAACTGCCTCTATACCAATATCTTGGTGGCTTTAATGCCAAAGAACTGCCTGTACCAATGATGAATATCCTCAATGGCGGTGCCCATGCAGATAACAATGTAGATATTCAAGAATTCATGATTATGCCTGTTGGTGCACCTAGCTTTGCAGAAGGTCTTCGTATGTGTGCCGAAGTATATCATACTTTAAAGGCTGTGCTTAAAGGGCTTGGTTTAAATACTGCCATTGGCGACGAAGGCGGTTTTGCTCCTAATCTTTCTTCAAATGAACAAGCGCTTCAAGTTATTGTAGAAGCGATCACAAAAGCTGGTTACAAACCAGGTGAAGATTTCGAATTAGCTCTTGATGTAGCTTCCACTGAAATCTATAAAGATGGCAAATACCACTTAGAAGGCGAAGGCGTTGTAAAAACTTCCGAAGAAATGGTTGAATTCTATAGACAATTAATCGAAAAATATCCTATCCGCTCCATTGAAGACGGTATGTCTGAAGATGACTGGGCTGGTTGGAAATTAATGACTGAAAAACTTGGTAAAAAGATTCAAATCGTCGGTGATGATTTGTTTGTTACTAATACTGAGCGTTTGGCCCGTGGTATTGAAGCTAAAACAGCTAATTCCATTTTGGTTAAAGTCAATCAAATTGGTACTTTGACTGAAACTTTTGATACCATTGAAATGGCAAAACGTGCAGGTTATACTTGCGTAATTTCTCACCGTTCTGGTGAAACCGAAGATGCGACGATTGCTGATATTGCAGTAGCAGTCAATGCTGGTCAAATTAAAACTGGCGCACCAACACGTAGTGACCGTGTTGCTAAATACAATCAATTGCTTCGTATTGAAGAAGAGTTGAGCGTGATCGCTCAGTACAAAGGCCGTAAAGTATTCTATAATATGAAATAATTGTGCTTAAAAAAACACTCGGGATGTCAGCAACTTATTGCTGTTATTCCGGTGTTTTGCTTTTATGAAATAAATGGAAAACCATATTTCAAAACACAAAGAAACAAAGCCGCTACGCGGACACAAAGACCACAAAGGGGATAATAAAAAAACTTTGTGGTCTTTGTGCTTCTTTGTGTTTAACGTGTTTTTTACTCTCGGCAATTCAAAAATCATTCACTCTTCAAATAGTATTTTGCATAATAAAGCATGATTGAAGAAGCGGCATGGATCAAGTCCTGTAGTTTCCTTTAATTTTCCTAATCGGAATAATAAGGTGTTACGGTGTATATAAAGGCTTTTGGCTGTACTGGTAATATTCATATTGTTATTCAGTAGGGTGACAACAGTATTTTTAATATCATATTTTCTTGTTAAACCAGTACTTAATTTTGCTCTAATCCATTGGAGGGGCTGGCATGATTCCCGTGTATTTATTTGTTTCACAAGATAGGCAGACAAGATATCAAAATCATGAATGGTAAAAACGGTATTTTGGGTGCTGGAACTATGTAAGGCAAACAGGGCTTCTTGATAGGATTGACTTAATGCCTCGTAACCCATAACTAGACTCCCTAGCCCCACTCGTACGGGTGAATTTAGTAATGTTATGAGGTCCATCCCCCATGTTTTATAAGCAATTTCTGGGGAATCATTTTGAAAATGTTTAAGAATAATAAGCCTGTCCTCGATGAATACGACTAAATCTTGGGGATTTACGTGGGGAGGATTGGATATTAACTGTACTAGCCGTTCTCTAGCCCTAGATGATACAAGGTCATTAAGGCCATAAGTATCAAAGGCAAGGTCAAGAATAGGTTGGATATCGATAACAAGTACTAGACGCGGGAGATCTAGTTCGTATTTAAGCAGTTTTGCTGTTTTTAGTAGTTTATCGTGATTGGTATTAGCGTGATCGGACAATAGTAGAGCTGCGAAATTTTCTCGTAATTGAAATTGGGATCGAATTTCTTCTCGCAGTACTTCTTGTTCTAATATTAGTTCAGTTACCATTTTCACCATTCGAGCAATATCTCTTATTTTATCAGGATGGCCAGATATGCCGACTACACCTAAAACTTGGCCATTTAATACAATTGGCATATTGAGGCCGGGTAATGATCCAGTATATTGATCAAGGTCGTCAGGATAGATTTCCACTGTTTGGGCGCTATTAATCACGTCTTTTGCACCCTTGTGGAAGGTATTGATTCTGTGTTTATGCCCTGAGCCTATGATTACGCCCCGGTTATCCATGATATTGATATTTTGCTGGGCAATCGCCATGACATTATCAACAATAGGCTGAGCTAGGCTGCTTGTCAGAAGCAAAGATATTCACCTCGATTAGTTGAAATAGTTAAGTTTTACTTATTATAACGTAAGGAGATCTTGTATGCAATTTTGCTGTGTAATAACTTATTAAGCAGCCACATGCTGTAAATAATAATAATTGTCAATATTCATTAGATAAATTGTATAATAATCAGCCAAATTGAGAACCAAACGTTAGATGTTTTGATAATTGTAATAGATTCAGATTTTAATTAGAATAGTAATAACACTTAGTAGCCAGTTAGGAAAAAAATATAGAAAGGTCGGATGGGTATGCGTATTATAGTTGCTCCAGATTCTTATAAAGGCAGTGTATCTGCCCTATGTACTGCTAACGCCATGGAGAAAGGAATTAAAGCAGTATTTCCAGAGGCAGAAGTGATCAAGGTACCAATAGCTGACGGTGGAGAGGGCACAGTAGAAGCTCTTGTTGCAGCGACTGATGGGCAGATGATATATCAAAACGTAGTGGGGCCGCTGGGGGACATGGTACAAGCTTATTGGGGGATTCTCGGAGATAAAGAAACCGCCATTATTGAGATGGCGGCAGCCTCTGGATTACCTCTAGTTCCCAAGGACAAGAAGGATCCTCGTATTGCGACTACTTATGGGACAGGGGAATTAATAAAAGCGGCTCTTGACCGAGGACTCAGAAAAATCATTATTGGTATTGGTGGTAGTGCCACAAATGATGGTGGGTGTGGTATGGCTCAGGCTTTAGGGGGGAGTTTTCTAGATAGTGATGGACAAGAATTACCCTTTGGAGGAGCAGCTTTAGCAAAATTGGATCGTATTGATCTTTCTGGTATGGACATGCGGCTTGCTGATACAGTGATCATGGTTGCTTGTGATGTGGATAATCCCTTATGCGGACCCAAAGGAGCATCGGCTGTATACGGACCACAAAAGGGGGCTACTCCTGAAATGGTGGCTGAGCTTGACGCGGCATTGGGGATTTTTGCTAGTAAGGCACAAGAAGTAACTGGCAGAGATGTAGCAGAGCAGCTTGGGGCAGGTGCTGCGGGCGGACTTGGCGCAGGTCTGTTGTTCTTTACGAACGCAAAGTTGCAACCTGGTGTGGAAATTGTTCTCATGACTACTGGATTTGAGTCTTTAGTGAAATCGGCGCAACTTGTTATCACTGGAGAAGGACGGACAGATTTCCAGACGGCTTTTGGTAAGGCACCAGTAGGGGTAGCTAAATTGGCTAAAAAATATAATGTCCCTACATTGTGTCTTGCTGGTGGTCTTGGTCAGGGATATGAGGATGTATTAGAGCAGGGGATAGATGGGCTGATGAGTACGGTTCCTGGTCCGATAGCTTTGGATGAATGCATAGAGCGGGGAGCCGAATTCATTGAAATGGGAGCAAAGCGCCTCTGCCAAATCGTCAAGGTCGGTATGCAAATGAAAGGAATGGTTGAGTCATAATGAAAAAAACAAAAATAGTATGTACTGTTGGTCCTAGCACAGATTTTCCAGGAGTTTTGCCTAAGATGATTTCCGCAGGAATGAACGTCGCTAGATTTAACTTTTCTCACGGAACTCATGAAGAACAAGCAGAACGAATTGCTATGGTAAGAGCAGCGGCTCACCAATCTCAGTCTCAGGTTGCACTTATGCTAGATACTAAGGGACCGGAGATGCGTCTTGGTAATTTTGTGGAAGGTAAAGTTACTATTGAGCAAGGACAAAAATTTATTTTAACTTCCAGAGATGTAGAAGGCACAAAAGAAATCTGTTCTGTAAATCATAAGTTTTTGCCTCAAGAAGTAGTGGCAGGGAACGAAATCCTATTGGCTGATGGTTTAGTATGCCTTACTGTTGATTTTGTTGAAGGTGATGATATTCATACTACAGTACAAAATACAGGCGTTATAGGCAACAGAAAACGTGTAGCAGCACCAGGTGTAGCAGTAAACTTACCACCACTATCTGAACAAGATGTGAAAGATGTTTTATTTGGTGCCGAAAATGATATGGATTTTATTGCTGCTTCCTTCATTCAAAGAGCCGCTGATGTACTGACAATTAGGAAATTGTTAGAAGAGGTCGATTCTCCTATACACATTATTTCTAAGATTGAAAACGCTGAAGGCGTAAAAAATATTGACGAAATTATCAAAGTATCTGACGGCATCATGGTAGCGCGTGGCGACTTAGGCGTGGAAATCCCAACTGAAGAAGTGCCGCTGGTGCAAAAGATGATTATTGAGAAGTGTAATAAATTGGGTAAACCTGTCATTACTGCAACACAAATGCTAGAGTCAATGATAGTCAATCCCCGCCCTACCCGAGCTGAAGCCAGCGATATTGCAAATGCTATTATGGATGGCACAGATGCCATCATGCTAAGTGGTGAAACTGCATCAGGGCTTTATCCAGTGGAAGCGGTATCGACTATGGCAAAAATTGCGATTCGTACAGAGGAAGCTTTGCCTTATAGCGATATATTACTTCGCAAGGGTTTAAGTTTGCAGAATACAACAACAGATGCCATTAGTCATGCTACAGTGCAGGTTGCACATCAACTTGAAGCAGCTGCCATTATTACCGCGACAGAATCAGGTTATACATCGCGGATGGTTTCCAAATATCGCCCTCAGGCTCGTATTATAGCTGTAACTCCAAACGAGAAAACCGCTCGCCTTGTGCAATTATTATGGGGAGTTCATGCTGTGATGGGAAATAACTACCAGAATTCCGACGAAATGGTACAGAATGCAGAAATAAGCTCATTGCAGGCGGGGGTTATTCACGATGGAGATTTAGTGGTTATTACTGCAGGAGTTCCTGCAGGAATGAGTGGGACTACTAATTTAATTCGCGTTCACGTGGTGGCTAACATTCTCTTGCATGGCGTTGGCATTGGACAGCAAGTGTTTACAGGAAAAGTTTGTATAGATTATTCAAGCTCCGATCTAATAACCAAGTTTCAACCAGGTGATGTCTTGGTAGTGAGCGGTATTGATGATGAAAATGCCTATTTGGCCAGCAAGGCTGGGGCTATTGTAGCTGAAGAGGGGGGATTGACGTCCCACGCTGCAGTTTTGGGGATCAGTTATAATATTCCTGTTATTGTAAATGCGGAAAATATCTTAGGTATCTTGAAAGATGGAGACATTGTGACTGTGGATGCTGCACGCGGTTTAATATATAAAGGTGAGATTAATGCGAAGTAGTTTCTGATGATAAAATCGATACTGTAAGTGTCAATGGAGGCTAAATATAATCAATTGCTTCGTATTGAAGAAGAGTTGAGCGTGATCGCTAAGTACAAAGGTCGTAAAGTATTCTATTATATGAAATAATTGTGATTTCAACAGAAAACCGGGATGTCGGCAACTTAGATTGCTGTCATCTCGGTTTTTGATTTATTGTATCAGTATATATAAGTTTTTAGCTGTCATTGCGACCCTACACTCGTAATGACAAAAAAAGAACAATCCAACGGTTTTTTATTGTAAAAAATGGGAACAATACAATAAAAGTGGCTAAAATATTGTCAATTTGATTTTGATTATGATACAATGGTAACAAGTATCAGTATAAGGAGGTTATTATTGCTTTGGTTATAGCTTTAGAAATTTTGGAAGCGATTCTTTCAATTGCCTTGATTGCTGTTGTTGTAATGCAGTCAGGTAAAGGTGGAGGGTTGTCTGGTTCGATTGGTGGCGGAACTGAGGGGGCTTTAGGTGGCAAGACAAAAGGTGTTGATGAACTTTTATCAAAAACAACTATGGTTCTTGGAGCTTTATTCGCAGTAGTTACTTTGGCCTTAGTTAGATTAATGAGTTAATTAGTTTCTAAATTTTAATATGCAGCAAATTATATACCATACAATGCAATAACATACAATACAATAGTTAAAAGTATATCTATCACCAACCATTTCGTGGGGGACTTTTCAACACATAGAAGACATGTTGTCTAGTATAAGGGGGAAAAGAGATATGGATTTATTGTATATTGCGCCATTGGCCGGGATAGTAGCATTGCTATTTGCGGCCTATTTTATGAACAGTGTATTGAGTGAAGATTCTGGTAATGAAAAAATGCAGGATTTATCTAAAGCAATTTTCGAAGGAGCAATGGCTTATTTAAACAGGCAGTACAAAACCTTAATTCCGTTTACTGTTATTATTTTTGCCGTATTATTTTGGGTAGATGGTTATAAATTAGCTGTTTCTTTTTTAGTCGGTGCAGTTTTTTCGGCAATTGCCGGTTATGTAGGAATGACTTCAACAACGAAGGCTAATGCTCGGACGACCCAAGCTGCTCGTCATAGTCTTAATAAAGCCTTAAGTGTTTCCTTTAGAGCTGGGGCGGTTATGGGGATGTCAGTTGTAGGTCTTGCCTTATTTGGAGTTTCCGTATTGTACATATTATTTCGGGATCCTGTTGTTATCAATAGTTTTGCCTTTGGTGCTAGTGCCATTGCATTTTTTGCGCGGATTGGCGGAGGTATTTTTACCAAAGCAGCTGATGTTGGCGCAGATCTAGTTGGTAAAGTAGAAGCTGGTATTCCAGAAGATGATCCTCGTAATCCAGCTGTTATTGCAGATAACGTAGGTGATAATGTAGGCGATACAGCGGGTATGGGTGCGGATTTATTTGAATCCTATGGTGCCACTGCCATTGCGGCTATGCTCATTGGTAATACTTTATACGGCGTTAATGGTGTGCTGTTCCCATTACTGATCGGTGCTGCTGGCATACTTGCAGCTATTGTGAGTACGTTTTTAGTGAAAACAGGAGAAGATGGGGATCCCCAAGCTGCTCTTAATCGGGGCTTGTGGGCTACTAATGTATTGACTGCTATTATGGCTTATTTCTTGGCTAATCATGTTTTTGGTGCTAAAGTAGGCTTTGGCATATTTATCGCTATTGTAGCAGGTTTAGTGGTCAATGTATTGGTTGGTATGCTTACTGAATATTATACATCCAGTGCGAAATCGCCTACAAAGATTATTGCAGCTGCCTGTGAAACCGGAGCAGCTACGAATATAATCCAAGGGATTGCTACAGGTCTTAAAAGTACAGCTCTGCCTATGATTGTATTTGCGGTAGCTATTTGGGTGTCATATGGACAAGCTGGAATTTATGGTATTGCTATGGCTGCCATGGGGATGCTCTGTACAGCAGGTATGGTAGTAGCTGTAGATTCTTTTGGCCCTGTTGCTGATAATGCTGGTGGTATTGCTGAAATGGCAGGTCTTGAACCAGAAGTACGTAAAACAACAGATAAATTAGATGCTGTTGGCAATACTACAGCTGCCATTGCCAAAGGTTTTGCGATTGGTTCAGCGGCTTTGACAGCCTTGGCTTTGTTCACTGCTTTTGGTGAAGAAATTGCTAAAAATTCGAAATTATCAGGACTATTAGTGAATGGACACTTAGTAATCAATTTAACAGAGCCAACAGTTATTATTGGTATTTTCTTAGGTGCTACCTTGCCTTTCTTAGTATGTGCTTATACTATGGAAGCTGTAGGTAAAGCGGCCTTTGAAATGATTGCTGAAGTTCGTAGGCAGTTCAGAGAAATTCCTGGGATCATGGAAGGCACTGGACGGCCTGATTATGCAGCTTGTGTAGATATTAGTACAAAGGCCGCCATTAAAGAAATGTTTATGCCAGGAGTTTTTGCTGTTGGTGGACCGATTTTTGTTGGTTTTATCTTGGGTGCCAAAGCATTAGCTGGGTTCTTAGCTGGTGCTACAGCTGCCGGGGTATTATTAGCCCTGTTTATGTCTAATGCTGGTGGTGCTTGGGACAATGCCAAAAAATATATTGAAACAGGTGAACATGGTGGTAAAGGTACACCAGCTCATGCCGCAGCCGTTATCGGCGACACGGTAGGCGATCCTTTTAAGGATACCTCCGGTCCGGCTATGAACCCACTCATCAAAGTGGCTGGTACCATCTCCTTGATTATTGCCCCATTATTGTTCTTCTAAGTACTAAAAAGACCAGTAATCATTTGCGATTACTGGTCTTTTTCTTAGTGTAGCAAAAATTATATGGTTTTTATGAAATAGGTAGAAAACCACGTTAAACGTGGTTTAACCCTCTGCTTTCTCTGCGCCTCTGCGGTAAATCGTTCTTATCTTTAGGGGCGGGTTTCTTATTTTTTTGTTTATAGAATTTTTATTCCGAAAAATGGTATAATTATAATAAGAGGAATTTTCGTGGAGGTGTTTGCTTTTTGGCGATTATGGAGGGGGCAGAACCTTTTTTTTTACCAGGAGGCGCGTATGGAGTTTTACTCATACATGGATTTACAGGTTCGCCTTCTGAAGTACGATTGCTTGGAGATTTTCTACATAAAGAAGGTTATACTGTTCTGGCGCCCCGGCTATCTGGCCATGGGACAACAGTGGAGGAAATGGCTAGCACCAAATGGCCTCATTGGTATAGCACTGTTGAAGACGCCTATCATATATTAAGAGCAATGTGCAATAGCATCGCAGTTATAGGGCTGTCCATGGGTGGTTTATTGGCTTTGAAATTAGCCACAGAATATCAGGTGGAAAGACTGGTTTCCCTTAGCACCCCGATTTTTATTGCTGATAAACGCTTGGACATGTTACCTGTATATCGAATGTTTCGTGATTTTGTCCCTAAAAAAAGAAGGATATACGCTGATGTTGACCCGAAATACTCAGTGTGTTATGCTTCGACTCCTCTCAGCAGTTTAAGTAGTTTGATCAATCTTATAGAGCATGTAGAGAATCTTTTGCCCACAATACATGAACCCCTGCTTATTGTTCAAGGGCGGCAAGATCGTACTGTGCAGCCAAGAAGTGCTGAATATATATATGATATGATTGCCAGCAATGAGAAAACTTTGATGTGGTTAGAAAAATCTGGACACATTGTGACCATTGACATAGAACGGGAACAAATCTTTAGAAAAATTGCTGATTTTTTGCGGAATCAGACAGTATAAGTTTTTTGTAGAACAACTGGTGAAACCCTATTTTACCACAAAGATACAAAGCCGCTACGCGGACACAAAGACCACCAAGAAGATATTAAAAAATTCCTTTGTGTCCTTTGCGCTTCTTTGTGATCTTTGTGTTTAACGTGGGTTTTACTCTCTGAGATTCAAAAGGACGCGATAGTGCTTTCCTTATAAAAGAATTTTGTATGATAAAATTAAGTAGTTGAGGTGATAACAATGGATCCAATTAATCAATGGTGCTTTGCCTGTGGCAAGGAAAATCCTATTGGCTTAAAATTGGTGTTTATCGAGAAAGATGAAAGCTATATTACAACATTTACAGCTCGCCCTGAACATCAGAGTTATGATGGTATTATGCATGGCGGTCTTGTGAGTACTATTCTGGACGAAGTTATGGGCCGTTATCTTTATGCTAAGGGATTTAATGCTGTGACTGCAAAGTTAGAAGTACGTTTTCGGAAACCAACGCCTATTGGTCAGCAATTGACGGTAACAGGGAAAATAGTTGGCAAACGTGGTAATATGTATGAATTAGTGAGTGAAATGAAACTGCCAGATGGTACAATTACCGCTCAAGGTAAGGCCATCATTGCAGTTCTGGAGGATGCTCAAAATGGTGCTTAGAGAGAAAATCTTAGAATTTATGAAGAAAGAAGCCTATAAACCTTTGACCTCTGAGGACTTAGCAGAAGAAATGGAACTTAAGGGTACAGAACTTGGTCAATTATGGGAAGTGCTTGAAGAACTTGAAAAAAATGCTGATATTATTAAAACAAGATATGATAAATATGGCGTACCAGAACGTATGAATCTGTTAGTTGGTAAATTAAGCGCCAGCAATAAAGGCTATGGTTTTGTCATTCCTGATAAACTCAAGACTCCTAATGAAACAGATGTCTTTATTCCTCCTGATGCTATGATGACTGCTATGCATCATGACCGGGTGGTAGTACGTGTTCATTGTCAGAGTGGTCAGGGAAAATCTAGAGATGGGGAAATTATCCGTATTGTAGAAAGAGCTAATCCCCGAATCGTCGGCACATTTGAAGCCAGCCGTAATTTTGGCTTTGTAACACCTGATGATCTTCGCTTAGGGCAGGATATTTTCATTCCTAAAGATGACAAGAATATAGTTAAAAATGGCAGCAAGGTCTTAGTGGAAATTACTAAATGGCCAGAAAAGAAAAGGAGCGCAGAAGGGAAAATTATCGAAGTATTAGGCAGTAAAGGTGATACGGGAATTGAGATACTGTCGATTATCAAGAGGCATAATTTACCAACTGATTTTCCCATTGAGGTCCAGGAGGCTGCTGATAAAGTACCTGCGGCGATCAGTGAAGATGAAATCACTGGACGGCGTGATCTGCGTCATTTGCCGATCGTCACCATTGATGGTGAAGATGCCAAAGATTTGGATGATGGCGTATATGTTGAACGTTTGAAAAATGGCAACTATCTTCTTGGGGTATATATTGCTGATGTTAGTTATTATATTCGGGAAAATACTATTCTTGATAAAGAAGCTCGGGAACGAGGGACTAGTGTATATTTAGTAGATCGTGTATTG